>NZ_JAAAWN010000042.1 GCF_010500865.1 Alteromonas profundi
GCCGAATACGATTCACTATGCGACAGTGGAAAGCTGCACTCAAATGGTACAGCTCTATAGTAGACGGGGCCTGGGCCGGATGTGCATGAAATTAAATTCGTGGGGATCCCTCAGACTCTGACCCCTTTATTCTCTAATCTATGCCATAGTAAATCTTGCGAATCTCATTTATAGTAAATCTCAGCCCCAGCGCGATAATCGGTAAAGGAAACAATGGACAAGGTTAAAAAGGGATCATTAGTTATTGTTGGCACCGGCATTAGCGTGGCTGGTCAATTGACGTTGGCGTCTAAAAGCTACATTGAAAATGCCGACATTGTATTTATGGGTATCATGAACAAAGTTGGCGAGCACTTCGTCAAAAAACTAAACCCCAACTGCGTTTCTCTTGATGACCTTTACCAGCAAGGCAAATCTCGCGCTGTAACATATAGTCAAATGACTGACCGTATTGTGCAAAGTGTCATAGAAGGTTTTAATGTTTGCGTAGCGTTTTATGGTCATGCGGGGGTATTTGTCACGCCCTCCCATGAGGCTATTCGCAGAGTTCGCGAACTAGGCTTAGAAGCGAAAATGTTGCCGGGTGTATCTGCTGAAGACTGCCTGATTGCTGACTTGGGATTAGATCCCTCGCGATTCGGCTGCCAGTCTTATGAAGCTACACAGTTTTTGTTTCGTGACTATCGCATCGACCCTTATATGACGCAGATTATTTGGCAGATTGGGTTAGCGGGTGAGGCATCTTTAAGTGTACTCGATGCCAATCAGAACCAAGCCGGCTTAGCCATGCTGACAGATATATTGCGGGAACATTATCCCGAAGACCACGAGCTTATTATATATGAAGCTGCAACCTTGCCCTTATGTGAGCCCAAAATACAGAAGGTTTTACTTGGCGAGCTAATAAACACCAAAACAACATTAATATCGACACTCGTAGTGCCTTCTTTAGGCTTACCAGCTTACCGACAAGACCGTTTGGCCAAGCTAGGATTGACAAAACAACAAGTTATTGAATACAGAACCCCCAGTGTAAACTAACAGGAAATAAAAATGGCAAAATCAATTGTAGATTTCTTAGTAGAGTTGGACACCAACAGTAAATTGATGGAAGCGTATAAGCGAGATCCGGTAACAACAGCAAGCGATTACGGCCTCTCTCAAGAAGAGCTCACCCTAATTAAAGAGAAAAATTGGGACGAGGTTTCAAAGCGCTTTGACGATACAGAAAAAGCCATTCGCGTCGTTAATTATTAGCTCATATACAGCAAACTGTGAAGTGTCGTCTCCGCGTTTTAATTAGTGCTATTGTTTGCTCAATGGCACTTTTTGTGTTTGCTTTTCAGGCGGTGGCAGATAGTCCTCCTCCTTCACAAGGCTTATTCGACGAGTTAAAAGAGCGAATAAGAAAAAACGATGCTTCCGTTGAAACAACACTTATAAGTTTAGAACAGTTTTTCGCTGCCAACCCAGATGAATACAACCATGCCGGTTTTCTAAATCTTAAGGCTTACACCCATATTTTAAAGCAGAATTACATTGCTGCATACGAAACCATTCTGGAAGCCCGAGACCTCGCTAAAACCGCCAAGAATACGATTGCGCTAGCGGAATCGTATCGATTGGAGGGGTTAATATTAGATTTTTCTGGGGAGCACGCAACCGCATTAGAAGCATTGAATCGCTCTCTCGCTCTGTACAACGAAGCCCAAAGCAAGCGAGTTTTACTTGTTTATAGCACAATGGGGAATGTTTACACCTCGCTAAAAGACTTTGATCAAATGTTGTCATTTAGCCGCCAGTACCTGTCTACAGCTCAACGCCTAAATAGCCCGCAAGATGAAGGCATCGCCTACTTTTTTCAAGGTTATGCCCAAAACGCGGTAGAAAAATATCAAGACGCAAAGGTGAGCTTATTGCTAGCTGAAAACCTGCTAAGTGAGATGGACTACCCCTTTATAAGCATTGTTTACAACGCCATGGCAGGACTGTACATTGCACAGGGAAATTTAGCCGAGGCGCTTAAAAGGCTTAACCAAGCAGCCGAAGCCGATCGTCAGGTAGGTTTTCGGTATAACGAGGGAACATACTTACTCCAACTCGCCAAAATTTATAAGCAACGTGGAGAAACAAAGCTTGCAATAGCGGAACTAGAATCTGGTCTCACCAGGGATGTAGTGCAAAATGACAAGGTGTTGCTACTTGATCTTCTCGAGCAGTTAATTTTACTGTCTGAAAGTACAAATGATTATCGCACCGCACTAAATTATTCAAAGCAATATCGCAAAGTTTATAAGCAAAGTTTTAACGAACAACAATCTAGATTACTGGCATTGAATCGGGTTCGCTTAGCCATATCAGAAAAAGAAGAGATGATAAGACTGCTAGAAAAAGAGAATCAGCTAAAAGAACAGCGTAATCTTATTCAGCAAAAACAAAACACCTACCAACTCTATTTCATCGCAGGCGTTATTTTATCATTAATACTGGTTATCGGCCTTTTGATTCGTACCCGACAACAGCGCAGAGCGTTAGATAATCTTACTCATGATCTGCGCAAAGCCACTAAGGCTAAGTCTGATTTTCTTGCACGTATGAGCCATGAAATTCGTACACCACTCAATGCGATCATTGGTCTGACTAAACTTTCCCAGCGCGCGGCCGAAACGCAAGAGCAACAAACTAACCTTGTACAAATAGAAGGAGCCTCCCAAACCCTTCTAAGCGTAATCAACGACATATTGGATTTTTCAAAGATTGAAGCTGGAAAATTAGATATTGAGTCAACGCAATTTAATTTAGGGTCTTTAGTGAACCGCACCATTCGCCTTCATGTTGGCCGCGCCAATGAGAAGCATATTGAGCTAATACAACATATTGCTCGAGATGTGCCGCTTAATCTAATTGGCGATCCTCTGCGAATTCAGCAAATATTAAGCAATTTATTAAGTAATGCGCTTAAATTCACAGAAGAAGGGCTCGTATCAGTTAGCGTTAGATGTACCGATGACGAAGATAAGATTTTGCTTGAGTTTGAAGTAAAAGATACTGGTATAGGCTTAAGTACTAAACAAAAATCCAAGCTCTTTAAGCCGTTTAATCAGGGAGACGAATCTATTTCACGGCGCTACGGTGGAACCGGGTTGGGGCTAACGATTTGTAAACAACTTACAACGCTAATGGGCGGTGATATTTGGGTTGAAAGCCAGCTAGGAAAAGGTGCCAGTTTTTATTTTACGGTGATAACCGAGCGTGACCCCGCCCAAAATTCCATCTCGCCCCCTATGAAATTGTCGTCACTCAAAGTACTTATTGCAGATGATATCAGTGTTTCAAGGCGAGCAATATCAGAGGCTTTGTCTAGCGCCGACATCAAAGCAGATATAGCAACAGGAGGGCAAGAGGCTATTGCAAAACTTCGTGAAGCCACTGCCTGCGAAACCCCTTACGACGTGCTCATCCTAGACTTTAAAATGCCTGATATAGACGGTTTAGAGGTTGCAGCTATCATGAACCAAGAATTTGTGAAGAAAAAAACCAAGGTCATCATGTTATCGGCATTCGAGTCGCCACAAATGCGTGAACAAGCCAAACAACTGGGTATTCATAGCTTTATCAAGAAACCCTTTGCCACAACTGAATTGGTAGATAAGCTAAAAGAGCTTTGTTTGAACAGTCCAAACCACTCATTAGATGCTGAGAAAATTCATGCACCAAACTTAGCAGGAAAAAAAATCCTTTTTGCCGAGGACAATAGCCTTAATCAGAAAGTCGCATTAGGCTTATTAAAAGACACCCACGCGACGATTAAGGTAGTAAGCAACGGATTAGAAGCCTTGGATGTCCTTCGCGAAGACGCCGCATTTGATATTGTGCTAATGGACATTCAGATGCCAAAAATGGACGGCCTAGCTGCAGCACGAGCCATTCGAAATGAGTTGCGACTCCCACTTCCAATTATTGCCATGACTGCACACGCAATGCAGCAAGATATTGAAAAAAGTTATGACGCTGGAATGGATGGACATATAAACAAACCCGTCGATCCTAACCGTTTTTTCGACCTGCTGGTTGAAATACTAGACGGACAAAAAGCGACATCGTCAGCTAAAGGGGCACATAAATCCAAGCCCGCCTCATCCGATCCAATTGTCCCCTATTCCTTAGCATTTATTGATAAAAAGCAAGCTATGCAAGCGTTGCTAAATGATGAAGCCTTGTACAAAGTGCTACTAAACGACTTTATTGCGCTTCAACCCGAATTAGAAACCCTTAGAAAAGCGATTGAGGAACGGGACTATAAGACCATATTACGGATTGCACATATTTACACTACGGCGCTTAAATATATAGGCGCCTATGCGTTAGCAGAACTCGCGAGCTCTATAGAACTGGTTATTCAACGAAATGAGCAGCTAGATACCGAAGGGTTTATTGTGCGCCTAGATTTATTTCACCATGAGCTAAGACAGATGAATGACAAGGTTAAAAAACTTAAATAATGGGGTCAGAGTACATTTCGAGAAAAAGTACTCTGACCCTTTTTTCTACAGCTTATATTCTAGGGTTATCTCGGCATCTAAAAGCTTCGAAACTGGGCAATTTTCCTTGGCATCGTTCGCTATCTTAGCGAATTCGTCCTCACCAATACCCTCTACACTGGCTTCTAAGAAAAGTGCAGACTTACTTATCTTATAACCATCGCCGGTTTTATCTAAGCTAATTTTTGCCGTTGTGTTTAGCTCGCCATCGTCATACCCCGCTTCAGCTAAAGCAAAAGACAACGCCATAGTGAAACAACTTGCATGGGCTGCACCAATAAGCTCTTCAGGGTTAGTGCCTTTGCCATCCTCAAATCGTGTATTGAATCCGTAGGGCTGGTTAGATAATGCACCGGTTTCTGTAGAAATACTGCCCTTACCTTCCTTGCCTAAAGGCTTATAAGCTGCGCTTCCTGATTTAACTATGCTCATCTACTATCTCCTTACTTTTTCGTTCAAACCAATAGTGCGGTTTGCGATTAAAAATATAACAGTGCAAATGCTCTGCCGAAGTCGAATCATCGCTGCAGCCCTTTATTTATAGGTGTAACTCATCAATGCTTGGTCAAACGTGGTAAATAAATGTGCGTAGGCTACATAGTAGAATGAAAATATTACGCGGGAATAATGCATAAATAAATGAACGTTCTTTCAACTTAAACCGTTCTGTATTAGTAATAACAAACATATACATTCCCCTTTTTAATAGTTAGTTTTTATAGGTTAACAATGAAATCTATCATACCTGCCCTGTTGTTGAGCACCGTTACTATTGCACCTGCTATTAATGCTGATGAAGCGATTTTAGCCGGTGGATGTTTTTGGTGCATGGAATCAGATTTTGAAAAGTTAGAAGGTGTAACTGAGGTTATTTCTGGGTTTACAGGCGGTAGTACGCCTAATCCTACCTACAATGGAGATCATACAGGGCACTATGAAGCAGTGAAAATAACCTATGATGAAAACAAAGTATCTTACCGCGAAATACTTGCTCACTATTGGGTGAACATTGATCCTTTTGATGATCGCGGTCAATTTTGTGATAAGGGCCCAAGCTACTTGAGCGCCATATTTGTAGCCAATAAGCAAGAACGCAGCATTGCTGAAGAAACCAAAAATGCGGTAAAAGCCCAGTTTCCTAATCAAAAAGTAGTAACCCCTATTTTAGATGCATCTCCCTTTTACCCGATAAAGGGCGATGAAATTGGTCACCAAGACTTCTATAAGAAAAGCCCCGTTCGCTATAAGCTATATCGGTGGAACTGCGGGCGAGACGAACGCTTAGAAGAAATTTGGGGCGAAAAAGCGACTGGAAGATCGTAAACCTAATTTAAACGAAATAACAATGAGTATAGCCTCGTGCGTTTCGAGAAACGGAGAAAATTGATATGTTTAGTACCGACCCCACTTTGGATGTATTACTGAAAGGCTTGCTATTAACTACAATGGGGATGTTCTGGGTAGTATTACTAGTACGAATAAATGGTCTTCGTTCCTTCTCAAAAATGACCAACTTCGACTTTGTTATGACAGTGGCAGTAGGGTCATTGCTAGCAAGTGCATCTCAAACCAATAACTGGAGTTCCTTTCTACAGGCCGTAGTCGCCATGGCCGCGTTATTCCTGGTGCAGTCGGTTACGGCTTGGTTACGCAGACGCTCTGAAAAGATAGAAGCGATTATGCAAAATACCCCCGTTATATTAATGCGCAACGGCGAAGTTATAGAAAGTGCGCTAGCTGAAACCCGCGTCGCCCGTAGCGACCTATTGGCAAAGCTTCGAGAAGCGAATGTGCTAGATATGCAACAGGTTAGGGCTGTGGTTTTAGAAACAACGGGTGATATCTCCGTACTTCACGGCGACCATTGCGCTAAAGAAATGCTAGAAGGAACAAAATAAAGTGATAAAGGGGTCAGAGTACATTACCTCAAAAAGTACTCTGACCCCATTATTCAAAGTACGCCAACCGTGGTGAATACAAGGTATAGCGTACCTAATTGAAGCACAGACCCCACGCCAATAAACACGCCGTCTCTATTGGTCATACCTATTGCCGTAATGCACAGTGCAAATGCGGGTAAAGCAACAGCAAATGGCAACGCTTCAAGGGGGATCATACATAAAGCAGCGACGGCGCAGTAGCCTGCGATAATATTTTTCATAGGAGATTGCGAAAGTTGCGTAAACCTCGGGCGCAATAACTTTTCCACCCGCTCAATTTTAGGTTTGGCTTTGTCTACGGCGGTTTCAAGTTTATCGGTTGAAATTTTCTGCTTGGTTAGTTTATTCGGCAACCATGGGCTTTGCTTTCCCGCCGCAGCTTGTACGCAAATGAGAAAAAGGGTTATCCCACAAAAGGTAGGTACGCCGGGTATAGCGCCGGTAGGCAGAAGAGCAATTAAGGAAGGTATTAGAAGCAAAGGTCCAAAGCCTCTATCTTCAAAACGGGATATAATCTCTCCCGCAGATATCTTATCTTTATCTTCTTCATTAACCAGTTTGTTAAGCAATTTGCTAATCGACTCGTCCATCGCTGTCCCTATGCAATAAAAAGAAGTTACCTTTGACTATACGGCTACACAGCGAATGGGTTTAATTCTTAATATATTCGATTGAACGAGTAAACGTTTATTGGAGAGCCTACGTTGCTACTAAGAACACTAAAAATACAAATTTCTACACCGTAGATTATAAATAATAATGCCTCCCAAAAAATCGCTAAGCAGGCTTAATCTAGTCGAGATTTTACTGCAGCAATGAGGTCTTGTTTCACCACCGGTTTAACAATATGGCCTTGCATGCCAGCATCAAAACACCGTTTTTTGTCTTCTTCCATGGCATTAGCCGTCATGGCCAAAATAGGAATGTGATCCCACATTTCGTTTTCGCGAATACGTTCAGCGGCCTCTACGCCCCCCATAATAGGCATTTGCATATCCATCAGTATTAAATGTGGCCTAAACCCAGTGGCGAGTAAGTCTAGGCACTCCTTCCCATTTTCCGCAAATTTAACAATCGCGCCTGCACTTTTTAGCATGGCGCCCGCCACCTGTTGATTAATGGGATTGTCTTCAACTACTAAAATGAGTGTTTTGGCCAGTGTTTTTTCGGCGTCTTGGACTATGGGCTTATCGGCAGAGTCTTCTGTAGAGGAGTTACAAGAAATAACCGTATCGTACAGTGTCGAAGGCGTGAAGGGCTTGTAGAGTAAATCGTCAACTAGAACAAGCGTGTTCTTATCAAAGTCTTCTGTATTGTGGGAAACAATAACTAAATGCGTTATCGCTTTTTGCTCTTTTTGCCATGCCGCCAGTGCCTCTTTGCTGATAGCGTTTAAAATAGTTTCATCAATTAAAATAACCCTAGGTAGGCTGCTCGATGATTTGTGTGCATCTAAATCTTCTACATTTTTTGCGACATAAGAAGGCCAGCCCAGTACTGAACATTGGCGTTTAATACCGGTTTCTACGTTCACGTTCTGGGTAAATATAATGGCTTGATACGACTCTACGTCTTGCTCGTTTGAGCTAGCCTCTTGCTCATTAGAGGCTTTTTTCAGTACAACATTGAAATGGAATTTGCTCCCCTTCCCTTTTTGACTTACCACGCCAATTTTTCCATCCATCATTTCAACAAGTTGTTTGGCAATGCTCAAGCCCAACCCGGTACCACCAAACTTATTATTTGTCTCTCGAGTTGCCTGGGTAAATGCTCCAAATACGCGAGTGACTTGCGCTTCAGTCATGCCAATACCCGTATCTTTCACTTCAAATCCCAGTTGAACTGACTCTTCGGTTTCAGAGAGTAAATCAACGTTTAGATTTACTTCCCCGCGTGAGGTAAATTTAATCGCATTACTAATTAGGTTGCTTATAATTTGATTTAGTCTAACTGAGTCACCCACTACATGCGTTGGGCATTTAGGGTCGATATCAATCCACAACTCTATGTGTTTACCGTAAGCAGCACGGCTCATCATTTTCCCAACTTGATTGAGCAGGCTGTCGAGCCTAAACGGTGCTTCTATCATATCGAGCTTACCCGCTTCAATTTTAGAAAAATCCAATACATCATCGATAATACGACTTAGCAAAGAAAAGCTTGTGAGTGCTTGTTCAATATTGTCATTAATTTTCTTGTAGTTACGCTCGCCTTGGGTAATTTGCAGCAAGCCATAAACACCATTCATAGGCGTGCGAATTTCATGAGACATTCTGGCAAGAAAATCGGCTTTGGCTTTTTCAGCATTGGTGGCTTTGTTTTTTGCCTTTATCGCTAGTTCTTTTTCCAAATTCAATTGCTTAAGTAGTCGAACAAGCAGATATGCTAACCCCATTAAAAACAATGCCGACACAATAAAGCCAAGAACAATAAATTGTTTAGTACGTTGCATGTAAGCCACAACGCCGGCAGACTTTTCCATGACTAACCAATAAAAAGCGTCTTCAATATCAGTATCTTTAGTATTACTGCTACTAATAGGGATCTTCCCGTACTTAAAATTTGATAAGAAGTGCGCATCCGGTGTGTTATCTTCAGTGCCCGTAAAGCGGTTTTCAAAACCAGGAAACTGCATACTTACTTGGTTCTTTGGTCTATCAAGCAGCCACCCCCACGCTGTGTCATTCGGGGCAGCAAGAAAGAATCCGTCGGGGTTTATTAACCAGTGGGCACTTTGGGTTTGAAGCTTATTTAAGCGTAAGAAAACCTGCCGAAGGTCGAAATTAAGTACAACTAAGCCCTGTACTTCCCCATCAACACGGTACTTAGCGACGCTTCTGATAGTGGGCCGGTAGGGAAGTTCTATAACGCCTCGCTCTTTATTTAAATCTAACGGCGATATGTAGTAATCTTTCTGCGACTCAACGGCTTCAATAAAGTAGTATCGATTTGCTTTGTTTTGCAAATCTTGGGTATCACGCCAAATGAATGTTCCCGACGATTTTTCAGCACGTAATTGCTCTTGCCCATCCAATGTAATATAGCGAATTTGCTGCAAATTAGGATAAACGTCAAAAAGCGCAGACCAATGTGCTGAAAGGTAGCGTTTTGCATCACCTTCATCTAACGCATCATGTATCAGGGGGCTTTTGCTTTCTTGGATAGCGATTGAACGTGCGTCTAGAATGACGTTGTTAATTTGATTTTGAAAGTCTTTTTGCAGCACATCAAACTGCTGTTCTATAGCTTCGTTACTAAACCGCTTTGTTTCTATCCATAATATGTTGGCTAAAACTGCCAAAATACATATAAATAGCATACAAAAAATAGAAATAATGAGTGCTGACTTCGATACTTTGCGGAACACAGTGCATCCTTTCGCTTTAACGCAACGGCTGTAAAACAAGACTAACGTATAGTATCTTACTTGTAATCGCCAACAAATGTACATTTATTTAACGCCTCGGCTTTAACACCCAATAGAAAAGCGAAACATGATAAACAGCATAGCTGTTTAGACGGTGCATTTGTTTACTGGCGATAATAAATGCCATTTCACTACTACTTTTAAGCTTTGGGGCTGATATACTGCATTAGCGAATTAAATAAACCACACGGGGCACAGCTTTAAACCATGACAATAAATCAACTTCATTTAGCAGGTAACAAGTGAAGGTACCTAAACGCCTACAACCGCTCGTCAGTGATGGTTTAATTGATGAGGTTATAAGCCGCCTGATGAGTGGCAAAGAAGCCGATGTTTTTGTAGTTCGCTGTGATGACCAGATTAGATGCGCAAAGGTTTATAAAGATGCGGTAAAACGTAGTTTTAAAAAAGCTGCGCAGTATCAAGAAGGTCGAAAAGTGCGGGGTGGCCGTCAAGCCCGTGCCATGGGTAAACGCTCTAGCTATGGACGGCAAATAGAAGAAGAAATTTGGCAAACTGCAGAAGTTGATGCCCTATCTCGCCTACATGAAGCTGGTGTTCGAGTACCTGATACATATTGCTGTGTTGACGGTGTATTACTGATGGAGCTAGTGAGTGATAAAAATGGTGAAGCGGCGCCGCAATTAGGCCAGGTTAGCTTCAGCAAAGAAGAGGCTATAGCACAGCATAAAGTGATGATGCATAATATTATGTTGATGCTTTGCGCGGGCATTATTCATGGCGATTTATCCCAATTTAATGTACTTGTTGACGACAAAGGCCCTGTTATTATCGATTTACCACAAGCGGTTAACGCTTCGGCTAATAACAATGCACAAGCAATGTTCACCCGTGACGTAAATAATATTCGTCGTTATTACAGCCAATTTGCGCCCGAGTTATTACATACTAACTACGCAAAAGAAATGTGGGCACTGTTTGCAGAAGCTAACCTAACTCCCAATTCTATCCTTACTGGTGAGTTTGAAGACGATAGTGAAGCCGCTGACGTAGACGCTATCCTAGAAGAAATACAAGCTGCGGAGGATGAAGAGCAAGACAGGCTTGCTCGTATTAATTTTTCCGACAGCACGACATAACTGTCTTATAGGCTTTACAAGTAAAAACTTATCGTCGGCATCAAGTTTGTTTCGCCGCTGTTGATTCTCGGATAAGTAACGTGCATTGAAATTCGTTTTCCGATGTATCATTTGGTTTACTTAGAATATTACTAATAAGCAATTCGGTACTGCGCGCCGCCAGCTCCCGCAAAGGTTGTTGTACCGTAGTCAATGTTGGCCATAGTTGTTGAGAAATACGCGAGTTATCAAATCCAGCTATAGACAAATGAGAAGGTAACTCTAGACCCATTTGACGCGCAACTTTCATCACAGCCGCTGCCATAGTATCGTTACTGGCAAATATCGCACTAGGCGGCGAAGCCTGTGTAAGCAAACTTTTAGCGCAGCTTTCACCTGATTAATCATCCGCTTGTTTGTGAAAGATTATCGTTTTTCATTAGCCATGCATAAGCGGTAGTAAAAGCAGTTTCTTGAAATTGCTTTAATCCAGTATCTGCAAAAGGCACTGCAATTGGGTTTCTGCGTAAGGACTCTTTAATATCAGTTGGGCTGAATACAACAACTTCTAACCCTTCAATTAATTCAATAGCCGCTTCTAGTTTGAAACCAATGGCACTGCCTGCAAATTTACCTTTGCTTTGACGTTGGCGAATTATCACAGCATCAATTTTGTAATCGGCAACAAGTTTAGCGAAAGTACTCTGAAAGCTTTTCAGCCCTTTGGCACTGGTATCTGCTAACGTTAAGCGACGCGTACGACAGTCGGGAACATGAAACAACCCATCAACAAGAGACAACAAACACACCGTTGCGTCGTTGCTTTTAATATCTACACCACAGACTTTCATATTAATTCCTATTTACATTTATTCCCCATTATAACGTGTTTCGCCAAGGATATTTATCAACTCGCATTTTTCTTTAGAAAAGGGGTCAGAGTACTTTTACGTCAATAAAGTACTCTGACCCTGAGGGATCCCCACGAATTTAATTTCATGCACATCCGGCCCAGGCCCCGTCTACTATAGAGCTGTACCATTTGAGTGCAGCTTTCCACTGTCGCATAGTGAATCGTATTCGGCAA
>NZ_JAAAWN010000043.1 GCF_010500865.1 Alteromonas profundi
ATTTTGTTATGTCTTGTGTTTTTTAGTATCACTGAGTGGGTGGGTTGGTCGTAACCCTTGTTATCTCTCGCACTCTTCACAAACATAACTTGAATCCTCAAATTCTTTTCTATCAGTATAAATAAGTATCATTAAAAAGGCTATCAAAATAGGTTTTTGTTGGCTTTCTTACTAAGTTCAATTTGTTATTTTGATACTATCATATTTAGCCTGTTTTAGTTCATCCCGTAGCGTTAAATCTCATCGAAAATAATAGGGCGATTTATCAGTATCTTAGGGAAGAGTTGAATTTAGCGTTGCCAAATTACACGTCTGAGATAAGGAGAACAGAAGGTGTTTGCTATGATTGTTGAATAAAAAAGGGAGCTAGTGTAAGCGCTAGCTCCAACTTGTTTGGGATAGCGATTAAGCTGCGCAACAGGATAATTCAGATACGTCTTTATGAAAGGTTTGAGCGCATAGTTTCAACCCCTCTACCATTGTCAGGTATGGAAATAGTTGTCCTGCTAGTTCTTCAACTGTCATCTTATTGTGAATGGCAATGGCTGCACTTTGAATAAGCTCACCACCTTCATGAGCCAATATTTGTGCGCCTATCAGCGTACCTGTGGATTCCTCTGCAACTAATTTTATAAATCCATCCGTTTCAAAGTTTGCTAGCGCTCTAGGCACATTTTCCATTGGTAACACCCTACTTATCGTATCGATACCTTGCTGTTTCGCATGAGCTTCAGTGAATCCTACCGTGGCTACTTGGGGATCGGTAAAAATAACGGCAGGCATTGTCGATAGATCTAAACTCACATCACCACCAGTCATATTCGTTCCTGCTCGGCTGCCTGCGGCTGCCGCTACGTAAACAAATTGTGGCATGTTTGAACAGTCACCAGCAGCATATATTCCTTCGACATTCGTTTGCATTTTTGCATCGACCATTACTTCGCCTAGCTCGGTAACTTGAATACCAGCAGCTTTTAGGTTGAGCTTTTCAGTGTTTGCATGACGTCCCGTAGTTACAAGTAGTTTGTCAGAGGTAATTCGACCGTTGTTTGAATCGATAACAAAGTGTTTACCATCATGGGCAATGTTATTGGCACTCGTATCGGTAAGAACATTGATGCCTTCTTTTTTGAAGCACTTCTCCAACTCTTCACCTAACAGCGGGTCTTCCCTATACAGTAAGGTATGCCTTGCAAGCACCGTGACTTCAGAACCCAATCGACGATAAGCCTGAGCAATTTCCAGTGCTACTACCGATGAACCAATAACAACCAAATGCTCTGGTAAAGCAGATGCAAACAGTGCTTCGGTGGATGTCCAAAAAGGCGTATCATTCAATCCATTGATTGCTGGAATGGTGGGAGTAGATCCCGTAGCAATTAAGATTCTATCCGCACTAATTTCTTGTTGATCACCGTCTGGTTTATCAATAATCAGTGTGTTGGCGTTTTTAAAGCGTGCATAACCTTTGATAAGACTCAGGGAAGGGTTTGTATCTAAGATGTTCTGGTATTTAGCATGTCTCAACTCCTCAACACGTGCCGATTGTTGCTGCGACAATAAGGCTCGATTTAATTGCGGCTGGTGATTTTCAAGACCTGCAAATGGATTGTTACGTTGCTGCTCTGCGAGTTGTGCGGCTCTGATCAATATTTTTGATGGCACACATCCAACATTTACGCAGCATCCACCTATAACGTCAGCTCCTTCAATGATGGTAACTTTTGCGCCACCTTCAGCCGCCTTGGTTGCACAAGCGAATGCGCCAGAACCACTGCCGATAATGGCAACATGCAGATCTTTTTTATTTGACACAAACTGATCAGATGTACAACAAGAATTCTCCTGTATATAAGCTTGGTAGCCCTCTGATTCTAGGGCGTCAATCGCACTCTGGACGTTAAAATCTTCTGATGGAGTGATAGAGACTAAACTCTCAGCATAAGAGACAGACACGTCATGTACGCCATCTAGTTTGATTATTTTATTGTGAACCTTTGGTGCACAACTGGGGCATGTCATGCCTTGAATACTTAACTTGATCATTTTAACTCCTTAGTGTCAATATTGTCAGTTGTGTCACATGTGTCATCACAGCGATGGTAAGCAGGTGAAAATATATCCCACAGCGATACCAAGACCATTAACCCCAGCGCTGAATAGGTTACGTATGTACTCCACCCATATTTAAACCAAGGGTACAAAGACAATAGTAAAAGGACGGGAGCTATCATACCGATGGCGCTTCGTCGCCATTGTTTATGACTCAGCCACCCTAAACCATTTAGTACAAGTACAACCCAAGCAAAAAAGGGCAATAAGGTATTGATAAACAGTCCTTCCCACTGACTCAGGAATCCCATACCAATTGCAGCGCCTAAACTCGCAATTGCAGGGAAACACATCGCACACCCCATCGCGGAAACGAGCGCTCCAATAGCGCCTGCTTTTTCTCCGAAACGCGTGGTTATATTCAGTAGTTTCTTCATAAGACTACTTAACTTTCTTGGATGGGTAGCCCGCATTCGTTGTGGCATCAGTGAGTGCTTTGATGGTGGCCTTTTCGTCATCAAATGTTACCAACGCTAATTTAGTGTCATACGATACTTTGGCGAGTTTCACCCCATCAACGTTTTCTAACGCTTTTTTAACGGTAATCGGACAGGTCACACAGTTCATGGTAGGAACTTCCAGCGTAACCGTTTGTTCTTTTGCAACCACAGACGCCGCCGACACGCTAAGTAATAAACAAGTTATTAATTTTTTCATAATGATATTCTCCGTTTTAAATATTTTTCAAAAACTTACGCAAACCAAATGATCCAGTAATTACTCGTCACAAGGACAAGTGCGACTAATGCTGATACCCAAAAAGTGACTTGTCTGCGTTTTCTTGTTTTTGGAATTGCACATGCAGTGCCTTGCTCACATTTTTCGATAGGTCGATGAACTTTCCAGCCTGCGAACCCAAATGCAGCAATAACCAAAACTATAAAGATTGGTCTGTATGGCTCTAATAGCGTTAGGTTACTTATCCAAGAACCGCTAATGCCGAGTAAAAGCAAAACCAACGGTCCAGCACAGCATAATCCTGCACCAATGGCTGCAATTACCCCACTAATCAAAGGTAAGTTTGAATCTTGGTTCAATTTGTCATACTCCAGTTTATGAACTTAACTAGAGTATAAGTGCCGTATCTAGGTACGGAGTCAAGCGTTTTTTGTTATTTTGAATTCGGTTGAAGTGAGTCAATGACTGGGCAGGTGTTTTTATCGGCATTAGAATGACATAAACCAACCAACTCGGTTAACGCGTTTTGTAATTTTTTTAAATCACTGATCTTATCGGCAACAGATTCTAGCTTGGCTTCAGCCAAATCTTGAACTTGGCTACATGGGGCGTCGTTTAATTTCAGTAGATTCTCAATCTCTTTTAAAGAAAACCCTAATTCTTGGGTACGTTTAATGAATCTCACTCTGTTCACAATTTCATCAGAGTAATGTCGGTAGCCTGTCTCTGGTTTAACAGGTTGTTCGATTAAACTTTTGCGCTCGTAAAAGCGGATAGTTTCGACATTCACCCCAACTTCTTTTGCCAGTTTGCTAATAGTTCTGTTTGGCATAATGTGGCCTACCTTTGGTAAATTTTCGTTTCATTTTACAGATATGCTGCTTATATCGATACGGTTAAATTAGTAACGGTAACCCTATCGATTATCTACAACTCGTTCAAAGTGGTTGTAGAGAAGGGTTCGCCGATTTAAAGCATTAGACTTTTGTAATGCAGAATAAAATGTACATCGACAACCGACTAAAATTGCTTGCTTTTTAGCTCTTGTCACGGCGGTGTAAAGCAAGTGCCTATCAATATTTCTGCTGTTTTTAACTACGATAATGACACGCTCATATTGAGAGCCTTGAGACTTATGTACTGTCATCGCATAAGCACGCTCAATATTGCATAAATCATTCAGTGCTAGCTCAACGATGTTACCTTCAAAGTCAATGGTCACCGCTTCATCATTGGAGCTTAATACTTTACCGACGGAGCCATTGCGAATGTCTTTTTTATAGTCATTGCGAGTGAACATGACCATTTCGCCAACCTTAAGTGGTCTACCATCAATGTTATGATTTACATTGCCAAATTCCGTGTGCTCAAGCGTTAGCTTTTCACCAAGTGCAAACTCATCGTAAACATGACTATTAATATTAACAACGCCGCCTTCTTGGTGCTTAACTGATGACAGCAATACAACGTTATCATCTGAGCCATTACCGCCAAGTTCTCGATAAACTTTCATGCACATTGCTTCAATGTTGCTAGGCTCACAATCGATAAAGCTAACACCACTACCTGATCCTTGATACGGAGTAAATGGTACTTCAATCTTGTTTGATGGGTAGTTGCGGATCGCAGAGGCAATGTTTGGAATACCAGAACTTTCCGACTGGCGTTTAACAACGGTTAAGTGTGGGTTTGCCAAGGGGAGGTTGACCAACACATGTAGGCCAAGCCCAACACCGACAGGTGGCAACTGCTCTTGGTCACCCGTTAAAATAATACGTCCACATTTTGGTACACGCTTTAATACCTTAAGTAACGACAAAACATCCACCATAGAGGCTTCATCGACGATAATCACCGCGTCGTCGTCAATGTCTTCTGGTTTTACGTTATGCATGAAGCCAGCTATGGTCATTGCTTCTCTGCCTGTCGCCTCTGTAATGCGCTGTGCGGCTTTTCCTGCTAACGCCATGAGAATGACTTGCTTAGTTTGATTTAAGCTCTCTAGGGTGTAGCAAATAGCTTCTATCACGGTTGTCTTACCACAACCTGCACCACCCGTGAGTAGAGCGATAGAATTAGTGTAGCATTGCAGGACGGCATTTCGTTGTTGCTCCGTTAGTGAAAAGCCTACGCCTAGCTCAAAGGTGTCGATAACGCTATCAACTCGTTTAGCAAGGGCTTGGCTAAACGATTTTTCACTTAAATGCTTGATGTTGTTGGCAACCGAAGATTCAACAATATCCATGCTTTTTACTTGCACAAGGTTGTCGTGAAATTCCAATTCGCCTTGTTCAACAGCTTCGTCAAACGCCTTTGTGCCAAGTGCTTTGCCAAGCATACGGTTAAGTTGATATTTTACTTTAGATGTTTCAAGGCAGGTATTACCTGAGTTAAAGCCATTAAACATCACTTGTTTTGCATAAGCGATAAGGCGTTCAGGCGCATCTTCTTTCATTTTTAGACGGTCTAGGGCGTAGGCATCGATTGCCGATAAGTCCGCCATGAATGCGGTTAGGAAATACGGATTCTTTCTGATCTGTTCATAAGCTTGCTGTTCCCATATAGTGATGACCGAATCGCCGATATGAGGTGGCACGCCTAACTCATCAAGTAGACGTAATGCGCCTAGTTCTTCGTATTGGTTTAGCCCATCAATGATGCGCTGAGCCACTTCCTGACCCACAATTGGCAATAAACGTTTGATATCCTTATTTCGAGCTATGTCGTACAGGGTGTCGCCAAAGAAGGTGACAAGCTTTTCCGCTTTGATCTCGCTGATACCTTTAAAGTCTGGTGACTCTGCCAATAAGCGCTTAAGGTTTTCATGGGCGGCTTTAACAAAGTCCATTTTAGTCGGTGTGATGGTTTTCTCAATCGCTGTGGTGCCATCTTTCCACTTGATAGGTGTTTGCTCGACTTGGCCTTTTACATGCCAGATGTGCATCTCTTTAAAAAGGCTAGGGGAGCGAGCAATTTGGTGGTTGGCTTTTACGACAAAACGTTGATTACTACCGACAGCAACGGCTGAAAATATAACGCCGCCGATGCCACCACGATGTCTTATTTTGCGTATTTGTAGCTCACCTTCAAACACACTCATTAAAGCCGTCCAGTCGCTAATAAGTAGTCTTCAATTGCGGTGAGTCGTTTGAGTTTGGCTTTAGCTTCTTCTAGCTCTTTTGTGGTTTTATATAATTGTTCTTCAAGTGCTGCATTGGTTTCTTGAGATTTTTTCAGCATACGC
Organism: Alteromonas profundi; assembly: GCF_010500865.1. Taxonomy (GTDB): domain Bacteria; phylum Pseudomonadota; class Gammaproteobacteria; order Enterobacterales; family Alteromonadaceae; genus Alteromonas; species Alteromonas profundi. The sequence goes on from NZ_JAAAWN010000043.1 coordinate 6,035, forward strand.
TTATCAACGCTGGATTTGCCAGTGGTTGCTTTAGCCGAGTGTTGCTCGGAAGGCGTACTGTTATCTTCAATCAAGATGCCTTTTGCAATTAAATCAGCCTTAACTTCATTATATTTGGCTTTGATCTTTGAGTTCTCGGTAATTCGTTTTCGGTCAAACTCACATTCTCTGGCGATCATTTTTTTATTGAGATCTAGTCTGTTGGGCAACACAAAGTCTTCCCAGTCGGCTTCATTGTATCGGGCTTCAACAAAAGCGAGAAACCGTTCATAGTTTTCTATAGCTTTGGGGTTGCTCATTTACGCCTCCTTATGTTTTTTCAGGCGCTTAGGGTAAACGAACTCGGGATCAATACCTTGGTCTTCAAGTATTTGATAGCAGTCATTTAATCTTAACTGTAACGTAGAAATTGTCTCGGCTTGCTCAGCTACTTTTGCCTCAAGTTTTGCTATTTTTTCATTATCACCAGAGATCGGTGCGCCTTCAGATAGCGACTTATCGACCTTTATTTCTTTGAGTAAGTCTTTTACCCTCTGAAATTCTTTCATGTACTTGTCACAGCGGTACAATGTGGGCTTGCTGATGCCTAACTGCGAGGCAAAATAATCATGCTTGAACTCATGTTTGTATTCTGGACTTGTCTCAAAAAACTTAAGGGACATAAGCGCATTAGCAAGCCATTTAGGATCTTTTTTATTAGGTTGCTTACTCATCGTTTACCTCAGGTGTGTAGACTTGAACAATATCAATTAGCTGATCGTTATTACTGCGTTGTCGTTCATAGGCTTTTAATGCATTTTCACATCCTTTGATGGTGTCGATGCAGTATTGAACGTGTTGATCTAACGGCTCCTGTTTGTTCAATGCCTCACTTAGCTCTTGGTAGTTTGGGAGCAGCACACTTAGCTGGTTCTCATAATGTGTTTTGGTATTGATAATAGATGCTTTTGCCTCTTCATCGTTGGGGTCTATGCCGAAATGCTGACAGGCATCTCCATCGTTGCTTCTTAAGCACATCATGCCTTTCTCGCAAGGGCTAACATCTAAGTCTCGATTGCAGGTTCCCCAAGGCGTGAAATGGACGACTGAAAGTGTGTGGCTAAGCGCCATTTCAATCTCGTCAAGTGACACATTGTTTTCTCTCATGCGTTTAATACGTCTGCCGAGCACATCATCAGGAATGGAGTCTTCAGATAGATAACGTTCACGTATTTCTTCGGCACGCTCTTTAGCTGTTCGATGATCGTAGTTTCGGGTTTGACCTGCGGTGCGCCCCATAAAAAGGTCGATCATCATTTCGTTTTTACCAGAGCGTTTCATGGCGTCGGTTAGCCAGTGCCTAAACTGATGTGATTCAACATTGACGATATTGCCATCCTCATCACGAACATCGTAACGCTGAAAAAGGCTTTTTGCTCTTGATGAATCTTTCTTTAGCCATCTAGTAAATGATTTCGGTCTCATCGGTAATGGTAAAAATCCGTGAGAATTACTGCCACCATCAAAGGTATCTTCTTTTGCTATAAACAAAAAATCACTGAAAGGCATCTTAAAAGCATAAGAGGTAGAAACGATTTCTTCTGTAATATCTTCGCCATCATCATTACTTTCATAGACTTGTTTTTGCATGTCATTGTAACGTTGCATTGCTATCTCACTTAACGCCTCTTTAGAAATTACAACTTTCAGGTTTTTAGGAGTATTAGGTGATGTTTTTATGGTTACTTTATCGACAATGGCATCAGCATAGGGTGCTTTTTCTCTGAGGTTGTTAAATCCCAAGCCAGAGGTGTGAAATTCACCAGTTTTGCCTACCTCACTTCTAAGAAAATAACTCGAAGGTTTATAGCCTGCTTCCTGAAGCGCTGTACTAAAGTATTCGTCCCTATCAGGGAAGTGTAAAACGTTAATAACGGCTTGTTCTCTATGTTGCTCAATACTTTTTGCCAGTGCTCTAAATGGCGCTGTAATTTCTAAAATACGCTTATGTGATTCGAGGATGATTTCTTGCCACATCAAGGGGACAGGGCGTGCTGAAGCGAGTTCTCCTTTTTCAGTGAGAACTCGCAAATACCAGCGTTCATTGGTCTCATCAAATCCTATGCAGTCTTTGTGCAATCGGCACACTTCACCGATACGAAGCCCAAAGGCCATAAAGAATGGAATAGCTAAAAATCGAAGTTCATCATAGCCAGATTTCATTACAGGGTAGGCGGGTTCTTCCCCTTTAGATATAAGTGTTTGGTCTGCTTCAAATCGACGTTTAGCGATACCAATATACTTGTCTATATTAACGTTGAATTTTTTGTCTCTTCGCTTTTGGTATTCTTCGGTTGTGACATCGTTTTGTTTGTTGGCAGGATTAGCCAGCTTTACTTTTGGAGCAAATGATGGACACAACTTTTTTGGCACTAAGAAGGTTTTTACAAAAGCGACTGTTTCTTTATATTTTTCAAAAACAGAACGTTTTGCAAAGTGCTTATCGAGCGTACTTGGAAGTTCGTCAATGTCTGCTTGTTTTAAGGTAATTATGCTGTCGAGGTCGTAATTGAAGTGGTCAGCAAGCCAGAAACAGCCAGCAATCGAAGCGACAATTGACTTGTTAGCCTTACCTTTTTTGATATGTATAAGAGTGTAAAGTTTGGCTATATCACACCATATGTCGTCCATAGGGACTCTAGCTTCAACAGGTGTCTTGCCTGTGACTAATTCGCCAGTATTATCATATCGCTTAGTGAAGTAGATATTCTTGTTTTGATAAGTCCAGTAGAAGTCGTCCCATTCACCGATCAACGTTTTATTATCTTGCATAGATTTAAAGGTCGGCAATTCATCTTCAATTAATGCTTTTACAGCGCCTAATAGTCTAGTCTGTTGCTTATTGAACTTATGTTGCCCAAGTTGCGTTACGCCATTCATTACTCTTCGCCTTTCATTGATTTAATGGCTTCGACAATTTGAATAGCGCCTTCCCATGCTTCATCAAGTTGGTGTAAAACTGCTCCTGATGAATTGGCTTTTACGAAGTCTCGCTCAGCTTCAATGACCTTAAGTTGTGCTTCATGGTCTGCATTTTTAAAGGGGCGGAAGCGAGAGCAGCTATAACAACTTACTGTAGGGTGCATCTCGCATTGAGTTTTCTTTAAACATTTGCCAAGATTGGCAATGTCACTCACCCTAATTAAAGTACCTTCGACATTGCCATCGTTTTCATCGACGATGAAACCTTGCCATCTCATAACTGCACTTTTGATGGTGTTAGATGACTCGAAACTGTCGTCGATAAAATCAATTAAGTCTCGGTTATATCGAAAGTAATGCTGCACACTGGCAACGGTACTGTGATCCAAAGCTATTGCAACTTCTTCAGGGGGTTTTCCTTCCATGACCATGCGTGTACCGAGTGTATAGCGAAAGCGGTAACAGGTGATCTTAAGTGGAGTGGGATTGCCGTCGTCATCAGTTATATGGCGAGACTGGATGTTTAACAAACTTCTGCTAAATCTGAATAGTTCAGTGATGTTTTTAGAGTACAGATGCCAAGCATATTCTTTTAATTTCTTCTGCCCTAATAACTCTAAATGGCACGTTTCTGCTTTTAAAAGAGGACGAGGAAGACTATTGCCTTCGAGGTCAAGCATATTGATTTCTGAATATGTTTTGTTTAGTTCAGAGATATCCTCTGCTAGATGGCTTGGTAACTCTCGTAATACGAAGTTGTTCTTATTCCGTCTAAGCTGCGCTGTTCTACCTTTTACACGGGGAATGTTAATAAACCAAGCTAAAAGTTTGTCGTCGTAATAAACATCATCTTCTCTTAACAGAGCTAATTGAATTGGTCGTAAGCCAAATTGCATTGCTAATTTAAAACAAATACGGGTTTGTAATGGAACATTCTCTTGATGAATGGCTTGAGCTATTTGTGCTACTTCGGTACGAGTAAAAGGTCCGTTTTCGTGATCGAGAAGAGATACTCTTAGTTTCCCACCAGAGTTGGGGATTTTTATTTCATCCAGTTTAAATATTAGATTTTCATCAAAGCCCCAATATGCATTTTCTATAGCGTAATTTGCAAACATTCGCATCGACAGCCAAATCATTTGATTGTCTTTGTTTTTCTGTATTATCGAAGATATGTTTGAAGCAATTTCTTTAGAAAATGCACGTTCATTGTTAAGAGCTTTATCTGATAATTTGATACTTTTAAGAGCCTGAAATCCATATGATAAATGACCGATGGATGCTGGTGAACGTTCAATTGCGAAGTCTATCCAGCACTTTACAGCTATGTAGTTTAGGTAGTGATAATCTGAGTATGACTCTGAGAGAGCGTAATTTTGATTGCTCTTTCCAACATTGATAATTTGGAGCTTAGTTTTAAGCCGCTGATTGCTTTCTCTTATAGAGATTTTTTGACCGTGAAATGAGGTGAACTGGGCAGGAAATGGGTCATAATCGCCATTTAACCGAGCTACTTCATCATATAGGTCTTGATAAGGATCGTTATCTTGCTCTGGTAAATAAATCGATAGTGCGTGCGCCATTTAGTCTTCCTTTCCTCTTAAATAATCACTGATCTTTCGTTGCAGGTGGGCTTGTGTATATCGCCTTGTCATATCACTGGTTGTTGACCAGCCGCCCCATGTGGTCAGTAAATCCTGTGTTTCACCCGCTTGTGTCATTGGGGAGTTGGAGTCTTCGTATTTTGTATCAATATTGCTTCGTAACTCTGTGCCTCGTGTAACACGGAATCGGTGTGGGTGAATGACATCAGCAAGGTTTGGGATTGTTTGGTATATTTTAGTGATCATATAATCCAACCCTGACGTTGTCAGAGCACCACCATCTTTTTCGCTGATAAATAGATATTCCGTTAGGCTCCCTTTAAAAGGTTTTCTAAGAAAGGGACGATGTTCTTCTAGGTAATCTAAAATGAGCGCTGCTAGACCACGACTGATTGGAAGCTCTCTAAAGCGAGTTTTATGTGACGCACCATCTTTACGGTTTCTGAACGCTGAGTCTTCTGAAAATTGAATAACGACTGTGGGATTTGTCGTTAGCTTTAGATCTTGATCTGAACGAATGAGCACTAACTCGGATGCTCGACATCCTAATTCCAATAAAAGCAGTATGGCACAAGCATTACGCACCTGTAATTGACGTCGAAATGGATTGATTTCATTGGTAAATGAGTCAGTAGAAGGGCGTATTATCTTTTTGATGATGTCTATTTCATCGTTGTTTAATGGTTCTGTCTGCTTAGTAGCATTATCGACTTGCGCTTTTGAGTAACGTTTCTTTGCAATCCAGCCACAAGCTCTATCCACTGATTTTTGAACTTGTTCTTTCTTATCGTAGTCATCAAGCCTTTCAATATAACGGTTGTAGTGAAACTTCAAAAACAAAATGATGGAATCAATACGTCGGTTGTAAGTCGAGGGGGCGATACTTACACCGTCCTCTAACTCATATTTGAAATTGTGCAGTAGGAAAGTACCAAGGTTATTGACTTGGCGATTGGTCAATATATTGAGTTTGGCAGCTTCTTCGAAAAACGTTTGATGCTCATTAGCGCAGTATTCATAGAACACGCAAAGATCATTTAGGCGATTGAGGGTTGTGTTGTATTTGGAGGATAGCCATAAATCCCACCCCCAGATCGCCGCACTAGGTTCTGGTAAGCTATGGTTGTGCGTATCAACCAGCATGGGCAAGGTTTGGTTGCCGTATCTCGGATTGGTAATTTTTTCAGTTTTATAACGCAAAATGATACCAAATAAACACAGGGGTAATATGTAATAGAATAATACAAAAAAGGGAAGTGTCAAACACTTCCCTTAAGTCTATGTTTTATATATTTTTACGTATAGTTATCCACAAAAATGATACTTTTACAAAAACACAGTGGTCATAT
>NZ_JAAAWN010000044.1 GCF_010500865.1 Alteromonas profundi
GGCTACATTGTCTTTCGAGCTTCACACCTCACCATTGCTAGTAACGCATGTCGAAATAGGAAACCTTCGGCAATACGAAGGGTTGAATCAAAGTTCAACAGTAAACAAAGCGACTTCTTGTCGCACCAAGGCGTTTATACCACAGCGCGAAGCCGGTTTTATCCCAGTAGAGGATTTTGAGTTTATCGCGCTTTTTATTACAGAAGACAAACAGGGCATCCCGGAACGGACTAAGCTGCATCTGTTGCTCAACCACCACAATCAGACCGTTGATGGACTTACGGAAATCGACGATATCCATGTACAGGTAAATGTCGGCAGGTTCGACGAACATCTTCATTCGTTAAGTGCCTTCATCAACGCCGCTAACCAATGCGGTGGTACTGTAATGGGTAAACTGAGTTGGCCGGAGCCATAAGCCAACGTAATCTGTTCAGTCGCAGCAGTAAACTCCTGAGATTCAACCGTGGTGACTTCTCGTTTAACCTGAACAAACTTGCCTTGAGTTTGTAGCAAACGTATATCACTGCGCCTGGCGTAAAAGGTTTGGATATTGATATGTTGTTGTCGGCAGAATTCGACAGCCGAGAGGCCACTGTGTTGTTGCTGTTTGAATAATTGTCGCCATTCTTGCTGGCTGCGCTGAGGGTTTCGCATGACGTACTCCTTTTAAAAAGGACACCATGCCGTAGCTATTTCAGAATTTGAATGTGGGGATCACCGGACGGATACGGATAGTAGACAAGTCTCTGGCCATATTAATCTCCTGTAAATAATGGCGTTAATTCTTAATTCCGCTTTACAGTTTTTGATTTGGCAGGTTCAATCGCTGGAAATTTGAATGGCAAAAACGTTTAACGCTTGCCAGTAGTGCAGAAAGTTCCCTTCCCATATCTGGTAGATATCCAGTGCAACTTCTATTGGAAACAGGCCATGAAGGTTTTGAAATACACCTGCCTGAAAATCAAAATCGAGATCTTTTGCCAGTTCTGCAAACGGACCGATACCAACAAAAGTAAAATCGGTGATATAGCAGAAGTACCATGAGTCACCGTGTTTCTCTAACCGTATTTCTACTGGATGAAAACCACCGTTTTCAGCTGAGTAGTTCGGATCACGAAAATTGATGGTAATACTATCGCCAGTTATTTGGTGTTGAGTTAACAATTCGGCAATGGCGTTGGTGAATCGTTTGGATACCGGCAGTGCCAGTTCTTTGTATTGAATGTTCATGATATTGGTCTTTTTAATGGATTGTGAGAAAAGACCTGTAAGTACTTATCCTGCTGAGAATACTAATTTAATGACATACACATAAGGAACTCTCGTATGTCACTTCAACTAAACTTCTCTAATATCACTACGCCACTGGATTGCCGCTTTACGCAGTTTCTGTCTGCACTATTCCGGCAAGAATGCGCGGATGATGCCAAACACATGGAACTGGTTTTTCAGTTTCCAGACCTTGAGGATGGCATTAGCGATATTTTTCTCCTCCACACCCGCGCAGCCGAAGGCTCAACACACCTGATTGATAAACTCTATTGCATTAGAGAAACCAAGCAGGAGCATTTTGTCTGGGCATATGTCGGTAGCGGTAGTTGCCTAGGCTCAACACTCATTGTGCACCATTGCGAAGAGCCCAAGTCTGTGGATGAGGTATTGCACTATTGGCAAAACAAGATGCTGGCTGACATCAACAATCAAAACATTGATATCGACGTTAATCTAGCGGCGATAGAAGAAACGAATAAAGTTGCTTTGCATCTCGCTGGTTGAGGTACTTACAGGTTACTAACGGCAGGTCTGTGGGGCATGGATAAGGTCACGCCACAGACCTGGTTTACTTATGCCTTTTTGCTCGCATCTGGTTTAGTTGGAGCTTTCTTTGCTGTCGGTGGTGCCAGTAAAAAAGTATCCAGTTCACCTTTCTCGGTAGCTTTGATGATGGTGTCGATGAGCTCAGGAAGCTTGGCTTTATCACCAACATCGATGGCATGTTTATCCTTTTGCAATTCAATGGATTTGTTGTTCACCTTTATTTCAAGATAATAGTGGCCGTCGCTGTCGTAATACCACGGCCTAACGGTAACTTGGCGGCGTTGCTTTTTGCGCTCTCCGGTAACAGGGTCTTTAACCATCTTTTCGCGGTACGCCTCAAACGGTCGCTTTTCTATCATGCAGGTTGCCAGCTCTTGTTGCTGTTCTAGCTTCTCGATAAGCTTCATGCGTTTACCGATGACCGGAGGTTTAGGCTCAATTTTAGGACGAGCGATAACCTTGAGCGAACTCAATACAGATGTAGTCATAATGTTTACCTTTTAGGTTAGTGAGGGCGGATAAAGCCCATTGGGGTTTGGGGTTGTTTTCGTTGGTTTTCCTCTGCCAATAGCGTGATAGCAGAGAGTCGGTGGTTCTGTTTTGGTCGAAATTGCTTGCGCCTTGCCAGTATGGCAAAGTCACCTGGCGTTAACTGTTTGAGTGTGGATAAGCGTTGCTGCTCTTCCAAATTCAACCGTTTTATACCAAGTACCTGCCGGTATAAGGCACAGACTTGTTCCGGTTTCAGATAAGTGCATTCAAGCTTAAAGTCGAAGCGCCGAAGTACTGCTTTGTCTAGCCAGCTATCAAAGTTGGTGGCCGCAAACAGCGGTTGCGTAAAACATTCAATTTGCGTCAGGAATTCGTTCACTAATTGCAGTTCATGGTGCGCCGTTAATGCCTCTCGACTGACCAATAAGCTATCCACCTCATCGAGAAGAATTACCTTTTCTTCGATGTGTGCGCGGTGAAAGAGTTCTGCTACGTTTTGTTCGCTTTCGCCTACCCACTTGCTCAGCACGTCGGAACACTTCACACGAATAAGGTCGCGCTGATTGGTTTCGGTGAGGTAATGTGCAAAAGCGGTCTTTCCTGTGCCGGGTGGTCCGGATAACAATACGCGAGCAGGTTTGTTGTGCTTTAGCGCGAAACTGACTTCATCCAGATAACTTGCGGGTTGCTTCAGATTAAGCAGTGATGCATCAAAATCTAACTCACCTTGATACTGTGCTTTGCTGTCCCACAGTCCAGATGCGTGTAATGTGCTTTCAATAACGTCATGTATCGTATTCTCAGCGTCTATACGCGCTACGTTCAGTGTTTTCGCAACATGTGTGGCATTTGCTATCAGTGCCGGTGAAACATTGTTGATACGCGTTATATTGCGCTTACAGCGTTCTGACAGTCCCAGGCCTTTGAAATGACGTTTGCATACATGCTGAATATCCTCTGGTCTAGGTGATGGCACCTCAGCAACCAACTTAAACCGGCGAATGAAACTTGGCTCCAAGCACTGCACATGATTGGTGATCCAGATACACGGTATGGCGTTATGCTCAATTAACCGCTGCAAGTATTCCTTGCTATAGTGATTGTCCGCCAATTCAAAGAGATGTTCACATTCATCAATCAATAGCACCGCATTACTGGGGGCGTTGAGTAAAGCATTGAGCAATGATAAATGCCGTAGTCTGTCCTTACAGGGATAGCGTGAATCCAACGCTTCATCAGGATTTTGCTTTACCATGCCTGTCGAGCGGACCTCATAAAGTTTACAGTCACAATGCTTGGCTAAGCTTCTGGCTAATTCGGTTTTACCAGAGCCTGATATACCATGAAGCAAGACGCTGGTGCCGACCTGTGCTTTCCTCATTGCCGATGACAGGTAATCACCTAAAAGTGCGGTATTCACCTGAGGAAAGTCACCGAGTGCAAACTGCGCCTTTTCACTGGGTTGCAATAATGGTTCGATTAACTGCTCTCTCGAATGCAATTTGTTTGTAAGCAGGTTAAGCAACATTGGTTGCGGTAATTCACTGCCATCGATAACACCGAAGTCTTTGTCATTCAGCAAACCAAACTGCATCAAACTTTCAGCAATAGCATTGAAATCCGATACCTTGAGGCCAGTCATATCCAACAATATGCTGTTTAATCCGGTATAGCTGTCTTGGATATCCAGCATGTTCACCACACTTTGAAACCACGGGTTTGCCTGACATAGCAATGCAAACTGAATCAGTTTGTCTGCACCTCTCGGCAAGTTGAGAAGCTTGCGGATAAAGGTGCAGTTATCACTGAATACCTTGGTGGTTTTTGGATGCCGGTCGTCAATGCTCAACAAGGCAACGAGTGCCTTTTTAGTAAGTTTCGACGCCGATTTGGACGTGGGTTGTCCTCGTAAATAGGTTAAGACCTCTGGATTGATAAAATCATCATCAATACCTACCGCATAACCTAAAAGCCGCTTAACCCACTGGCAGGTCAGATATTGCAACAAGTGAGGATTGTTTAATTGCCGTTTCAACATACGATGCCTCACTTCTGCTTATAGCTGAGTTGTGACGCTGCCTTTTGCATGACTTGTTGGTCGCGCTTGTCATACATTATGGTGGTGGCAATATCGGCATGACCTGCCATCTGGCGTACCGTATTTAAATCGACGTTCTGCTCCAGTAACCGTGTGATAAAAGTTCGGCGCAAATCATGGGGTGACACACCGTCTACGCCAATGGCGGCAAGTGATTTACGGATAAGCGAATAGATAAAGCTCGACGATAATTTACTGTCATGCTGGATATGACCACCCCGCACAATACGCACAAAAAGGTAACCCTCACCATCTCCGCGTACCTTAAGCCAATCCAGCAAACCCTTTGCAGTCCATTCAGGTAGGTATACCGTTCTACTTTTATTCCCTTTGCCTTTTTCGATATGTAACGTATTCGTTTCTGCCGAAAAGTCACAGAATCGAAGCGCCACCAATTCACTTCGGCGCAATCCTGAACCAAGTAAAATAGTCACAATTGCTGCGTTTCGTTTGCCGGTAGCTGACTTATCAGTATTCAGGTGTTTGAATAGTTTATTGACCTGCTGAGCCGTTAACGGTGTGCCTTTGTGGCTACCGTGTTTAACCTTTGTGATAGCTTGCAGTTGTATTACCTGTGCCTCTGGCACAATACCTGTCATGACTGCCACTTTCACGATATTGCGAATGGCTGTCATCGCACGGTTAATTGAGCGAGCTGACCAACCTTTTGTTAACAGCATCGCCTTGATATGGCTGGCCTGTTGATAGTCAATATGATGAAACCTTTCTTGCCGTTCGTGTTCAGGCCAATCAAGCATGGCTGCAATACTGTTAAGCTGTGAGGCAATGGAACGCTGACTATTAGGCGCAAGACGCCCCATATACAGCGTGTAAGGACATGCTGCATCCATTGAATTGCTCCGAATTTATATGATTTTTGATAAAAATGAGGGATTTGCTTGGATAAGCTATTTACAAGCTAACAGAGGATTTAAGGCAGGAAAACGGCTGTTTTGTACCGAGATAGACAAGATGTCTGGTAGGTTGTGGAGCCCTAATTGAATAGCCCCACAACATCTAAGTCAGTTTTAAGAGTGCTCAACTTCAGGATAAACTAGCTCTCCTTTGGTTAACGAGTTCAGAGTTGCGGATTTTTCAATTACTTCCTCTTTTGCAAGGTCTAAGTAACAGGCTAAAAAAGGAGAATCGGTTGGTAGTAAAAACTGTGCAATATTTACAATTTTTTGAACTGTTTCTAAATCATAATTCTCTATAAGATTAGCCATTCGTTGTATGCTTGCTAAATCGACGCTATAGGGAGATATATCACAATAAATGGCAAGCAGCCCCTGTGCTTCAGACAGTTTAACCAAGCGTTTTAATGTTTCTTCATCGAATACATGCCCCAGGTCATTAAGAGATAGACTCTTATCGTTTTTATCTCCATTTGTGAAAGTGTATCTGAGGGAGGTAAGAAATACCTTGGTAGCACTTTCAACCAAACATTCTATAGGGTTGTTTTTAAATTCTGGGCAAACGGGGGCCGGAATTCCTTTTAGCCACGCCAAAATGTCATTGTCATATCTATTGAATACTCTCATAAGTAAGTACCTCAAACATTTTTAAAATTACAACATGAGTAGAAAGCTAAATCTACTCGTTCATGGTGTGGCGCCACGAAGTACATATTGGCATATATTTTATATAAAACAATTCCTTAGAGTTAACTTGGTGACAGGGCTGAGGTAAGTAAATTTCAGTCCTGAGTTATCGCGAATTGCCGTTTCAGGACTACCTCTTATGGGTTTGATTTTCTGCCTTTTTAAATTGATTTAGGAGGGAGGCCAGTAGAGTTTTATGTCGTTTGCTAATTTTCGGTAAGGATACTCTTAGCGTATTCCTAATAAGGGCTTGTAATAAAATCCGATTATCACCTACCGTTAACGCTGATAATATCTTTGGATATTTGTGAATCGCTAATTTTAATGCCAAAGGCTCTGGTAGTTGAGTAAAAATCTCAGGTGAGATGAAATCAACAGCATGCATTGCGAACGGCGCATCAGATAGAGCGTTGTATTTTAGTGGCTCATCACCAGCTGTATAGCGCCATTTACTTTCGTAGCGAGTTGCTACAACAATGCTGTTGAGCAATTCGGATTGATTCTTTTCATTCACTTTTTTCTTGCGGAGATTAGAGATGAATTTACATACCGGGCTGTAGAGGACATCTGAATCTTCACCTAAATTTTTCTTTCTCAAGTAGTAGATTGACTCGGTTGGAATGTTGTCTGTTAATGTAGTTTTAGGATATGTCTGAAATGACGAGGATTCAGCATCAATGTTTAGCATAAAGCTTGGTATTCCGTGCCATTGGCTACCTATATCGTGACATAGTAGAATCGACTCATCTATTGCTTTTCTTGCTTCATCATCAAATGCTTCAAATAGCCATTTCATAACTCTGTAAACATGGTTTAACCGCACTAGATTAGGACAAAAAGAGATGCGGCAATGCTGGTAAATACTATTCTTGAATTGAGGTATGTTTACAAATGAAAGTGTGAATACCTGGTGCTTTTTTCTCGATATTTCAAAGTTGTACCTGTAATGCTTGAACGCGCCATTTGAGTCTCTATAGCTGTTAACCTCATTCACTGCCCAACCATCAAGCATTACTTTAGATTCTAGTTCTTTGGCAATCTTGGTTGCACGCGTTTTACTGATGTTGAATGACGCTGCATAATTGTCGTGGTCTAGTTCAAACAATCGATCGCCATCTATATATCGATAAAACATATCAACCTGATGCCGAATGAATGACGGATCTGTCACCAAGCTATTTAATATAGTCAGCCTTTGTTTATAGTCTTGTGAGAGGTAAAAGTCATGCAAGGCATTGGAGTGTGATTTACCTATGCTGATACTAGAGTTATTTCGTGTGATTAGCTTACACCTATTGATTTGATGTATGTACTTATTGATTGTTCTAGTTGTCTTATTAGTTAATGTATTAGATGTATTACTGTTAGACACGTGACCTCCGTTTTTCAGCTCTCAATCAAAAATTATGATTTCCTCCTGTAGATTTACAGTTTTTTATTTATAGCTTTGTAAGCGATGAATGTGCCGTTTTCCTGAGTTGAAAAACGTTTCTGTTGAAACAGATAATTCATCATTGGACTAACAATTTTATCACTGCAATAAAGGATTTTTGTTGTTAGTGATTACTAACATTTTTCTCGCCGCTACCATTTTTTAAATATCAGGACTACCATTTGGTTGCTTTTATATCCTAAATTGGATATGGTTTGAAAAACTCAGGACTACTTGTTTGGTGATTTGGATGAGCGGAAAGCGTAGTAAAAATAGTGACTACTGGTACAAGAATGGTGACAACCTTCTTAAGCATTGTGGTAAAGGTCATCGAGTATTTGTGAATAATCCTGTCGCACAGGATATTAAGAAAGAGGTACAGAGCTCTCTGGCTACCCTTAATAAGTTGAACGATTTCGAGAAAAGCAAGTACAAGGCGTTAAGCGACTACCTATTGTCCTTTGATGATGACAAATGCGAAAAAACGGCAAAGGATGCAGCGGAGACTTTATTACCGATTTTAAAAGCTGCCTATGAAAACGAGGCGAGTTCTACACTAACGACTTTTGTTACTAAGCTTTTAAACGAATTGCGAAATCGGTTTGAGTCGAGTGATTGGGATGCATGGGTAAAGCGTGTATCACAGAAAGAAAAGGATAGTAAGAGAACTAGAGTTACCATCGAACGAGAAGTGATGGACTTTCTAGATGAAAGGCAAGCGTTTTTTGGCGAGAAAACACGTCAAAGCTTCTTAGATAAACTTGGAGACGAATACGAAATTTGTAGTGCTTCAGAAGTTCGAAAAATGAATTTCATGATCAGAAGCTTGAAAAAGTCGAGGACACACTATCGGAATATATTAAACGAGCTAGAAGAGCTCGGTATGCTGGATTCAACAACAAGGCTTCTTTTGGTAAATGGTATTAAGGTTCAAAAGGGGCAGAAATATGAGCTCGGTGAGACGACCCCGGTTGAGGATGGAAAGGATAAAATTGTTAAACAGCTCAAACCGATAGAAAACGGGGTAGACAAATCTTCTATCTCTTCTAAAAGGTTGAAAAAAAAGAAACAACAAAGCTAGTATGAGAAGGGCGGTATTGTTCAATTTCGGGTTTGTCTAGTTCAGGCTGGCGAGTAAATGTTATTGAAGTCCAGCCTGCCTACCTTATCAAGGATAGACAGGCCACAATTGAAATACCCTTCTAAAGGTTAGGAATATTTTGAGGTTAATTTGATTGAAGTATCAACTTTTCGTATCAGTCTTCTTAATGGTTCGCAGTCTACATAAGCGTTATCTAACAGTTCCTTAAGATTTTGCAGCAAGGTTATAACGCCGTCTAGTGACCTAGCTTTTAAAACAAATGAATCATTTTTAGCTATATCACCATAATAGAATAGCCCATATTTATTAGTTACTTCACGATTGTATTCAGAAAAAAACCAGTCTTCTAGTTTGCTCTTTATCGAAGACAACCGAGAGTTTACGCCATAAGGCGTGACCTGAGAACGTTGCACAGCAATTATCAATCTTGCGGCAAGGAGGTGAGATTCGATCGGCATTACAGCATTCGGGCGTCGATTATTATCTGCGGCATCCCAATATCTCATTGGCACCGTTTTACTACTTGGCTCTCGGTGAATAGTTCCTTTTGCTATGGCCCTTTTTTGTCTTGGGGTGTGATTGCTTGAGGACTTAAAAATATGTCGTGACCAAAAGATGATTCACCGTTCCAATTTTCTGTGGTGATAGGGGAGGGTATCTTGTCAATTTTTTCCATCAAGCTTGTAAAGTCATATCCAGTAGTTGCATCAGTGGCGATAAACATCTGGGATTCACCTGGATAGTACATTCCTTGCCATTTGGAAGCCTGCAAATGCCAACTATGCTTATCTGCCCATTCAGCTCTTTCGCCTGTAATCACAGGACCGAGGTATGGTTCATCTACTAAGATAAACTGACCTGAATCTGGATCTTCCCAATTTGTTGCATGGTCAGTTTGAGGTAACTTGTTATTTGGGTCTCTATTGGGGTAAGCGGCTTCGTAGTCGTTAGTAGGTTTCAAGCCGGTTGCTTCCATAAACCTTAATTCCCTCACAGCTTTGCAAATGGAATCCCTGGCTGTCTCTTGTGAGCGGATAACTTGGTCATGAACGAAATGATCTAGTGAGGCCAATCTGAACCAACTTAGCCCATTAGCTTTCTTCATGTCACTTTTTGTGGCTATTTCTAACAAAGGTTTGGGAAGTTTAATTTCAAGTACTTCCCTTCCAAACGTTCGGCTACTCTTGTCATGCCAATAAGTCGAAAAGAACAGTCGGTATTGTGACTTAGTAGCTTTTGACTCCGAAAGGGAATTTAGAGCGTGTGAATAATTTTCAAAACAAGCTTTTTGGGCAGCTTTATTTAAAGCTTCATATGAGGTATACCATACTCTTTTTTAATTTGCTTGGCATAGCGCTTGATGCCGCCGATCGTATTCGGCTGAATATCTTTATCCAACATTTTTAATCTCCTGGCTTGTTTTGAAGCGTCGCTCGTCTACCACTGAACAAACCCGAATAAAAATATTGAGTTAGCGAGATTATAAAAAGTAGAACTTAAAAAGCTTCGCAACGACGAGCGGCAGGCTCCTACCAAGAGCAATATATTTATAGGACAAACCCCACAACATTGCAACCCATACCTTCAGCTACCCACAGTTAGATAGGAGAAAGCCTGTTGCGGAGTAAAACTGTTCCCTATAGCTTATGGAAGCAGTGAAATAAGTCACGTTAACACGTATTAACGTGACCTTTTTATCAAGAGCTCTCTTTTTACGGTTCCGATTACACTGAATAAATTTGAAAAGACATGTCGCTAGTTTAGGGTAGGTTTATAACTTAGGTTACTACATAATAGCCCTGATTGCAGGGCGTTACTCTAATTATGAGATGATTATATTTGGTAGATATGAGAAATTAAAACCCATGTACCAACGGTAATCAGGACAATTCCCCCCACTGTTTCTGCTCGTTTTCCCACAATTAGTCCAAGCGCGCTACCAACCATTATGCCGATGGTTACCATCAAACATGTAGCTAATCCGATCATCATTGAAGCTAAGGCGATATTTACATCGACAAATGCTAAACTAATTCCTACTGCCATTGCATCAATACTAGTACCAATTGCTGTTAGAATGGTGATTAATATTGACTGGTTATTTATTCTTCCATCGTCTTTTTCGTCATCTTTTTCAGTAGGACTGAAAGACTTAAATATTGTGAAAGTACCTAATAACGATAATATGCCGAATGCTAACCAATGGTCCCAAGACACAATGAATGAAGAAGATAATTTACCCAATCCCCATCCCAACATTGGTGTTATTGCTTCTATGATACCGAATATTATTCCTGTTTTTAATGCAATTGATATTTTCGGTTTTCTTAAGTTAACGCCTTTTGCAATAGCGGCTGCGAAGGCGTCTGTAGACATTGCAAAGGAAAGGAAAATAAGTGCGAGTAGGTTCATTACTATAACTCTCTGGTTGGGCAATTGAGTCCACGATAAAACTACACGCCCAACCAGAGGTGTAATTCTATCGATGGTCTCGCCAACCAAAAAGGCGTTCATACCATGGTCTTTGACCAATTATGTTGATATGGACTTTTCCCAAATTGTAGGAAACAGGCTACTCCCCAACGAAGTGGAAGCAACCTTACCTCAAAATTTTAGATATGACAACTGCTTGATTGTCGCGATCTTGATTGTTCCACTCTGAGCTTTCTCAGACACTACCGAGCCGAAATAAATACTTTCCTCATACTTTTCAGCGAAAAGAGCATTAATTGAATAATTCAGATCTTTAGTTCGAAGAAATGCGTACTCAGAGTCAAACTCTTGATATCCCAATTCAAATAATCCTCTACCTATACGGTTAATTTTACCTAATGCTGGTATCAATTTAATATCGTATGGTCTGGCAAATAAAAAGTTATTGTAAAAAACGAACCAAAGATTAAATTTTAGCTTAGTCCTTGAATTTGAATTACTTTCAACTGTCATTGTTAACGAAGGAAAAGACTTCATATTACCCTTCCATGTTTTTACAGAAATCGTCAGTAAACTCTATTTCAATTGTGCTGTAGCTGAAGTCAAATTTTGCCAAGCTATCATAAACTTCAAGCTTCAATAGCTTATATTCTTCAATTATCTTCAAGTTACTTGTAATGTGTAAAGTAATAACATTATGTTCTCCGTCAAGTGACCAAATTTTTAAGTCATGGATATATTCAACTCTATCAACACTCCGGAGTTCATCTAACACTTGTTTGTATAAGTTTTTCTCTGGAACACCTTGCAAAAATAATTTTAAGG
>NZ_JAAAWN010000045.1 GCF_010500865.1 Alteromonas profundi
CCTTAAAATTATTTTTGCAAGGTGTTCCAGAGAAAAACTTATACAAACAAGTGTTAGATGAACTCCGGAGTGTTGATAGAGTTGAATATATCCATGACTTAAAAATTTGGTCACTTGACGGAGAACACAATGTTATTACTATACGCGTTGGCAGTGCCTTAAAGACAGTTGAAGAATACAAGTTATTGAAGCTTGATATTTATGATAGCTTGGCCATGTTTGACTTCAGTTACAGCACAGTTGAAATAGAGTTTACTGACGAGCATTCTGCAGTTAATGAGGAGGTGAGATGAAATTCCATTACTCATTAACAATGATAGTCGACAGTAATTCAAGTTTTAATACTAAGCTAAAATTTTATTTGTGACACATTGTCTACAATCATGACTATAGATTTTCATGGAACTTTTTAGTTTGTTCCCCTCATGATTAAATTTTTTGTTAAACTGTAAGGAGAGTGTGATAGATAATAATGCGTAACTAAAGTGGTAAGAGGCAAGATTGAACACGTACCTTCGACATCAACGTTTCTTTCGTGCTCTTACGAGATGTTGAAAATAAAATATAGAGACATTAATGAAATTTATAAGTAACTATAAGATGAGCTTCTTATTTTTTATTAGTGGTATTTTGTGTTTAATCGCTTATAACATAAAAGGCTCGAGTATAGATGAAAATGGTTTTTTGGTTGAATCGTTTGGCTTCATTCCTATATTTTGGCTATTTGAGCTGATGGCATCGCTGACTTTTGCTTTCACTTTCATTAAACTTAAAAAAAAATCAGCGAAAGTAAAAGCACGCGAAGAACTTTTTCTAACTGACAATTTTGCTTTGCGATTTGCTATGCAACTCCTGGCTAGTAATTGAAAACTGAACCCAAAGGTTGTTGGGTATTGCCTTTTAGTTATATCAGACTTTAACTTCTTATATTAAAGCTCGCTAATTATTGGCTTTCTATTCTTTTATACACATTGATGAATTTGCACAGTTGGACCCATGTCAGTGCGGTACCTCATCGGTGAGTCAACAGTCTCAAATCAAAAATATCTACACAATGTAGCTAACCACAACAGTGATGAAATTGCGATCGTCACTAAAACAGCCGCTGAGCCTAAATCTTTCGCTAAGCCTGACAGTGGGTGAATCTCTTTTCCAATACGGTCAATAGTTACTTCAATTGCAGTATTTATAATTTCAGCGAACAAAACGAAGAGTATGGAGGAAAGTAAAATCGTCTTTTCCATATAAGGAATTGACCAAAATGCAAGCACTCCCGCCGCTAAGATAAGTAAGATAAGTTCTTGCCGGAACGCTGACTCGTTTTTAACAAGCCATGATATAGCTCGAACTGAGTTTTTCATTGCTAATACAATACGCAACATGCCCTTTGGTTTGGCTTTAGGGTCGAAATGCATTTTTGATGTGGCTTCGTCTATGACTCGCATTTTCGTAAAATATCCTGAGTGGGTTGGTAGGTGCTGCTTTGCACATTTGTAAGACCAAGTAATGTGTCAAAAAGGTTGTCATGCGAATAAGGATGACTGGATAACGACTTTACGCAATCACTGTATTCAGGTTGGCTAAACTTGGAGGCCCAATAAACCATTGGTACATGAGTTTGCTCAACAGGCGCTAAATTATAAGGGAAACCGTGTAAATAAAGCCCTTTTTCTCCCAATGACTCACCATGATCCGATAGATAAAGCATCGACGAATTAGGAATAGTGGAAAGCTGTTCAATAATCTGGCCTAGCACGTAGTCTGTGTATGCAATAGTATTATCGTACGTATTTGTCAGCTCTGCCTCTTCACAATTTTGAATATCACTTCTGGGACAGTCAGGCACGAACTTAGCAAATTTCTCTGGGTATCTCCGGTAGTAAGTAGGGCCGTGTGAGCCAATCATATGTAAGACTATCACTCTATGTTCTTTAGATGGCCTTGAAAGAGTTTCTCTTAAAAGGTCAACAAGTACCTCATCATAACAATAATCTCCATCGCAAAACTTGGGATCTCTGGACGGATCAAAGTCTAGGGTCTTTACCCTCTTGCATACGCCTTTACAGCTACTGTTGTTGTCAATCCAAGTCACGTCAACTCCTGCACGATGAATGATGTCTAAAACATTGTCCTGACTGTCTGCAATACGCGAATCATAATTTTCTCGAGAGAGTCTTGAGAACATACATGGCACGGAGACTGCGGTAGCAGTACCGCAAGATGTCACCTTGCTAAAACTGATTGCACCTGCGTTCTGGATATTAGGCGAAGTACGCCTCGAATAGCTGTTGCTTGAAAACTTGTCCGCTCTGGCTGTTTCGCCAACCACTAACACTGTAATAGATGGGTGTATATTAGCGTTACCTTTTAAGTAGGGACGCTTGTCTAATACTTTGTAGGGTAAAGGCGGATAGAAGTAAGTGTCCCGAAGGTACTTGTACCCTGAATCATAAAAGGCGTAGGGAATAATATACTTCGTTAGATCTTTGTTATTTCTGCCGACAGCTGCATAGCTCTTAAAAAGGAACGTGGCTATAATTGCAATACCCAATAAAGCTAATAAGTTCAGCACTAGAAGGTGCTTGATTCGAGCCTTGAGCTTTCCATTTATTTCCAGATTAAAAATCGCAAATACAGGGATTAATCCCAGTATAGAGAAGAATAAAAAAAGTGTTGAATTTAGATAAGAAAAGGCTTCACCAGAATTTGTTTCCATTACATTCTGTATCATGCTCTTATCGAAAATGACACCATAGGCCAAGGTGCCGTAAAGTAGAATAGAACTTACAACGAAAGCAATTGCAACGGTGGTGCGCGGCAAAAATAGGGCACCAAAAAGACTTAGAAAAATAATATTAAAAAAGGTTAGCAAGAGCGGTACAGAGAGAAAAAACACCCACTCATTCAATGTTACAGGGGCTACAACTTCATAAACAGCGGACAAAAATGGTATGTTAAATATTGCTGCGATAAACAATGAAGAAAGTAAAATGAACTGAGCTGATGTAGGATTGAAATTTAGTGTTCTTGGAAATTTCACAATAAGGTTCTCGTGTACTTCTTAGCACATAAGTTACCTGTCTAAACTTAAATAACGCTTAAGAAAAACTGTAGAATGAAAATTCTCGCATTATTTTTTAATTGTATGAAAACATGTACCTCACGTAACGGGCCTATCTGGGATATAACTAAAGATCTCAGTCGCAGTTTTCGTAAGCGGACACTTTTCGGTTAATGCCTCGTGCGATAATAGTACCCAGTGGGCGCGATGTGCATACCCTACAGACGTTGCCATTTCTTTTTTAAAACAACTATTGCGTACATGTTTTTCATCGACGAGGATGTATCTTCCCTTTTCAGTCTTATCCAGCCACTGGTAGGCGGCAGACAATTGCTGATCAACAGGGGTATGATACCCAAAATGAGTGATGGGATAAGGCGAGAAGAGAATGAACTGTTCAGAAAAATCAACAAGTGCAATAGTTGCATCATGTTTACCAATTTCTTTTTCAATATTTGCAAATACGCTTTTAGGGGTTTTTACATCTTCAAGTAAAGTGTAACCCCAAGTAGCGTACATGCCCCAAAGAGTGCACAAGAAATAGGGCCAGACTTTCCAGTGCTTCCCTCTAGTAGTGATCACCGTAACCAGACACGTCAGTCCCCCCGTTACTAAAAAAAACATCCACGGAGAAAGCCCGAACTTTTCTTCTAACTTTAGGGCGAATGATGCTTTTACTATGCCGGAAAAACCAAACCCCAATAAGCCTACTGATAGTAAAAATACAACGCCCCACAAAAGCCAGGAAAATACTTTCTTATTAACAACTGAATCAAAGTAAGGCGCAGAGATCAGTGCCAGCATCGGCAATGCGGGTAAGATGTACACCCCCCGTTTACCAGGACTTACACTGAAGAAAAGCAGAACAAGTACAATCCAAACCAATGGTAAGTATATGCGGGCATCACCTTTTTTGATTGCGCGATACCAACATGGGATGAGCCATGGGAGAGCGATGCTAATTGGCAACCAGAATAATGGAATAACCTCTACGAGGTAATACCAGAACGGCTTTATGTGATGCCAGGAATCAGCATATCGAGTGACCGTTTGCCTGAAAAGAATATTATCTCTATATAGAGCAAGTGATGTGTTGTGGCTATTTTCGACCAATTTCAACATAGGTATAAACCATAGTGATATAGCCAGTAACATCACCACTGCACCCATTATCCACGGTAATACGGACTTTTTAGTTTGCTTCTTAGCTATGTCCCGCTGAGGCCAAAAGTGTCGATGTATCAAGTATGGTATCAGCATCAGGACTGGTAAAAATCCGACCCCTTTTGTGATGACGCCAATTCCCATGAAGAAAAAGGCGAGGTAATACCAACGCCATCGCCTTTCAACTAAGAAAAAGCGCAAAAGACCATAGCATCCGATTGTTATCCAGCAGCAGACCATTGCGTCTATCTGTGCAGACTTGGCTTGAAGCAAAAATTGAAAACTCAATAAAAGAAGTGACGTTGCGATCAGCGCCTCTTTTGTACTCCACAGTCGTTTTGAGATGTCATACACCAAAAAAAGTGTGAGTAGGCTGCATAAAGCAGATGGGAGCAGAAAGGCAATCTTAATTGACCCGAATAGCGCAAAGAAAAAAGCGATAGACCACATAAACACAGGTGGTTTATCAGGATAAAACTCTCCCGCTCTGGCTGGAAAGAACCACTGACCTGTTTCAACCATTTCTTTTGCAACTTGTGCAAAACGAGGTTCGTCAGCAGGCCAGGGATCTCTTAACCCAAGCCCGATAAATATCAACACGCTAGCCAGTACAAAAAGCCAGAAAGTATAATTTGGGTGCTTGTTCTTATGTATAATGGCTAGGCTCGTCTGATTCATTGCTACATTTGCTGCTTTTTGTGAGAGAACGAAGAGTTTTATCGTCATTATGTTGACGATGATAAACCTTAAAAAGATATGCGCTTAGCAAGCTGGAAATCCCAAATAATAGGGCGCTTATGATTATTTTAAGTTCAGAGTTGACTAATACACCCTTACCCATTAATGCAAAAACCGCCATTTGAGGGATGTAGCCAATAGTAGACCCAAAAATAAAAGAGCGTCGTGGAATCTTTGAAACGCCAGCAAAAATGTTTGTGAGTAGATTATTCCCTACTGGCAACAGTCTAATGATAACGGACTTAAGAAAGGGAGAGCGAAGTAGAAAGTGGTCTAACTTGCGCACTCGCATTTCAAAGTGTTGAATAATAATCGGTCTAGCGAAATACCGGGACACTGCCATAACTGTTGCACAGCTGAGCGTAGCTGCTAATGTTGAATAGATGACACCTTCAGCAAATCCAAAGGCATACCCCCCCATAAATGCGACTAACTGGCGTGGAAGTCCGATAGTAAGTAAAAATACTGAGACGGCTAAAAATTTGGCTATCCCTGTCACTCCATTATCACGGGTATGATTGTCTATCCACTCCTGATTAAATGCGTCAAATGAGGGGGAGAGCGAAATCAAATGACTAAAAAACAGAATGGTAAGTACCAGAATGAAGAAACGAAGGAGACTGGAATTCAATTAGATACTCTCTTCATTTTCTAAGATGACATCATTAAGTTTATTACGTTTCTGAAGCCAATAAACTCCTGCCATATCAATTAGTCCAACCCCAAGCCGCCCTAACATATTATATTTTGATTTTCCGAATTGCCTGTCTCTGTGATTCACTTCAACAACTTTAATGATCCCACCTTGTCGTCGGATCAGTGCTGGCAGAAAACGATGCATATGATCAAAATAGGGTAAATCGAGGAATGTTTGTTTTGGAAAGACCTTTAACCCACATCCGGTGTCAGGTGTATCATCATTAAGAAATTTACTTCTTACAGAATTTGCTAGTTTTGACTGAAATCTTTTCCAAGCTGTATCCTTTCTGTCTTTACGATGACCAGCAATGCAAAAGTGACTCCCTAACGGAAATTGAGAGGCCATAGTCAGGAGGTTTGGTATATCAGAGGGATCATTCTGCCCATCCGCATCAAGTGTAACTACAAGTTCTCCATCAGCATGGCTCACCCCTGTCCAAATAGCTGTACTTTGTCCCACCGAGTGCTTGTGCCGTAGTACGTTAACTCTTTCAAAGCCACTCGCTTTCAGATAAAGCAGATTCTCAAATGTATTATCCGTACTTCCATCATCAACATAGATGACTTCGAAGTTGGCTACACCTGTTAACGCTCTATAAATTTCCTCAATTAAGGGTTTTAAATTTTTTTCTTCGTTTTTCGCTGGTATTACAACTGAAATTCGCACGTAGCCCTCTGTCAAAGCCTCAAGATCAAGCAAATTCTATTTTCGACAGGAAAACGTTAACAAACAAAACTTAAGATACGCTTATGAAGAGTCATTTAATTGAAGTAATAATGTTTTAATCGCTCAGGAAGGAAGAAAGAGGTGGGTTAAGGAAAACACGCTATAGGAATGTGTTTCGACCAGTTATCGTAGCACTTTTGCCACGGCCCTGGTTTGCACTTACGATCACCTTGTCTTGTTATTGCAAATATTTTGTCCTGAGTAACGCCTGCGGCCAAATAAGCAGCAAAGTCAGTGCTTGAATCGCCAAATGCAGCAAAAAGTGTCCAGCCAGACTCCGTGTAACGCTTTAGAATATTTAGTTTAATGTTTTAAAGTTTTTTCGCTCAGCCGTAGCATTCGCTACCTGAATATTTCCGTCTGGGAAATGGTAACGGGATAAAAAAATGAAATGTTGCACTGGAAGTATATACTTCGCGCAGTCAGATAGATAACTCTGGGGCCGTTATCAGTGTATGCTTGAACAAGTTCAGACGCACTTTCTCTTTCAGAAAAAATGCAGGTGTTACTGAGCATCAGTGTTTCATCGGTGTCAAAAATAACAGCTTTGTCACTCTTACAATTTGGGGGCAGAAATTTCTGTAGAGGTTATTGAGCACTCGCTAAGTAGCAGGGCTGATAAGAATCGGTCTTCATCGTCAGTCACAAAACTGTTATTAATATGAACATAATAACGAGATAAATTAAGAGCTACTGAAGGAAATCAATCAGTTTATGCTAAAAGAACCACTTTTGTGTAGGTTAACTATAAGCACCAGTTCAATAGCTTCTTCAGTAAATCCTAAGGATGAGAAGGTATACTGAAATAACTTTAAAATTGACGTTCAAATTATGAGAATACTTCTGATAGAAGACTCCTTATCATTAAGGAACAGTTTGAGCTTAGGCTTAGAAAAGTTGGGGTACTCAGTCGATACTGCTGGCACTGGCTCTGAGGGATTGAGTATGGCGTTGCTTGGTAGCTACGAAATAATCATCCTTGATATGATGCTACCTGAGTTGGACGGTATGACTATTCTTAAAACGTTACGAAAAAGACATTTAGAAACAAAGGTTATCATCTTATCTGCGCGATCTGAGTCTGAAGACAAGGTAGCGGGGCTATTGGCAGGTGCTGACGACTACCTTTCTAAGCCGTTCTCGTTTGACGAATTGACTGCTAGACTACTTAGCTTGATGAGGAGAGGTGCGGCAAATTGTCTCAATGACCAGGTTACTATCAACAGTTTGACACTCAATATCCAGTTTAAAACGCTTTCATACAATAATGGCATTATCAACCTGACCCCGAATGAGTACAAAATTGTTGAATGTATTTTCCTCAATAGACACAAGATAGTTACCTCAGAAATGCTGAGTGAATTTATTTCTGGAAGCTATGACCATATCTCAAAAAATGCTATTGAAGCTCACCTTTCCTCAGCAAGGAGAAAAGTAAGAGAAAGCGGCGCGTCTCTACCCATTAAAAGTAAACGTGGTTTTGGTTACAGAGTTGTAGAAGCTAATGAAATCAATACGTAAAACATTAACACGTAGACTTTCTATTATTATTTCACTGTTAGTCATTGCCGTTTTACTTGCAGCAGATATTGGTGTCGATTCCTGGATCGAACAAGAATTCAACCAGGCTATGAAGGCAAAAGTAGGTATGCTTCAGAGCTTGGTAAATGAAGATGTCGAGGGTGTGGAGTTCGAATTTGCAGGTGAGTATTTGCCTGAGTTTGAAGGGACATCTTCCCCCGAGTATTTTCAACTTTGGTACAAAGACTCAACGTTTGAAAAATCAGATACTCTGGCGCTTTATACCATCAATGAATTGCCTTACAGCAGCATTGGCCTGGATGAATATTCTTTCCAGGATATTACTCTGCCCGATGGCCGTACGGGTCGGGTAATTTACACTCGATATATACCTCAGATTGATTCTGAAGACAGAGCTGGATTTTATCGGGTCATGGATAAGGGTAACGATACTCGCCCGTCAATGGTTATCGCGTACGCAACATCTACAGAATTGTTAAATTTCACGTTGTGGTTTATCGATGGTGCTTTTCTATTTGCATTAATTATCGTGCCGCTAGTTGTTCGATTTACAGTGCGTAACACTGTGGCTTATGCTCTGGCACCCTTGGATGCCTTAAATGCCAAGATAAAAGGACTACGATTTACCACTAGGCAAAAACACGAAGCTTTTCAAAATAATGTCGAGGAATTGGAACCCATTACCCAAAGTTTGAATCACTTTATTGAAGATAATTATTCGCTTTACCTGCGTGAGAAGAGGTTGACTTCGGATATCGCACACGAGCTAAAAACACCAGTCTCTGAATTAATAAATATGACTGAAGTAGCAATTAAGTTTCCAGGAGAAATAAGATTAGAAAAAGATTTTAAGCCACGTGTTTTGCAAATAGGCACAAGAATGAAAAATATTATTTCTGGCCTTATGTTAATCCAAAAATATAGTTTTAAGACCCTAGAGCTAACTGATGAGATAGATATCCACAAATTAGTAACTCAACTTATTCAGATAAAAGAAGCAAGAAATGTTAAGGTAGAGATTAGCTCCAATTTTCAGTTAAGCGTCAAGAGCAATCGCGTTGCAGTAGAATCGATAATAAGTAATCTGATAGATAACGCTATAGAACACGGAAAAACTGATACAGAAATACTTGTGAACTTAGGTGTAAATAGTTCTAGTAATGTTTACCTCAGAGTGACAAATAAGGTGGGGACAGAGGTTAATGAGGATGATCTAAAGCATATGTTTGAACCGCTTTGGCAAAAAGATGCTTCTAGAACATCTGAAGATAACTTTGGGCTAGGTCTTTCTATAGTAGATGCATTGTGCGACGCTGTATGTGCAGAAGTTTCTGTAACCAAAACCGCCGAAGAAGACATATCGTTTTTGTTGACTTTTAAAAATGAAACTATTGGTCCGTAATCTTTGGCAGGCTTAAGTTACTGTAACCTTAGCCTTAATATCACTCCTGAAAAGAGAGACTGCGACTTAGCAAGAGAATAAAAATAGGGTAATGAAACGTAACCTAGCTTTCGAATTTGGTATGTAGTAGAGATCAAAAAAGTTTTCGGCCACCTGTTCCTTGTCACGGATAATTGCTGCTGGAACAAGTCAATGCTTCCATTCAACTCATTGGGCGTACAACGATAAAATGACTTTACGATTTTTTTGCAGAGTTCTACCAAGAAACTGTTGAAAAACACTTGCTGACAATAGGTTATCCTAATATAGATTAACGTTACCTGTCTCAATCAATGTTCCGAGATCGATGAAATAATTAGAAACAGCATAAAAGTGTTATTCAATTGATACTAGGGAAGATGCAAATAAGTTCCTAACGTGAGATCATGACTGCATGTTAAGTTACATTCTCTACTGCTCGTGAGCCAACAGTTAATTATTGCCAGTAGTCAGCTAAAGCAAGCGCTGATAGCCCTATAAAGAGGTTTTCCTATCACGGATAGACAACTTATTACCGTGCTCACAATTGATAGAAGTGATTGAACTTTTTTATCCTAAAGCTGATATTAATCGTAAGCGTACGGCCATAACACGTTGAGCTTATTTTTAGTGCCCACTCATTTTTAAGTGGACACCTATTTTTAGAGTGCGTCGGTCGTTTGCGTGTGAGTCAAATCGATGTTCCACGGCAACAGTTCA
>NZ_JAAAWN010000046.1 GCF_010500865.1 Alteromonas profundi
TATTCATGCTGTTGTGTGGTAACAAGCCTAATTGCACGTTCACGAAATTCTGATGTATAGCGATTTGATTTTTTCATAGTTCCAGTTTCTCAAGTTATTGAGTCTCTGGCAAACACGGGGCGATTCACTTGCTGACCTACCAACTTTTGTACAAAACAGCGACGTGACCAATTACCATGCAATAGTTAAATCCAACTTCAGAATGCAAATAGCCTTTTAATATAGTCTAATAATGAGTGAGTAAATCTCGTTTTTAGCTTATGAACTAGTTGAATTTCCAATCACCAAACGTCTACATATCTAACACTACTAAGTAGTGACAAAAGAAAATAAATGTCACTACCTTTCGTAAGTAACTATGGACAACTCTTGAATGGCCTCTATTCCATATAGATAAGACGCTAGAGCTATTGTCACTAGCATTAAATGTTACGGGTGTTGCGGTAGCGGTAATTTTCTTGTAATTGCCTACCGTGAACTTAGAAAGCTTGAGTTACAGGCAATGGATGCTCTTCGCGATTTAGAAGGAGGTGCATCACTGGCATTCGGCTTTAGCTCTGTTATTTCACTTTCAAAATTTTATGGAATTGAGTATGCCGATTTTGCGGCGGAAACAGCAAAGTTAGCTTTATGGATTGCAGAGTATCAACAGAATGCAAGGTTTATTGCTGCTTTTGGAGCCGAAATACCAGCCCTACCCCTAAAAGACTCTGCCAATATAGTTTGTGGAAATGCTTTAAGAATAGACTGGAAAGTATTTTGCCACATTGATAGCAATGAAAGCTCCGATATTTACATAGTGAGTAACCCGCCATACCTAGGCTCAAGAAACATGGAGCCT
Source organism: Alteromonas profundi (assembly GCF_010500865.1). Classification (GTDB taxonomy): domain Bacteria; phylum Pseudomonadota; class Gammaproteobacteria; order Enterobacterales; family Alteromonadaceae; genus Alteromonas; species Alteromonas profundi. Next base: position 842 of record NZ_JAAAWN010000046.1, read on the forward strand.
TCACAAAAAGAAGATATGAAGCTTGTTTTCAAGAGTTATACTAATAAATTCAATAGTATGGATTATGTTTGCGCATGGTTTTTAAGGTGCGCTGAGTTTACAAACTCAGAAAAAATTAAGTTTGCTTTGGTAGCGACAAACAGCATTTGCCAAGGACTTCATGCAACACTAATTTGGCCCATATTATTTGATTTCGGAATAGAACCTTTCTTTGCTCACAAATCTTTTAAATGGAGTAACAATGCAGCTAATAAGGCTGGTGTTACTTGCGTGATAATTGGTTTTAGAAAAGCTTCGTCTGGCAAGAAATACTTATTTTCAGGTACTAATGGGGAGGAAGTGGAAAATATAAATCGTTATCTAGCCAACGCTGAAGATGTGTCTGTATCGGCAGCTAAATCATCTCTATCAAGTTTTCCTGAAATGTTGTTTGGCAATATGCCTCGAGACGGAGGCGGCTTGATTTTGTCACCTGATGAAGTGGATGAATTGTTGAATGAGGAACCATCTTTAAAGCAATTCATAAGAGGTTTCCTTGGCTCTCAAGAATTCATAAAAGGTAGCAAACGATTTTGTTTATGGTTTGAAGAAGAACAATTAAATATAGCGAAGAGTTATAAGGTATTAGAACCACATCTGTTGAAAGTGACTCGTTCAAGGTTGCAAAGTCCCGCTGAGTCGACACGGAATTCGGCGTCGAGACCTCATCGGTTTACTCAAATCCAAAGCGTTGCTAGAGATCATTCGATTATTATCCCAAGCGTTACGTCTGAAAGGCGAGAATATATACCTGTTGGTGTACTTACAGAAGGAGAGATCATTTCCAACCTGGCATTTGCAATTTATGACTCGCCACTATTTTACGTATCTATCTTAAGTTCGAAACTACATATTTGTTGGGTTAGAGCCGTGTGTGGCCAACTGGAGACGAGAATTAGGTACTCAAACACTTTGGGGTGGAATACTTTTCCGTTTCCCCCCATCTCAGATGAAGCAAAAGATAAATTAGATAAATCAGCAAGACGGATACTGCTAACAAGAGAAAAGTACTTTCCAAAAACTATTGCCGAATTGTACGACCCAGATGACATGCCTCAAGAGCTTAGGTCTGCTCATCTCGAGAATGATAAACTCGTTGAGACGATATTCTGTGGGCGCGAGTTTGAAAATGAAGATGAACGGTTAAAAGCATTATTCGAGATGTATGTTGAATTGAGCGAGGGAAAACGCAATGTCTAATAGGTCAAGTGAGATAACAGCAGTTAGAATCGACCTTGATGAAACTCGTAAACCTTTAGAATCAGACCCAATGGGTATGCGCCCAATGCAACGTAGAGTGTTCGATAAACGCGAAGCGCAATACCTACTTATAAAGTCACCGCCGGCCTCTGGTAAGTCGCGCGCATTAATGTTTCTTGGGTTGGATAAGCTAGAAAATCAAGGCTGTAAGAAAGTGATTGTTGCAGTTCCCGAAGTTTCGATAGGCTCAAGCTTTGCTGATACAGATTTAGCCAGTCACGGTTTTTTTGCGAACTGGGAAGTGAAACCTGAATGGGATTTATGTAGCCCAGGTGCAGACCATGGAGCTGGGGCCAGAAGCAAAGTTAAGAAGTTATTGGCCTTTCTTGAGAGTGATGATGTCGCTCTAGTATGCACTCATGCAACGTTACGATTTGCATTCCAAGAAGCCGGTGAAGAAGTACTCGACGACTGTGTTCTCGCTATCGACGAATTTCATCATTCCAGTTCAAGTGAAGAGAGTAAGTTAGGAGAGTTGCTTCGTTGTGTAATACAGCGAGATAAAGCTCATGTCATCGCTATGACCGGAAGCTATTTCCGAGGCGATGACATGGCAATCATGTCTGTAGAAGATGAAGCACGCTTTACCCATGTGTCTTATACATACTGGGAACAGATGGCCGCCTACAAGCACCTTAAAACGCTTAAGATCAACTACAGTTTTTACAGTGCGCTGGATGGAAGTTATCTACAGGCACTACCAAAAGTGTTCGACCTGTCCAAGAAAACAATCATTCATATTCCGCACCGCATGAGTCCTGAAACGGCTGGCAGCAAACATGACGAAGTCGATGCGATCATCGATATCATCGGCGATATGCAAGACGTTGAGGAAGAAACAAATTTCTATCCAGTTGTAGCAAAGGATGGTCGTACATTGATTGTCGCCAATCTTGTAGAGGATGACCTAGAGTTCAGGAATAAGCTGCAAGAGTCTTTACGCGACAAAAAACAACAAGAGCGAGTCGACGTAATCATTGCATTAGGTATGGCAAAAGAGGGGTTCGACTGGCCTCCTGCTGAACACTCAATTACCGTAGGTTACAGAGGTTCATTGACCGAGATAATCCAGATCATAGGCCGAGTCACCCGTGACCATGAAGGCAAACCAACGGCAACATTTACAAACTTAATAGCAGAGCCTCGAGCTGACGACGAATTGGTAGTCAATGCGGTCAATCAAATGCTCAAAGCAATCTCTGTATCTTTGGCAATGGAGCAGGCACTTGCACCTAAGTTCAAGTTCGTTCCAAAATCGAGTGATGATTCTGTTGGTAAGGGGGAACAAGACTCGAACACTGGCGAAATTGTTATTGGCGTGAAAGATCTCAAAGAGCCTAAGTCAGAAAGAGCCAAACAGATTATCGAGCAAGAAATGGATGAACTGGTCGCAGCCGTATGCCAAAACTCTGATGTCATTAAGGCCATGGCAAATGAAGATATGCCAGGAGAACTCGTTCAGGATGTTTATGTTCGACGGGTAATCGAAGAAAAATATCCGAATGAATCTGAAGAAGATGTTGAAGCGATAAGGCAACGGGTAGCTGCCACGATGGCGATGGCCTCTGTTGGGAACAATGAGAATGCTTCAGATGATGAAGATGAGCAACAGGCTGGGAGTAGAAGTTTCGTTGGACTTGTTCGCAAGTTTATAAACATTAATGACCTATCGGTTGATCTGATTGACAGTGTTAATCCATTCGGTCACGCCTATGAAGTGCTTAGTAAGGGACTGACTTCTGAACTGCTGCAGAAAGTTCATGGTGTTGCCTCAACGCAAAAAATAAAGATGACCGAAGAAGAAGCCTTAGCTTTGTGGCCGAGAATCCAAGAGTTCGCACGTGACAATGGACGCCCTCCTAGTTTTGAAAGTGACATTGCGCTTGAAAGACGTCTTGGGGAAGCTCTTGAGTGGCTGAAGAACAAGAAGCGTGAACAGATGAGAGCATAAGGGAATAAGTATGGCTAAACGGACATTAGACGACGTATTTAACGATGACCCATTGGGTTTACTCGAAGTTTCTGTGACCAAGTCAAAAAAGCTTAGTCACTATGCGATTTACTATGAGACGTTTGAAGAACTCAAAAGCTTTATCGAAGCAAATGGTAGAGAGCCTGATATTGAAGCCACTAACATTCATGAGGCTAAACTGGCTGCACGATTGTCTAAGCTTCGTTCAACGCCAGAAGCTCTTGAAGCTCTTGCACCTTTTGATGTAGAAGGCTTATTAGGTACTAAATCGACTGGTGAAAAAAAAACTGAATTAACAATTGATGATGTCCTGTCGAGTGACTTACTTGCCGATGATGACGATATTTTTAATTTAAAGCATGTGACTGTCGGAACAAAAAGCCAGACTGCAAGTGCTGACATGGCAACTCGTAAAAAATGCATGGACTTTGATTCGTTTAAGCCTTTGTTCGTGAGAATTCAAAAGGAACTAGACGAAGGTACATTAGAGACTTCAGGCATCAAAGGTATCGCCGAGATACAAAAAGGCCAAGCCTTTATCTTAGCTGGTTTAATTGCTTATGTTGCTGAGATGGGTGAGAAACATGAGCGTCGTAAAGGCCATCATAATGCGCGTATGCGCGTAGTTTATTCGAATGGCATGGAAAGTAACTTGCTGCTTCGGTCATTTGGTGCCGCGCTATACAAAGACAAATCAGCCAGAGCAATTGTCCCCAAAGATTCAGGACCGCTATTTGTTGAAGAGGACTCTCCACTTTACAAAACAGGTATCGTTTACGTACTGCGCTCAAAGTCAGAGGAGCCTTCGATAGCGAAGCATCGTGAGTATCTCCATAAAATTGGCGTGACGACCTCTGATGTTAAGAAAAGAGTCGCGAACGCCGCTAAGGACGCTACCTACCTTCTTGCTGACGTGGAGGTCGTTGCAGAGTTTACGCTTTATAATATGAACCTTCAGGCCACTGAAAAGTTACTTCACGCATTTTTCCGAGAAGCTCAAGCAGACATCCAGATCCCTGACCGTTTTGGCAACATGGTAAAGCCTAAAGAGTGGTTCTTTTTGCCACTAAGTGTGATCAAGGAAGTAGTCAATATTCTGCAAAACGATGATATTAGAAAATACAAATACAATTCTAGTGATATCTCGATTGCTCGAATAGAGGAATCATTTAAATGAGTAACAAAACGCGAGTAGATATGATCATCGAAACCTTGCGTGATCATAAGGGTGAAAAGCTGACCGCACGTGAGCTTGCCAAGCTTTTTCTCGAACGCTATCCAGCCGAAATGGCTGAGAAGATGAAGAATCCCAACTACGCCAATGACGAAGAGCTTATCGCACAACTGGCGGCAGAAGTTGGTGGTCAGAGAACACGACGAGCCAAAGACAAGTGCATCAATATTAAAACTCGCGAAAAACCAAGGCCACGTTTGTATTACTGGGAAGATAATCCGCAGGAAGAAGATTTAAGCGCAGTGGATGATCAACTGCACGAAGCGGAAGATCTTAAATTAAAAGAGCACGACCTATATCCCATACTTATCGAGTTTTTAAATAAGGATATGGGTCTGTACTGTCATCGTATTGATGAAAAAACGTCGAAGAATAGCCAAGGCGCAGGCGGTAATCATTGGCTACATCCTGACATTGTAGCGATGGAACCATTGGATAAAAGTTGGTCTCAGGCTGTAAAAACATGCGTTAGATTCGGTAACGACAAATCAGTAAGGCTTTGGTCCTTCGAAGTAAAAAAAGAGCTTACACGTGCAAATGTTAGAAAGTGCTTTTTCCAAGCCGTTTCGAATTCAAGCTGGGCAAATTTTGGTTATTTAGTTGCAACTGGGATATCAGATGGTGTTGAGCCTGAGCTGCAAATGCTTTGTTCACTGCATGGTATAGGTATTCTGTTATTGGATGTCGGTGATTTGTATAACAGCCAAATTCTTATACCAGCAAAGGAAAAATCTGATATTGATTGGGTATCAGCTAACCGTATCGTAGAAGAGAACCCCGATTTTATGAATTACATTAAGCAGGTAGGGATTTATCACCAAACAGGTGAATTGATTCCCAGTGTTTGGAATAAGTGAGATGCTTGTAATTTTTAAATAAAGTATTAAATGAAAAATCTACCTGACTGAAAATAAGGAATATTACTAATGAGCAACGGAATTAATGTAACATCACAAAACCAAGTGGTTACTGGCGTAGATCAATTTTCGAATGGACTAACAACATATCTAAATGAACTAGGCTTACCCGAAAGTAATGTCCTTGTTCCTGTTCCTGAAAGATCAAGAGTAATAAATAACCTTCCTGAAGTTATAAATCTAGTAGACGTAAATCAGAGAACAACTTCAATATATTTGTCTAAGTTCATCGCAGCATGCGGGGCTGGTTTATTTGACGCTGCCCTGAACTTCATTTGGGATGAAACTGTTGTGAATCTCAGAAAAAAAGTAGCAAGGTTCGATTTGGAATATTTCTACGACAGTGTTGTTACTGATGAAAATAGAAGAAAAAAGCTTAGAGACGAGGACGATTTGGTTAAGCTTGATGAATGGGAGCTAGTAAGAGGTTGCCATCTAACAGGAATTTTATCAGACATTGGCTTCAAGCATTTAGACTATATTCGGGACATGAGAAATTGGGCCAGTGCAGCCCATCCAAATCAAAATGAACTGACCGGGTTTCAACTAATATCGTGGCTTGAAACTTGTATTCGAGAGGTGATAGGGAAAGAGCCAGAAGGACCTGCCATAGAGATTAAACGTTTCTTAGGCAGTATTAGAAATAATGCTTTGACACTGCCGGACGCGGTTCCAATAAATGCAGGAATAGAGCATCTACCACCCGATCTCGGTACTTCATTACTGCGCACCCTATTTGGTATGTACACAGGGAAAGCTGCTGACGCTAGGCTTAAAAACAATATTAAGCTTGTCTGTAATGCTGCATGGAACATTTCGCCTGATGAGGTCAAATACGAGTGTGGTTTGAAATATGCCACTTTTGCTTCTAATGGGGAGATCGATAGGCGAGATTCTGCTCGCGAGTTTTTAGATGCTGTTAATGGATTGCCATTTCTACCAAGTGACACTCTTGCAGTAGAGATATCTGAAAAAATTAACAACCTTTATGCCGCTCATATTGGTTTTAACAATTTTCATAATGAGCCTTCGCATGCTCGAGTCTTGGACTCATATGTGTCCAACACAGGCATTATCCCTGAGTCAGTGCGCAAGGCATATGTTAGAACGGTAGTTATGTCCAAGATAGGAAATGGCCACGGTGTCTCTACAATGGCCGAGTCATATTACGACAATATGCTTCAGAAATTCGGTGAACATGAGATAAAAGAATTTGTGACTCTTTTAATGAATACGGAGTTCTCGTCACGAGTTGCTTTGAGTGCCTGTAGATCTAATTATAAAGCGTTGGTAGCGTATTTCCTTCCGAGAACGACTAATCAGATAACTCAACAAGCGTTACAAATGATAAACCAATCGACTGATCAACAGCTTCCAAACTTGGGGAAAGATACTCGATTCAAACAATTGATTGGAAGTTATTCATTATCTTAAACCCCCACTAAAATTCAGAAGAAGTAGGTGTAAATGATTATTATTCCCGCATCGATTTAAAGAGGAGATAGTTGCTGTTAATAACTGATGGAAGCCATTCTTTTTTCAAGGAAATAACAAAATATAGCTCCACGTTAATACGACTTAACAGTGACTAGTTTTTCTAACTCAGTAAGTACTGCAGAATACTTTTGAGCCAACTATTTATTTTTTCATTGAATCTAATATAAATAACGATTAATGAAGCCAAAAAGGGAAGCCAAGATACTATTGCATAAAAAAGTATTAATTTTTTCTTTTTTTCAAGCTGCTGACAGAGTGATTCTTTAATATCACACACGTTTGAAAGTATACCAATGTTCGACTTCTCCTCTTCGCTGTTCCTTTCAAATTTTTCAAAAATAAAAGATATGCTTGATGAAAGATATTCTGCTCTTCCTTTTTGACTGATGATCATCAGAAATGTAAATAGGCTAGCGAGACCAGCAGCAACCAAAATAAGTAGGTTCGATTCCGTATTGTTACTTCTCGCTAGAGCTCCTAGAGCTAGAAAAGAAGCTGGGATCGCGTACAGTTTGCCTTGTATGTTACCAATTACGGATTCAATTTTTTCTAGGTAAGAAAAATGGGCTTCCTCGATATCCTTCTTAAACTCGCTGACTACAAAATCTTCCATGAACAATTCTAGGTGTTCGTAGTATGAGTTTCTTATAAGATCTAGCGACTTGACTATTTCCAGAGAGTCGTCATTACCTGTTTTTTGAGCCCTTACTCGCGCTAGTGTTTCAACGAAAGCAATGCGTAGGAATTTTCTTTTTTCTTCGTGATGTAATGATGAATCATTTTTTTCATCTTTTAAGTCAAAAAAATGACCGACATCAGGAATATCCTCTATGTCTATCATTTCAGCTAAAATATTGGTTTCGAAGTGTATTGGTTTTGTAAGCTTCTCTTGACCTGCTTTTTCTATAAATATCAGCTCACGACACGAGTCGCCTTTACGATTGAGATTTGAAATTTCTTCAAATATTGAAAACCAATCTAGAACTCTTTCAATCTTTTGGAGTTTCGTATTACTTTCTGATTCGTCAGATATATAGTCACTTGAAGCCAAGTAAAAGCTTTTTGGTAGAGGATTGCCGCAAGAGAGAAGTTTCTTATGAGATTGTATTAGCTCAAATTCATTGTTAAAAATATATACTTCAGGGATTTTGTTACGCCTTGGGAAGCCCACGGTTAAATTCGAAACATTTTTTTCTGCATAATGATTTGAACTACAGTCCGAAAAATCATGCTGAATTCCATCCACTTCAAGGACTATGTATTCGTTAATTGAGGGAAGCTTCTCAACAAGTTCTTTTAAAAGATCAAAGAGATCTTGGGTAATTAATAAAGCACCTTCTACTTTTATCTTTGTGCCGCCCTCAAGCACTCGTGGGTTTGGAAGAGCTTTGAAAATTCTGACTAGTAGGCTTAAAAGCTCTCTGTCATTCATCTTATTCACCCTCTCCTAAACCTAGCTCTTGAATAATTCTTTCTTTTAGTTCTGAAGGAATTTTAGGCATATAAAGAATGTCGTTATCTCTATCGTACATAAATGATTTATCGACATCTTTTCCTTTCAGACCTATGATGTCTTTATCAAAATTTAGCTCCCATCCTTCTCCTTCACCTTTTATTTGCCTGAGAGATCTCGCTGTTGTGCCCTTAGACTGGAAAGTATCAGGTAATTGATATTCTTCATTTTTGGCGTAAGCTAAAAAGTCATCCTTTGTATTCTCATATATGTTTTCGGGTAAATACTCATTAACCTTGCGATGAATCTTACTTATTGATATTGGTTTCTCGGCGCTTTCAATTAGTAAGTCTACGACAGCATAATATGCTTCTTTCGCTTTTTCTTTTTCCACTCCAACCGAGAGTAAGAAGGACCTTGCTGCTTTTGGTGCGCTAGCTGTCGCCTTTGCTGGTGTGACATTAGCCTTACATGAAAATGCATCCAAAAAATAACCAGATGGCTCTCCAGCTTTACTGACGAAACTAATATTGAATCGCCCCGTGTTTGCCAGAGACTCAATAACTTGAGAAACTGGAACTATGAAAAAATCAAATCGCTATACATCAGAATTTCGTGAACGTGCAATTAGGCTTGTTACCACACAACAGCATGAATA
>NZ_JAAAWN010000047.1 GCF_010500865.1 Alteromonas profundi
CAGTCAATTGGCTATGTTATTCACTCTGGCGAACGTGTTTAAAGTTGACCAGATGTTACGACGACAGCCAAGATCTGTTTGAAATCCGGGAATGGCCCGGAAGTAGGTCGAAATCCGGCCTAAAACGGCGGCATATTGGCCTAAACTGCAAAATTAGAGTTTAAAAATTAGGCAGGCGATGCTGCGGCTTAACTGAGCGTTAAACTGCGGGACTTATTCGCAGTTTCCTTAACATAAACTCTTTGATAGGGGCCATTACTAAGAAAAGCAGTGCCGTCAGTTACAGGAATTGTACGTTCACTCGCACTGTTTATGGCCTCTAAATGCGCGCCTAAAAGATTTTCGTTCGTCGGGTACGCTGCAATAATATTATTCTCACTGTCGGTTATGAAGGCTACCGTATGCTCAGGAAGATAAGACTCGGATAATATTTCACTCCACCATTGTAAAGAAATAACGGCGACAACTAAGCCGACTAACGTGCCTTGTTCTGAATCGATGACCGGGTAAGCAAAATTGACACTTGCTAAATTAGTGGCCCGGTCTATTTGAAATTCACCGATAGAAAAGTCTCGAGAAGCTATTGCCTTTTGTATGTATGGGCGATCGTACACATTTATTGCAGATTTCATTGGCTGGGCGTTACACAACAGTTGGCCACCATCACGTGGCACGCCGATGTTGACATAGTTGCTGTTTACCTTGAGTACGCTTGCGAGAAAACTACTGCATTGAGGAGAACTAGGTTGTTGCACAGCTTCAAACTCAGATAAGTTTTTTAAAAACAGCCGCGTTTTATCTATAAGGTTTGCCTGAACTTTCGAGTGCGTTTTCGCTGTATTCACCGCTTGGTTTATGGCGGCGTTTATTGCGTGTTCTCTTTCAATAAACGAATCATAGAACATGCCTGCCAATCCAGGTATGGCGACCATAACAATAAGGATTATTATTCTTGACTGCAGTGTTTGAAATAAATACGACATTTACACTTTATAAATCCGTTTAAAAATTTGGGTACGCAAACACCTATGTTTATAATTCTGTGATAAAAAGAGTGCGCACTTAAATATTACTAAGTATAGTAAACATTTCATTTAATATTTATTAAATATTAAATTGTTGCTTTAAAGGGCTAATTGTTTATTCACAATTTATCGGGTAGTAAATGATAAACATGAGAAAAACATACATAACGGCGTAAATCAAATGTAATTAAGACAGGCATAATACTTTGGTGTCGAAACTGTAATTCAGTACACTTTCGTTAACGGGATTTTCTACCCATACTGTTAAAGGAATAAATCAACGTTAGAAAGCTGCAATGCCTAAAGCCACAAATTAGTTTAGCAGGTTATCTTGTTATTACTGTTTTGTTATTACTTTTTTTTGCGCTGTGTTCGCCGAGCATTACTGGGCAGGGTAGGGGATAATAGGTACCACATAGAAAAGCTCTGGTTGTTACCAGAGCGTGTTTGTTTTTTCTATTGTTAGATAGGCGTTTCCCCACCTATTTTATGTATGTCGATTTATTCAACGCTGTAATGGCTTAAATAGCGATTAAAGTCTTCTTGGAACGTGTCTTTAAGGCGTAAGCATTGCTGAGTATTATCTAGCATTACATCATAGCTTCTTGCCATGCCCTGATAGTTATCTTTAATGGGTTCATAGAACGCCTTAGCAAGATTTAGGTTGTCTATGTCACAGGTGGTAGAAAGGAACTCTGGCATTCGAGATACATGAAAATCCGGCATTTTGCTGATTAGAGAATCTATGTTCTCTTCTAACCATGCGTATAGCAATGTGTCATCTTCTAAATTACGGGATATAATAATAGGCATGTATAAGGCCTCAGAAGGGGCGATTAAGTCTGATAGCGCAAGGTCTAGCATCCTGTTTACTGTTTTTTTATCAGTAAAACTCATATAGTAAAGCAGCGTCATTTTTACATTTGGTAATGTGGCCTTTTTATAAGCTGCCACTATTCTATCGAACATTGCAGGATCACCATGTTTAGTGCTTACAACAATTGCTGTTTTGGCAATGTCGGCTGGTACACTGGTGGTGTCCTCAATATATTGTTTCGTTAACGCTTTGCTTTTTTCGATCAGTGATTCGTTTTGTGCATACCTCCCTAGTAAATAATATAGGCTGTTTCTTAGCTCGATCTCGCTCTCGGTTTCTTCGCTAGACTGCTCCAATGTAAGTGCATTAAGAATAGGAAGGTATTCTTGCGTTAACAGGGCGGCATAATTATCTCGGTTGCCATCATTGACGAGGTACGTGAAATCAAGCAATACAACTACCGCTGCCCGTTTAACTTCGGCCTCGGTGTCTTTTGCCAACGCGTTTAACACTGACATGACATCACCAATATTAATAGCGCCTGCTTTGAGCATCGCTCGCGTGTTAAAAAGTACGTTTTTCTTTTCTCTGTTATTTAATACATCAAGATCATTGAGCAGCGCAGTTAACTGGGTGTTTGAGATAGCCCATCGAAAATACCCTGTGGCGTTATCGTTTGGAAACACCCACTCGGCTTCGGCTAATTGCGGCAAGCGTGTGATCTTTTCATCAATGAACACAACTTCTTGCTTAATACTGCCGTTCACTTTATAGGTAAGTTTGAGTGGTACTGCCCATGTTTGTGGAGCTACTTGTGCCCCGGCGTAGTGAAAACGTGTCTGTGTTACCGTGCCGTTCTGAGCAAACGTTATCAATGGATAACCGGGCTGCTCTAAGTAGTCCTTCATCATGGCACTTAAGCTAAATTCAGAAACATCATCCAGTGCTGCCCATAAATCATCAGCAACCGTATTTTTCCAAGCATGCTTATTCATATAGTTGCGCACGCCTTCGCGGAATTTTTCTGTACCTATAAGTGATTCAATCATCTCTAAGACCGATTCACCTTTTGAATAATTAAGTTCTAAACCATCCATTACATCCGACTGGTTACGTACTACTTTTTTTACTGCTTTAACAGTAGGGCTTCCATCCTCTTCAAACGCGATTTCTTGTATAATACTCTCGCCCATATTGAGCTCTGGATAAAGCTGCTTCATGGTATAAGTGGCTGCCCAAGAAGCAAATGCTTCATTGAGCCACAAGTCATCCCACCACTCCATGGTCACTAAATTTCCAAACCACTGGTGAGCAAGTTCGTGGGCAATGGTTGACAGCGAATAACTGCGTTCTTTTAATGAGGGGTTATCCCCTAGCAGCAAAAGACCATCTTGATAAGTAATTAAACCTACATTTTCCATGGCCCCATAAGTAAAGTTAGGTACTGCCACAAAGTCTAACTTTTTATAGGGGTACTTGATGCCAAAGAAAGATTCTAAAGCGGTGAGAATCTTTGGCGTGTGTTTTACTACAAATTTCGTGTTCTCAGCATGTCCTTTCGGTACATATACCTTGCCCGGCACTGAAAGACCAGTTAGCTCTACACTATCAAACGGGCCCACAGCGTACGCTAAAAGGTAGGTAGGCATAGGTTTGGTTTTCTCAAAAACCACGGTTTGCTCGCCATCGTTTACCGTGCGTTTGGCTACCGGTGTATTCGACACCACAAGGTGCTTTTCAGGCGATATTATGGTTAGTTGGTAAGGAATTTTAAACGCTGGCTCATCAAAGCTTGGAAAAGCCCTACGGGCATGCATGTCTTCAAATTGGGTGAAGATATAGTTATTTTCTTCAAATTGAGACAAATACATGCCATCTGAAGAAATATCCAGCTTGCCTTCAAATTGAAGAGTAAGCTGATAGTCGCCCTTTGCAATCTCCTCCTCTGCAGCTCCCCAATTTATATTGTAATCACCTTCACTTACGGTTAACGCCATGGTGGCGTCGCCTTGCGTTAGAAACGCCTGGGTTATATTTAAGTCTATTTGATAGAACCCCACCTTGTTGATGGGCGTATTAACCGTAATATCTATCACCGTTGAGCCCGAATAGTTCCTAGCATCAGGGTCTATATTTAACTCAATTTTTTGAAATGAAGGAGTTACAGAAGCAGGCAAACGGTAGCCCACATCTTTGGCAAATGCAGAAGCAATAGTTAACGTTACCGACAATACTACACAACCCATGAAAGCTAAGACGCGTGGCATGTTTCAATTCCCTTTAATGTGTTTGTGAGGCGAAGCTTTCGCCGCACCTAATTTTACTCACTAAAGAATAGGCACAGGTTGCGACTATCGCAAGATAGCGCATTATTTAACCATGATTTGCACGTATAATAGCTAATAGGGTAGGGATAATTAGGAAGCCCCGCATAGTAAATTTAGGCTATACGGGGCCAAACGCATCTTTAACGGGCGTTATCGATACTTATTACGGGTTAACTGCTTTACTCGGGCGAATACATCTACACCGAGTTGACGGTAAACGTGAAGTAAGTCTATCAACACCCAATTTTCTCGAATCATGCCGTTTTCGTTTCGCCAAAAATCCAAGCTGCGCATCGTGATGGGTTTATCGTTGGGCACAATACCAAGCCATCCATCACCAGAAATCGTCATGCTCATACCCGGCCAACCGGTAAACCCTACATAGTTATTTTCAGAAAATAAGTGCCCATTTGCAGGGTCGCCCACGCGATTAGGCATACCGTTTAAAAACGCTTCTTGGTGTGTATTGCGAAAGCCCTGTATACCACGGCCAGAACCTATTCCTGAAGGGCCATACCAATTTGACTTAGCATGCCAATATTTGTCGAGATTCATTGCCTCAACGCCGCCTTCGGCAAAATTGCCTAAACTATTTAGCATATCTAGCACAAGTTGATGGCTCTGCGCTGTCAGAGCATTGTCTTCTTCAAATAAGTGAATGCCATCTTGGGTAGAAGGCCCAGGTACATGCCACTCAGTACCTAAACTTGGGCTAAAAGGCCAGCATTTGGCCTGCATCATCACTTCTGGCAAGTCCCAAATGGCCTGTACTTCCACAATTTTCTCACCGTCGAAGCGGTAAAATTCGTGAAAGCGCATGTGTATCTGATCGCCTGTGGCCGGTATATCTAACCAAGGTTTTGCCAAACGCCCCGTGTAGTAACCACAGCATCCCAACCAGCGTAGCTGCTTGTCGTCTTCACCCACCATTACAATGGTATCTCGACGTTCAAGGTCGGGTATCGCTTCTAGTAACGGCGCGTACACGGTATCAAGCATTTCTCTGTGGCCGACCATTTCGCCAAACGGCTCACAAAACTTAATCGCTGCATCCTTTGAAAAAAGCGCATCACCTAGTGTTTTAAGCTTTTCTAAATCAAAGTCATTGTAAGAGATGGCGTCATGTGGGAAGAAAAAGCAGTTTAAATTCAAGGTTGACGCCATAGTCGTTTGTTAGGTACGTTTATAAACATCGGAGCGATGCCCGACTTTTATCACCTGTACTACAAGCTCGGTTTCTCGGATTTCATAAATTATCCTATAAAGACCTTGTCGTATACGATACAAGTCGAGTCCACTAAGCCTAATTGCTCCATCCCTTCGCGGGTTTTCAGCTAATAAGTCAATTTTGGCGAGGATCTTTTTAACGTCCGACTTGGGAATTGCCCTAAAATCTTTTGCTACTGATTTCTTGAAAGTGACGCTATATTTTTCCATCAGCTTCCAAACTGTTTAGCAAGTCCTCATAGGAAATTTCGGGCTCTTTGGCCCTTTGTCTTACCGCAGCCAAATCTTCTTGATCTTCTTTCATGAGGAGTCTTACTGCTTCATCAATCAGTTCTGATATTGAGGTATCTGATGATGCTGCCCGCAGTTTCAATGCATTATGAATTGCTGGTTCGAAGTAGACGGTTGATCGTTTTGATAAAGTACTCATGAATAAGTCTCCATTTAAGTAACATTAAAACATTATAGCGTTAAAATGTCAGTGGGGCTAATTTTTGCTCAAAAGTACCTTTTAAATAAGGGGCGCAGGCACGTAGGGCATAATGGCGAAGCCGCACCGCATGTATGCGTCCCAGCGAACGTAGTGAGTGACTTAATTTTTTTGGTACGCCCAGCATGGGCGTGAACTAATGAGCGGAGGCCGCCCCGGATGAAAGTCCTCTGTAGGAAAGTCACCGTTCACATAACTTTTTGGTTATTAAACGTTAACTACTAGCGAATGGCAAGGGCAAAACCGTAAGGGATTGTCTGAAGGAAGCCGGACGCAAAACTTCGAGCTGATGAATAAGAACATCATATGAGGCGTAGGCTGGAGGCGAGATAGCCAAAGATATCGAAGCCACGTGATTTAACGGCCACCGTAAATGATGCTGCAGTGTAGGGAAAGTTCACACCCTTATCTGCGGTGGGACTGGCCTTCCAGAGATCTGTTTAACAGGCGATCGGTAAACAACCAGTCAGGTTCTGGTATACAAGTGCCTAGGTCTTTGAATCTCATCAACTCAAAGGAGCGAACATGATGGAAGCCGATAGCGTCGACAGGGGCAACCTTGAAGATGATTAAGCAGAAGTCAGCAGACGGCATAGTAGCCAAATGCCTATCGTAATGGTTGGGACTCGGTGAAGTCGGAGGCCGACCCGCCCGAACATTTAGAACAAAGGAGGAGTCTTATTGAACTTGAACACACGAATGCCGACCGGTAGAGACGTGACTCAGCGTATCGATAAGCAGCCAGCCTTTAGTGCAGATCTACTTGAGCTTACTCTCCGACCCAACCTTCTCAGATAACAGTTTTGGGTTTAGGCCAAACCGAAATGGGCAACAAGCGGTGAAGCAGGTACAAGGCATCATTAAAACGGGACGCCGTTTAGCGGTAGATGTCGACCTGTCAAAGTTCTTTGACCGTGTTGATCACGATTTACTTATGACCCACCTTGGCTATAAAGTGAAGGATAAGCGATTGCTTAAATTGATTAAACGTTACTTACGAGCTGGGATTCTCTGCAAAACCAAGGGGGATAACCAGTTCTATAGTGAGAGTCGCGAAGGAGTTCCACAAGGCGGGCCATTGTCTCCCTTGTTGGCAAACATAATGCTCGACCCCTTGGATAAAGAGCTTGAGAAGCGAGGGCACAAATTTGCTCGTTATGCGAATGACTTCAGCATATTGGTGAATACTCCACGTACGGGTAAGCGCGTGCTGAGCAGTATCAGTAGATTCCTGAGTCACTGCTTGAAATTGGTCGTTAACTCGGTCAAAAGCCATGTCGTTAAAACCAGTGAAAGCAAGTTCCTTGGATTCACATTCAAGGGAGGTCGCATTCATTGGCACCCGAAGACAGTGCTGAAGTTTAAGCAACAGGTCAGACGGTTAACGAATCGTAACTGGGGGGTGTCTATGCGCTACCAACTCTTTAAGCTCAGCCAATACCTACGTGGCTGGATAAACTATTTTGGTATCGCTAGTGGTTATCAGCGATGCGTCGGTCTAGATCATTGGATCAGGCGCAGAGTACGCATGGCCTATTGGCGACAGTGGCGAAAGCCGCGAACCAAAGTGAGAAGTTTAATGAAGTTGGGAGTACATGTGCAGGTCGCAGTTGCTTGTGGTATCACCAGCAAGGGGCCATGGCGTAGTGCGAAATCCTCAGGAATCAGCCAGGCTTTATCGCTTGATTATTTAAAATCTGAAGGACTTTACTCGTTGCGTGATGGTTGGATTGTACTTCACCATCCTAAGTGAAACGCCCTGTGCGGAGCCGCATGCAGGGTGTTGTGGGGGCTGGAGGTTAGAGACCTCCGGCTACCCGATTATGCCTTTTTTACAATACTTTAACGAATTTAATCTTACTATTATCTACAGTACCATTATCTTCGTATCCATTTATTTGATAACCACTAGAAATTAGTAAGTGAATCATTGATGAAAAACGATTCATTGATTTAACACTAATTGAAGAGTATCCCGCATTAGAAGCCCAATTTTCTTGTACTTCTCTCAACTTTGTTGCTATGCCTAAATTACGATAATCAGGCGAAACACCACCCAACCAACTATAAAATTCAGTATCTGTTAATTTATAGCCAGCTAATTTACCTTTGTATTTAGCAACCAAGATTAGAGTCTGCTTATCTTGAAGACGGCAATTTAAACTTTTAAATGTACTAGCCTTATCAAATTCTGTAATTTTAGAACTAATAATTAACACATCGTCGATATTGCCAACTTCACAGGTTATAGACATGATTGGTAATACTCTTAAGGCATAATGGCCCGCATAACGGGCAAAAACTACGAAGGCTATAATACCGAGCGAAGCGACGGGAGCCTACGTGTTTTTGTCCCTTGCGAGCGCAGCGAGTGTTAATGCGTTTGTTACGCGCTATTGACTTACAGTGCGCAAATACCATAATTAGGTATATATTGGTACTAGGAGAAAGCAAATGGCTAAAAATACCAGCATTACCCTTGGTGACCATTTTGATGGCTTTATTGCTAGCCAAATTCAAACTGGTCGATATGGTTCAGCGAGCGAAGTAATTCGTTCAGCTCTTCGCTTGCTAGAAACACAGGAGACCAAATTAAACACTTTGCGTCAATTACTTGTAGCAGGTGAAGAAAGCGGCGAGGCTGAATACGACCTTGAGAACTTGATATCAGAACTAGATGGTGAATTAAAAGAGTGAAACCATTTAAGTTAACTGTACTCGCAAAATCCGATTTAAAAGATATCGCGTTATTTACGCAACGGAAATGGGGGCGGGAACAGCGTAATGTGTACCTAAAACAGTTCGACGATTCATTTTGGATGTTGTCTGAAAATCCTGATATCGGTAAAAGCTGCGACGAAATAAGAGACGGATACAGAAAGTTTCCGCAAGGTAGTCACGTTATTTTCTACAAGCAAACTGGTAGCCAGGAAATTCTGATTATAAGAATTCTTCATAAAAGTATGGATGTAAATCCATTACGCTTTGGCGCATAACGCTAAGCTTTGGGGCGCTAGCACGTGGGCTAAAATCCGAGCGAAGCGAGCCAGCCCACGTGTTAGCGTCCCAGCGAACGAAGTGAGTGCGTTTATTGAGTTGTTATAAGCACTGTTCAAAAGAGGTGCGAGCCACATGAACAGAGTTTTCAGCAATATATGAACCAATTAGCCCAATAGGTTTTTCATACCATGCTTTTTCTGTAGTTTTTTCTTGAATAGCTGCCTTCGTATTTTCTACGGCAACCTGTAGATCTTCACGTATGAATGTACCGGGCTTCGCTTCTTGAAGGTGTCTTCGAAGTATCGAATCAAAACTGTGTAAGTCTTTTAGCTTCGTTTCTACTAAAAACTTTCCTTTTGTTAAAGCGATTAGTTCATCTCTTTGAGAAGAACTTGATTCAAAGCTGAGTTTTTTCATCGCGCCTCCTTGCACATAACCCCCCAAGAAGGGGCAATGACACGTGGGCTATAATAAGGAACGAAGTGACGGGAGCCTACGTGTTATTGTCCCGCTTACTTGGTTTGTTATGTAACTATTTTGCAGGCTCATCGCTAAAAAGC
>NZ_JAAAWN010000048.1 GCF_010500865.1 Alteromonas profundi
TATTCATGCTGTTGTGTGGTAACAAGCCTAATTGCACGTTCACGAAATTCTGATGTATAGCGATTTGATTTTTTCATAGTTCCAGTTTCTCAAGTTATTGAGTCTCTGGCAAACACGGGGCGATTCATATTGTTGGTATTAGTGCAGTTTGTGTACCGTCTATTAAACCAGTGTCGTTTCCTAAGGTTACCGAGATCGTAGCGGCACTGGAATTAAAAGAAAGTAAAAGGGTAAACGGTATGACGATAAAAGCTGGAACGGCTTTGACTAACTTCATTAGTTATCCTTACAGGGGGGGCAATATGCTGAGTTATCCCTATGCATTAACTAAGCCATACCAATAAAATCAACTGGTTATAAAGTAGTAAGCGGGAGTTGTAAAAAAAAGTGTAAATAAATCTGACATGGTTCAGTAGTGTCTAATCACGATCATAAATCGCCATTTTTCTGGGAAATAGACTACCCTTAAACAACGAAATCTTTCCTACCAACGCGATAGTAAAAATGTTAGATAAGTGGCTTACTCTTTTTTCTGCACTCCTCGTTGGCTTTGTTTTAGGTTGGTATGCCAATAGCCGAACGAATGAAAACGTCAATAGCACTTCTATGGACACTACTGCTTATGACGCGCTAACCCCCGTGGCGTTAACAACTGTACAAAGTGTGCCTTCTTTTAAAACTAAGCTACCCGCTAACCCTAATTCTGTTAACCCACGCGTTAGGGACGAAACTAACGATAGTTTAGATGTGAGGCTCGATGCTTGTTCAGGTGAGAATATTCGCGGGGAAGCCACTTACTATTCATTCGCCTCACAGGAGACGGATATTGACGCTGAGGTCCTGCGTAATGAAGCGCGTTACCAAATCCAAGAATACATTGCAGAAAACGATGCCTTTGGGTTAGCAAGGCACTTAGGCCATGAAAACGCTATGGTAAGATCTGAGGTTATCGAAGGATTTGGCGTAATTGGTGGTGATACATCGGTTCGCTACCTAGGGCAGGTACTGTTTAGTGAACCTGACAGTGCCAATAGACTTAAAGCAGTGGCCCTGCTAGAGCAGTTGAGTTACTACGCCCAAGCGAGTCATTTTCTTACCGCTGCTAAAGGCGGTGATCCCGATAAGAAAATAAGAGATGCTGCTGCGCATGCGTTAGGAGAGGATTAGCAATAGCCCTAATTGACGGGGTGGTTTTCCTTTGACGCTGCGCCTAAGGAAAACCCGTTGAAGGCCCTTCAATTAAACCGCGTTAAAACTTGCCTCTGAAACCCACGTTGTAGCGCGGCCCATATGTTTCATAGTCAATAAGTTGATTGCTAAACCTGCCGTGACGGCGGGTACTTTCGTCAGTGATATTAATACCATCTAGAAACACGGAAAAGTGTTCGTTTATGTCATAACTAGCTGATATGTCGAGTTGGCTGTAAGCCTCGGTAAAGGTGGGTTCTAAACCGCCAGAAAGTAAAAACTCATCGCGCCAGTTATACGCCGCGCGAACTTGATAATTGTCTTGTTCGTAAAACACTACCCAGTTGGCGGAGTCACTTAAGCCGGTTAGCGCAAAATCATTTTCTAGAGAATAGACATCATATTCATCTGCGCTATTTACCATGGTGTAATTGACGATAGTGCCGAAGCCGGTATCGCCAAATAAGTGCTGTACATTAAATTCCCAGCCATATACGCGTGTGGCGTCGAGGTTTTGCGGCGTAGAAATTTCCCATTGAATAATAGGGTCATCTGGCTGCGAAACACAATCAGCAATAGGATCTGTGGCTGTGCCTGTAGGGCAGTCTCCCCGCGGGTTAATGCTCGGGTCGGTCAAGGGGCCGTTAGGTCCCTCTAATTCGCTTTCTATCTGCCCGGTGGCAATGAAGTTGTCTACTTGTTTACGGAAGTGCCCCAAAGAAACATAGCTTCCTTCTTGATAGTAATACTCCAAAGACAAATCAATATTCTCTGATTCAAAAGGCAGTAGATTCGGATTACCTCGTGATGCTCTGAACGGGCCGCCCGCGCGATGTAAATCTAAACTGGTGGCGGGGAACATAGCTCCAATGCTGCTTCTGGCAATGGTTTTACTGTAGGAAAACCGGGTTATTAAGTCGTCAGTAATGTTCAAGCTAATATCTAGATTGGGTAGAAAATGCTCGTACGCGCCTTCAAGGGTCTCGGTGACTTCTTCGTCTGCTAATACTTTTGAAAGTTGAATTGGTGTGATCCAATTAAAGCCGGTGACTGGGCGCTGTACTGAATATGATTCAACATCGGTTTCTTCGTAACGAACCCCAAAGCTGGCATTAATTGGCATATTGTTGAAATCGGTAACAAAGTCAAAAGAAAGGTAGGCAGCAGTGGTTTCTTCTGTAATACCGTCTTTTTTTACATCAGGCTCATTATAGAGTGATTGCGCTTTCACCAACTCGAGAAACTCGTTTGCACTAAACACGGGTAAAAATTCAAAACCTATACCGCCAGGGCTAAAGCCATAGTCAAGCTCACTTATATCCATGGCCCCATTGCCTAACGCAAAATTATCACTATAGATATTATTACTGTCTACTTCGTACTTGGTATGAGCGAAGCCGAAGTTAATAGCATCTAATGCGCCGGCTTCCATATTCAACCATTTGCCTGATAGTTGTATTTGCTGAATATTGTTCTTAATTTCGTAGCCGCGCTCTTGATACAGATCCGCTTCAATATTTTCTGGTGCATACGCGCCCCCGGGTAAACCCGTGTCGTCGTAATAGGCGATAGGTATATCACCGCTAAAGTCAGCACTAATGTGCACCGGCGCTAAGTCACCAAATGGGTTTTTTAGGTTAGCAATGCGTTCAGCAGGTAGACCGCCTGGGTTAGAGTGAGAGGTTGAATCGTGCACGTCTAATTCAAAGCTAAGTGCATCTGTTGCTTGCCAATCAAAGTTGGCACCGTACGAGTCATTTTCTGTTTCGAAATTATATTCCCACGCCCAGAAGTTAAGTTCGTCATCCATACGACTGGGGTTAATAATAGTGCCGTTCTCATCTGCAGCACCTGCTTCCACTTTGTCGAACCAAAAACTCATTCGGTTCATTTTTCCTTGCTCGTCTAAGCGGGAAACTACGTAGTCAAAGGTGGCGGTAAGTGTGTCGGTAGGAGCAAATTGAAACACGAGCTGGCCATTTATTCGGTCGCGGTTATAGTTCGATTCCTCAAAATCCACCGTAGGAGTACGCCATGTTGCAAGTGTGGGGTTCTTAGAGGTGTCGATAGCGCTGGTGTCAGGGTCATCTTGCCCGGGATAACCTCGTCCCCAACCTTGCGTTCCGATACGATCTACATGACTATCACGTTCAGCATAAGAGAAGGAGGCGAGCACACCAAACGTTTTATCTGCAAAGGTTTTGCTTACCATACCAGCAAGTTCAGGGGTGACCTCGTCGCCGACAGTTACACTCGTGTCCATAACTGCTTTTGCGCTCCAGGCTGCTACAAATTCATCCAATTCAAAGGGACGAGCAGTATTGATATTTATAGTGGCGCCCAAGCCACCAGAGCTTACGTGAGCCTTGCCTGTTTTGTGAACTTCGACCCCAGAGACACTTTCAGCCGCTATTTCACGAAAGTTGAAACTACGAGATATACCGTTTGAAAGTAACGACGATGAATTGGGCATTTGCCGGTTATTAAGTGTTACGAGGTTAAAGCTAGGACCGAAACCGCGTACGGTAACTTGATTGCCTTCATTGTTCGTTCTATCAATAGAAACACCAGTAATACGTTGTAGTGATTCTGCTAGGTTAGTGTCTGGAAATTTTCCGATATCTTCTGCTGAAATGGCCTCTACTACCCCAGAGGATTCCCGTTTTATATCCATAGCCGAGGTCAAAGATCCTCGAATACCTTTAACTTCAATGATTTCTACAGACTTATCTTCTTGAGCTATCACATCATTACTCAACAGAGCGCATGCAACGGCAAGCGAGACCGTGTTTAACTTTGTACTTTTCATAAGAGTTCCTGTAATTATAGTGTAAAGGCATTGTTAACTTAATTATTATTGTTTGTTTAATGTATATTGTCAACAATATGACCAAAGATAAGGTAGCAATAAAATAGAAAAGAAAAACGAGACAGGAAAAAACGAGACGAGAAAAAAAACGAGGTAAGAAAAGAAAAACCGGAGAAAATTAAGAAAAGTTCGCGCAAAACTTAAGAGATTAGTGGGGAAATAGGTGAGGTCTTTTCCTCTCAAACGGTAACAGAGTGAACAAACCCGCACAGAAGGGGCATAAAGCACGTTTTACATAAAGGACGATAGGGGGGCAAGAAACTTCACCGAAGTAAAGCGGTGAAGTCTTTTCTTAAAATAGCCAAAAATAAATGGATGGGTAGGCGAACTAAGATTTGCCCAGTAACTATATAAAAAAAATCCATATAAAAAATAGCGAGTTTGGGCAGTTTTACTATGCGATTAAGCTATTTGATATTTTTGCGAATAGCAGCGATGGCACCTTTAGCGTCGCCTTGTCGGAACGCGTTAACTATGTCTCTGTGTTCGTCCACTAACTTGCTTGAGGTTTTGATGCGTTGATAGTTCATACGCATTCGAATAACAATGGGATACCACAGGTTGAGTAGGCTTTCACCGCCGGCAAGTTCAACAAAGTATTCGTGAAAAGCAATGTCTGCTTTGGTCAGCTCGGTGTATTCTTCTCGCTCAAAATGCTCTTGCATATTGTCGATGAGTTTATCCATATTGGCCAACTGTTCAGCGGTTAAATTTCCCGCCAGTTGTTTGGCTGCGTACTCTTCAATTTTCTTACGTAAATCAATGCTTAACTTTTGTAATTCAGAAGGTAGCGGTGTATTCACCGACGCGCCCACATTGTTTTTACTAACCAATAAGCCTTCCTTAGTTAGCTTCAATATTACATCACGAATAGGGCCACGAGACACGTCGAATCGCTCTGCTAACTGAATTTCGTTAAGCTTAGTGTTTGGCGCTAATTCACCAGAAATGATATCTGAGCGGATAAGGTCAGCAATTTGATCGCGAACAGAAAGAATTTTTGGTTTCATTAGAAACTCCAAACATTATTGAAATACACATTTGCGAAATGTTAACGTTTTTCTTTAAATTGTCCAGTAAAAACCAAAGGATAGAAAAGTAATTAAGTATGCTTAAGCTACTATTTTGCAAATAGCTTAAGCACTGTGTAGATTGCCATCGCGCTTTTTCTTAGGTTTTTAACAGAAACCCTCTCATCATAAGTTGAACCTTTGTGGGTTCGTCATGCCTGGCTGAGGAATAAGGGCTTCAGGTATCTCTATCTTCTTATCATCAGCACCGTCTGCAAAGTTGCTTATATTGTAACTGTTGGTCGTGTTCCAATCCATCTCGACTCGTCCGTCCCCTAAAACAATGCGCCCTAGCTTTTGCCGAAACCATTCTGCTAGCTTGATGTATTCCACGGTATAGGCAACGTTTTGACGCTCAAGGGGGTCAACCCGTAAGTCATACAACGCCAAGTCTACTTTTAAGGGATGGGCGGTTAAAGCCCACGTGATGTCATCATTAAGATAGGGGGTTACAGCAGGTTCGCGACGGTCTCTAGTACGCATTGAAAAGGCAAAATCTTTAGTGCGTAAATAAGCTCTATGCCCACTCACTAAATTCATTTCTCCTAGAATGTAGTCACGCTGGATGGTTTCATCGTTCGCCACCATGGCTAAATCTACGCCATCTAAATAGTCGTATTCAGGCGTTTGAATATTAATATTAGCGCCAGCCATCAGGGTAGGGGCTAAATCAACATACTCTACTAAATCATCAACGACTTTTCCGGCAGGGAACCGCTCCTTGTCAGAGGACACAACAATAACAGCACCATTGAGCGACTGCTTCCAGGGGCCAAATTTCGCCATTATCCCTTGCTCGCCTAAATGCCAACCATGATCGCCCACGGTGAAAACAATCAAATATTCACGCCCCTGTTGTTCACTGTAGGCTTTAAAGGCGTCAACTGCTTGGCCGATAAGCGCATCACCAAAGGCGGTAAAGGCGTAATAGTCGCGAACAGCTTGCAGTTTGTCGGCGTCTTTCATTCCGTCGGTTTTAGATTCATTATAAATCTGTTGAAGCTGGGTGGGAAAGCTAGCCACTTCATCGGCACTAAACGCAGGTAACTGGTATTGCCTGTTTTTGAATTTATCGCGAAAAGACTTAGGGGGGAGCACGGGTGTATGAGGTAAATGGAAGCCGAGGTTCACGAAAACCGGCTTTGAGCCGTCTGGGCCCCGTACCTTTCTACCTGCCAGGGTCGTGTAGCTATTATCTGTATTCGCTAAGGAAACTGCGAATAAGTCTCGCAGTTTAACGCTCAGTTAAGCCGCAGCATCGCCTGCCTAATTTTTAAACTCTAATTTTGCAGTTTAGGCCAATATGCCGTCGTTTTAGGCAGGATTTTGGCCTTATTTCGGGCTATTCCCGGATTCTAGACAGATCTTGGCTGTCGTCGCAACATCTGGTCAACTTTAAACACGTTCGCCAGAGTGAATAACATAGCCAATTGACTGTCGTTTTTCACCAGCCCTTTATAGCGTGCTTTGATAAAACCAAACTGGCATTTGATGATGCGAAACGGGTGTTCTACCTTCGCCCGAATGCTGGCCTTTAAATATTCGATGTTGATGGCAGTTTTGTTTTTGCGGGGATGCTTTTTCAGTGCCCGAACTTTGCCCGGGCGCTCTGCTATCAGCCATTCCATATCCTTTTCTTTTAGTTCTTCACGCTTCTCTGCGCCTTGATATCCAGCATCGCCAGAGATGAATTCCTCATCGCCATGCAACAGGTTCTTCATCTGATTAAGGTCATGTTCGTTGGCGGCGGTGGTCACCAGCGTATGGGGCAGGCCACTCTTGGCATCCACACCAATATGAGCTTTCATGCCGAAGTGCCATTCATTGCCCTTCTTGGTCTGATGCATCTCCGGGTCACGTTCATTCTTTTTATTTTTAGTGGAGCTGGGTGCTTCAATAATCGTGGCATCCACCAGTGTGCCCTGCGTCATCATCACACCGCAGTCAGACAGCCATTGATTAACCGTTTTGAATAATTGGCGAGTCAGCTTGTGTTTTTCCAGCAAGTGCCGGAAGTTCATAATGGTTGTGCGGTCAGGAATGGCTTTATCCAGTGATAGTTGCGCAAATTGACGCATCGAAGCAATTT
>NZ_JAAAWN010000049.1 GCF_010500865.1 Alteromonas profundi
CCTGTGCGCAAATTTACGCGCGCCGGAATATTGACTAGTGCATTGATGCTATCTCAAGCCAATGCATTGGCAGAACAAGTAACTTTAGACGATGCTGTTCAACTAACTCTCAGTCGTCATCCAACATTATTGAAATTCAGACCTCTTACTAGAGCTCTTGAGGGAGATCGCCAACAAGCTTTGCTTTCTCCAGCTTACACCGTAGGTGCTAATCTAGAAAATGTGATGGGCACGAGTTCGACTTCGGGAGTTCAAGCAGCAGAAGCAACCATCTCTCTATCTTCAGTGTATGAACTTGGTGGTAAGAAGAGTGCAAGAACACAGGTTGTGGATGCCAGAGCTGCCCTTTTAGATTCAGAGCAGTATTCAATGTCTCTCTCACTACTTGGTGGGCTCACTCAGCAGTATATTCGCGTTCTGGCACAACAGGAGCGTCTGCAAATAGCTGAGCGAAGTGTGAGCTTAGCTGAAGACGCTCTTACTGTAATCACTAATAGAATAAAAAGTGGTGCAACGAATGATGCTGAATTGTTCAGAGCTAAATCGGCTTTAAATCAAGCGAAATTAGAACTTGCGACAGCAAAGGTGAATGAAGAGATAGCCCTGCAATCTCTCACACTATTCTGGCAGGGCAATTATGAAGATATCACGCTTACTGGTTCTTTAAATTCACCCGCTACAAATTATTCCTACGAAACACTTTTTAACCAATTCTTATCATCATCGAATGCGGATTTACTAATTAAGTCACTTGACCTGAAGGACGCTGAAATTCAGTTGGCTAAGTCTGATAATACCGCAGACCTATCTTGGTCTGTTGGTGTTAGAAGGAATCAAGGAGCTCAAGATACATCGTTAGTTTTTGGTGCCTCAATTCCACTATTTGCTGAGAAGAGGAATTCGGGTGCAGTCAAATCTGCAATTGCTAGTAAGGAGGCGGAGTTATTAGAGCGAGACACCAAGTATCTCGATGTAAAAGCGATTCTATTTAAAGCAACGAAAAGCATAAATTTTAGTTCACAGGCAGCATTGCACCTGGAAAAAGAAGTAATGCCTGATTTGGAAAGAGCATTGGAGCTGACCAAGGAGGGCTATCAAAAGGGAATTTACACTTATCAAGAATGGTTTGCTTCACGTGATGCACTTCTCCAATCTCAACGGAGTCTCATCAACTATCGCGAAGCCACCCTGCTCAATGAAGCACTTATCGAACAATGGACAGGGCAATCTCTGAAATCATTCACTTTCAATCTCCAGGATTAATTATGCTAAAGCAAATTTTATTTTTATTTCTTATCGGCACTGTGACATCTATCGCGACCGCAAGTGAAGATGTCACCAATTCAAATGACAACCAAAATATATTCCAGAAAGGTAACATCAAAATAGAAGTAAGTATCGATGAAAGCCCCGAGGGCTCTGTAATTATTGCCTCGACTTTTGAAGATGGGAAGCCATTTATCCCTGATTCCTTTTCTATAGAGCTACAGAAGTTAGGTTCAAGCTCAGAAAAATTTGAGTTTCAAACTTCAGAGGGGGTTTTGCGGTCAATAAAAGCTCTGTCTGAACCTCATTCTTTTAGGGCTACTATTTATCTGACTGACAAAAGACGAAAGTATTCCTGGGAGTGGGAAAACTTCGAGGGAAGAACACAGATCTCAAGAGCATTAACTGAAAAGTTTCAATTAGCAACCTCCGAAGTTCAGAGTGGGACCATTGAAAGACATATCGAATTGTTGGGTACTCTTGTAATTCCACCCAAGAACAAGGCTGAAGTTAATGCGCGGTTCTCGGGAGTTGTAGAAACTCTCGCTTCGGATGTTGGTGACAGCGTGAAGGCTGGCGATGTAATTGCAAAAATTCAATCAAATGACAGCTTACAAACCTACATCGTGAAAGCGCCAATTTCGGGTACGGTAGTAAGTCGAAATGTTAATGTTGGGCAGTTGGTTACCAGTGAAACGCTTTATAAAATAGTCGACGCTGAAACGCTTTGGGCAGAATTGAAAGTATTTCCATCCAAGCGGGATACAATAAAGCAGGGCTCTTATATCCACATAAAAAAAGGTTCCCGACAGCAAGATGCAAAGGTCAAATTTCTCATTCCGTCAGGTTCACTTGAACCTTATCAGATCGCAATTGTTGAAATCACTAATACCGAAGGAGAATTCTCCCCCGGCGATATGGTTACAGGTGTAGTTGATGCTCAGAAAGTCGATGTTTCGCTTCGCGTTGAGAATGAAGCTATCCAATCAATGGATGGTAACTCAGTTGTATTTTTAAACGATGGTAACACGTTTCAAGCTGTCCCTGTCGAGCTGGGTATAAAAGATGACAACTTCACTGAAGTAAAGCGTGGCTTAATCGCTGGTCAAATTTACGTATCAAAAAATAGCTTTCTGATAAAAGCGGATCTTGAAAAATCCGGTGCCTCTCACGCTCACTAATCCTGGAGACGATAAATGATTGATAATATTATTCGTCTTTCAGTAGAAAGACGCTTTTTGTTTCTTGTTCTTGCACTAATCTTAATTGGGATCGGCGTTTGGAGCTACCAGCGATTACCTATTGATGCTGTACCAGATATTACAAATGTACAGGTTCAGATTAACACCAAAGCTCCGGGGTACTCACCATTAGAAGCTGAACAACGAATAACATTTCCTGTCGAAACAGCACTATATGGCTTGCCTAACTTATCCTATACACGTTCTATATCGAGGTATGGTCTTTCACAGATTACAGTTATTTTCGAAGAAGGAACGGATATCTTTTTTGCCCGAAATTTAATCGACGAAAGACTTGCTAACCTTAAAAGTGTTTTACCTGATGGCCTTGAGCCAGAAATGGGGCCAATCGCAACAGGGCTTGGCGAAATTTTCGTATATACACTGGAAGGGAAAGATGGAGCAACGTTACCCGATGGCTCGCCGGTCACACCTATGGCTTTAAGAGAGGTACAAGATTGGATCATTCGACCACAGTTAGCCCAGGTTCCGGGAGTAGTAGAAGTAAACACTATTGGAGGTTATGACAAGCAATATCACGTCAATCCCGACCCTGTAAAAATGCTGGAGATGGGAGTCTCGCTTAAAGACATTTCTGAAGCACTATATTTAAACAATGATAATGCTGGAGCAGGCTATATTGAGAAAAATGGCGAGCAACTTCTTGTTCGCTCTCCAGGTCAATTGACAGGGATAAAGGATATCGAAAATGTCGTAGTAGGAAAAAAAGGATCTGTTCCTGTTCTAATAAAAGATATTGGAACTGTAGGCTTGGGTAAGCAGCTGAGGACCGGTGCCGCTACAAGAAATGGTAAAGAGACAGTGATGGGAACGGTCATGATGTTGCTGGGAGAAAACTCAAGGGAAGTTGCAGCTTTAACTGCCAGTAAATTAACTGAAATTCAAAGATCGTTACCAAGCTGGGTAGTTACTGAACCCGCCTATGATCGAACTACACTGGTCGACAAAGCGATAAACACTGTGCAGAAGAACCTGCTGGAAGGAGCATTACTCGTAATTGTCATATTATTTTTACTACTAGGCAATATTCGAGCGGCTCTTATTACGGCTGCGATCATACCTATTGCTATGATGATGACAATCACTGGAATGGTCCAGAGAGGTGTTTCGGCAAATCTGATGAGTTTGGGGGCTTTAGATTTTGGTCTGATTGTCGATGGCGCTGTCATCATTGTTGAAAACTGTATTAGGCGCTTATCTGAAGCGCAACAGCATCACGGCAGACTTCTTCAACTCAAGGAACGTCTAGAAGAAGTGAAAATAGCAACGATTGAAGTAATCAGGCCCAGCTTATTTGGAGTCGGGATCATAACCGCTGTTTATCTGCCTATTTTTACTTTAACAGGCGTAGAGGGAAAGATGTTTCATCCCATGGCAATAACTGTTGTTATCGCTCTTATTGCGGCAATGATTTTGTCACTGACGGTAGTGCCTGCAGCGATCGCAATTTTCATGGGGGGAAAAATCAGTGAAAAGGAGAGTTTTTTAATACGTTGGGTGAAACTGGCTTACGAACCAGCACTTAGAGCAATTCTTAAATTTAAAGCAGCTGCTCTCGGGGCTGCATTAACGCTTGTAATCTTCTGTGGATGGCTGGCAACAACGCTTGGTTCTGAATTTATTCCTCAACTGGATGAAGGTGATGTTGCTTTACAGGCTTTACGAATAACGGGTACCGGTCTAAACCAATCAATTCAAATGCAAGAACAACTTGAAGATGCGCTGTTGGAAATTCCAGAGGTAGGGGTAGTCTTTGCGAAAATAGGTACACCGGAAGTCGCTACAGACCCGATGCCTCCTAATGTAGCCGATAGTTTTATAATACTTAAACCTCGATCAGAGTGGCCTGATCCAGCTAAATCTAAAACGGATTTAGTGGCTGAAATTGAATCAGTCGCCTCAAAAATGCCTGGTAATAATTATGAATTTACCCAACCAATTCAAATGAGATTCAATGAATTGATTTCCGGCGTAAGGGCTGATGTTGCAGTCAAAGTTTTCGGTGATGATTTAGATCAATTGTTGGTGACTGCAAATGAGGTAGCTGAGATTGCTAAGTCGATTCAAGGTGCCGCAGACACTCGAGTTGAGCAAGTTGCTGGTCTTCCTATGCTGTCTATATTACCAAAGCGAGAAGCCCTCGCAAGGTATGGCCTAAACGTAGCAGACATTCAAGCACTCGTTTCAACAAGCATAGGAGGCAAGGAAACAGGCATAATCTATGAAGGCGATCGCCGGTTTAAGCTTGTAATCAGATTATCTGAAGAATTGCGTACGAATATTGACAAATTAGAGAGCCTACCTGTTCCTGTTGGTAATAGTTTTGTACCACTTGAAGAGGTAGCCACTCTCGAGTTAAAGCCGGCGCCTGCACAGATCAGCCGAGAGAATGGAAAGCGCAGAGTTGTCGTAACGACTAACGTACGAGGAACCGACCTAGGAGGATTTGTCGTTGA
The DNA here is from genome assembly GCF_010500865.1 of Alteromonas profundi. Lineage (GTDB taxonomy): Bacteria > Pseudomonadota > Gammaproteobacteria > Enterobacterales > Alteromonadaceae > Alteromonas > Alteromonas profundi. The sequence goes on from NZ_JAAAWN010000049.1 coordinate 4,985, forward strand.
TTTACAAAAAAGACTTAAATCCGATTTAAAAATGAAGGAAGGATATTGGTTAGAGTTTGGTGGTACCTTTGAACAACTGGAATCCGCCAGCAAACGGCTGACTTTAGTCGTTCCGGTTACGCTTGCGTTGATAGTTGGCATACTCATTATGGCGTTTGGGTCTGTTAAAGACGCATTGATAATTTTCACTGGTGTACCACTAGCCTTGACTGGAGGAGTACTGGCACTCTGGATTAGAGATATGCCTCTTTCAATTTCTGCGGGAGTAGGCTTTATCGCTTTGTCCGGGGTCGCGGTTTTGAATGGACTAGTGATGGTCGCATTCATCAGACAACTCTGGCAGGAAAATGGTGATATTTATACTTCAGTAATTCGAGGGGCCATAATCCGGCTTCGACCTGTTTTGATGACTGCGTTAGTGGCCAGCTTAGGCTTTGTTCCCATGGCACTTAATACAGGAACAGGTGCTGAAGTACAAAGACCGCTCGCCACTGTAGTCATTGGGGGAATTATATCGTCAACTTTACTGACACTGTTTATATTACCTGCGCTTTATCAGCTCGCACATAACAAACGCAACTCTTAATCAAATTTTACGCCCGGTATGTTCCGGGCGCACCGGAGCCTCTATGACTCATAATCATTCGAATAGCTCAAACAAAATTGGGTGGGCTTTTCTATTAAATTTCAGCTTCACAATTATTGAATTTATTGGCGGCTGGCTAACGAACAGCACTGCTATAATGGCAGATGCTGTTCATGATCTCGGCGATTCAATTTCTATTGGAAGCGCCTGGTGTCTCAATAAGTTAGGAGAGAGAGAGGCCGATGAAAATTTCACATATGGGTACAAGCGACTCAGCCTGTTAGGGGCATTTATTAACGGAGCCGTACTTATCCTTGGCTCAATCTGGGTATTATCAGAAGCCATTCCTCGAGTATTAGACCCGGTCGTTCCAAATACAGAAGGCATGATATTACTTGCGATTCTAGGTGTCGCTGTAAACGGCTTTGCTGTGTATAAACTCCAGGGAGGAAATACCCTAAACGAGAGAGTGTTGAACTGGCATTTATTGGAGGACGTTTTAGGCTGGGTTGCTGTATTAATTATTGCCATAGTAATGCAATTTGTCGACTGGCCAATTTTAGACCCCCTACTTTCGATTGGCTTTACGCTTTTTATATTGTTTAATGTAATTCGAAACTTATTAGCAACCTTAAAATTATTTTTGCAAGGTGTTCCAGAGAAAAACTTATACAAACAAGTGTTAGATGAACTCCGGAGTGTTGATAGAGTTGAATATATCCATGACTTAAAAATTTGGTCACTTGACGGAGAACA
>NZ_JAAAWN010000005.1:0-33678 GCF_010500865.1 Alteromonas profundi
TAGCTGCTTATGTTGGTGTGCTCGGACGAAAAGTAATTAGGCATTAGCGAGAGGGTATAACAAGCACATGCACAGGAAATCAAAAGCGCTGCTTCGCTCTGCTTTTGCCTCCTGTGATGTGAACGTTGTGTACCAAGGATAGATCAGTGGTTTATAGGGTAAAATGGAAGGAGCTTGCTAGGCACATGGTCAAGCAACTATTCATTATCATTTCTGTTGGCTTTACCATCGTGATGTTAATTCGTTTAGTTTCGCTATCTTTCGATATTGATGAAACGTTTAAGCACATTAGCCTTCTTCAACTTCCATTGATGTATCTGGGTATTTTTCTGTTTAGCCTGTTCTTTGGTGTGGCTATTAGCTTTTTGCTTAAATGTTCATATATAACCATCGATAATAATAAGATTAGCGGCAGAAATTATTGGCTGTTTAAACGACAATTCGGTATGGAAGACATCGAAAAGGCATTTCCATGTAATAGCAATGGTATGCCTGTAGTAGTTGTCGATGCTGGTAAAAAGGGCCAGATATTTGTACCTGTTCACATCGAACACGCGGATGAGTTGTTTAAACAGTTAGATAAGTATGCGTAAGGGACATAAAAAACAAATTATGGCACTCGCTGCCGCTCGTTGGGACGCAAACACGTGCGCGGCTTCGCCATTGTTGCACACGTGCTTGCGCCCCTTATTTAAAAGTTAGCATACTTATTGTAGTTTCGGGCTGTAAAACTAAATGGAAATAATAAATGACATTTTTTAAGGTAAGTTTTCTTGGGGTATTTTTGACTGCGCTGTTAGCGTGTTCCGATAGCCCTCAACAAGCTGATCCAAACTTTATACCTAAAAATACCCACAAAACTTTTTCTCAAAACAATAGCCCGGTTGTATTTGTAGATGAAGCACACAACAATTTCCTAACAGCAAGTGGGCGATATAGCCCATTTGTGCAGGTTCTTGAAAGCGATGGTTATACCGTTCGGCCGAATAACAACCGCTTTTCATTAGCCACACTACACGATGCTGATTTATTGGTTATTGCCAATGCGTTAGATAGAAATAGAAAAGACTGGAATCCACCTTATACTGAAGCATTGAGCAATGAAGAAGTTTTAATTATTAAAAAGTGGGTCTTGGAAGGTGGAGCGCTTTTATTAATCGCAGACCATGCTCCTTTTCCCCGTGTCATTGAAAATTTAGCGGGTGAATTTGGCTTTGAATTTAGTAACGGTCATGTTGGTAATGCGATGTTTCGTGCTAAGGACAAGACGCTCGGTGAACATCCCATTACGTCTAAAACCCGACAGCTAGAACAAAATTTTTATCTATCTACCGCTGCACCTGAAATGCCAGAAATAACTATGCAACCTAATCGTATAGAGCAGGTTAGAACCTTTGGCGGCTCAGCTTTCAAAACTCCGCCTGAGGCGACTTCACTTTTAAATCTTGGTGAAGGTGTTGATTCTATTGTTCCTGATGTGCCTTTTCAAGTAAATGCTGATACTGCAAGGGTGCTTGTGCAAGGTTGGAGTCAAGGTGCTGTACTGGAGGTCGGTAAAGGTCGAATAGCTGTATTTGCTGAGGGTATGATGTTTTCATCTCAACTAGATACTAAAACAGGGAAAACCTTTGGCTTAGCTTCTAAAGGTGCTGAACAAAATGAAGAGTTTCTATTAAATGTTATGGGTTGGCTTGCAGGTGCCATTTAACAGTACGAGTCAAAAAGTATGCTAACAAAGCATTGCACCGGACAAGCCGGTGAGCAAGGCGTTAGTTGCCTACAGGAAATTTTTGCTTTTGGTGTAAAACTCGAAGAATGTGAATAATGTCCTCTTTTATGAAATATGAAACAATCATTAAAACCTCTGGAATTATTAACAATCTTCCCGGTATACCCTCTCTCTCTACTCCCATAAGAGGTTGCTGGTTCAAGTTTTCAACATTCTTCTCTATTATTGCATCAGTTTTTTCTGCTGCTAATGGGTTAAATTCGTATAAAAATTCGAAAATAGCCTCACGATCGTCCAACGAACTTTTTTCCCATAAGATCATTTTTTGGCTTTATTTCTAATTTTCATTTTTCGAGCTTCCATGTCCAAGTTCGCTTCTTCATGACTGATGAACTTGCTTTGCCCACTTTCTAATTTACTGAACGCGGCATTAATCTCTTCAGTAAGCCACTGATCATGATTAATTATTTTTCGTTGCTGTTCAGCAAGTTCTTCCGTAAGCTCTCTACAAGCGTCACTTAAAGTGCGTCCTTGGCTTTCGGCCATTGTCTGAGCTAGCCGTTTAGTTTCTTCATCTACTCTAAACTGAATACGGGTATCCATGGTAAACTCCTTATGAAATGTACACACAGATGTTAGCACACCTATTTAATTTACGGCAACTAACATATATGAGCCTAGCTCGCGTCAATAGGTAATAGTATTTCTCTGGCTGCGTTAGCAGCCAGTCCAAATCTCTGCGCTAAACCTCCTAGCTTCATCTGTCATGGTCATCGTCAGGCATCGCCTGCGGCAAACACATATAGAGGCTCTCTTAGTACGATCTGATCGCTGCCTGTTGCAATGTATTCTATTACGGGCACAGGGGCACTAGACATTCATCGGTTAACCTGATGCTGACACTATTCAAACGTAGTTGACTAAACAAGACAGGACTAAACAAGACAGGCATATTTGGAAAGTTAAAGCTGCTTTTACGATGGCTATATTCGACGCTAATTGTGTAGGTAAACGTTTTTTTAGTTGATGGTTAGAATAAGCGGAAGTGCGCGTACGAGTAGTAGGTGCCTAAGTGTATTTATTCCTTCACCAGCGGCCTGCTTAAAGCAGGTTTCAAACTGCGTGGTTAAGATTAGCAATTCAGATTAAATAAAGTGTACTAAGGGACTGTTTTACCGGTTTCGAACTATGCCTGTCTTGTTAAGTTTATTCAGATAAGGCTCATCACTAAATAGCGAACCGGCCTTTAAATAAGCTGGTTTGTCTACGGGACACTTCTACTTCAGCGCCACTTTCCATTGTTAACTCTAATGCGCCAGAGCTGCATGGTTGAACGGCAGTTATCTTATCTAATTGCACGATGAAACTTCGGCTTACGCGAAAGAAGTGGCTGTCGGGTAGGCGCTTTTCAATTTGTGCTAAGGTTCTGTTCAGCATGGGGTGTTTGTCTTCAAAGTGAACTTGTGTGTAATTGCCCATGGCCTCGAAACGCTCTACTTTAGATAAAGGAATTAGCCAGCATTGGGTACCATCTTTAACAAAAAAGCGTTCCTCCATTGTCATAGGCGAAGACGTTGAGGCTTTACTTTCTTCGAGCGCTAAACTCAGAGATAATTTTTCACAGGCTTGTGCAAGTCTGGTTTGTGTTATTGGTTTTAGTAAATAGTCTACGGCGTTATTTTCAAATGCATCTAACGCGTATTGTTCAAAAGCAGTGGTGAAAATGACCCTTGGGGCGGGTAACAATTCAGTCAGTAAATCAAATCCATTTCCGTCGGGTAAATTTATATCTAAAAAAATAACGTCTATATGATGCTGGGCTAAAGCATCCCTCGCTTGGGCTAAATTTTCCGCTTCGGCTACCAGCGTAATATTGGGTATTTGTGTGAGTTGAGATTTTAGCTCAACACGACCCAACCGAGAATCTTCTACAATCATCGCACTATAACTTCTGGTTTGCGTGGTGGTTGTCATTGATCTTCCTTGATAACAATTTTCGCCGACACTTGATGCTGATTTTCTGTCAAAGAGAAATATGCTCTGTCGGCATAGAGTAAATTCAAACGCTGCTTAATGTTAGTAATACCTAGGCTTGTAGAGCCTTTAGATGGCGTTAAATTTCCTGGATTAACAACCTCAATTGATAAATTGTTATCGGCAATTATATTAATGGTAACTGTGCCTCCATATACGAGTGCCCCAATGCCATGCTTGATGGCGTTTTCAACCAGCAATTGAAGTGCTAAACAAGGCACTTGCCATTTTTCAATATTGCCAGACACGTTCCAGACTACCTCTAAACGACTTTCAAATTGAAGCTTATTTAATTGAATAAAGCTTTTAGTAAGATCAATCTCTTGTGGTAAAGACCATACTTTGTCTTGCTTAGTTTGCAGTGTAGTTCTAAGTACTTCTGATAGTTGCGCTAAGCTGTCTCTGGCCTTATCAGTGTCTTCTAAAATAAGCGCTCGAATATTGTTAATTACGTTGAACATAAAGTGAGGATTGAGCTGATTAATTAACAAGTCCATCTGGCTTGACGCTAACGCTTGGCGTAATTCGGCCTCACGTCGATACGCTAGCTTTAACGATTGTTGACGTTTTAGAAGTAAGTAAACCGCTGACCAACAGAGCAAGAAAATGAAAATAGTAGGGAAAGAAGCGACTAGTTGGAGTATAGGTAAGCTGCCCACTTCGCCAAACAAATATTGTTGATTAGGCAGTAAGATTAAGCCAACAATAAATATAGCAATACATGACGCTGCAGCACTACCTAGTATTGCTTGTCCAACCCCTTTGGGAATGGAAGCTGAAACCTGGTCGCGATAAAACATTTTAAGAAAACTACTGGCTGCAAGAAGTGCAACAAACAAGCTTAAAGAGTTTACCAACTCGCCCAATTTGTAGTGGGTAAAGTAACCTCGGGCCAATAAGTTGAATGAGGTTAAGCTGCCCCAAATGCCTATTTGGAACAGCCAAAAGCTTATGGTCTGTTTCATTGTTGTGCTAGCCAAAGGCTTATATCCTCAACGACTTCTGGAGACACAGTGGTGCTAATCGCAGCATACTCTTCTGGTAATCCTTTGTCTGCGGGTTGCAATAAGTGGTTTAGGTTAGGGTAAATTTTATACGTTAGCCATTGTTTATTAATAGATTGCATAAATCCATCGATGTTTTGACGAACAGGAACTTGTAAATCTTTGGCACCATGAACCGCGAATACGGGAAGAGATAACTTTTGAAGGTAATTCTTCGGGTCGGTTTTGATAAAGTATTGCATCCATACAGACGTCAACTGAGACAATTGTGCATCTTGCTGAGAAGCGGGTATACCTGCAGATGTCATTAGAGCCTTTATATCTTCGTTAGCATTATTTTGCGCTACAGCCTGTATCAGTTTACGTTGTAGTTTATCGTCTTTCTCAAGTTCACTACTGGGCACACCTCGCATCTTTTGAATCAGGTAAGATTGGTCGATTAATACCTCACCCCCAGTTGTGCCGGGCCCAGCAAGTGAGATAAAAAAGTCGGCAGAAGTATTTTTTTTATTCGCCAACGCGATAGCCGCGATTAAACTGCCTTCACTGTGGCCGATGTAGCCTATTTTACTTGAAGCCACTGGTTCATGGTGTTTTAAAAAGTTAAGTGCAGCGTTAGCATCATTAGCAAAGTCTTCGCTGGTGGCGGTAGCATACTGCCCGCCCGATTCACCAACGCCTCTATCGTCGAATCTTAGCACTGCAATCCCCTTTTTAGTGAGCAAATCAGCTAATACGGCGTACAGTTTGTGCCCAACAATATCACCGTCTCTTTGGGTAGGCCCTGAGCCAGAAAGAATAATAGCGGTATGAGTAAAAGGCCGTTGGGGTACAAACAATGTGCCGGCTAACATATGCCCCTCTTTTTCATTAGCAAAGCTAACCTGTTCTACCGTATAGCGAGGTGTTGGGCTTGGATCTTGAGGTTTGGCTTGGCGGGTAACTTTCGCTTGGGTTTTAACCAAGTCAACGGGCGCGCTAAAGCTACCTTGCTGGTATACGCCTTGTATTGTGTTTTCTTCCAATGTACCTTCGTAATGTATCCCTGCGGCATTTAATACTAACGTAATGCCATTTCCTATTTGCGAAACACTGTCGAATTGAAGGCCAAACTGGTTTTGAGCTGGAACATCTAAAGTGGCTACCAACCCACTTTCTGAGTTCTCTATGTTAAACACAAATTCAATACTTTGGTTTTTGCTAACACTGAGTTTCCCTTTCCAGTGACCAATAAATTTTCCGCGACTAAAGCTTTCATTATTTTGAGATGCCGCTGAAGCTGAAGTGGCTGAATTAACGGTGCTACTTATGCTTTTGGGGTTAGTTGTATCAGTGAGTTCCTGATGATTAGCTGCATGACAGTTGATCATCAGGCTGCTGGCGAAGATAGTAGCAATAGTTAACTGTAAGTATGATTTCATTTTTATTTCCTCTTATTTAAGTAGGGCCAGCTTACGTTTATGACAATTAGGCAGTGGCTTTTTTATATAAGCGGTAAATAAATCGTGTGAACGGTAATATAGCGAGGGTGGGGCTATCGAAATAGTGTTGAAATGCTTCTGTTAGTAAAGTGCGCGCTCAAAATACGTTAATAAGCGAGCAATAATCTGTATGCTACTCTCCTGCTAAGGAAAAGGCTAAACAAGACAGGCACCTTTGGAAAGGTAAAGCTGTTTTCGAATTATGCCTGTCATGTTTAGTTAATGGCGCATTTGCTCTCGCACATCAGACCAGTCAATGAGTATTATTGGCATTGGATTCGCCCCGCAGAGGAGCCTTGCATGCCAGCGATAAATATCGAATCTCTCGTTGTGCAATGCATGATTACCAAGCAGCCGGTCAATCCGTTTAATGTTGTGCTTAGCGGCAACGGCCCCAGTGATATTTCGGCCCAACTCGGTAAGCGACAGTTGCTGCCCATCAAGCAACGATTGCACAGCAACCATTAAAGAGGATAGACGTTTTTGATGTAAATTAGGGCATTGATTTTTAAGTAAATCATGTAAGATAGATATATCACACATGGTGTTTTGTTCTGGTATTTTTTTGGCGAAATGAATTAGATCAAATTGCGCCATGCGTGTCTATATTATTGAACCTGCTTTAATCTATAAGGGGATTCGTTAGAGTGGGGCGTTATAAGTCTTCTAAGAATTAGGAATCAAAAATGAATTCAAAGATTACAAGATATGCTTTCCTGGCTGGTTCTGCCTATTTCGTATGTATGGCTATTGCGCATTTCTTTGGTATCAAGCTGCCAATACTATTCGTGTACTACGATACACCGTTCTACGCATACCAAGATAAAATTATCTCGTTTGCCGTATGTGCATATGTTGGCTTGTTCTATTCAGCGTCAAAACATCGTGACGTCGCATTAACGGCAATTGTTGTGTTGGCGCTAACAGTCATCGGCTTAGGCGCGGTAAATGTTTCTTCTGCTTTAAGCTCCGTTTTGACAGCAGGGCAACCCACTATGCCTTATTGGCTGCAAACAGGTGCAATAGCAAGCTACGTAGCGGTGTTGTTAGTTCTGTATGTTAAAGATGGCAAAAACTCATAACAGGCCAATCAAAAATCGCCTACAAAAAGCGTGGGTTGGACTCGCTACCGCTCGCCTTTTATTGCGGTGTTATACGGCTAATCGTAAACAGGTGGCAACATGAGCAATAAAAAAGTGTTTTAAAGCTTCCTTCTTTGTTCTTAGGTTTACTAAGTTGTATTTCTCAGGCGGAAACAGTTGATATTGGAAACATGACTTTCTCGCCCACATTATTTAACGTAGGGGCGGGTCAGCCGTCAATATCAGTGTGTGATGTCAATTCTGATGGTAATACGGATGTTGTTGTCGCTAATTATTCAGACGATAACATTGTTATTTATCAGGGAGATGGAAGGGGTAATTTATCCGAATTGAATCGCTTTCCCGTGGGAGAAAACCCAACAGGTATAGCGGTATCTGATATTAACAACGATGGAAATATTGACTTTGCTATCGCAAACCACGAAACATCTTACGTTACCTTGCTTTTTGGGGATGGAAAAGGAGGCGTCAATAAGGCTCCTCAATCACCTTTAAATATCGGGATCAAGCCTCATCCACATGCAGTTCAATTGAAAGATCTTGATGGCGATAATATTGAAGAACTGATTATTGACAGCCGTGAAAACGAAGGGTTGCTAGTTTTGAAGGGGCTTGCTAAAGGAAAATTTAAAGCACCAGGCAATATTGTCAACGTGGGAGGAGATCCATATCGAGGATTTGCGGTAAACGATATAAATGGTGATGGCGCTTTCGATTTGGTTACACCAAATCAGCGTGATATTGGTATAGCTGTTAACTCAGGCTCGATTGAAGCATCATTTTCATTAACAAAGCTGGAGCAGCCCGAGTCTCCATTTACAGTTGAATTGGCTGATCTGACTGACGATAGTGAATTAGATTTAGTTGTGGTAACTAACGGTACTTCTTTATCTATTTTCCCCGGAGATGGGCGTGGTAACTTTCAAGAGAATAAAAAAACTGTAATCAATGTTGCTTCAGGCGCTAAACAAATAGCGATTGGCGATATTAATGGAGACGGGATAGAGGATGCTTTGATCAGTAATTGGTCTGGTGAGCTACTCGCTATTATTGGCAGCAAAGCGACAATTAAAAGTTATAAATTTCGGCATGCAAGCATTCCTAATCCGTGGGGAGTAGCATTAACTGATCTCAATAAAGATGGTAAAAGTGATCTTATAATTGCTGATGGTGACAGCAAATTAGCAGTTGTGTATGTAAGTCAATAAATTAGATAGCCGCCGTATAACAAACGCATTAAAAACGCTCACAAGTTCGCTGAGACAGCAACACGTAGGCTCTGTCACTTCGTTCCAATTTTAGCATACGTTTTACTGCCCTTTTTGCGGGCGTTAAGTTTTTTGGGAGGTTTCGGTGATTGTCAGAAAAATGGAAGAGAAAGATATTGAAGATGTAAGCGCAACTTGTATGGCTTCGTTTTTCCGATCTGTTGCAGACACATTGTCGGAGGAAGGGATTTCAACTTTTTCGAAAATTGCGGCGAGTAGTGCTTTTCTTGACAGGATGAAGGGAGACAACTTGATGCTGGTTTATGAAAACAATGAAAAAATTGATGGCGTGATCGAGTTAAAGGAAGGTCGTCATGTTGCAATGCTTTTTATTAGTCCTGAACATCAAAAAAAAGGAATTGGAAGGAAGTTGCTTTCATCAGCTCTGAAACACGCGAAGGTTGAGATTGTCACCGTCAGTGCATCATTATCTTCAGTTTCCGCCTATGAGAAGTACGGGTTTGAATGCAAAGGCGAAGCAGGTGAGTCGGCAGGTTTGGCCTATCAGCCAATGGAAATCAAACTTAACAATGAGCATATTCGTATGTTTTTACCAATGAAAACGGTAGAATAACTTTTTAATCAATAGGCTATGAATATAACAAAGCATTTAAGCGGGATTCCTTACGCGTGGCATTTTCGCTTCGTTCAAGTATAGCCAAGCGTGCATCACACCTTAATGCGGCGCTATAGATAAGCCACAAGAAGTATTGAGGTAGTATGGAAAATCAAGAAGAAAAAAAGCCAGTTGGATGCTTAGCATACGTTATTGGCGGAATGTCATTTATTCCTTTAATCGGTGTTTTGTTTGGTCTAGTTGCAATCATATGGGGTTTTGCGATTAAGCACACCAAACTCAAAATAGTGGGTCTATGCGGTATAGTATTCACAATTATTTTATACAGCGCTTTGGGCTATTTTGGTTTTGTACAGGAGGGGGGAGTATACGATGACCTTAGAAAAGAGATGGCCAAAACTCAACTAACAAGCGCTGTGCAAGCAATCGAGTTTTATAAAGTTCAGAATGGGACATACCCTGAGACGCTAGAGGTTCTCCAAGCATCTCTACCTGAAAATTCGTTAGTATTTCTGCATGATGCTACGCTAGTTAATGGGGAAGGCAGTTTGTACTTCTACAAATTAATTGATGAAAGCTCATACCATATTCGAGCATACGGTCGAGATGGAATAATTAACACTGCGGACGACGTGCTACCTACACCAATAGAAAATGTGGGACTTATTGCTGACTATCAAATTCAAAGTGGTTTATAACAAACCCATTAACTTGTTAGCGGGAGCGCTGCGACAGTAACAGGTTAGCTCTGTCGCTTCGCCATTATGCCCCACATGTCTGCGCCCGTTATTGAAAAGTTATACCTAATTTAAACAGTGGAGGTTTTTATGAAAAGATGGACACTTTCTTTAGTCACCTTATTCTGGTCTCTTACCGCAATAGCAGACACAGACTTATCCGAACTCGGTAATAGGTATTTTTCAGCATGGGCAGCAACTCAGTCTCCCGATGCTACTGAAAAAGACGTAGAGCACTACCTGTCTTTTCTTAAGGCCGATGTCGCCCACCAACACTTGCCCTACGACTCAGATGATTCGCGATTACCTGACGGCAAAGAAAGTATACGCAAAGGGATGTTGTTTTATTTGGGCTCTCATTCGGAATATGAAGCTATCTTAAAGCAAGTTATTCCCGCTCATAATGCAATTGCCATGACATACACTACATCTAGCAAGGGAGTGCACCCCCAAACTAATGAACTCGTAAAATTACATTACACAACGATGGACGTTTTGGAAATCGAAGACGGCAAAATTGCAATTATTCGGAAATATGAAAAATAGTGTAAGGTATAACAAAACAATACGCTCGCTCGCAAGCTTATGAGGGTGTTATATGCCAAGTAAAATTCGCGTAAAAGGATATATCGAATGAGAAAAGTTGTTCTGTTTTCTAAGACTAAAAAATGGTGGCATGAAAGCCCTGATCTAGATTTATTGAATGCGCAGATAACTGAAATGGAAAATGATGGCTGGGCTATCGTTTTTATTTCGGCAAACACTAACTTCTTAGGGTTTATATCGTCATATACTATTTTGGTAGAGTCATCAGGTTGATGGCCCATAGCAAAAACATCATGAAGGGAATTAGACTCGCTGGCCTTCGGCCAAACGCGCTCTAAAATTCCCCTATGTTACGCGTTATAGGCCACGGAATGTTTGAATGATTTTAGCTCTATTTGGTTTAGGTATGTTTGTTTTCGGTGGCATCATGCTCATTAAACCAATGGCGTTTTCAAATGGCATTGCAAAGTTCAGTAGTAAATCTTGGTTCCACAGCTTTGAGATTGCTAGTCGTCTTATTGTCGGACTATTACTCATTTGGCAGTCGAAATATTCCACTCATTCGTTGTTATTATTAGTACTGGGTATCGTTATTTGCTGTGCTAGCATCTTTTTAGTTGTAGTTGGCTCCACAGAACATAAACGTTTTGCCATATTAACATCCAAAATTGGTGTCTGGTTTCGTCCAATCGGTGTTTTCGCTATTTTGAGTGGCTCTGTACTAATGTATTTGGGGTTTATTAACTGCGGTGTATAACAAAACACTCAATGCACTCGCGCTGCTCGTGGGAACGCCAACAAGAAGCTATAAGGGAGTTTTATGACCGTTATAAAGTTGAGTTGTATGCTTTGACAGGTTGCGCCTAGACCTCAGGGGTAGTGAAATACCATGTCCCCATTTTCGATAAATAGCGTCTTTATAATAGTAGAGAGTCGTTTTTTGTAGCCTAGATTGCTCGGCGTTACGAATTGCTGGTAAGAAAACGGGCTTTTTGTAGGTTTGAAATTTTACTGTCATACAAAAAGCCTAGTATTTTTCAATGGGTTTCCAGCACGTTTATTGAAAATGAAGCAAACAGCAGATTTAAATTGGGATGAGTTAGAAGGAACAGATGCAGAGCACTTACTCACATCACTAAAAACCTTTATCCGAAGTTTGTCGGCTGATAAAAACCAAGTAGACGATATTTTTCAAGAAACAGTGCTGCGTACTAAACGAAGTAAAAAACTATCAGAATTGGAATCGCCGCTTGCATACATGATCACTGTTTCTAAATCGGTACTTTACGACTTTCAGAAAAAAACCACGCCCCAGGCCGTAGATATCGATGAGGTTAGTTTACACTCTGATAGTGCTTCGCCTGACAGTGTTTACTTAAACCAGCAAAAACTCGCCTTGGTTGATGATATTCTTTCCGGCATGTCTGCGCTACGCAGAGACATTTTTTTGCTTAGACGGGTAGACGGGTTATCTCGCGATGAAATAGCGACAAGGTTAGAAGTGAGCGTGGAAGTAGTTAAGAAACACCTAACAAGGGCGATGGTAGAAATTACCGTTAGGCTAGAAGAGGCGGGTTGGATTGATGAGCACTAATGTAGGTAGCTGTTGAAAGAGAATGGAAAGCAGAATAAGTGGAAACAACGACATGACAGCGAGTGCATTAGATGAGGCTGCTGATTGGTTTGATCGTATGGATGAGCTTACGCCAAAAGAGCATCAAGAATTCGCCACGTGGCTAACTAGCGATACGAATAAACTTGCTTTCAAAAAAATTGCATCTGCCATGGGACAGCCAGAAGTTCATGCGCGCGTACACGCGCTGTCTAAGGCGTTAGAACAAAATCAATCGTTTAAGAAACCGGCTAAAAAACCTAACCGCTTCAACACGTATATTTCTCTCGCCACGGCGGCTTCTTTGGTTATTTTCGCGTTTTATTTTTCAGGTGGTTACTTTAATTCCAACAGTTCTGCAGGCAACAGTTCGTTTGCTAGCGTGCCTCCCGTTACCGCGAGTAATGGCCCCGAAGTTTTTACCACCAGCATAGCGCAAGAAAAAACCAATATCTTAAACGATGGCTCTGTGGTTTATCAAAGTGGGAATAGCCAAATTAGGGTGGCCTACAATGATGAAAAAAGAGAGGTTAAATTAGCCAAAGGGCAAGCTTATTTCGATGTAATGCATGGGCCAGAACGACCCTTTGTGGTGGATGTTGAATCTGCCACTATCACAGTGGTAGGAACTGCGTTTGACGTTGACAGGGTAGGGGCGTCTACTCAAATCAAAGTGTATGAGGGAATTGTAAGGGTTGAAGCCGATAGATTAGTTTTGCTGCATAAAGGAGAGCAAGCGTCTTTGGTTGATGGGGTTATACAAAAAACTTCCAGCTTCCATCCACAGCAGCTACCCAGTTGGCGAACAGGGTGGATAGAGATTGAAGATGAGCCAATCGGCCACTTAATCACGCGGCTTAACCGTTATTCGAAAAAGCCCCTAGCGTATCTAGGCGACCCTGCCGTTTCTATTTCAGGAAGGTTCAACCTGCGCAGTACATACGAGTCGGTAGAGCTAATTTCATTGGCGACAGGGCTTGCTATTGAAGAATTAGAGTCGAGATATGTGATTCGGCAAGCAGAGTAGTTATCACTTATGTTAGACAGAGTCTTTAACAAATACTGTGAAGCCTCTCTGCCTATAGTGCTTATTGGTTTACTGAGCCCTGCAGTTTGTGGGGCCGAATTAAATACAAACGATAAAAAAAACATTGTCATTCCGTCAGCGCCGCTTAAAGACAATATACAACGTATCGCAGAGCGCTTTAACACCGCGTACGTGGTGTCTCCCCTTTTACTGAAAAACAAAACCTCCCCGTCGCTCTCTGGCACTTTTACACTAGAACAAGCACTTAGCCACTTACTAGAAAAAAGTAACCTTACTTTTACGCTAAGCAGTGGAGGTATTGTTATTGGTGTACGCGAAAAGCAAACTGAAACTAAAGAGATTGAAGAGATTGAAGAGATTGAAGAGATTAAGGTAAATGGAATACGGGGCTCACTAAATTTATCCAGACAAGGAAAACGTGAAGAAAGCCGTGTTACCGATATTATCGTGGCGCAAGATATTGCGCGTTATCCCGACAGAAATTTAGCCGAGTCTATGCAGCGAATTCCTGGTATGAGTATTACCCGCGAGGCGGGTGAAGGCAGGCAGGTGGTGCTGCGCGGATTAAACCCCGACTATACCTTGGTAACAATAAATGGCATGCCTGTCTTGTCAAATAACGACTCCCCAATGGATAGCCGTACACAGCGTGATAGAGATCGCTCCTTCGACCTTAACTTATTTACCTCCGAGCTATTTAACCAAATAAAAGTTCACAAAAGCTACTCTGCCGACATGCCCACCGGAGGCATTGCGGGTATCGCGGCGCTTAGAACAGCCAAACCGTTTGATACCCCGGGCCTCCAGTGGAGCATTGCCCATCAAATAGACACAAACCAATATGCTAAGGATCCCTCAAACAGAACCTCGTTTACGCTCTCCTCAAGTGAAGACAATTGGGGGGCGTTGGTGTCGCTAAGCTACGGAAATAGAAATTATCAAGAACAAGGGGCGAACACGTTTCGTTGGCGTAAGCTTTTGCCCCTTGGCCTAGACACGAGTTTATTAGATAGCGAAATATTAAATAGATGGCAAGATCAAACGCTTAGGGTTCCCAGAGGGAATAGGTATTCCGTATGGCGCGGCGATATGCAAAGAGTAGGGCTGGGCGCTGCCCTTGAGTATGTAGATGACAACAGTCATGTAACCCTTGATTGGATTTATGGCCGCTTAAATAGCACAAGACAAGAAAACCATTTGTATCCTAGAGGTTTTCAATCTACCCCCGCTATTGCAGGAGAAACGGCGGTAATTGATGCTCAGGCCAATGATAGAGACGAATTAGTATATGCGAAATATACCAATGCGCGGGTGGGCACTGAAAATAGGTTGCAAACTGTCTCTACCTTGTTTCAGCAGGCAGTATTGAACGCTCAACATACCTTCTCTAACTATTTATCCAGTGAAAGTGTACTTGGTATTCAACATTCCACCTACACAATGCCAAAAAGTATTCGTGCTTATATGCGAGGCCAAAGTGATATTACTATTGATTATCGCCAAGACTATTACTTTCCAAACATCACTTATTCTGAAGACTTAACCCAGCCAGACATGTGGCAAATGAATGAACTCGACTCAGAGAATTACGCATCGTCTTCTAATTTCATTTACGCTAAAGAAATCCTTCGTTTTACCAACAACGACAATAGAGACTGGCACATAGGTGCAGATTTTGTGCAGTTTGAAAGTAAAACGGAATACACAGATATTCAGGATATTTTTATCGATGAGTGGGCGTTAAGGAAAGAAGATGTGCCGCTTAATTCGGCATACCCTTTTACTCATCATCAAAAGCTAAATTGGCTGGCGCTTAACCCTCAAAAGGTGTTTCAGTTTTACACTACGCCAACGTCGGTAGAAGCGCTGTTGCTTTCATACCCAGAAGACAGAGCCGAGAACAACGTTGTTAAAGAAGAACGCTTTTCAGTGTTTTTCCAGCAGCAATTACAAGGCACTAATTGGTCGCTACATACAGGCCTTAGGGCTGAATACGATACCGCTACCGTAAGCATCCTTCAGGCGCCTATTAACGCAACATACTCACTAAATAACCTGGCGTTACTGCCTGCGGTAACCGTAAATTACCGCACTAATCACAACGTTGTGCGCCTAGGCATAAGTAAAACCATAGGGTATCCAGAACTAGATGTACTGACCCGTTCCATTAGGTATATCGAGGAAGAAAGCGTACTTAGCGTTTATAACGATGCCCTTAAGCCTATTACTGCCTACAATTTTGACGTAAGCATCGAGGCCTATCCGGGCGATGTTGCACGTTTCTCAACAAACCTTTTTGGCAAATGGATTAAAAACAGTATTGTTGCGCGAAGTCAGACCCACGCTGTCGACACACTGGCAACACCTTTTGCTAACTTACTGCCAAAGGCTTATGCCCAGCCTGAAATAAACGTAGTTGCGCCTCATAATCAGCAAACATTTTTCCTTTATGGAATAGAGGGAAGCGCGCAATTTGAATGGCCACTCGACAAATTATCCTCACGCTTTGACATATACCACATTGGCATTGTAGCGAATGCCAGCTACACCTTTGGACGTAGGCAGTATTACAACGAAACAACGGGGGCGCGTTTAGAGAAGAAACCGCTTCCATATTTATCCCCCGTTCTAGCGAACGTTACCGCTTACCTTGAGGGCTATTCTTTTAGCTTTAGGTTATCGGCAACCTATAGAGATAGTTATATCGCAAGAGTAGATGAAGGCACGTTAGTTGATGAAGACGAAACAGGTTTTTTACCCAGTCTTTATCTTGATGGGGTTATAGCGTATCAGATGACGGATAATGTAGAGATACGCATGGAAGCAACAAACCTAACGAACGAACGAGAAATTCAATATTCTGATTCCACGCAGCGCCCTTATAATACCACTGTCAGTGGTCGCAATTATTCATTGTCTTTAGCTTATCGCTTCTAACCAAACAACAAAGGGCCCAAATGGGCCCTTTGTTAGTGTATTACATTGAATAGGTTAACCCTATGTAGAATGTACGTCCGCTTAAGGTAGTGTTGTATAAACGATCGTCTGAATCGCTATATTGTTCCTCACGCTCATCGGTTAAGTTGATGCCTTCTAAAGAAAGTTTAAGCTTGTCACTTACATCATAAAATGCTGAAAAATCCCAGTATGTTGTACCATGAAAGCCCGCTTCATCTTGATCACTACTTGAAGTTTCAACCTGGGTTAAGTAGTCATCTCTGTAGGCTACCGACACACGCATGCCCCAGTTATCCTTTTCGTAGTACATAGTTGCGTTGTAGGTGTTTTCATATTGGTTGAGATCTACAGAAAGTACGAATAAACGGTACGATAGTGGGCGGGTTAATTAGCGCGATATTGTTTTGGTGTAGAAATGCTGCTTTGCCTCTAAAACATGTCGAGATTATTTACAGTTTAAGGACGAGAAGATTTTAAGCAAATATAAGTGTATGAATATTTTGCCGTATTTTTATCGGTATGGTTTGTGCTTCACAGGCGACACGCTAAATAATCAATATTGGTGCGTAGTGCGGTAGGTATTACGTTTAGTTGTCGAAAGTCCTTCTACGGCGAAGATTGATAGTTGTCTTAGTTACATTCTAGGTAATTAAAAGAGGCTATCTTCAATGACGAACATTCATTACACGGAAGTAACACTACGCTGCCTATGTGGCATTGTTATGCCCAAATTATCATGTAATTTATTCTCTCCAAATTTCTTACGACCGTTCTCCTTATATCAGGCGAAGTGTCAGGAAATTTATTCAATTTAAAAAACATTCAAACCTGCTCGTTGTTGGTGGTGGGCTAATAATCAAATTACACGTCATTTCAAAATTTAAGGACAAAAGTTATGGCAACTCCTATCAGCAACGAACGCTTAGTAAATTCTATTATCAACAACAGTACAGGTGCCAATCATACCTCAGCGTTTGCTGACGGCAGCTATATCACTGTTTGGCATTCAACAGCAGACGTTGGAAACTCATATGGCATTTTTGCGCAGCGGTTTAACGCGAACGGCACACCTGTCGGCCATGAGTTTCAAGTGAATGTACCGTTCGACTCATATAGTCAGCAAAATCCCAAGGTTACTACACTGGCAGATGGTAGTTTTGTAGTGACTTGGAATGGCTCTGGCGAGGGTGACGGAGATGGAATTTTTGCTCGACATTTTAATGCATCCGGCGAGCCCACTACGGGAAACGTATTAATAAACGAAGATATATCTTCAACGCAAGATCACCCCGATATTGCTACCTTAGATGACGGAAATATAGTAATCGGATGGCGTAGTAACAGCAGTAATAACGCTGAGCTTGTTTTTCGAGCTTTCGATAGCTCTCTAACCCCTATCTCAACAGAGCAGGCAATTACCGTACAGGGAGACACTACTACCTATTATTTAGATATAAGTGCTCATGCAGGAGGTTTTGCAGCTACCTGGTACCCTTATTACGGAGATGAAGCCGTAAGGTTCCAGCAGTTTAACAATGACTTGAGTGAAAAAGGAGCAATCACTCAAATTGGCCTGCAGGCGGGCGGGGATCAAGATAACCCAAAAATCGAATACTTCAGTAATGGTGATTTTGTTATTGTTTGGGAAGAAGATAACGGTCTTGATGGTTCAAGTGACGGAGTTTACGCACAACTATTTAATGCTGATGGAACCAACGCATCAGGTGTTTTTCTTGTAAACACAACCACGAGTAGTTCGCAGAACCGGCCCGATGTCGCTGTGCTTGATGACGATACGTTTGTGGTAACGTGGGACGGTCGCACCACTTTAGATGGCAGTTTTGTATCGGGCATCGTGTATCAACAATTTGCAAAAGATGGCACGCCTATTGGACTCGAAACCCTCGCGACTTCCGCTATTAATGCTAACAATAACCAATCCTCCCCCGATATTACAGCGCTTACCAGTGGCGAGTTTGTTATTACTTGGGACTCATATAGTTTTATCACCGATGACAGCACACGAGCAGGCATCGTGCAGCGCGTTTTCTCTACAACGAGCAACTCTATTGTAGATACCCCACCAGAAATAGTAGGTATGGTTGAGCAAATTGTTTTCGATGAGAACGTAGTAAATGCGGCTCCTCAAATTATTGATATTGCCGTTGCAATAGTTGATCCAGATACTGCGAATTATGATGGAGGCGAGCTTTCTATTGCTTATGTGGTAGGAGGAAGCAGCGAAGATTCACTTTCGATACGTAACCAGGGAACCGGCTCTTCGCAGATTGGTGTGTCTGGTAGTCAGATTACCTATGAAGGAAACGTTATAGGCACCATTGCTGAAGGTGGCGACAACGGGAATAACTTACTTGTCAATTTAACCAGTAATGCAAATGTCGAGTCGATAGAAGCATTACTTGAAAATGTTCAATACGCCAACAGTTCACAAAGTCCTCTAGCAACGCGCACAATCTCTATTCGACTCGACGATGGTGCAGGCAACACAAGCAGCAATGTAATAACAGAAATTATCGTTGAACAAACCAATGATTCAATTGCGTCAGTTGGCACAACAGAAAGGGTAAACACTTATACAAACTCATCACAGTCCGGCCCTTCTATCAGTGAATTCGACGATGGTAGTTTCATCGTTGTTTGGGATAGCTATACACAAAACGATACCAATAATTACGGAATACATGCCCAGCGCTTTAATGCCAGTGGGGAGCCTATTGGCTTAGAACTGCAGATAAACCAGTCCGACTTTTTACCCAGTGACTCATCACAACAGCATGCTAATGTCGCCACCTTTTCTGACGGTAGTTTTATGGTCACGTGGGATGGTGCTGGAGAGGTGGGGCAAGACGGTTCGGGTATTTACGGGCGAGTCTTCAATTCCGACGGTACCCCTGCCACCGATGATTTCCAAGTAAACCAATATACGTCAAACACCCAATCTGACAGTCAGATTACGCGCCTGTCAAACGGCAACGTTGCAGTATCTTGGCAAAGTTCTGGTGCCGACGGTAGTGGATGGTCCATTGTGACAAGAATTTTCGATTCCAACGGAGCACCCGTTACAGATGAAATTGTTGTTAATAACACTACTACTAGTACGCAATATGCCCCTTCCATAGACTCGTATGATGGTGGATACATTGTAGGCTGGTATTCAAATACGCAGGCTGGTGGAAGTTCGGGCGATATAGTTGCTCGTGCTGTAAACAACGATGGCACATTTGCCAGCGAAGAACTTGATATTACGTTGGGTCAAACGGGAGACCAGCACAGCGTACAAGTGAATGCATCGGCCGATGGAAGCTATGTACTCACGTGGGTAGACCACTCAGGGAACGCTGACGGCAGTGGACATGGTATTGTCGCCCAAAAATTTGATGCCTCTCATAATGCACTTACGGCGCAAATTGTTATTAATGAGAATAGTTCAAGTACCCAATACCGCCCTGATATCGCTCAACTTGACAACGGCAATTATATATTCACGTGGAATGATGCGAATTTAGGCAGCATCATGCGCCGTGAATTTACTTCTGACTTAATACCCATAGATAGCGAGCTGCGTGTTGAATCAAATATTAGTACATCTGTTGATAATCCTGTTGTCATTGGTTCGGGCAACAACTACTTTATCGCATTTGAACAAAGCGGTACCGGATTCGATAGCACCGATATCAGCCTTAATCGCTTTGGTTCTTTTGCCGAAGTAACTGGACCAGAGGTAACCGGTTTCGCTTCTAGCTATAACTTTGATGAAGCACTGGTCAATGCGGGGCTTGTGCCTTTGGAACTTGGAGTATCAGTAGCTGATGTATCAGGTGCAGGCTTTGATGGCGGCTCACTAACCGTTGGCTACAATGCTGGAGGGGCCGAAGATGATCAATTAGGGCTAATCAATCAGGGTAATGCAGCGGGTCAAGTGGGTGTATCGGGTAATTCGGTATTTTATGAGGGAACTCAGATTGGTACGCTTCTTAGTGATGGGCAAAGCGGTAGTCAACTTGTTATTACCTTTAATGCCAATGCGACAACAGAAGCCGTTGAGGGAGTGCTGGAAGCAACCAGTTACCAAAACACCTCTAATAGCCCCGAAGAATCACGCAGCATTAGCCTTCGGCTAACCGATGCAAATGGTGCGTCTAGCGAAAATATTGACTTCTCAGTAAACGTTAGCGCTGAAATTGATTCAACAGTGCCAGTTTTTACCGCCTCTTTAGTCAATACATTCACTGATGGAGTTCAATATAAATCCGATATTGCCGCCTTTGACAACGGTAGTTATGTCGTAGTGTGGCAAAGTGAAGGGCAAGAAAACAATAATGGTGTTTATAGCATTCACGGTCAGCGCTTTGGTGCCGATGGCAATGCTATAGGTACAGAGTTCCTTGTTAGTCAAGAATCAGCCCTAACCGTAGGTCAATCAGATAATGACCCTAAAGTCACCACGTTTTCCGATGGCTCATATGTAGTGGTTTGGCAAGGGCATGGCACAAACGATAGCGTCGACATTAAAGCCAGGCTATTCGACGCAAACGGTTCAGCATTAGGTGATGAGTTTCAAGTTAATGACTTTGTATCTGGCTCACAAGAATATCCTGACGTGGTACGACTGTCTGATGGTAACTTTGCGGTAACGTGGCCCTCGGCTAGTGGAGACGGCAGTTCTTGGGGAGTTTCATATCGAATATTTCAAAATGATGGTACCGCCGTAACAAATGAATTAGTTGCAAATACTACGGTCACTGGCACTCAGTATTCTCCAAGTATTGATGCCACATCTACTGGATTTGCAATTACCTGGTATTCCGATAACCACAATGGCAGTACGTCAAACGAAATTATTGTTCAACAATTTGCTAACGACGGCACACCGTTAGGCTCTGAAATTGAGGTAACCAGTTTGTCGGCGGGAAATCAGGCTACGCCAAAGATTTCTTACGCCGCAGACGGTAGCTTTGTTGTGGTTTGGGAGGACACGACTAACCTGTCGGATGGCAGTGGTAGCGCAATATTAGCGCAACGTTATGACGCTTCGGGTAGTTCGCTGGGTCAAACATTCGTTGTAAATGAAAATCCAGCCTCCAGTCAATATAGACCAAGCATTGATCATCTACCAAACGGTAACTTTGTCATCACTTGGTACTCCGCTAATAGTAATGACATATTTCGACGTGAATTTTCATCAGATGGTCAGCCCTTAGATGGAGACCAGTTAGTCAATATGGGGCAACAGTCCGGTACGCAAACCCGCCCCAGTGTGGCTTCGCTTGGCAACGGCGATTATGTCATCACTTACCACGATCAAAGTAGTGCCGATGGCAGTAGTTATGGGATTTTTCAGTCGTTTTTTGGAAGCCAATCAACGAACCAGAGTCCTACGCTAGCCGGTTTCACCAATGAAGTAACATTTGCTGAAAATGCAGTAAATAATGCACCTCAAATTTTGGATGCTGCGGTGTCGTTTCAAGACAGCGACTCAACAAATTTTGAAGGCGGGGTTGTTACCCTTGGATATATTCAATTTGGTGGTGTAGAAGACCAATTAGGTGTTAATAATCAAGGCAACGGGCTAAGTCAAATTGGGGTGTCTGGCTCAACGATATCTTATAGCGGAACGGTAATTGGTAATATTGTTAACGATGGCCAAAATGGCGCTACGCTGCGCATAGAATTAAATATCAATGCGACACCTGAGGCTATCGAAGCACTTGTTCAAAACTTAACGTATGCCAATACATCAGAAGCACCAAACGCACAGCGAACCCTTTCTCTTAATGTGGAAGATGGTGATGGAGGCAGTACAGGCAATCAAACAATTACCGTAAATGTTTCGCCCGACACCGATGGCTCTGAATCTGTATTTGGGCCAGACTTAGTCAATACATTTACAGCTGGGGGGCAATACAGCCCTGATGTGGCGAGCTTTTCTGACGGAAGTTACGTGGTTACCTGGGTTTCGTCTACCCAGGATGACAGTAGTTTGGGTGTCTACGCACAGCGTTTTGATGCTAACGGGCTATCTGTAGGTAATGAATTCTTAGTCAACACAACCACCGTAAGCACTCAATCAGATCCCGCTGTGACCGTTCTAAGCGATAACTCTTTTGTCATCACTTGGGAAGGGAATGGTATCTCAGATGGCAGCGGCGTGTTTGCGCAGCTTTATGCCTCTGATGGCTCACCTTTAGGCTCAGAGTTTTTGTTGCGAGATGGCGCAGACAATTCGGAAACGTTAGTTGATGTGGTGGCGTTGTCCGATGGGAAGTTTGCAACGACATGGACAGACAGCGGCGGCGATGCTTCCGGCTGGGGCATTTCTGTGCGTCTTTTTAATGCTGATGGTACGCCCGCTGGCGCTTCATTTACGGCAAATACTACGACTTCCAACACACAATACAACTCGTCTATTAGCAGCTTTAGTGGTGGCTTTGTTGTCTCTTGGTATTCCACTACTCAAGCAGGGGGAAACAGTAGCGACATAGTGATGCAGCGTTTTGATAACAGTGGCAATGCGATTGGTAGTGAAATAGACTTATTGATAGATGGTTCACAACAAAATAACCAGGTTGCGGCGTTCTTAGATGGCAGTTTTGTCGTTGTATTTCAAAGTACAGATGGCAGTAGCGATGGGGTTTTTGCCCAGCGCTATAATGCTGATGGAACCGCTAACGGCGATCTAATTCAGGTAAATGAAACGTTAACAGAAAATCAAACAGAGCCTACTGTCGCGACTTTACCTAATGGCAATTTTATCGTTGGCTGGACGGGTAATGGCGTTGGAGATAATAATGGTGCTTTCATCCGAGAATTCGACGGTAATGGCGTTCCAATTGATGGCGAGGTGCTAGCTAGCAGTACCTCAGTGTCTAACGTTGATAATATTTCTCTAACTGGCTTGGGGGCGTCCAACAACTTTATCGCGGTTTGGGCAGACTCCTCTTTAGAGCCTGATGATAGCAGCTGGGGCGTTTTTCAGAATATTTTCGGTAACCCTAGCGATTTCAACCGTACCACGCCACCAAGTCTGGATGACGTGACCGATACGCGGCAAATTGTAAATTCAGTAGCCTCAACGCCGGTGAGAATTGATGCAGACGTGGATTTCACTCACATCAGCGATGATTTTAACGGCGGTATGTTAGAAGTGTTCTACCTTACCCAAAGCGATGCTGATGACCTGCTTGCCATTGACACAACAGGAACGGGCATTGGCCAAATCTCTGTTAGCGGAGTTGATGTTAGTTTTGAAGGCACAGTGATCGGCCAAATTTCGAGTGGTGAAAATGGCACAAATGGCAGTGGGTTATCTGTCACTTTCAACGCTAATGCCACAGCAATAGCAATTGATGCACTGATAGAACACCTTACCTATGCCTCTCAAAACAATGTAGAAAATGATGAAACAATCTCAATTCGCGTGACCGACGGCAATGGTGCAGCTACCCAAGGAAATGCCATTTCTATCGAGATACGCTCGTCGGTGTCTGCCCCTACCTTTTTAATGGAAGACTTTGACAGAAATATAACCTTCAACGAGTCGGATGTAGTAGGTCAGCTGGCTTTGTTAGACAGCAATATTAATTTTGAATACAAGGGTTCAAATAGCTTAGACGGTGGGTATTTGTCGTTGCGTTATATTTCAAACAGCGAGACGTTCGAAGATACCTTAGGCGTGGTTAACATAGGTACGGGTAATGGCCAAATTAGTGTGAGCGGCTCTACCATTTTGTATGAGGGGGTTGCGTTTGCCTCAATTGATTCTTCCGACAATGGAGAAGCGGGCAGTGATTTGCGTATTGATTTTACGACTGGCGTTACCGATGAAGCAGTTGAAGCTTTAATTGAAGCACTGGGCTATAGCAGCGATTCAGGCGCTCTTAACACCAGAAGTGTTAGGCTCTATGTATACGACAGCGCGAACAACTACTCCACGAATATAGATTACAGCCTTAATTTTGAGCAGTCTGTAAATGACTTTGACCTTGTTGGCGAGCCGAGTCTAATTAACCAAGTAACTGCTGGTAACCAGGCTATGCCATCTGCCAGCGAGTTGTCGGGTGGTGGATATGTAGTTACATGGACTGGCGAAAACAGCCTTGACGGCAGTTCCAACGGGATATTCGCCCATATCTTCGATGAAAATGGACAAGCAGTTGGTAACCAGTTCGTGGTTAATACGGAAAACTTCGGCAATCAAACCAACGCTGACGTTGCAGGGCTCAGTGATGGCTCTTTCGTCGTGGTTTGGGAGAGTGTTACTAGCGAGTCCAACAGCGACATAAATGTTTATGCCCAGCGCTTTACTGCTTCTGGTCAAGCCCTTGGCGACCAATTTATTGTTAATGAAAATCTATCTAGTACGCAAGGGACCCCCGTCGTTACTGCGCTGGCTACTGGCGGCTTCGTCGTAGCGTTCGACACTTACGATACTGCTACGGGAGATACGAGCGGTATTGGTATTGGTATGCGCTTCTTTGATAATGATGGTGTTGCCACAACCGCTGAATTATTAGCGAATACGTCAATTTCGGGCTCTCAAAACAATGCCGACTTAGCAGCGTCTGCAAGCGCAGTGGTAGCAACGTGGAGGAGCAATGCGGGCGACGATGTATTTGCACGTATTTTTAATCCTGTAGATGGAACAGAGTTAGTTTCTGAGTTCAAAGTAAATACGTCAGAAGGGAATGTATGGAATCAACCTGCAGTGACCGCGCTTGATGACGGTACATTTGTGTTGGTTTGGGGGCACTATATCGACGAATTCTCCAGAGACTTTTGGGGGTTCCGCGGTCAACGCATCGATGCAAACGGCAACTTCATCGGCGATGAGTTTATTGTTAACACCAGCGAAACAAGCTGGAATTCTAATGATGGCATTGACATAGCTTCATTGAATAATGGTAATTTCGCCGTTACTTGGGGGGCAAATGCGGGCGTGTACGTCCAAGAATTTGAAGCTACAGGTACTACCCCTACAAAAGTGGATGGGCCAGTTTTAGCTGGCTCGGGGCCGAGTACAGACCACCAATCTACAATTGTGAGCGTTGGAAATCAGAGCGCTGCGGTTATTTGGTCTGGATATAATCTTACATCACCTGCTAATAGCACCTATGAAATAGGGCAACAGTTGGTTGGCGTTGCCAGCGACTTTAGTGATAGCGATGGTCCACAAATTGAAAATATTCCAGCAGAAATCACGATTACGGAAAGTACCAACACAGAGTTTATTTTCAGTAATGTTGATATTCTTGATAGCGATTCGCCAGATTTTGATGGTGGCCTTTTAACAATCGACATCGTCAGCGGGTATCGAGATATTGTAAATACAAACCAAGAGTTTGCTGATGATAACTTTACTATCGAAAATCAAGGTGTCGGACAGGGGCAGATTAGTGTTTCTGGAAGCACAGTCAACTATGCAGGCGCCGCAATAGGCACCATTGCACAAGATGGGCAAGCGGGAAATGGTTTACATATTGCTTTAAATACTAATGCTACCTTAGAAGCCGTAAACGCGTTGATACAGGCAATCGGTTATTCCAATCTCTCCACCTCACCGCAAGCTAGCAGAGAAGTCGCGTTACGTCTAACCGATGGTGATGGAGGCTCTAGCGCAAATCAGGTCGTTACGCTAAACATTACGGAAGTGGCTAACGGTTCCACACCACAGACTAGCGACATACAGGCAAACAGTTTTGAGTTGGGCAATCAAACTACGCCAGCACTGGCTGAAATGGCAAGTGGTGGGTTTGTAATGGTCTGGACGTCTGATGCCAATCAAGACGGAAATGGCCAAGGTATCTTCGCTCAGAGATACAGTGAAAACGGTGCGCCTATTGGCAATGAAATTGCTATCAATACCAGCACGTTAAATTCACAATCACTGCCATCAGTAGCGACTAACGGCAATGGGTTTGTGGTGGCTTGGTCGGACACTGGCGGTGTTGATGGTAGCGGTTACGGTATTGTCGCACAGCGATTTGATGAATTTGGTGAACCAGTTGGTGGTGAATTTGTAATTAACGAAACCACAAGTTCCACTCAAAACGACCCGCAAATTATCCAACTGAGCAGCGGTGGATTCGCAGTAGTTTGGGAAGGTAATGGTAACGGCGACAACAGCGGGGTATTTGGCCGCTTATTTAATGAAGATGGTACACCGTTAAGCGCAGAGTTCTTAATCAATGAATCTACGAGTGGGTCACAGTATGATCCTTCGATCACAGAATTGGCTAGTGGGCAACTTGCTGTCACATACGAAAGTAGTAATCAAATAACCATTCGTTTAGTTAATGCAGACGGAACCACGCTAGCGCCAGAAATTATTATTGACCGCCCCGTAACGACAGAGCGGGAGCCAGATATCACGGCTCTATCTAATGGAAACTTTGTAGTTTCTTATACGGTCAATAATGACGGCAATGGTTCAGGTGTATTTGCACAGCTGTTTGATTCAAGTGGCAATATAATTGGCGATGAAATTCGGGTGAATGAAGGCATTTCGGGCAGTCAATACCAATCAAAAGTGGATGCGCTATCCACAGGTGGCTTTGTTGTAAGTTACTATTCAGGTGCCTCACCTGATGGCATTTTTACCCAGGAATTTGATGCTGCCGGAAACGCTATTGACGGTAACAATCAGGTCAACATTAATAACGTCAGCACCGATTGGGAGCCTGTTGTGTTGGGCTTGTCCAGTGGTGGCTACATCACTGCTTGGAGTGGTTATAACGTTGAGGCTGGAGTAAACAATTCCTATGGGGTGTTCTGGCGTGGTTTTGGTAGTGACGGTCAATTTTCTGATGGTGCAGGTCAAATTGAAATTGCTGGTTTGCCTAGCGAGATCACCTTGACCGAGTCTGATACCCCAGAAGCATTCATTCCGAGTGGTGATTTATTCGGCGCTGAGTCTAATGACTTTAATGGAGGTAGCCTAACCGTTACTGTGATTACTGGATATGGCGCCCAAGGTCAATTTGTTAGTGCTAATGAACAGGATAATTTTTCGGTTTTGAGTTCAGGTAACGGATTAGGGGAGATCAGTGTATCTGGAAGCACTATTTCCTATGAAGGTACCGCTTTTGCCAGCATTACCAAAGATGGCGCTAATGGTAATGAACTTCATATCAATTTTAATGCCAATGCAAATCAAGCTAGCATAAACGCTTTGCTTCAAGCATTAAGCTACCTTAATTCGTCAGATGGCCCTACGCTTGAACGAACTATATCGCTGCGTTTAACAGACGGTGATGGCAATAGCACATCGAATAATGCGATTAGTTTTGTGGTTGAACCTGTGGCTGACGGCGCGAAGCCCCAGGGAGACGAAATTCAGGTCAATACCTACCAAGAAAACGATCAGCGTTATTCAGAAGTCACAGAGTTGGAAGATGGTTCGCTAGTGGTAGTTTGGCAGTCGCAGAATCAGGATGGGTGGAGTGATGGTATTGTGGGGCAGCGCTTCGATGCAAACGGCTCGCCAATAGGTAACGAATTTATTGTTAACGAGTACACCCCAGAAGGGCAGACATACCCTAGTATAACGGCAGTGGCTGGTGGATTTGTGGTTGCCTGGCAAGGTCGTGGCGAAGACGATAGCTCAGGTATATTTGGACGACTCTTCGACTTAAATGGTGTGCAGCAAAGCGATGACTTTGTCATCAACGATACTTTAGCTAGTGCACAGTCGCAGGTGCGTTTAACATCGATGGCTAACGGTGGGTTCGCTGCCATTTTTAGAGGAAACGGTGTAGGTGACAACAGCGGTACTTTTTTTACTACATTTGACGCCAATGGAAACCGCGTTATAACCGAAACTCTCGCCAACGCTACAATTTCCGGTACTCAGAGCGAGCCGGATATCACTGAGTTAGCCAATGGAAAGCTGGTCGTTAGCTATCGAACTAGCTCTGATATAGAAGCTCAAATTTTTAACAGTGATGGTAGTGCATTTTCAGGTGCAATTACTCTAGCCGATTCCAGTGATAGCGAGTATCAGCCGAAAGTGGCGGCGCTAGATAATGGTGGTTTTGTTGTGACTTATACTGACGACAACGATACCAGTAACGCTGGCGTTTTTGCTCAGCTATTTGATGCAAACGGTCAAGCTGTTGGAGAATTACTGCGCGTAAACGAGGAGACAAGTGGCGCACAGTACGAGCCCGATGTTACCGCATTAGCCGGAGGTGGTTTTGCTATAAGCTACTCAGATTCAAACAACCCTGACAGTATTTTTGTTCAGCAGTTCGACAATGATGGCAATATTGTTGATGGTCCAAAACGCGCAGAAACTAATAATGTTAATGGAAACTATGAACCTAGCATTACTGCACTGAGTAACGGTGGTTTTGCAGTCACCTGGACGAGCTATAACACCGAACCGGATCAAGCAAACAGCTATGGCATTCTTATGCGCATGTTTGGCAGTGATGACCAGTTTGAAACTAGTCAAGCGCCTGTAGTTGAAATTGCATCTAACTCCATTGAGTTTAGTGAATCCAGTCTCAACTTTGCACCTCAGCTGTTGTTTATCGGTGCCGGTGTCGCAGATATCGATACGACCGATTTTACAAATGGACAGCTTGAGATTGCACGTATCTCTTCATATGGACAAGGCGACCAGCTTGGACGTCAGTCCTTCTTCCCTCAGGATAATTTGGGGATTCAAAATCAAGGTTCTGGTGCAAACGAAATTGCTTTGTCTGGCAGCGACGTTTTATATGAAGGCACGGTGATCGGTACCTTGGACTCTAGCGGAACCAACGACACTGCATTAGTGGTTACGTTTAATGCAAACGCGAGTGCGCAGGCTATAGAATCGTTGCTCGAAGCCGTAACTTATAGGAATACCTCGGATGCACCAGAGTCGACTCGGACTTATAGCGTACGCTTAACTGATGGCGCAGGCGGTTCAAGTTTAGCGCAGTCTATTGTGGTTAATATTTCTCAAAATCTGGATGGCAATTTACCAACGCTACAACCTGAGAGAGTCGTAAACACAGACACTACTGGATACCAATCATCATCTCAAACATCAGCACTTTACGATAGCAATGGAGAGCTTGATGGATATGTTGTTTCTTGGCAAGACAGCCAAAGCGGTGATGTACATTTTCAACTCTATGACAATGAAAACAACCCGGTTGGTTCCAATGAGGTAGCGAATACAACACTCACTAGTACACAAAGTGATATCACAGTGCAGTCATTGAATAATAGTACTTTTGTAATGACATGGACATCTTCTGCTTCATCGCAAGATGGTTCAGGGTCTTCAGTTGTCGGGCGTATTTTCAACAACGACGGCTCGCCGTTTAACCAAGCTCCGCACAATGGCGCCGAGTTTGTCATAAATACAGAAGCCTCGAGCTCCCAAAGTCATTCACAAATCGCAGCCTTACCAAACGGTGAATTTGCTGTGGTATGGCAGACATACGATTCCGACACAGGTGATAACAGTGGCTGGGGTGTTGCCATGCAGCGTTTTGATGCCACAGGTCAAGCATTAGGCGGCGAATTGTTAGTGAACACTACGGTTTCGAGCAATCAGGACACTGCAGACATAAGTGCATTAGCGAGCTCAACGGCATTACCTGATGGTGGGTACGTAGTGTCGTGGCAAAGCCCCGACTCTAGTAATGACGGTATCTTCGCTCAGGTGTTCGACGCCAATGGCAATGCAGTGGGTAGTGAATTCCAAGTCAATACCACGGTAACCGGAAGTCAGACGCAAAGTGCAGTTGCTGGGTTAGCAAACGGAGACTTTGTCATCACCTGGACTGATAATACGGCCGATCTATCTAATTCAGGTGTCTATGCACAACGCTTCACGTTCAACGCAGTAGGAGAATCCGTTGCAATAGGCGATGAATTCAGGGTAAATCAAGACTACCTATATTCTCAGTATGACCCAAGCATTGTCGCTCTCTCTGGTGGTGGTTTTGCCATTGCCTTTACCGGCAATGACGGAAGTGGCGACGGCGTGTTTGTGCAAGAGTTTGACCAAGCTGGGCGCCTAATAGACGTTCCGCAGTTGATAAATCAAAATACTAGTAGCACACAGGATGAGCCAAGCTTGGCAGCATTGAGCAATGGCGGGTTTATCGCGTCATGGACATCTTGGATGGGGGGAACCGACGGCTATGACGTCTTTATGCAGCGTTTTGGTAATCAAGTACCTCAAACCACGGATTTTGTCGTTCAAGGAAACGAAGACGAAAATATTGTTATAGATGTTAACGAGTTTTTAAATGCATTTGTTGACCCTGAAGGGGAGCCACTTCAAGAAGTTGCGTTTATCACACTTCCCATCAGCGGTGTAATTGCACTAAATGGTATAGCTATAACGCCAGGACAGATCTTTGATATTAATGCGCTTCAAACTGGTGTATTAACTTATCTGGGCGACCAAGATTTTAATGGGCTGGATAGCTTTACTTGGGCAGGAAGTGATGGAGCGAACTTCGCTGAGCCCGCTACGACTAATATCACTGTTTTACCTGTTAATGACGCACCAGGGATGAGTGTAGGCGCCGACGATACGGGAACTGAGTCGTATGGAACTGGATTTAGTCATACCATAAATTTCACCGATCCTGACGGTGATACACTTTTAGTAAACGTGGACTGGGGAGACGGTGAGTCGTCACAATATACAACAAATTCAGGTACGCTTAATACCGGCCATCGCTATCTGGACGATGGAGTGTATACAGTTACGGTGACGGTAGACGACCAATCGGGCACACCAGAAGCAATAGAGACACAAACGTATCAAGCAACTATCAGCAATGTTGCCCCATCGATAGGTCTGTTTGGCAACAATGACGTCGAACAAGACCAAGTATATACCCTAAGATTAGGTAATCCGAGCGACCCTGGCGATGATACAGTGACAGATTTCATTGTCGATTGGGGAGACGGCACAGTTGAAACCTTTAACAGCCCCGGTGACGTTACCCATGTGTATGCCACTCCCGGCAATTTCGAAATCTCTATAGATTTAGTCGACGAAGATGGTACGTATGTCGGTGTTTCAACCAAAGACGTGCAAGTCAGTGTACCCGCCGAAGTGTTGGACGTGCAGACGATATCCGATACAACCGCGAATGAAGGCTCGACCTTTGTTCAGTCTATTTCGTTTACCGACCCTACAGATCAGAATAGCAATGGCTGGACCTACTCCATCGATTGGGGAGACGGGAGCGTTCAGAATAATGTTGCCATATTCAGTCGCGACTTTAACATCGCTCATAATTTTGCCGATGACGGAGTTTATGATGTCACTGTTACGGTATCTGACGATGTCAACGGACAGACCGATACAGAAACTTTTTCTGTGACTGTGGGCGATGTTGCGCCTACGATTAACCTTCATGGTGGTGGTTCGGTTAACGAAGGGTCTGTCTATAGTCTTACCGCTAGTGTGTTTGAACCAGGTGATGACCCTATTCAGGAATTTGTCATTGATTGGGGGGACGGTACAGTTGAAACCATCATTGGTGATGAATTTGGCACGCAGACTCATGTCTACAGTGACGGCCCTTTCGGCTTTAATATTTCAGTCGATGTCGTCAATGATGACGGTACTTTTGAAAATGCGGGTACACAGTTTGTCAATGTTCTAAACGTAGCGCCGTCTTCTACTATTACAGGCCCAACGGACGTTAATGAAGGTAGTGAAGTGACTTATACCTTCGGCGATATCGTCGATCCCGGAGATGATACAACTAGCAATACCGTGATCGATTGGGGCGACGGCACAACCACTGCCTATACAGGTGCTGGAGAGTACGGTCATACGTTTGCAGATGGAAATGCCACACGCAGTATTAGACTTTTAGTCACAGACGAAGATGCTGACCCTCATGTCGCAGCCACTCTTATTGTAGATATTGAAGATATAGAGCCGTCTATTAACGTAAGCGGCGCAAGTGAGACAGACGAAGGCAGTGTTTATACGCTTACGTTAGCTGACTTGGTAGACCCCGGTGATGATCCTGTCACCGAATATCTCATTGACTGGGGTGATGGTTCAGCGGTGCAGTCGGTAGCTGATTTAGGTGATGTTACTCACACCTTTGTTGATGGTAACAGCAGCGCAACGATCAGTGTGCAAGTCGTGAATGATGAAGGCACGTTTAACGCAGGCAACATTGATGTCACCATCAACAACGTAGCGCCAACGTTAGCGCTATCGGGCGCGTCGACCAGTATCCAAAATACCGCGTATACCTTGAACCTTGGAGCAATTATCGACCCAGGTGACGATACCATTGTTGCGAATGGAATTACCGTGAATTGGGGCGATGGCACAACCGAAACCTACAGCAGTGTGGGCGATGTGTCGCACACGTATACCACAATGGGTGACTTTACTATCAGCGTCAGTTTGGAAGATGAAGACGGTACGTTCAGCGATGTCGCTACGCAGGCAGTGAGTGTCAGTGCGCCAGCGGATACCGTGGATGTAGCTGCACAGGCTAATGCTGTAATTGATGAAGGCGATACCTTTACTCGTACCATTAACTTCACTGACGGTGAGGACAATGGAGCAGCAGGCTATACCGTAGATATCGATTGGGATAATGACGGCAATGTTGATGAGTCCTTTGCTACAAGCTCGAACAGTTTTGATGTGTCGAAGGTGTTTGCCGATGGTGCATCCGTGCAAACCGTGTCGATTACCGTGACCGATGACGCGGGCGAGTCTGACACCGAGGCCTTTGAAGTCATAGTAAATAATGTAGCCCCTGTAAGCAGTATTATTGGGCCCGTTGACGTGGATGAAGGTTCGGAAGCTATATTCACCTTTGGTGACATACTTGACCCGGGTGACGATATTATCACGAGTGCGGTGATTGAATGGGGCGATGGCACGACCACAGCGTATACAGGGGCGGGAGATTACGGCCATACCTTTGCTGATGGTGATAGCTCGCCAGTTATTAGCTTGATAGTGACAGATGAAGATGGCACGTATACGGCGGCAAGCCTTGGCGTTGCAGTGAACGACGTAGCCCCATCTATAACTGTAAGTGGCGCAAGTGAGACAGACGAGGGCAGCGTCTATACACTAACGCTGGCTGACTTGGTAGACCCCGGTGATGATCCCGTCACCGAATATCTCATTGACTGGGGTGATGGTTCAGCGGTGCAGTCGGTAGCTGATTTAGGTGATGTTACTCACACCTTTGTTGATGGTAACAGCAGCACAACGATCAGTGTGCAAATCGTTAATGATGAAGGTACGTTTAACGCAGGCACCATTGATGTCACCATCAACAACGTAGCGCCAACGTTAGCGCTATCGGGCGCGTCGACCAGTATCCAAAATACCGCGTATACCTTGAACCTTGGAGCAATTATCGACCCAGGTGACGATACCATTGTTGCGAATGGAATTACCGTGAATTGGGGCGATGGCACAACAGAAACCTACAGCAGTGTGGGCGATGTGTCGCACACATATACCACAGTCGGTGACTTTACTATCAGGGTAAGTCTCGAAGATGAAGACGGTACGTTCAGCGATGTCGCTACGCAGGCGGTGAGTGTCAAT
>NZ_JAAAWN010000005.1:33771-244415 GCF_010500865.1 Alteromonas profundi
AGCCCCTGTAAGCAGTATTACTGGGCCTATCGAAGTCAATGAAGGGGCTGAAGCGATTTACACCTTTGGTGACATACTTGACCCGGGTGACGATATTATCACGAGTGCGGTGATTGAATGGGGTGATGGCACGACCACAGCGTATACAGGGGCGGGAGATTACGGCCATACCTTTGCTGATGGTGATAGCTCGCCAGTTATTAGCTTGATAGTGACAGATGAAGATGGCACGTATACGGCGGCAAGCCTTGGCGTTGCAGTGAACGACGTAGCCCCATCTATAACTGTAAGTGGCGCTAGCGAGACAGACGAGGGCAGCGTCTATACACTAACGCTGGCTGACTTGGTAGACTCCGGTGATGATCCTGTCACCGAATATCTCATTGACTGGGGTGATGGTTCAGCGGTGCAGTCGGTAGCTGATTTAGGTGATGTTACTCACACCTTTGTTGATGGTAACAGCAGCACAACGATCAGTGTGCAAATCGTGAATGATGAAGGCACGTTTAACGCAGGCACCATTGATGTCACCATCAACAACGTGGCACCGATTACGTCAGTTGCGTCAGATGTTAGTGTTGATGCTAATGCACTATTTACTATCAACTTTGGAGAGATTGTGGATCCAGGTGACGATACCATCTCAGACGCCGTTATCAACTGGGGGGATGGAACAACTTCTATCTACACCGGAGCAGGAGATTACGTTCATAGTTATGACGGTACAATCACCAATCCAACTATAGAGTTACTTATTACCGACGAAGATGGCCAATTTATTGCTGCCAGTACATCGGTGACGGTAAACGAAGAACTCAGCGAGCCCACAGCAACGGGATCTATTCAAGAATTTACCCTTCGCGACCAAGAAGTACAACTCGATTTACAAATATCCAGTGACGAGCCTGTCTTGGAAGTGATTGTAGA
The DNA here is from genome assembly GCF_010500865.1 of Alteromonas profundi. Classification (GTDB taxonomy): domain Bacteria; phylum Pseudomonadota; class Gammaproteobacteria; order Enterobacterales; family Alteromonadaceae; genus Alteromonas; species Alteromonas profundi. The sequence goes on from NZ_JAAAWN010000005.1 coordinate 34,699, forward strand.
TTGGGGCGACGGTACGTCTGAAAGCTTTAACGATCCAAGTGCTTTGTTACACGAGTACAGTGACATTGGGCTATACGAAGTAAATGTTCAGCTTGTTACTGAGTCTGGCACTTTTGATGTGGGTGTTGTTGATGATATTGATGTCGGCTCGCGCATTGGAGATGTTCCTGCTTTCTTTGATTTCTTTAACCCTAATGCCTGGCAGGATGGCTGGACTGATGAAGGAATTACACTGACGCACAAAGCAAATACCAGCGACGAAAATGAAGCGTGGTCGTCAATGTCTTTCGTCGGTTGGGATTCTTGGCGTCTCGAGGGCCAGGATATTGCCTTTGGGCATTTAGGTGTATCTGGTCGCACATCGCAAACGGGCTCTTTCTTCCAGCAGTTAGACGGCACTGAGGGGATTCGATTCGATATTGATACATCAGCAAAGAGCGGCGAGATTATGTTTACTGATTTGTATGCTAACGAATCAGGTAACCTCGACGAACAAGCCAGAGTTCAGTTTTTTGATGAAAGCGATAATCTTGTTGATGAATATCTGGTTACCGGTAACGCTAGTGGGGAGGTATCAATGAGCTTTACGACTCATAATGCATTCGACTATTTTGTTGTTACTGCAGGTGCGTATGATGATAATGAGCAATTTGTTTACGGAAGTTATGCAGACGACAACGGCGTTGCAACGAGTGGGGAGACTAATACAGGCAGTGAATTACTCATTGACTCTATTCAAGTTGGTTTCCGTGGTGGCGACAATGCTGAAAACGTTGCCATTGAATCTTTAGGAGTAGCACAAGAAGCTATGTTATCGATTTTACCGGTACCTGAGTTAATCAGTCCTGCTGAGGAGATGGAGAATAGTTCGAGGGTTACGCCTTTGCCAAATGTGGTAACAATTCCAGCGCAAACTGAAAGTGACGTTAAGTCGATATTGCCAGCCTATGACAAAGACGTGATGACAACACTACCTGTAGTGCCAGCGCCCATTGAATCAGATGAAGAGTACGGTGAAAGAATTTCAACTAGCATCAGTGAGCAGGTAGTAAACATACGAAACGTTGAGCTTGAGCCAGCTGAGGTGCTCACTAAAGTTATGGAAGATATCGTTTCCACACTGCCAGTAATGGAAGATCCCATCGAGTCGGATGAGGAACAAGATGAAAGCGTGTCTGTAGACGTTGATGAATTAGCTTCGGTTGATGGATTTTCAATACTTGAATCTACTGGGAAAGTCATTCAAATCGAGGACGATATTATGTTTACACTACCGGTGATACCTGAGCCAATTGAATCTGATGACGACCAAGCCGACATCCGGTCAGAGGTATTGGACGAGCTATTAACGGTAGGTGAAGATACCCAGGTTCAACCTGAAGTGAAATTTATCAGTGTCAAAGAAGATATCGTGTCAACAATGCCTGTAGTCCCTGATTTAATCGAAGCGAAAGAGAAGCCTATAGAGAGCAATTTATCTATGCCCGATGAAGAACTGGATAATGTTGAATTTGATTTCGGTCAATTGAAAACGCATATAACAAGTCTTAGTAACGCGATGGCGCTGAATTATTCTCTACAGAAAGGTGAGCAGTCAATAGCGCTTTCGGCAGCAGATGAAAAGAGTTCAATAATTTCAGAGCTGTCGTTAGAGTTTGATGAAAGTGATATTCAATTTACGCAATATGACGATTATTTGATTCGATAAATGTGTCCGTTTTTTATACAGTTGTTGGGTGGCGACACCCAACTCAACTTGCAGTTATCTGAATTTTAAATAAAAATTTTTTGGCTTAATAATTGCCTGTCTAATCATCGCAAAGTATTAGGGTCACGCGGTTGCAAAGATGCGGTAACAGTTTGTATGTAGACTTATATCAGCTGGTTAGTTAGATAACAAATAACACCAAGATTAAGGAAGATATATGAAACATTCGTTTTCGAAGCATGGATTAGCGTTGTCTTTACTGCTATGCATGCTAAGTGTTGGTTCTGTAAGTGTGAAAGCTGCGTTGATTACTAACGCCCCCGTTAATTTCCCCGCAGCTGTTGGCTCTGTTGCAGATACGAGTTTTGGCGCTCCGTCGCTACTAGGTGAATTCTCTTTGTCACAAACTACCTCAATTACCAAAATTACGTTTTGGTCTTTTGAGAATCCAAATGCAGGACTTGCTAGTGACTTTATTTTACTTCGACTATTTAAAAATGAGCCGGGCTTTGACCACAATACACCATTGTTTAGTGTTACAGGTGAAGCCGGGATCAGCAAAACCTTTACCAAAGTGGTTGTCAACGGAGTTAGTGGACTTTTACGGCATGAAATCGATTTAGTTAATTTCGATTTAGGACCAGGAGACTACTTCCTAAATATTGGTGCCGACTTGATAAACAATAATGGTCTTGCTTTTGGTTGGGCAAACGCCGCGACATCACCTGTCCCTGGTGTACCTGGGTTGGCACTGAATCCATCCTCTTCACTAGGAGCAGTAAACTTAACGGGGTTAGAAGTTGATTTGGCGTTTCAAATAGAAGGTGAACCAGTTGTCCAAGCTAATGCACCTTCAGCGCTATCATTACTGTCACTAGGGCTAATACTTATGCTTGTTCGAAGAAAAGTATAAACCGCCAAATTTAAGCAAGTCTTATATATTATGGATGGTGAGAATGAATAGTGGCAAAGGATTGATGCCTGTAAATAACGCGTTGGCTAATATTAGGTCAGCGCTTCTATATGTTTTTTTATTTAGCTTTGCGATTAATCTTTTGATGCTAGTCTCGCCACTGTACATGTTGCAGGTCTATGATAGGGTTTTGGTCTCTGGCAGCCATGCCACATTACTTTTTCTTACCATTTTTGCTTTGGTTGCACTGGTTGTGTTAGCAACTTTAGACATCGTACGCGGAATATTGCTCGCTCGTTTAGGTAATTCCTTTGACAAAACACTGAGTGGTTATTTGTTTAAAAACATTATTGAGCAGGGTGGTCATAGCCAACCTCTGCGCGATGCAGACACCTTACGTGCCTTCCTTTCATCTCCGGCGCTAACTGCAATAATGGACGCGCCTTTCACGCCACTTTATCTAGGGCTTATTTATATTTTGCATCCAATGTTAGGGCATATCGCGCTTGCTGGCGCTATTGCGCTTTTTAGCCTTGCGCTTTTAGGCGAGAAGATGACGCGAATTGCGCAAAAAGACAGTCAAAATGCATCTAGTCAAGCTCATCGCTATACGGATGTTTGTGGTAAAAATAGAAATGCAGTTTATGCAATGGGTATGAGCGGTAATATTCTTGAGAAATGGAATATTCCACATTTAAAAAGCATAAGTTTTGGGGGCCTCGCTAATTCTCGAAGTAGCAGCATTTCGGCGATATCGAAAGGCTTAAGGTTTGCGCTTCAAGTGGGTATTTTAGGGATGGGAGCGTTTCTTGTTATTGAGCAGGAATCGTCGCCAGGCGTTATGATTGCTGCGTCTATTGTTATGGGTAGAGGGTTAGCGCCTATAGAAGCCTCGATAAGTGGCTGGCGTTTAGTAATTGCAGCCCGTGACGCGAGAGAGCGGCTATTGGAGTATCAAGCCAGCTTGCCTATTTCCACTGAGCCGCTGCCGTTGCCAGAACCTAAAGGCAAGTTAACGGTTCAAAATGCTATCTTTCAGTTTCCAAATAGCGAAAAGCCACTGATTAAAGACGTGAGTTTCACTGTAAATTCGGGGGAGGTCATAGGTATAACAGGCCCAAATGCGGCTGGTAAGAGCACGCTCGGAAAGTTGTTACTTGGACTTTACGCCCCCACGCATGGTGACATTCGTCTTGATGGCGCGACCTATTCACAATGGGACAGAACGTTGCTAGGGCCTCACGTAGGTTATCTACCACAAAGTGTAGAATTGTTTCCCGGGACTATCGCAGAAAATATTAGCCGCTTCACCGATGCAGATCCAAAAGAAATCATGCAAGCGGCTCAGCTTGCAGGTGTACACGAAATGATCCTTGGCTTGGAAAGTGGCTATAACTTTGCCGCTGATAATTTTGATGATGCATTGTCCGGTGGTCAAAGACAAAGAATAGCTTTAGCGCGTGCAGTTTTTGGATTGCCCAAACTAATCTTACTAGATGAACCGACGTCTTCACTAGACGCAGAGGCTGAGCGTACCGTCGCTGCTGCAGTAAAAGCGCTTAAAGGCCATGATGCAACGGTTTTAGTGATTGGCCACCGCCCAGTTTTAATGAACTTAACTGATAAATTACTAGTAATGCAAAACGGTGCGTTAGCCGCGTTCGGTCCTACCAGCGAAGTCATGGCTAAACTCGTGAGGCCAACTGTCCAAAAAACAGGGACATGATGATGAATCTTGCTAATGACAATTTACCTGACATTAAGACTTCGTTAAAAGGTCCTATCATAACCGGCCTAATGATCTTACTCGTGTTTGTTGTAGGGGCGACTGCTTGGGCATCATCAGCGAGACTGGCTAGTGCAATCATTGCAGTAGGACAGGTAAAAGTAGACTCGAATCGAAAACAAATCCAGCACCTTGACGGTGGAATCGTGAATGAAATTTTGGTTTCTGACGGGCAGAGAGTGAAAAAAGACGATACTCTAGTTATTTTGGATCCAATTCAAGCGGAATCTTCTTTGGGGATCGTTGTAGGGGCGCTTTTTACAGCAGAATTGAAACGTACTCGTTTGCAAGCGGAGCGAGACAATAGTCAGCAACCAGATTTTACGCGATTCCTGCATAGTCAGCATGAAGACAAGAACAGCCTGATTGACGCACAGCAATCTTTATTTGCTATTCGCCGATCTGTCCAGCTATCTCAACAAGAAATATTACAACAGCAAATTGAGAACTTTAAATCACAAATATCAGGATTTAAAAGTCAACAAGCCTCAACACAAACCCAAATAGAGATAAGTATAGACGAATTAGTTAATCTTAGAGATCTTAAAGCTAGAGGGTTGGTGGGAAATGAACGCCTTCTTGAGCTGGAAAGAAATCTAGCGCAGCTAGAAGGAAGAGCTGGCGAGTTAGTATCGTCTATAGCTAGTGCGCGAGCTAGCATTGACGAGAAACGATTAGAGCTCATTCGGGTGAAGCGTAGCTTTCATGAACAGGTGCTGGCCGAGTTGCAAGATGTTGAATCTGAAATTATCGATTTGCAAGAGCGTGCCAATGCTGCCTCGCATCATCTTCAGCAAATGGTAGTTAAAGCTCCGGTGGATGGGTTAATTGTAGGGCTAAATGTACACACCACAGGGGGCGTGGTTGTACCTGGGCAATTGCTTATGGAGATTGTGCCAGATAACGATGCGCTTATCGTAGAAGGCCAAGTACTGCCTACGGATGTTGACGACTTACAATTTGGTCAGAACGCACGGGTGAAACTCTCTGGATTACAACAACGGATAACCCCCGAACTAATAGGTAAACTGATGTATGTGTCAGCCGACAGTATGTTAGACGAACGCTCTGGTATGAGCTTTTTTATCATTCGAGTAAGCATCGCCGCTGAAGAGTTAGCCAAACTGCCTACTGAACAACTTATCCCGGGAATGCCTGCAGAGGTTTTTATCCAAACAGGAGAGCGAACGGCATTAGAGTACTTGCTTCAACCTTTGTCTGACACTGTTGATCGAGCTTGGCGTGAAAGATAGTTATGACTTCGAATACACGATAAACAATGAAGAAAGCAGAGCAGAATTTCTTTTGGTTGTTAAATGCGGGCTTATTTTCAAAAGTTATCGAAAGCATGAGCTAATGAAAGAGAGCTCAACGAAGTAGCTAGTAATTCCTATTGCCATAACCCTTCCATATTTATCCCCCGTTCTAGCGAACGTTACCGCTTACCTTGAGGGCTATTCTTTTAGCTTTAGGTTATCGGCAACCTATAGAGATAGTTATATCGCACGGGTAGATGAAGGCACGTTAGTTGATGAAGACGAAACAGGTTTTTTACCCAGTCTTTATCTTGATGGGGTTATAGCGTATCAGATTATAGCGTATCAGATGACGGATAATGTAGAGATACGCATGGAAGCAACAAACCTAACGAACGAACGAGAAATTCAATATTCTGATTCCACGCAGCGCCCGTATAATACCACTGTCAGTGGTCGCAATTATTCATTGTCTTTAGCTTATCGCTTCTAACCAAACAACAAAGGGCCCAAATGGGCCCTTTGTTAGTGTATTACATTGAATAGGTTAACCCTATGTAGAATGTACGTCCGCTTAAGGTAGTGTTGTATAAACGATCGTCTGAATCGCTATATTGTTCCTCACGCTCATCGGTTAAGTTGATGCCTTCTAAAGAAAGTTTAAGTTTGTCACTTACATCATAAAATGCTGAGAAATCCCAGTATGTTGTACCATGAAAGCCCGCTTCATCTTGATCACTACTTGAAGTTTCAACCTGGGTTAAGTAGTCATCTCTGTAGGCTACCGACACACGCATGCCCCAGTTATCCTTTTCGTAGTACATAGTTGCGTTGTAGGTGTTTTCAGATAGCCCATAGAAAGGGCGATATACCTCTACGCTTTCGCCATCAACAAGAATGTTGTGTAAAGATTCGCCTTCGGAGTAGGTGTAATTTACTATTGCGCCAAGGTTATTAAACGGTGCGGGTAAAAAGTCAAAGTCGCGCTGGAATGCCGCTTCCCACCCAGAAAAATCACTTTGTGCTAAGTTTTGTGGCTGAGAAAGCGTGTATATAGTGTCAGGTGTTTGCACATCACCGTTCTCATCAACCATTCCGTCGATAAGTGATAACGGGTAACCTGTGTCGCCATAGGCCACAGGCGCTACGTTCGTAGCAATAAAGTTGTCGATTTCTTTTTGGAAGTACGTGACAGACGCATAGCCAACTTCATCAAAGTAGTATTCAACACCGGCTTCCATATTGATAGTTTCAAAAGGCTCAAGACCAGGGTTTCCTGAATTGATGCTCAAACCGCTTGAACCAAATAATGGGTCGGCGTTCACAGTACCAGACACGGAAAGGCTACCTAATGTGGGGCGCGTAACATTCTTTCCTGCACTGGCTCTTACCACTAAGTTTTCTGTAGCATACCAAGCTAAGTTGAACGTTGGGAGCACGCCATCGTATTGACGCTCTACGGTTACATACTCAGAGCCATTTACGATACCACTTGATTCGATATCTGTATCGAAATAGCGAAGCCCTACGCTGGCGCGTACCTCAGAATCGGGGAGAAGAAAATCATGTTCATAGGTTGCATACACTGCGGTGGTTTCTTCTACTACTTCATCTGGTGCATCACTGTATGAAAGATCTCTATTTACACTAAAGGCATCTAAAACACCGTTTACGTCTGCGCTTAACCATGCTTGCTTTTCGTGAATATCGTTTACGTAAACTAGGCTAGGGTCGATAACATCACTAACTTCACCGCTTTGCCATTCACTTCTAAGGGCATTCCCTACTTGCTCTTTATTATTGCTGTGTTCGAATCGCTTGAATGAACCGCCCACCTTAAGTGTAGAGTGATCGGTAAGTAAGTAATCTGCGTCCAATTTGGCGATGTTAAAGCTATTATCGACTTTATCTTCTTGCAGATCGATTTCATGATAGCGGTATTCGTCAATATTAGTAGGATCGAAGCCGTTAATATAGCTATTGGTTCCATAAAAACGGTCATCGCGGTAGTCTATCGTCATGTCCGCAAAAGACTCCAAATACACTTTTGCACTGTTGCTCTCGTACTCACTTTTCATGTGGCCTAACAAGCCAGATAGCACAAGCGCGTTATTAACACTCCACTCACCATTTAATACGACTTGGGTAATATCAGTGGTGGCGCCTTGATCACGACTTTCAGAGTGCAGTGCTGTGTCTTCCCACGCAGAATAGATGACTTCGTTATTTGCGTTGTATTGAATGTCGGTTAAGCGTGAACAAAAGTTACGTGCTCCTTCATAGTCTGCACCGGTACATCCTAATGCGGTTGAACTCGACCCTCTGCTTTGAAGGTGAAACTCGCCGCGTTCGCTATCAAGCTTGCCATAAAGTGCATCTACGCCAACTAACACATTATTATTAGGCTGGTATTGAAGGGCTAATGTAGCGCCTATACGTGTTTGCTCGCTATTAAATTGTGAATACCGACTCCCTCTTGAGAAGCGCAGGTCACCACTGTTTACGGCTTCTTGGTCCGTTTGTGATAATGCTGAAATGTCGGAACCTTGGGCATCACGCGGACGCCAGCGGTAGGTGTTGTATCCTTGTTCCGCAGTATCGCGTTTACTGTAGGCAAGTGAAAAAAGCGCCCCAAAGTCGTCCCACCTATTCGATACCAACGCAGCCACGCGTGGGCTTGTGTCTTCTGTTAGCGAGTTATCGCCTGCCTGAGCACTTACTACCGCTTTAAAACCATCGTAATCAAACGGTTTTGCCGTATATAGTTTAACAGTACCGCCAATACCCCCTTCGTCCATTTCTGCAGAGTAGCTTTTTTTTACGTCAATTTGGTTGAATAATTCCGACGCAAAAATGTTGAAATCGAAAGATCGCGAAAGGTTAGTGGTACCTCTACTGTCCATTGCTGAAGAGGATGTACCTAGCGCTTCCATGCCGTTGAGCTGAACTTGGGTAAAGTCGGCGTTTAAACCGCGAAGCGATATTTGGCGGCCTTCACCGGCTTCTCTTGTAATGGTAACGCCAGGAATTCGTTGAATAGACTCTGCTAAGTTTAAGCTTGGAAAGTCGGCAATATCTTCAGCAAGTATAGAGTCTTGCGAACCTAGCGACTCTTTTTTCAAATCTTTAGCTTTGATTAAAGAACCTCTAAAGCCACTTACTACGATTTGTTCAATAACCTCGTCTTCAGAATCCTGAGCGTAAATAGAAAATGAGGTTGAGCAGGTGGCGGTCAAAACTGCTGTGGCAAGTAATGATTTTTTGAAACAGATATTCATTGTGTTTTCCCTTTAATAAGCAAAGTTGTTGTGTTGAATTGGATTAGGTCTAACGAACGATTGTTTTTTGAATGAAACGGCATAGCCCCTTTGTTTGGCGAGAGGTGCGCCGAGATAGAAGTCGCTGGAAATAAAGTGGGCGCCGCTTGTGTATGCGGCTTCTCGGCGAAGCGCCATTTGCTCACTACTTTCCTTTAAATTTGCGTCTGCGCGGGTTCTTACTAAAAACCCTGCGTGTACAAGTGAACGAATTTCTTGATAGCTTTCTACTGGGTTATTGCGGATAAAAATCGCGGCTTCATCCCATTGCTGGGGCACAGAAACAAACATGCTTCTGCCTTCAAGAGAGGGGTGACCATGAATGTATTTTTCCCGTTGTTGCGGGTTTGCATCGAAAATGAAAAGAAACTTTCCCCGCAGGGTCTTAAGCGCTGGCCACCCGCTTTCTACTATTGCGTTTCTAAGCGTGGCGTAATCGCCTTTTACTGAATCAGGGGTGATCAGTTTGTTACCAAAAATCGCCTTAATCTCACTATCTAAACGGGCGTAGTCGGCGTCTTCAAACATAAGAGGTGGTGTATGGGTGAGAAAGTTGGGCTGAGATTCTTTAGCGTTAACTAAAACAGTAATAGGTAAGTGCTTGGGGTTTTGATGCGACCATGCAATCAGTTGCTCGGCGCAGCCCGTGAAGGTTAAACAGTGGCTCATCGCATCCACATGCGGAATATGCATAACCTTAAAGCCAGGCCTAGAAAGGCTTGCTCTTTGCTCTTTGGAAAACCAATTACCGTGTAACAGGGTTTCCAATTCTGGCCTGTCATATTGCTGACCCTGTGGGTCGTTTACTACGTCAATTTCAAGTTGACGAAGCCCAGCATCAAGTTGCTCAATCAAAGAGGGGTGGCTATACGATAGCTTGGCTAGCAGGGAAGGCGATGTCTTTTTAAGATAAGCCTTCACCTCTGCGGGAAGCGGTTTTTTATAGCTGTTGTGCGATCCAATCATTTGATAGTTATTCAACGAGTCTGCCGCCGCCGGAATAATCACTAGCAAAAAAAACATGAGGTGTATAAGTCGCATAAAAGTTCGTTTGTTGCGTATTTTGAAAGGTAGAGTGGGGGGAATGAAAAATGGGGACGGAAATTTATAAGGTTGGGTAATATTTAATAAAAGTGTCACAAAGATATTGTTTTAAAATGAATTTTTTAATTTTTTTGTCCCCGTTTTATCTGCTTATTCGTCTTATATAAATGGATTGGTGCGAGTTTAAGGAACTAAATTGGTGGAAAACCTGAAAATGCTAAGTCTATTAAGGTGTAATGCGAGCACACGGATAAAGGTGCTTTTGGTTTATTTATTGTTTCCGCTTTTCGCTCAAGCTGAAGGTGAACCAGAGCACGTTAAGGTAGCTTTTTTAGCTGATATCCACCTTCACTCGCCTATCGATGCCGCTGCTAATATTCCTGAAGGTTCGTTGCCAAAAGACGCTATAACGCAGCAACCCCTATTACTTAGAAGCATGCGGGCGCAGCTTAAATCCACACGCTTATTTAATGAAAATATACTGGTTTTAAAGCAAGCGCTTGATGATATTGTCAGGCGTAATATTAAACTTGTAGCCTTACCTGGCGACTTTACCGACGACGGGCAACCGGTAAATATTCTAGCCTTGCGCGACATACTTGATAGCTATAGGGAGACCCATGGCGTGCGCTTTTTTGCTATCAATGGAAACCACGATCCGGTAAGACCCTTTACGCGGGAGGGGGGAAAGCGTGATTTTTTAAATAGCGAGGGAGGGGAAATAAGCGTTGTAAGTAATCAGCATCCAGACTGTATTAATAGAAATAGCGATTATTGCTCTGATTTACTAAAAGAGTGGGGCTATCATGAAATAGCCACCACGCTGTCAAACCACGGCTTTTTAGCTGATAAATTAGACCTTTTGTACGAAACACCGTTTGGAACTGTGGATATAAACAGCCGCCATTGGCGGTGGTGCGACGAGAACAACCACTGCATGGATATGCCTGATATGAGCTACCTTGTAGAGCCAGTAGAGGGCATTTGGTTGCTGGCTATCGATGCGAACGTGTACGCGCCTATAGGAGACTATGAAGACAAGCGTTTTAAAGGCTCTAGTAATGCCGGTTATAATGCGCTGGTTAAATATAAACCTCAGTTACTTAAATGGATTGAGGAGATTGTAAAACGCGCCAATCAGCAGAATAAAAAACTCGTGAGCTTTAGTCACTTCCCCATGGCTGAATTTTCCGATTTACAGACCAAAAGCATCACTGATTTGCTTGGTGATAAAGCGATGCAAATGTCCCGGCAACCTTCTTCCACTACCACAAGCGTGCTTGCCTCTACAGGGTTAAAACTCCACTTTGGGGGGCATATGCATTTATTCGATATTAGCCAATCCTCAAAACAAGGTTTACTTAATGTACAAGTGCCTTCACTTGCGGCTTATCAACCTGGCTACACAGTCGCTACAGTGGGGCTTAACGGTGTAACCTCCATAGAAACCATTGTCATTAAAGAGGTTAAAAATTTCTCCCGCTGGTTTAATGTGTATGAAAGCGAATGGCAGCATCGCAGAAGCAGCGGTTTAGACAACTGGGATAGAGACAGTCTTAGTGCTAAAAACTATTTAGAATTAACAGACACACATCTTAAAACCATTGTTCAACATCGCTATATATCCGACTGGCCAGAAACCATTGTTGCTGCATTAACAACCCATAATATTCAGGAGATATTGGCGTTAAACCAGTGCGAATTTAACTATCCGAATAAGTCGACGGTTGGGCAATTGAATGCTGATACCTTTATCTACGATTTCTACAGAGCGAGAAATGCTGGGAGCTTCGCCGATTTCGGCAACAGGTACGGGTTATACCAAACCATTGTTCAGCAGGCCGATTTAGGAGGCTGTTTGTCACCCACCTCCTCAATAGCTAAAAATAAAACGCTTAAACAGGCGCTGGTGCTCATTGCAAATATGGCTATATCATCCAAAAAGGATAAAGCGGTAATAAACCTGATGCTCTAAGGCTTGTGTTTTTGCTTTATTCAAAGCCCCTTAAAATAAGGCACCAAAAAGAATACTCCGTTATTGTGGTTATACCTGATAAGGCCTTTGCATAGGCCTTGTTAAGGCGTACCGCCAAGCTAAATCATTTACCAGTAGGCCTTGATAAACCGCTATTTGTCACCTATAAAATGGGTAGCCAATAATAGGATGTGGGTAATACTACAGCAGTCCACGACGTTCCATTAACCCTAAACAAAAGGACGTGGACATGCTATTCGCTACTAATAGAACACCGCAAAATAAATCACATCGATTATCACCTGTTACCAAAGTAAACCGTAAAATTTTATTTGATAACCAAAATACGCGACCTGCCTCAGAAATGTATTTTTGCCGAAGAATTGGCCCTAGCGATTATACCGAAGTGGGTGGCCGCCAGTTTTTTAAAGCGCTGAAAGAGCTGCCTTCACATACCCAGGTGTTGTTGTATATTCACGGCTTTAATTGTAACCCTGAGCCCGATGTATTTAATCGCGCAGAGCAACTACAAACATTAATCAACCAAGCCCGAGGGGAAAATTTTGCCCTCGTGGTGCCGTTAATGTGGCCCTGCGATGATGATGGCCCCTCTCGCTTTTTAGACGATTATTGGGACGATCAAAAAGCTGCCGATTTTAGTGGAAGCGCATTTGCGCGCTTATTGGCCAAGTTTGATGCTTGGCGGCGCGAAGAAAGCCAGCGTGAGAACCCTTGTACCAGACGCATCAATGTATTGGCCCATTCCATGGGAAATCGTGTGCTAAGAACGGCCATAACTTACTGGGGAAAATACGACCATTACGGCATGGTGCCCATGTTATTTAGAAATGTATTTATGGTGGCCGCCGACGTAGTAAACCATTGCTTTGAACCTGGTAAAAGCGGGTGTCTGTTACCTGCTACCACGCGTAATTTAGTGGTGTACTACGCTAACGACGACTTGGCGATGCCGGCCAGTAAGGTAGCAAACCTAAAAAACCGTGTTACCTCACGACGTTTAGGAATGACAGGAGTAGAAGATTTAACTAAGGTGCCAAAAAATGTCTATGAAGTAGACTGCGATAGCTTTAATAATCGTTTCGACTTTCCTAAAGGGCATGCCTATTTCTTAAACCAGTCGAATATTATTAGCCCCGCGTTACTTCACATGTTATCGGCAATGGACAGAGGTAGGGTAATACCAAGCAACCAGCATCATGTTATCGACTACAATAGCTAAGCCTACTATGGCGTGACAACAGTTACGCCATACATATCTATAAAAACAAATAATTGAAAAAGCGATGCTCGCGCATTGCATCCCTATCTGCCTGTGTTTACTCTATTTTAACAATATGTTGCACCTTAAAGGATGAGTAAATGAGTATGAAGTTCGCGGAATTTGCCGCTTCACGTAAAAGTGTACGGGGCTTTACTAAACAACCCGTGAGTAAAGACACGGTTGACGCGATTATTAATGCGGCGAAATGGGCTCCCTCTTCCTACAATACACAAACGTGGAAGATACATGCAGTGGCAGGCGAGGTACTTGATAAAATTCGTCAGGGCAATACAGAGAATACCTTGGCAGGTAAGCCCCACGTAAGAGACTTTCCCTATAAAGAGGATTACCAAGGTGTTCACCGCCAGCGACAAATTGACGTTGCTGTCCAGCTATTTGACGTAATGGGCATTGCCCGGGAAGATAAAGAAAAACGCATGGATTGGATGATGCGCGGGTTTAGACAATTTGATGCGCCTGTCTCGCTCGTGCTTACCTACGATAAGGCGTTAGAGCCTGCTGGTATTACCCAATTTGGCTTAGGTTCGTTAGCGTACGGTATTGTATTGGCTGCATGGGATCTCGGGCTTGGGTGCGTTATTAATGGGCAGGGTATTATGCAATCTGAGGTGGTGCACAAATATGCCAATATTCCTGACGATGAAGCTATCATGATTTGTATTGCATTAGGGTATCCTGACCCACATTTTCCTGCTAATGAGGTACGCTCAACCCGGGCAGATAACGAAGATTTTGTTACCTACCACGGTTTCTAAGCGCTATCTTTATTCAACACGTTTAAATAGTCGGAAGATAATAGCGCAGTAAGCTTTTCTGCTGATACTGGTTTAGACCACAAATAGCCTTGCCCACCGTCACAGCCAAGCTCAATAAGTTTGCGTAATGTGGCGGTGTCTTCAATTCCCTCAGCAATAGTTTTAAGCCCTAAGCTATTGGCCATTTTAATCATTGCGGTTACTAGGGTGTCGTCTAATGTGTTGTAGCCAAGGTGAGTAATAAAAGACCTGTCTATTTTTAGATGGTTGGCATTGAAGTTTCTTAAATACCCTAAATTAGAATAGCCGGTACCAAAGTCGTCAATAGCAATGGTAACGCCTAGGGCGCTAATGGCATCGAGCTGTTGCTGTATATTGTCGGTATCTTCAATAAGTAACGACTCTGTTAACTCAATTTCAAGCGCAGATGGGGGTAATCCACTGTGCGCCAACGCCTGTTTAATGGTAGAGAGTATTTTATTATCTTTAAATTGAGTACTTGATAAATTAACCGCGATACGCAGGTCGGCAAACCCCTGCGCTCGCATGCGAGCACAAAAAACACAGGCTTGGTTAATTACCCATATGCCTATGTCGTTAATTAAGCCGCCGGTTTCCGCCAACGGTATAAATTCCTCGGGGCTAATCATAGTGCCATCAGGTTGCGGCCATCGCAGCAGTGCCTCAACGCAATCTAATTTGTGTTGCTTAATATTAATAATAGGCTGGTAAAAAAGCGTGAACTCTTGATTTTCGATAGCGCTTCGCAGCCGTTGTAACATGGTAAATCGAGCTTCGCTTATCTCATCTAATCGCTGATCATAATAACGAAACGTATTTCTGCCTGCCCGTTTAGCCGCATACATGGCAATATCAGCTTTACGGCAGAGCTGCTTAAAATTGGTGCCATGTTCAGGTGCTTTCACAATACCAATAGAGGCCGAAACGCTGATTTTGTTTTTCTTAATTTCAAATGCAATAGAGCAATCATGAATAAGCTTGCGGGCTAAATTATCAAGTTCATCATCGTATTGGCATGGGGCAATAACCAAGAATTCATCGCCGCCAAAGCGGATAATTTTTTGTTCATGCCCAAGCCCACTAGAAAGCCGGTAGGTAAGTTGTTGTAACAGCAGGTCGCCTGTTGCATGGCCTAACGCGTCATTCACTGGTTTAAAATTGTCTAGGTCAATAAATAATATGGCAAGGTGATGGTTGCTTTGTATTGTTTGTGCGAGCAGCTCATTAAACAACTTTTCTCCTAACCGGCGGTTAGGAAGGTTGGTTAACGGGTCGTGATAGGCCAAATGCTGAATTTGGCTACGGCTTTGCTGCACCTTATTATTTTCAACCTGTAGCGACGCCATCAAGGCTTTTATATCTTGTACTAATACGTAAACGCTGAACCCTATAACCACAAATATAACGATGACAAAGATAAGATGAGACCACGACAAAGTAGGGGCGTTGGGAGAAATATAGCCATGCATAGTAAGCCACACAATCAGCGTACATTGGGCTATAACAAAGCCCAGTACAGACAAAAATAGCCCAACGCCCCCTAATATTGCAGCAAAGATAAAAATGCCGGGGTACCCTAATATGGCTAAATCGAACATGCCCGCGCCTGTGATGGCAAGCGTTAAAAGCATGGCAGACATAGAGCATAAAAGCGTAAAGGACGATGCAGCCGTTTTGTTCTTAAAAGCGAATAGGAGTGCACTTAGTAAGCAGACGATGCCAGCAGCGAAAATGAAAAAGGTGATCCCGCGGGCAACCATCAGCGAGACGAGCAGACCTACCGCAGTACTGCCACATATTTGCATCAACCTATGGCGTCTTACTTCGTTTAGTGAAACGCGGCGCTGAGTAAGCGACTGATGCGTGAGTTGGAGCATGGGTCTGAAGATCATGTCTGCTAGTGTAAATTAAATCCCCTTCGACTCAAGCAGTAACTTAATTAAATTAAAACTTGGTTACAAATAAACAGTATTGGCCTTTTTTTGTATTTCTTTGCAAGAAATAGAAAAGATGAAGTGGGAAGTAGATGAACAACGCAAGTTTGTGGGGGATGGTTTTACCTCCATGTCTTACAGCCATTGAATTACAGCGCAATTATGTTTTAGCATTGCGCGCATTAAGCTATGCGCTATAACAGGCGGGCGAATAATCACAAAGGAGGCACAAATGGCTAAGCCCAACAAAAAGGGGCCGGTACGCACTGTCGATATCTCGTGCGCCAAATGTAAAGCGCCACTGTTTAAATATCGAAAGGGAGGAAAAGGGGCTTTAGTGAAGTGTTTTGTTGAACGCATAGTACAAGATTTTACTACCACGCCTTGTGAATGCCCGGGCTGCCAGCAAGTCTTTGCCCGGGAAACGATGATCCGTGGCACGCCCGCGCTTAAAATGGTAGGCGGCAAGGTGCATATGAAGTAGCCAGGCTTAAAAGCGGCAGGCGGTTTACCCTTGATACTTCGTTAGTGACAAGGTGTTTTCTATGCCAGGAATTTTCTCATCATGGCTATGTGTAACATACAAAACCGTACTTTTACCCTCATGCACTATTTTTTCAATTAGCTTGCGGGTTTTAACTCGGTTAAATTCATCTAAACCGTTACAAGGTTCATCAAGAATAAGAATAGCAGGGTGTTTTACCATGGAGCGTGCGATAAGAATTAACCGTTGATCGCCAAATGATAGCGATTGAAAAGGGGCGTTCTTTTTCTCTGCAAGGCCTAATACCGCTAACCATTTTTCAGCAACACCTCGTTCTTGCGCTGTAGGTGTACTATACAAACCAATACTGTCATAAAAACCCGATAAAATGACATGCTCTAGGCTCGCATTCACTTTATATTGCATATGAAGCGCATTGGACATAATGCCTATATGTTTCTTGATGTCCCAAATACTCTCTCCGGTACCACGTTTTATCCCAAACATCGTTAAATCATTGGTGTAGCAATGGGGGTTGTCACCGGTAAACATTTGCAGCAAACATGTTTTCCCTGATCCATTTGGGCCTTCTATCTGCCAGTGCTGATATGCTTTTAAGGTGAAGTCGAGGTTTTCAAACACAGTGTGATCATCAAAGCGCACGGATCCATTTTTCAAAACAATAAGTTCTTCACCACAAAACGGGCTTTGATTACCCTCGGCTATGGGGGCGGGAAGGGCAATGACTTCACTATGAAGTGCGAACCACGTGCCGAGTTCTTGTGCTATTTCATCACCGCTAAGCGCGCTGTTAGAGCGCGACTTAATAGCAAGTTGGTCCATTATTAATAAAGTAGCATTAATTTTTTGGGGAATGTCGGCCAGTTTGTTTGCGGTGATGAGTAACGAGGCTTGCGACTGGTGGGTTAAAAATTGACTAAACTCATCCACCGCGTGGGCATCTAAACCTTCGAATGGCTCATCTAATAAAATAAGAGAGGCGTTGCTTAACCACGCCATCATAATGATAACTTTGCGGGTTTCACCGGTAGAAAGACTTAAAAAACCGTTATCCAGCAAGCTCTCTAAACGCAATATGCGAAGTAACTCACAGTAGAGTGGGTGTGTGTCGAAAGCATTATTTGTGTCGGCAAAAAGCTCTCGTACTGTGGTGGGCTGTGCAATAACATCAAGGATATCGGCACTGTCTTTCTGTTTTTCTTGGGTAATTAAAGCCTGTTGCTGAAACACGCTCACCTCGGCAATATTCCCATTACAAACCCGTTGTCCTTGCACAACCTTGCCCTGGCCTGCAATTGCAGATAACAGCAATGATTTGCCTGAACCATTTCGCCCTGCAAGCACGTATATGCCAGGCGCATCGAGTGTTAACGTAAAAGGCGGGGTAACAAAATGGTTATCTAACTTTACTTGGTATTCGTACAGCGATACTAAAGACAAAAGGGCACTCGTTATTTAGCTTAGGACAATTCGGCTATTTTTACGTGTACCTTAGGTAAGTGTCAATTTCTTCGTAATAGAACCAAATCAGGTAAACCTTTGTATTAACTTAACGAACAGGTTAGCAAGGAGCAAAGATAATGCGGCAGTGGTTGGTCCTTTGGGTAATGGTATTAATGGTAGCTGGGTGTTCAGAACCGCCTCCGTCTCCTGAGCTATATCGCACCGTTATGGTGAGTAAAGTAAACGCGTACAGTGGTGAGCAAACCCACGTGTTATCGGGTGTGGTACAAGCAGCACAAACCAGTCAGCTAAGTTTTGAACTTTCTGGCGTGGTAGAGACAGTAGAAGTTAACCTGGGCGACACTTTTGAGAAAGGCGATACGCTGGCCACTATTGATAGCAAAGTTTTCCAATTGGCAGTGAAACAGCGCGAAGGTCAACTATCTGAAGTGTTAGCGCGTATTAGAGAAGCACAAAAAGACGTAGCGCGAAAACAGCAATTAGTGGTAAGTGGCGCGGTATCTCAAGCGGAATTAGATGTGGCGGAGACACAGTTAAACTCCCTGCGGGATCAAGCTGAAGTGGCAAGAGCACAACTAAACATTGCCAAAGAGGATGTAAACGATACCCGTTTGGTGGCGCCTTATTCAGGCACTATTGCCGCAAGACATATAGAGCCATCGCAACGTATTACACCGGCACAACCTGCTTTTACCATTGAAGGGCAAGAAGATCTTGAAGTGTCGCTAAGCGTGCCCGAGAACATGGTAAATTTTTTAGATGTAAACGACCCAGTTACCGTAACAGTGTACGCCCTAGGCGATACGCCTATTGAAGGGCGCATTTTTGAAATTAGTGGTCGTGCCAGCAGGGCCAACGCATTTCCGGTAACGGTAAAACTGTCACAAACGCCGCAAGGCTTACAACCTGGCATGAGTGCAGAAGTAAAGTTTAGCTATGCGGATGGGCGCAACACCAATAATAAACCGAGTTTTATTGTTCCTTTATCAGCATTGGGCTCTGGTTCAGAGAATAGTCACTTCGTGTATACCTTATCTGAAACGGCTGATCAAAAGGAAGGGGGGGCGCCTTTGTATGAAGTAGCGAAACGCACTATTTCGGTTTTATCGCTTAACAAAGATACAGCCTATGTTATTGGCGAACTTTCGCCTGATAAGCCGGTAGTGAGGGCGGGGGTATCGCATCTAAAGCAAGGGCAGCGTGTGCATATCGCGAACGGTTCAACACACTTTTTTAACGAATAGGAGTTGAGCGTGAAGTCGATATCAGAACTTAGCCTTGTATATAACCGTCTTATGTTGGCGGTTGTTGTGATATTAATGCTGTATGGCGGGTACAGTTATTTCACGTTGCCTGCACAAGAAGACCCAGATATAACTATTCGAGAAGCTGTTGTCACCGCGTCTTACCCGGGGTTACCCGCTGATAAAGTTGAGCTTTTAATTACTAAAACGCTGGAAGAAGCGGCGAGAAAGTTACCTGAAGTAGATGAAATTCGCTCGGTTTCAATGACAGGCCAAGCCACGCTACACGTAAAAATCAAAGACAGATATTTTGAACTAGAGCAAATATGGGATGATTTACGTGACGAACTAGAGCAAGTTACTCCCAGCTTACCCTCGGGCACCTCCGACCCCATCGTAAATGATAGTTTTGGTGACGTTGCTGTATTAACGGTGGCGTTATCTGCTGCCCAAAGCTATACCCTTGATGAAAGACGCGATATAGCGCAGCACGTAAGAGACACCTTGTTTCGGGTAGATGGGGTTAAAAGTATTGATATTTTAGGCGCCCGCACCGAACAAATTACCATTGCAATAAATAATGGCAAACTGGCCTATTTTGGGATGTCGCCTGAACAGGTTATTGGGCTATTACAAGCACAGAACATTATTCAACCCGGTGGCACAATAGATGCGGGAGGTATTAACTATACGTTGCAACCTTCAGGCTACTTTCAAACGGTCGAAGACGTTAAACAGGCGCTTATTGCCATTCCAGGGCAGCAAGAAACCGTGTTGCTAGAAGATATCGCCGATGTAACGCGCGAGGCTATCGACCCACCCACACGTACCGCGTATTTAAACGGAAAACCGGTGATCGTTTTTGCGATAGCCAAGAATGACCATGTAGATGTTTTAACCTTTAGCCCGCAAATAGAAGCTGAGCTTGCACAACTAAACAAAGTGTTACCGGTGGGCATGGAACTTACCACCATAACGCGCCAAGCCGATGTAGTGCAAAATGCCATTAATGGCGTAAGTATTAATGTGCTTGAAACCTTAGCTATCGTTTGTGCGGTGGTATTGTTATTTTTAGGCGTAAAAGCTGGGCTAATTGTAGGGGCAATTGTACCTAGCGTTATTCTTATCACTATTTCTATTATGGCGTTTTCGGGGATGGTACTAGAGCGTATGTCTCTTGCTACCTTGATCATCTCACTTGGTGTGTTAGTCGATAACGGTATTGTGGTTGCAGAAGATTACAAACGTAGGCTAGAAGATGGAGAAGACCGAAAGACCGCGTTAGCCGATTCAAGTCGTTCGTTAGCGCTGCCGTTATTAACCTCTTCCCTTACTACCATTTTAGTGTTTTTACCATTGATGTTGGCCGATAGCGTAGCCGGAGAATATACTCGTTCTATTTCTTTGGTGATCATGATTGCGCTGTTGGTATCTTGGGTACTGTCGCAAACTATTACACCATATTTGTGTTATCACTTTGTTCCTAGCCCTAAAGACAAAGATGAGGGCAAAGCTAATATTAGTGAATACTTCAATAAATTGAACCCTTATTATGCGTCTTTGCTGCGTAAAGTGCTTAACATGCGCGCAGTGTTTTTACTCATTATGGTGGGTTTATTTGCCCTTGGAGGCTATGGCTTATCAACCGTACCTGCGAAGTTCTTTCCCGATTCAGACCGGGCCCAAGTTCTGGTATATCTTGACATGCCTGCAGGCAGTTCTATTCGAAAAACCAATGCTACTATCGAGCGTATTTTTGCCGATTTAGAGGATAAAAATAGCTACCCCTATGTGAAAAAAGCAGTAGCTTATGGTGGCTTCGGTGGGCCACGGTTTGTGCTATCGCTCACCCCGATAGATCCCGACAGTTCAAAGGGGTTTTTAATGCTTGATGTGGGTTCAAGAGAAAATGTGCAACCCACTATTGATGCGTTACGTAAATTGTTTTCAAAGGAATACCCCGATGTATTCGCCCGCGTTACTAAAATGTTTTTGGGCCCGTCAGACTCAAGTAAAATTGAGCTTCAAGTGAAAGGGCCAGATAAAGATGTACTCTTTAGGCTTTCAAAAGAATTAGAAGAAGCGATAGATGCACTGCCGCACACCTATGACATTCGCAACGACTGGGAAAGTCGAGTGTCACGGTTGGCTATTGACGTCAATCAGCAAAAAGCACGCCGCGCGGGGGTAAGTTCTGCCGATATAGCACGAACGCTAAACACCTATTATAGTGGGCGGGTTATTTCTGAATTTATCGAAGGTGATGACATATTACCTATCATAGTACAAAGCAGAGACAACGAACGCTTCGACCTATCTCGCGTTGAAAGCATTAACGTTTACTCCACCAGTAGAGAGGAAAGTGTGCCACTTTTGCAGGTGGCCGATATTCGTTATGAAACAGGATTTTCCCGTATTGCCCGAGAGAACCTTTTCCGCACTATAAGCATTGAAGCTAAAAACTACCGTCTTAACGCGGAAGAAATGGTGCCGTTACTTGAACCTGAGCTTAACAAGATAAAATCGCAACTACCGGTGGGATATAGCATTGAGTATGACGGCGTAATTGAAGAGTCAGCAAAAGCTAAGAATTCATTAAATACCTATCTACCCTTATGTATCGGAATCATTATGCTGCTGCTAATCGCCCAGTTTCGCTCATACAGGAGAACCTTGGTCATCGTCTTTACTATACCTCTTATTATCATAGGCGCGGCGCTAGGTTTGCTGCTTATGCAGGGCGATTTTGGTTTTATGGTTATCTTAGGTTTATATGCGTTGGCCGGCATTATTGTTAATAATGGTATCGTGCTGATAGAGCGTATTGACGCAGAGCGCGACGAAATTGAAGAGGATGATGAACAGGCCCACAGCGAGGCTGTGGTGACAGCAAGTGTGCGTCGCTTGCGGCCCATTCTCATGTCGTCAATTACGACAATTTTAGGCCTAGTTCCGCTTATCCTTAGTGGGGATGTTTTATTTTATGCTATGGCCAGTGCTATCGCCTTTGGATTGGCGGTAGGCACGGTATTAAGCTTAGGTGTCGTGCCCGTTATGTATTCATTATTTTTCGGTTTATCGCCAAATAAGCACAAGTGAGCCTTTATGCCAACGCGTAAATTATGCCCTACACGCGTACTGGCCAAATTCTGATTGGTTAAGGGGGCACACTAAAATGCGAACTGCGATAAGACGGCATAGATTTGCGCTAGACATTTCTAGTAACAATTTCAACTGCCTGGGACTAAGAATAGGGCTTGCAGCATGCCTGCTACAAACCTAGTATTTATTGGTTAAAAAAAATAAGGGAGCATTGCGTGAAATGTGCTCCCTTTCACACATTAATGGAATAAATAATTATGCGACGCGTAATAGCTTTACTTAGTTGTGCATTGATGTTGATAACATCACATGTTTCAGCAAAAGATGTCGAATATAGACTGCCATCTTCAATTACTCCTACCTTTCAACAAATTCACCTAAATATTGACCCGGATACCCCAGCTTACTCTGGCACTACGGTCATTGATATTACGGTAAAAGAAGATACGAAAAAGGTTGGGTTTTATCAGCAAGATCTCACCGTTACTGGGGCATCACTAACCTCAGGCGACAACACTATCGCCTTATCGGTTAGTGAAGGCGACTACAATATGAACTGGGGTAGCGCAGAAGACACTATCGCCAAAGGAAAGTACAAGTTACATATTACCTTTGAAGGGGAGATAAATAAGTCTTCTGACGGTATGTATTTGTCCAGTTTTGAAGGGCGCAACTATATTTTCACGCAGTTCGAAGATATGCATGCCCGTAAAGCATTCCCAAGTTTCGATGAGCCTGCGTTTAAAATCCCTTATCAAATGACTATCACCTCGCCTGAAAAACAGGTTGTAGTGTCAAATACGCCTGTAGAATCCCGTAGCGTCGAAGACGGTATGCAAACGGTGAAGTTTGAAAAAACTAAACCTATGCCAACCTACTTGATTGCTTACACGGTGGGGCCATTTGATAGCGCAGAACTAACTGGGTTATCAGTACCAGGTAAGGTTTACGTTCCAAAAGGCTACGCAGACAAAACTAAATTTATTGTTAAGCATACTCCCGAAATCCTTACTGCTTTAGAGAACTTTTTTGATATTAAATACCCGTACAAAAAACTCGATTTTGTAGCGGTTCCTAACTTTACCCATGGAGCAATGGAGAACGTAGGTTTAATTACTTATCGTGATAGTTTGTTGCTACTAGAAGATAACCCTCCGCTTACAGAACGTTCTGGCCCGCTCAATGTAATTGCACACGAATTGGCGCACCAATGGTTTGGTAACCTTGTTACCATGCAATGGTGGGACGACTTATGGTTGAACGAAGCCTTCGCGTCATGGGCTGCTAGTTATACCATGAAAGAACTTTACCCTGAGCTTAATTTTGCTGAGCGTATAGTACAAGAAGGTGCCTTTGGCGCAGACGCTAGTCCAACAGTTAAGCCTGTGAAAAAAGTGGTACGCATCCAACCGGACGTTATGGACGGCTTAGGATTAAACTACTCAAAAGGTGAATCGATCTTACAAATGATTGAATCATTAATAGGTACTGAAAAATTCCGCGAAGGTGTGCGTAATTATATGAACACTCACGCCTGGAGGAATACGGTAGCGGATGATTTATGGGCCGCACTTGATGGTGTTTCTGATTTCAACCTAAGCGCTATGATGAAAGCTTACCTTGAACAACCTGGGTATCCGCTTATCTCTATTGATAGCGATGGCAAAGTAACACAATCGCGTTTCCACTACGCTGGCGCCGACGTTAAAGCTCAAACCTGGGCTGTGCCGCTTAAATTAACCTATAAAGTAAATGGTAAAATTAAGCAAGAGGTTGTCTTTATCGATAAGAAAACGACGCGTTTGCCTCAGTTAGCAGAAGCAGAATGGGTATTCCCTAATGACGATGCTACTGGCTATTTCCGTTGGGCAATTCCAGCAAGCCAACTAAACGCTTTACTAAACGACCTAGATGCACTTAATAATCGCGAAAAGAAAAACGTACTTTACAATACACAAGCATTACTTAATGCCGGTGAGGTAGGTATTGATAGCGTTATGCCAGTGCTAAATACCTTAGCGCAAGACGATGAAGCGGTAGTTAAACGTGCTGCTGTGGGCGTTTTAGGACAGTTTACTTACTTGGTAGATGACAGTAACCGTAGCGATTATGCATTATTGCTTACCCAAGAGTATATGCCGGTACTTAACCAGCTGACGCTTTCACCTTCAGAGGGTGAAACTGAAAGCGAAATAAAACTTCGCAACAGTTTGTATGGTTTGCTAGGCACCTATGCAAATAACGACGCGCTCATAAAGAAAAGTGAAAAGCTTGCTAAGCAATACATTAGCGACCCAACGAGCGTGCCATCGGCCATTGCGGGAATTGCTATAGCGGTAAGTACAAAGCACGGTAACCCTGAAATGTTCGACAATATTATTGCCGCGTATAAACAAGCCGAGTTACCTAATGTGAAACAAACCCTACTGTATTCTATGCGCTATAGCGATACTGAAACGGTTAACAAGATGCTTGATATCGCACTAACCGATTTAGTAACGCCAGCAAATACTTTATACATGGTAGTGAGTGTGGCACGTAATCTAGACGACCAAACCGCACTTTATGCGTGGATGGACAAAAACTTAGATGCGCTTATTAGTAAAATGCCGGAATACCACGTATCGAGAATGCCAGAGTTTGTTTCTAGAACCTGCGATACTGCTAACTTCAAGCGCGCTGAAGACTTTTACGCGCCTATTAAAGATAAGTATGAAGGTATGGCAAGAAGTTACACCATTATGGTTGATAGCACGCAACAGTGTTTACGCTTAAAAGATACCTTTCAAGACGACTTTAACCGTTATTTAAGCGAGTATGCTAACTAGAAAACACGGTAAATGGTAAGACAACTATAAAATAGGCGCGACACAATTCGTGCCAGTAGAGCCCCTTGTAGCGCCAGTAACTATTACTAGCGCAGTGCAAGGGGCTTTTTTGTAAAGGGAAAAAAAGGTTTACATACGATTTTAATTGAACCACACTGTATAAAAATACACGGAAAAGTGATCATGCTTGAAACTATAAGTTTTGCTCAGCGCCAACGTTTGGCATATATCGATTTTTGCTTGTTATTTAAAGGTGCTATTTATCGACAAGATCTTATTTCAAAGTTTGAAGTAGGGTTGTCGGCCGGTTCTAGAGACTTCTCACTTTATAAAGAGTTAGCACCGAGTAACCTTCAGTATGACGCAAAAGAAAAGCGTTACTTTCAAACGGAGGGTTTTGTTCCTTTGTTTGAGCATGATGCAAGGAAAACCTTAGTAAAGCTGGCTAACGACATATCCGATGGTTTTGATGCCATAGGCGATATTCAGTTTCCCGTTGAAAGTGCGTCATCGCTAAATGTACCCGATATTTTTGTGGTAGCGAAACTGGTACAGGCTATTGTTAATAACAAAGCCGTAAGTGTAATTTATACCTCGTTAAGCAGTGGCTCTAACGCGCGGGAGCTTGTTCCTCATAGTATTGTTGATAACGGGCAACGTTGGCATGTACGCGCTTATGATAGGAAAACATCGAGTTTTCGAGACTTTGTTCTTACCCGTATTAGTAAGGTTACGCTAAAGGCCACACCTGATATGTCAGAAACCGTGAGTAACGATATTCAGTGGCAGCGTAAGATTAGTTTAGAATTGGTTCCCCATCCTAAAAATATTCAGCACCCCACCGCTATTGAACTTGATTATGGAATGCAAAATGGCGTACTAAAGGTACCTGTACGCGCAGCGATGGCGGGGTATTTATTACGCCGTTGGAACGTAGATTGTACAAAACATGCAAGTTTACGTACGGGAGAATATCAACTGTGGTTACGCAATCAAATGTTGTTAACCGACATTGATAATCTGGCAATAGCGCCCGGCTATATAGGAGAGCAAACGCAATACGGGTAAAACAATCGTTACACGTATTGCGTGAATATAAAGATGGTTTTCAGCCTTTAAAGCTAACGGGAAAGCCCTAGCAATGTAGCACGCTGACGCCCGCTGTTTAGGTTACCCGTATTCGGCAATTGTGTGGCTGATAACGCGGCTACAGGTTTACTTTCCTTTGCGGCGGTACGGGGTTCCTCATCATCAGGTACGCACAGTACATGAAGGCCTTCTTCGCGATAGTTTTTATTTACGTATCCAGCGCTTGCGTACGCATCGAGAATATCAGGCCGTGGATAGTGACCCCACTTAGCGTGAAAGCGTTGGGTATTTTTAACAAAATCGATAAGGTGATTAAGCGGGCATTTGTCATTGGGCCGAGAGGGCACATAGGTATTAATGGGCAGCGAGTGAATACTGAACCCTAAGGTTCTGCAGTTGGTGAAGAAATCTTCATCATTTAATCCGAAGCCGCTGTACCCTTCATCGAAACCGCCGGTTTTTTCGAAATTTGTCTTACTAATAAAAAACACTGTAGAACAAATAGTATCGTTACTATACTTTCCATGATCATTATCCTGAGAGTTCGGGGTTTCTAAGTTGCTATGTATTGTACTGTTAGATGCTGCTGAAGAATCGGTAGCGGGCTGATGCTTTTCAAGTGCTGCCACGGCGTCATGGGATAAATCCCAGTGTTCATTGGCAATGGTTTTTACCTGAGTATGAACAACCTCTGCGTTGGTTAACGCATTAAACCCAGCGGCAATAAAATTAGGTGCGCATATCGCATCTACGTTCATATATACCAAGGCGTCATATTTTGCCTCGGTTAACCCCTTATTCCTTGCTCGCGCGATAGGCAAATCGTCAATGTTGACGAACTTGTGCACGATGTCGAATTTATCACTTTTGACTAACGACAGATCTGAAGGGGGAGACATCCAAACAATAACGAGTTCAGCGGGTAGAGGAGCACATTGTTCAAGCTGCTGAATAAGGTGGCAAAGCTTTTCGGTGCGATTTTTCACTATGGTGACTACGCTAACGGGTAACTGCATGCAAACCTCCGATGTTTTGTTTTATAGAATACGTATAACGCTAGGTGATATTTGTTAAGCAAGTAGGGGGCCAACTTTTAATGTATTGATTTTTATGCGTTTTGTTTATTAGGTGAGCCGGGGTTACTAAACAGCGTGCAAAGATTTCATCCCCTAATGAAAAAATGTAAAATGCATATAAATTGCACAAACTACTGCCTTATACCACTCCCAGATATAGAGACGATAATTGTCTTGTAGTACGGCTTAATTGAGTCGCGCTTAATTTTTGTATCGGGGTATGAGATGCCCAGTTATATTTGCCGGGGGAAGGTGAGAGTTTTCGCTTTTTCGCAAAGGTTAAACATGTCGTCTAAAAATTTTGTGTTATACTAAAGTATAAATACCTGCCCAGGTTGAACCCGTTAATAAGGACGAATAATGATGCCATATTCAAGCAATCGTTTTAATGCGTTAATCAACGTTCGTAATCCTGGAATTCCTGACGTATTTGCATTGGATTATAACGGTCATCAGCTGTTTGTTCACATTAGTCCCTACGTGTGGATCCGCCCATGGGAAGGCAGCGATCATACGGCATTTTCTATAGGGTTAGCCCCTGGTTGTCCTAATGCATGTAGAATGTTCGGTAGAATAAACGTGGCCTATCTAGAAGTGACGCTAGAGGATGTAAAGCAGGCTGTTTATGAGCGTATAACGCATTCTGGAATAGGTTTTCTAACATCTCGAAGCGCTGGTGTTAAAAGCTTCGCCATTCACCCTCGAGGTGGGTTTACCTCTATTAGCGAAAGTCAGGCCTACCAAAGCGCTTATGAAAACGGTTATCGCTATGTAGTGCATGTCTATCAGTTACGCAGTGGAGGGTTAGGGCGTCAGTTTGCTGAGTGGTTTTACTTTGGCGAGCCGGATGAAAGCAATATTCTAGCAAAAATTCGCCGACAGCAGTCAAAACACCCAGAATCGATGCATTTCGAAATATGCCAATTGTCGGCTGAGGTATCTGCTACAGCCTAATTGACAAAACAATACGAATCTAACCTGCACCCGTGGGCATATTTAGTGGTAATATATTGACTCAAATAGTATTTGGAGAGAGTCGTGAGTTCGCCGTCGTCTGTTGTTCTTCGTCATTATGACAAACAAGATCTTAAACTAGTGAATGTTATATCAGGCATTTCCCCTAACGCCATGCGTCGTGTTTTCGGTGGTTGGATCCTTTTTGCAGCCATGGTCGCCGTAATTGTGTCAGTAGCCCCCGATCTTACTATGCAGTTTATCGGCTTAACAATTGCCATTTTAGTAGCGTTTACGCTTGTGATGTTTGGTCAAAGCCGAATCTCTGAAGGATGGCCGGCTATTATCTGTGATGGCGATTATATTGGTGTAGTGCGCGACCCAGTAAAACGGGAGTTTATCTGTGTACATAAAACGCTGGTCACTGGCGCAAAACCTACGCTTATTAAACCCAATAAAAAAGCAGTAGAAATAAACCTCGATACTGCACTTCTCACTGAAGACGATATTGCTGTTTTAAATCAAGCAGTATGGCCACGAAACGACCATCTGCTTGGCTTATCACACTTCAAACGCCGTGAAGATGCGTGCGAAAGTGTTATGTGGTGCGTCTCCCACGGGGTTAAAAAAAACGTTTGCCATGCGCCTAAACAGGTTGTGCCTCAATAAATACTGAACGTTGCCTCCCCACTTTATTTTAACTGCAGCCGGGTTAAAAGAGGGTAGTGATCAGACCCAATATCGGCTAACTTTTTAATTTCAACGAGTTCAAAATCGCTGGAGTGAAAAATATGGTCTAGTGGCCATTTTACTAGCGGATAGTGGGCGTGAAATGTGTTGTAGAAACCCCGGCCTATTCTTGGGTCAAGTAGACCACTGGTCTTTCTGAATTTGCGCGTAGTGGGCGACCAGGCTACATCGTTTAGATCGCCTGTTACTATGACTGGCGTTGTGTAATCTGAAACCGTATGCCCTACCACATCCAATTCTATATCTCGCGGTTTTGCACTCTCGTTTTCTGTGGGGCTAGGGGGTTTAGGGTGAATGAAATAAACAGTTACCAGCTGACCTAGCTTAGTAAATGTTACCTTAAACGAAGGAACATCGTCTTCTACAAGATATTGCAACTCAGCAGACTCAAGAGGGTATTTACTAAATAGGTTCATTCCATATAGGTTTTCCAGCGGGCAGTGCTTTTGATATGGATGTGAGCTATTTAAAGGTGCCAGCGCCTCCTGCCACTTTTTATTCGATTCAAGTGTTACCACAATATCGGGATCGGTATCGTCTATATGCTGCAGAAGCTTTTGAAACTCATTGTTAGGCATGTAAACATTGCTTGATAATATACTTATCTGTTTATTCTTATCTGGCGTCTTGCATTTTTTCACCTCTCTTGGCACAAGGGGCGTGTAAGGAATTATCCAAAACACTTGGTATATCGCGCAGCCTAATAACGCAATATAAAGAAAAGCCAGAAGCGGTGAGGTAAATAATGCAAAGCCTTCCATGTACGCCCGTGCTACGAATACACCTAACATAAGAGAAAATATCTGTAGACGCGGAAATTCCCATACCCTTACTAACCAGTGCGCAGAGGGTAACGAAGGGGCAAACGTCACGGCAATCAGTAAGATCGCGAGGGTATCTAGTAAAATATTCATTGTCGTTCCTTGGCGGTATAAAGTTAAAAGCAGCTTTCGCCGAGTAATAGCCGTTGTTTTAGTGCCATTGGCACTCAATAATTCCACCAGTTTGTATTATTCGCACAGTTTACTGGCTAATTCTTTGATGGTAGTGAAGTTGCATTCAAATTTTGTACCTGTTTGTTTTTTGCTAAGTAAAAACTTCGTAATAATGGGCAAACTTTGCAACTATTGAACGGGCATATTTACGTCAATAAATAATTAATCTATATTTATCAATGCATTAGTAAAGTGGCCCAGAGCTTGCGTTAGTGTTTATGAATTTCGAAAAGGAGATACGTTATGAAACGCACTTTACTATCATTAATTGTAGCAGCATCGATGACAACTGCCGTTACAGCAGGTGAAATGAACTCAGATAACACCTGGAGTGAAAGCGCGAAAGACGCATGGATTGATGGCAAAGCTGAAGCCACATTACTGTTTAACGGTAACCTAGATGCTTTTGATATTAATACCGATGTAACTGACGGAACGGTTGTTCTAACGGGTAAGGTAGGGAATTCAGTTCACAAGAAGCTTGCAGAAGAACTAATTGCCGATATTGATGGCGTGGTGTCGGTAGACAACGAACTTACAGTAGTAGAAGAAAGCGAGCGCGTTGCTAAATCGGATGAGTGGTCAGAAGATTCAGATTTAGATAATGACGGTGAAACAGGCGAGTTGACCGATGCTAAAATTGCCACCGTAGTGAAAACCCGTCTTCTATTAGACTCTGATATTTCAGGTTTCGATATTGATGTTGACGTTGAAGAGGGCAATGTAACCTTAACCGGTGAAGTTGACTCAGAAGCCGAGCGCGAGCTAGCGGTAGAAATTGCGCAAAACGCGTCTGATGTTAAAAATGTAGAAGATAACCTAGAAGTGATCACTAACACTGCGATGAACTAATTTATTGCACTGATTAGCAAATAATAAAAGGAGCTTCACGCTCCTTTTTTCATGCCTAGCAAAAATAGCACACCCACCCCAACCTAAGACACCCACACAACCTAAGACACCCACACAAGTTAAGACACTCACACAAGTTAAGACACCCACACAAGTTCACCCACAAGTTAGGACAGCAGTCATACAAGTTAAGACAGTCACACAAGTTAAGACAGTTACCACACAAGTTGAGACAGTCACACAAGTTGAGACAGTCACACAAGTTAAGACAGTCACACAAGTTAAGACAGTCACACAAGTTGAGACAGCCACACAAGTTAAGACAGTCACACAAGTTGAGACAGTCACACACAAGTTAAGACAGTCACACAAGTTAAGACAGTCACGCACGTTGCGAGTTACGACTCTCATGCTACGTCCATTAAAAACATGCATCAAAAATTTCCGGCGACTGTGTATATTTTTCTATTCAGAATTAGAGATTTTGTCTGAATATCTCCTATGTATCTGAATTATATATATTTATTGGTTGGCATGAAGAGTGCTTAATGATTAGGGAGAGTTTAATAAAAACATTGATTTTATAGCTATTGCAAAAGGAAGAGAGCAATGAATTTTTTACGTTGGATATTCACAGGTTGTTTGGTTTCTTTAGCTATTTTGCTCGCAGGGATCTTGCCCCACGGTAGTACGCTGATTGGGCAAGCAAATGCAGGTGATGTTAATAAGCCACATCATCCGCAGATTCTAAAGATTGAATCAATTTACGAACAAGCGCAATTCGACCTATCGAAAAAAAGTCACTTGCTTAGAAATGAGCGGATTAACTTTTACTTAGCACAGGCGAAACAGGCGGACTTACGTAATTGGACGTTTAAGCGTGATGCGTTAGTAGCCCGAGCCAAAAATATTTTGATACACCACCAGCAAAATACGATCGTGGAAAATACGGGATTACCTGAATATGCAGCGTTATAGGCAAGTGATTTTAATCACGCCTTACAAAGCTGAACCTATTTAATAAACCGCTTAAACGCGCTATCCTTTTAAGTTATAGCTTAGCAAAATGGTCAGCCTACGTGATGCGCTGACCATACTTATTGTTAGCGCTTTTGGTTAAGTTTACAACGCCCCTTAAAAGGATAACTTGTTCGCTCTTGCTACGGAAAACTCATTTAACGTTAACCCTTGGTTGGCAAAAATCTCGTTTAGCGTTTGGAACTTAGGATCGTCAGATAGATCGTTTCCAGTGTTGTTTTTTGGAACGGTCGCGCTATCAGCATCGATAGTCTTTACAGGTTGATTTCGCACACACATTTTTACCTCATTAAGCACTTGGCAGGTACCGGTGTAGTACTTTTCGCCGCCAACAATATAACTGCACTTTTGGCTTATTTGTTTGTTTTCGCAGGCTTCGATAGCGTGGCTAAATATATGTCCGCTGTGAGCAAAGCTGTTTGTACTTACTAAGCAAAGATATAAAACAAAAATGGTATGTGTTCTCATTGTACTATCTCCACACTTCCTTGGGCGCCTTGGTAGCAGCCTATAAACATGTTTTCAGCCGCACTTGCTGCGTGGTAATGATAGCCTCGGCTGTCGTCGCTATGTCCCCTACATTCATCTAAATCGTAGTCTTCTTCACCCTCACTATTGAGCATGGCATAAATTCCGTACCCATCTAGTGCGTAGCCTAATAAATTTGCATGCCCATCTAGTGTAGTAATTATATTGCTGCACCCTAGGGCGGCATGGTAATGATACCCTTCCGCGGGGTTGATATGACCACCACAATCGTCAAACGCGGCAATGGTATTGGCCGCCAATATTGCACTTACCGGGGCAGGGCCTGCTATTACCACGCCATTAAGCGCTACGCCTAAGTCTGCGCCTACTTGTTCAGGGGTAGACAAGGGGATAGGTGACGCAGGGATAAGGAATTTTTGCGCTACGCCGCCACCGTAATACTCTATGGCGCATTCAACACAGTGATTTTGATATTCTGGGTCTACGTTAGGCCGCGCAGCTGCTTCACAGGCAATTTGTGTATCGGTAACGAAGACTTCACCGGTGGTTTCATCGTATAGTTGCCAGTCGTCGCCATACAGTGTTTTGGTGTACACAATAAACGCACCATCCAACTGATAGAGTTCGCCGCTTCCATCAAACCACACGCCCCCCTGGGTTGCGTCATCGTCAATGTGGGTAGGGCAAAACGGGCCTATTTCATTATTTGACGGTACACCACTTATAACGATTTCATAGCACAGCGTTTCAGTGCCATCTGTTAGCGTACAGGCTGTGGTCTCGATAGGTTCGGATAGTGCGCTGTCAAAGAAGTAATCTGGATTTAAGCCAATTTGCGTTGTAGTTGCATTGTTATTTTCATCGGTAGTGTCCTCTGAGGATGTCGAAGTGATATCGCTTCCTGTTGATAGCGTATCCTCCGTGCCGTTACATGCTACAAGAGCAAGCGCTCCGAACAGAATAACCAACATGTATATATGATTCATCAAAGTGCCCTGTAGTGAGTATCTATTACATTTGTGGTTGCGCTAATGGTGATAGGTGTTATTACCGCACCATTAGCGAGGGGAGGTGCCAGCTAGGCACCGTTTAAATAAATGAATAGTAAGCTTAAAAAGTGCAGTTGCTGTGCAGATTCAAAGGGACTTTGATGAAGGTTTTATTGTTGCGCTAATTTGTAGCCTACGCCGTATACCGCTTGAATAGGGCATTGGTAGTTATTTACGGTTAATTTATGACGGAGGTTTTTCATATGGCTGTCTATAGTTCGACTGCTCACTACGCGGCCATCTTGGTAGCCAGAAGCCATAAGCTGTTCTCGTGTATACACTACGCCAGGTTTGCTCATGATAGTAGCCAGTAGGCGGAATTCAACCGGCGTAAGATCTATTTCACTGTCATGGCAGGTGCAGCGAAACTTAGCGATATCAAGTTGAATATGTTCAAACGTAAGAATGCTTTTGTTGTCTTGCTCGTGGGGTTTAGGCGCCACCCGTCGTAAAATGGTTTGTACTCGTGCAACGACTTCACGGGCAGAAAATGGTTTACATATATAATCGTCTGCACCAGCTTCCAGACCAATTAAGCGATCAATTTCATCTACCCTCGCGGTGAGTAATAAGATAGGTACTTGGGAAAAACGTCGAATTTGCTTACACAGGGTTAGCCCATCTATACCGGGCAACATACGATCTAAGATAATTGCTAACGGAGGATGTTGTTGAACGTCCTCTATAACAGCATCGCCTGTGTGTATGACTTTAGTTTTAAACCCTTCTAAGGCAAAAAAGTCGACGAGAATTTGAGCAATTTTTTCTTCGTCTTCAACAATCAGTACGTGATCTAACGCCGTCATTATTGGTCCTTTTGTTCTGTAATTGCGGGGAAGGCTACGTTAATTTTAACCCCGCCAAGCATTGAAGGCATAGCGCTAATCTCACCCTTGTGTGCCTGCGCAATTTGCTTACAAATAGATAAGCCAAGACCGCCACCGCTGCTTCTGCGGGCGCGTGATGCATCTTCTCTGAAAAGTGGTTCAAATAACATACTTTCGTTGCCTTTAATCACACCGGGGGCACTGTCTTCAACACAAAGGGTTACTGTAGTTTGTGAGGTGGAAACGCTAATGTGCACCTCCCCCGGCGCATCTGTATATTCGCAGGCGTTTATTAACAGGTTACTCAGCAATTGCTTAATACGCGATGCATCGGCGTTTATTACTGCGTTTTGTGTGACGCAAACGTGTAACGAAAGCAATTTTTGTTGAAACCTTGCACGCAGTTTATCGCATTGCTCATCAACAATATCGGATAAATTTAACGGTGAAAATTGATAGCGAAGGCCGCCTATGTCTGATAATGATAATTGGTATAAATCGTCAACAAGGAGGGATAGGCGAGAAACTTCTTGGTCGAATGAGATAAGCTGTTTGTTATCAAACGCTCTGATCCCCGCTTTAACGAGTTCAATTTCTCCCGCCAAAATGGTAAGTGGCGTTCGTAGTTCATGAGAGATATCAGCAAGCCATTGATTTTTGCTTTTCTCTTGGGTCTTTAATGTCTCTGCAAGTGTATTGATATGCTGCATAAGTTCACCGAATTCGTCGCTACGATCATTGGGTAATTTGCTTTCGTAGCGTCGCGCAGTCAGATCTTTCACTGCGTGGTGAATAGCTTTAAATGGGCGAATGATCCGCGGCGTTATGCCAAGAGCCAGAATAATAGCGACCCCAAACGATACCAACCCGATAATAATAATGGCATGGCTTTGCTGACGGGAAAATGCCTTAGCGGTTTCTGAACTTGGCGTGGCAGGCGGGAAGCTTACAAGCCAGCCAATTTGTTGGGTGTTAAGCGTAACCGGAACGCGTACTTCACGTCCTGAATCTGTTGCCAATAGATTACCCGAAACGAGCACTTGATTCTCATCTAATAGGGCGGTGGGGGGCCCACCTTCGCTACGGTTAATGAACGATGGCGCTGAATAAGAAGCGGAGGGTGGCGGTGGTGCTCTATGGTGAGGCGGCCTTAATCGTCGCTCTGGCGGGCTTGAAAAAAACCGCGCATTGGCAAGGTCCACATTCTCCCATGAGTTTCCATTTGCTTTGTATTCTTCAACAACAAGAGAGCTCAACATAGCAAGCCGTTCACGCTCTTGGTTAATAATAAACTCGTTAAAGCCCTGCTCAAAGCTCCACCGCGCTAACGCGAGGGAAAGCAAAAGTGAAAAGCAGGTAAAGCCTAATAATAAACAAAGGAATTTATAAGATAGTTTCATAAAACGCAGTATAGAGTACAGACCATCGAGAACAAATGCGGTTAGGTGGTTATTCACTAATTATACGGGAAAGCTGCACAGTTGCTGCACATTCTTTCGTTACACTAGGCTGGCAAATTACGTAGCGTGTTTATGCGTTAGCAGTGGCTTTTGCTAAGTTACCGTTTAAGTGAACCCTTTGACTTCATTGTTCACAACAAAGCAAATGCGTACTGCGTAATACAATTGGTTAATTACATACCCATTGGGTCACGAGGTTTTTCATGAAACTAAAGAATTCAACATTATTAGTCGGTATATTCGCGGCGGCGGGTTTAACGTTGGCTACTTCAAATGCATTCGCGCAACAACGCGAGCGCCCACAAGGTCCACCGCCAGAAGCGATAGAAGCGTGTGAAGGTCTCGCAGAAGGTGATAGTGTCAGCTTTGAGTCACCCCATGGCGATACGTTAGAAGGCGAATGTCAATACATGGGTGATGAACTGGTTGCAGTCCCCAAAAATGGTAGACCGCATCACTAGTTTACGGCAAAAAACCAACGCTCTATTGAGCGTTGGTCTGTAGCTGTTTGATATAGGCTTCTACTACGTGTTTTACAAATAACTGGCAGGCTTTTGCCGTACTTGGGTCGTATTCACCATGATTAGTGGCGTTATTGGATAAAATTCGTATGCCTAACAGCGGCGTGTGATATGCATGGGCAATTTGAGCGGCCGCCGAGGTCTCCATCTCTTCAACGCTTGTGCCTATTTCGCGATGTAACCACTCAATTCTATCCAGCTCGTTGTTCCAAAAGTTACCACTACCGATAGTGCCTTTTACTACCCGCCCACTTTTGTGCATGTTTTTTACCGATAATGCCACTGCCATTAAGGTGCTGTCCCCTTGGTAATAACGAATTTTCTCCGCATCGGCAGCGCTATCGCCTTCGCCCGCACTTCCTTCTGACGCCATTAAGTCCATTGGTGTCCACGAAAATGGCGCAGAGCCTTTTCCTTTAGCTCGTTTAGGCGTTTTAAAACTGGTTGCGTTAACGCTTCGCGCGCCAAGTACTATATCTCCTACGTGTAATGCAGGGTCATGGCCGCCTGAGGTCCCTTGGTTGATAATCGCTATGGGCCTGTATTTAATTATTCCCACGGCGGTGGCTGCTGCGGTATTTTCCACGCCTTTACCGGTTTTTACCACCACCACGGGGTAACCGTTTAAGCTGCCTTTGTAGAAACTGGCATTCCCAGATTGTTCAACTTGAACATTATCTAGTAAGGATGCAAAGTATTCTGCCTCTATAGGCATAGGGCCTTGGATCATAATAGGAGATTGAGGAGAAGGAGCGCCTTTAACCGCTACACTGTTGAACGAGCTTTGGGCTCTAGCGGTAAAAGTAAAAAGCGTTAAGATAACGCCAATAAACAAAACAAGAGTTTTCATAAAGAGTGATCCTACTAAATATTGGTGTAGACCAGCAAAGAGTCGCACGCGCATTAAAAACCTATCGCTTAAACTTTAATATCAGGTAAAAAGCATTGCGCTAAAAAATGAAGGGGAAAGATAAACCTAAGCGAAGAAACGCAGTAAAAAGAGTGGGTAACGATCTCTCTGATGGCGTCAAAAGAAAAATACGGGCAGATGCTTTAGTGTTATTTACACCTGCCCATAAGGCGGAAAGTTACTCTACATCAACAATTTTAAGTGTATTCGTTGAGCCTACTTTTTCCATTTCATCGCCATAGGTTAAAATAATGCTGTCACCACTTTTCACCAAACCTTTTTCTTTAAGTACGGCAATAACATCGTACTTAAGCTTACCTGCTTCGCTCTTTGATGAGTCGAAATATACCGGCTTAACGCCACGGTAAAGTGCCATTCCATTTAGCGTATCTTCATGACGAGACATGGCAATAATAGGTAAAGAGGTAGTAATACGCGACATAAGTTTAGGCGTGGTACCGCTTTCGGTAAGCCCAACAATAGCTTTAACACTTGGTAAGTGATTAGCTGCATATACCGCAGACAGAGCGATAGATTCGCTGGTTGATGAAAACAGCTGGTCCATGCGGTGTTTAGAAATTTTAACACTTGGGTGTGTCTCTGCACCTTCGCACACACGGGCCATGGCGGTAACGGTTTCTACCGGGAAGTTACCTGCCGCTGTTTCGGCTGAAAGCATAACCGCATCGGTGCCGTCTAATACCGCATTAGCAACGTCCATTACTTCTGCACGGGTTGGCATAGGGCTATCGATCATCGACTCCATCATTTGCGTCGCCGTGATAACCACTTTATTAAGTTGACGCGAGCGAGCGATAAGCTTTTTCTGAACACCTACAAGCTCTGCATCACCAATCTCTACACCTAAGTCACCACGCGCAACCATC
This sequence comes from Alteromonas profundi, assembly GCF_010500865.1. Taxonomy (GTDB): domain Bacteria; phylum Pseudomonadota; class Gammaproteobacteria; order Enterobacterales; family Alteromonadaceae; genus Alteromonas; species Alteromonas profundi. Next base: position 72,751 of record NZ_JAAAWN010000005.1, read on the forward strand.
ACAGCGTTAGACGCACTAATGATGTCGGTAATTGCTTCATCGGTTGCTACCGCTTCTGCACGTTCTACTTTGGCACAAATTTTCGCGTAACAACCCGCTGCTTCAGCAAGTTCACGGGCATAGTCAAGATCTGCACCGCTACGAGGAAAAGACACCGCTAGATAATCTACGCCAATTTTTGCGGCTGTTTTAATATCTTCTTTGTCTTTTTCGGTCAATGCTTCAGCAGACAAGCCGCCGCCTTGGCGGTTAATTCCTTTGTTGTTTGATAGCTTACCGCCTACTGTAACTTCGGTAAGTACCTTGCGGCCTTCTACCGCAGTAACACGTAATTGAATACGCCCGTCATCCAACAGTAAAATATCGCCAGCTGATACATCGTCAGGTAGGGCTTTGTAATCAATACCTACTTGCTTGTTGGTGCCAGCGTCACGGTCAAGTTCAGCGTCTAAGGTAAATTCGGCGCCTACTTCTAAGTGCACTGCGCCTTCAGCAAAACGTGCAACGCGAATTTTCGGGCCTTGCAAATCGCCCAAAATGGCTACGTATTTGCCTAGGTTTCTTGCGGCTTCTCTTACGCGCTTAGCACGTTCAATGTGGTCTTCGGCTTGGCCGTGAGAAAAATTCATGCGAACCGTGTTTGCCCCGGCGGCAATAACAGCTTGGATTTTTTCAATGGAATCGGTTGCAGGGCCGAGTGTAGCAAGAATTTTCGTTCTTCTGGTCATAAGTGTCCGTCGCTATTTCTGAATGAAGTAATGGGCGAAATAACAGAAGGTGAAGCCTGGTAACTGCACCTGTAATCGCTTTACGTAATTTTATTACAGAATAGTAGTTGAATTTTACAGAAATGTGAAATAAAGAAGGAAAAACAGTGAACTGGCACGACCAGTTGATGAAGAATACTCACTGGCTAAACCCGTTAGTAAGGGCATAGGGGATGCCTGTTTCAGCTAAAAGAGAGGAGGATAAAAGCAGCGCTACCCACGGGGTGTAAAGCGGCGCGGGTATTTTGCTTTTATCCTTAGATTTTAAACGCTGAGTTTAATCGTTACGCTTTTCGTAGCGAGAGCCACGAAGGGTATCTTTAACACGCTTTAAATTTTCTCTAAATTTATTGCCTCGGCGTAAAGTAAAGCCCGTGGCTAACACATCAATTAAGGTAAGCTGGGCGATACGCGAAGCCATTGGCATATACATATCGGTATCTTCGGGCACCTCAAGAGAGAGAACATAGGTACATTCTTGCGCTAATGGGCTGTCTTCTGAGGTAATTCCTACCACGGTAGCATCGTTCATACGGGCTATTTGCGCCACTTCAACTAAACTTTTCGTGCGACCGGTATGCGAGATTAACACCACCACATCGCCTGTAGTGCTATTCATGCAGCTCATACGCTGCATGAGCACGTCTTCGAAGTACACTACTGGCACATTAAAGCGGAAGAATTTATTCAACGCATCATGGGCGACAGACGCTGAGGCGCCCAATCCAAAAAACGAAATTTTCTGGGCTTGGGTAAGCAGGTCTACGACGCGATTGACGATATTAACGTCTAAAGACTGCCGTGCCACTTCAAGGGAAGCCATCGTAGATTCGAAAATTTTGTTGGTGTATTCGTCTGGGCCGTCATTTTCATCGACGTGACGGTTCACGTAGGGCGTTCCGTTGGCTAAGCTCTGCGCCAAATGCAGTTTAAAGTCGGGGAAACCTTTAGTGTCTAATCGTCGACAAAAACGATTAACCGTAGGCTCGCTAACATCTGACATTTTAGCTAGGGTTGCTATACTCGAATGAATGGCCGTTTGCGGATTAGCAAGGATCACCTCTGCGACCTTGCGTTCGGACTTGCTGAATGCTGTTTTATTTTGGGTAATTTTTTCTAATATGTTCATATTGGTATAGCAAGAGTGATAAATAATGAGTGAACGTTTCTTTCGTAATAGTACCCAATGTGACAGCAGTGACAAGAAAAATGTAATTTTTTGACATTTTTTGCTCTAATAGGGGAGTAAGCCGAAAGGTTTTACCCAAATAATAAGAAATTTTAATCCACAGTACACCAAAGTTGTAATTTTACTACATTTGGTGTTAACTATATGCTAATAACACGTTTGTTATAGCTGTAGGGTACCTTGTACATACAGCGTAACCGCATACACACATTTTTAAGGTCGACGAATATGGTATTGGAAAATTCCTACGAACCCTGTGATTTCGTGCTTTTCGGCACTCTAGGGGATCTTTCACGACGCAAGTTATTGCCTTCACTATACCAATTAGAAAAAGCAAATTTAATGCATCCCGATACCACTATCGTGGGTGTAGCGCGCCAAGATATGTCGTTAGAGGACTATATCGAAGAAGTTCACACCAACTTAATTAAATTTGGTGAAAAAGAACTGTGCGAAGCAACATGGGAAAAAATGAAAGCTCGCTTGCATTACGCCTGTGTGGATATGAAAGATGTAGATAGCTATTGTGTTCTTGATGATCATGTTGACGCATCACGCACCATGGTTTGCTACCTTGCTACGCCTCCTGCTATTTATGGCGATATATGCCGCGGCCTTCATAGCTGCAAGATTATAGATTCTAGCGTACGCGTTGTACTGGAAAAGCCAATTGGTCACGACCTTGAGTCTTCAAAAGTTATCAATGAGCAGGTAGCCGAATACTTTGATGAGAAACAAATTTACCGTATAGACCACTATTTAGGTAAAGAAACGGTACTAAACCTCGTTTCACTACGCTTTGCAAACTCAATTTTTGCCACCAACTGGGATCACAATTGTATTGATCACGTGCAAATTTCTGTGGCTGAGTCTGTAGGTATTGAAGGCCGTTGGGGCTACTTCGACGATGCGGGTCAGATGCGAGATATGGTTCAAAACCACTTGCTTCAAATTTTAAGTTTGGTGGCTATGGAGCCGCCGACAACCCTAGATGCAGACAGTATTCGTGACGAAAAACTTAAAGTGCTAAAAGCACTGCGTCCCATTAATGCATCAAATGTCAATCAAACTACGGTTCGTGGTCAGTACACGGCAGGCTTTGTCAAAGGCCAAGAAGTGCCGGGCTACCTTGAAGAAGAAGGTGCTAATACGCAGAGCAAAACAGAATCATTTGTTGCCATTAAAGCAGAAATCGATAACTGGCGCTGGGCGGGAGTTCCTTTTTATCTAAGAACCGGTAAGCGTATGCCTAACAAGGTAAGTGAAGTTGTAATTTACTTTAAACGTCAACCGCACAACTTATTCGGCGATAGCTTTAAAGATTTACCGCCTAACAAGCTGGTCATTCGTTTGCAGCCTGACGAAGGTGTTGAAATTACCGTAATGAATAAGGTTCCTGGTTTGACCAATTCAGGCTCTATGGACCTGCAAAAGTCGAAACTGAACCTAAGTTTCTCTGAAGCCTTTGCTGATGAGCGTATTCCCGATGCCTACGAAAAGCTTCTGCTTGAAGTAATGTTAGGTAACCAAGCGCTATTCGTACGTCGTGACGAGATTGAACAAGCTTGGACATGGGTAGATTCCATTCTTGCTGCATGGCGTTCAACCAGTGAGCCACCTGAGCCGTATCAAGCAGGTACATGGGGCCCGGTCGACTCTATTGGTCTTTTAGCCCGTGAAAATCGTAGCTGGTATGAAAGTAAAACGGTAAAGAAGAAATAGTATGGCTTTAACAACTCTCTCATTTGATAACGCAGATGCACTGACATCTGCATTCGCTGACGACTTGGTAAGTATTCTTAAAACAGGGATACGCACCCGAGGTCGCGCTTCACTTGTAGTGAGTGGCGGAAGAACGCCACTTGCATTGTTTAAACAGCTTAGTGAAACCGATCTTGAGTGGGACAAAGTGGACATTACCTTAGCGGATGAACGCTGGGTAGATGAAGACCATTCCGATAGTAATACCAGTCTTGTAAAGAATAACCTTATAAAAAATAAAGCCAGTGCAGCACGCTTTGTCGAACTGAAAAGTGAACCTAGCGACGCCAATGAAGGCGTTAATGCTGCTGAGGCCGCCCTCGCGAGCATGTCTCAACCTTTCGATGCGTTAATTCTAGGTATGGGTGAAGATGGTCATACCGCTTCACTGTTTCCATGCTCAGAACAAATTAATGATGGCCTTGATATGAGCAGCGGCAGAACCTGTATAGCGGTTCAGCCTACCACGGCCCCACATCAACGCATCTCTCTCACACTGCCAGCCTTGCTGAACAGTCGTAACATTTTTCTGCATTTAACCGGTGAAAAGAAGAAGCACGTATTGCTTGACGCACTGGACAATGCCAGCGAAGCGCAAAAACCCATCACAGCCGTGGTAAATAGAGCCCCGGTTACGCTGATGTGGGCGCCATAGGAGATAGAAATGAATTCACGTATTGCCGAGGTTACTGAGCGCATTATTGAGCGCAGTAAAGAAACACGTAAAGCTTATTTAGAAAAAATCGATAACGCCCGTCGCCAGGGGCCACACAGAGGCGTATTGTCTTGTGGTAACCTTGCCCACGGTTTTGCTGCTTGTGGTACATCTGAAAAGTCAGATCTTCGTTCTATGACGAAAGCAAACGTAGCCATAGTGTCAGCCTACAACGACATGCTTTCTGCGCATCAACCCTATGAAACTTATCCTAACATCATTCGCGATGCGGTAAGAAACGTGGGTAGCGTAGCGCAGTTTGCAGGCGGTGTGCCAGCTATGTGTGACGGCGTTACTCAAGGCCAAACCGGTATGGATTTGAGCCTAATGAGCCGCGATAATATTGCGCAAGGCGCAGCGATCGCATTATCACATAACATGTTCGATTCTGCGCTTATGCTGGGTATCTGTGACAAAATTGTACCTGGGCTACTTATGGGTGCGTTAAGTTTTGGTCACTTACCTACTGTATTTGTTCCTGCCGGACCTATGCCGTCAGGCTTACCGAATAAAGAAAAGGCGCGGATTCGCCAAGAGTATGCAGAAGGCAAAGTAGGCCGTGACGCGCTACTAGAAGCTGAGTCTCAATCTTATCATTCTGCAGGCACCTGTACTTTCTACGGAACAGCGAATTCGAACCAGTTAGTGGTAGAGATGATGGGGCTACATTTACCCGGCTCTTCATTTGTAAATCCAGGTACAGAGCTGCGTGATGCACTAACCCGTGCAGCTGCAGTACGCGCTACCCGTATTACTGACTTAGGCGATGAGTATACGCCTATCGGCCACATTGTGGATGCTAAAGCGATTGTTAACGGCTTAGTAGGCCTGTTGGCGACAGGGGGTTCTACCAACCATACTATGCACCTAATCGCAGTAGCACGTGCAGCGGGTTATATTATCAACTGGAATGACTTCTCTGAAATTTCTAACGCAGTACCGTTGCTAACCCGTATTTACCCGAATGGTTCTGCGGATATTAACCACTTTGTAGCTGCAGGCGGCATGTCGCTTCTTATTAAGCAATTGCTTGATGCAGGCTTGCTTCACAACGACGTGAAGACTATTTGTGGTGAAGGCCTCGACTTCTATACCAAAGAGCCAATGCTTAAAGAGGGTGAAGTTGAATGGCGCGATGGTCCAACAGAGTCGCTTGATAAAGAGGTACTTGCTACCGTTGATACACCGTTTAAACCCGATGGTGGCTTAAGCGTACTTGAAGGTAACCTGGGTCGCGGTGTTATTAAAACGTCGGCCTTGCCAGAGCCTCAGTGCACAATTAAAGCGCCGGCAGTTGTATTTGAAGACCAATTCGACCTTGATGCTGCTTTTAAAGACGGTAAGTTAAACCAAGACTGCATTGTCGTTGTTCGTTTCCAAGGTCCATCGGCCATTGGTATGCCTGAACTTCACCGCTTAACGCCACCACTTGGCGTGTTACAAGATAAAGGCTACAAGGTTGCCCTGGTAACTGACGGTCGTATGTCTGGCGCCTCTGGTAAGGTTCCTGCTGCGATCCATGTAACCCCAGAAGCCTATAAAGGCGGGTTATTAGCCAAGGTAAAAGAAGGCGACATCATCGAGCTAAATACAGTGACAGGCGCGTTAACCTTGCATGTTGATGAGGAGACTTTAGCAGCCCGTGAAGCGACACCAGCTGATATCACTCACCACCATGTAGGTATGGGCCGAGAGTTGTTTGGCGGAATGCGCGCCATGCTCACTGGGGCTGAAGAAGGTGCTTGTTCATTGTTTTATAGCCAGGAGCCAGAGCAATGACAGAGAAGTTTGTTGCCGATGTAGGCGGAACAAACATACGTGTGGCTCGGGTTACCGAGTCAGGCGTAGCCGACATTAAAAAATACATGTGTACAGACTTCGCAAGTATCGACTTAGCTATTGCTAAATACTTCGAAGATATGCCGCAGTACCAATTCAGCCAAGGCTGTATTGCCATTGCTTGCCCAGTATTAGGCGACTTAGTAGAAATGACCAACCACAGTTGGGCGTTTTCGCAAGCCGCATTAAAAGTGCAGCTCAAGTTAGAAAACTTGTATGTTATCAATGATTTCACTGCTGTAGCTCATTCACTGCCTGTGCTTGATGCTTCGCAAGTAGTACAAATTGGCGAAGGTACGCCTATCGATGGTGGCAACATTGCTGTTTTTGGTCCAGGTACAGGGCTAGGCGTTGAACATATCACAATGACCTCCTCGGGCTGGCAAACGCTAGACGGCGAGGGCGGCCACATAGATTTCGCCCCGGTAGATGAAACGGATGTAATTATTTGGCGCCATCTGCAAAAGCAGTTCGGCCGCGCATCGGCAGAAGAAGTTATGTCGGGTAGAGGGTTATATAACATTTATACAGCGCTTGCGGGTGACGCGGGCGTTGACGCTGTATTTAATGAGCCTGCGCAAATTACCCAAGCCGCATTAGACGGTTCATGCGACATTGCTTCGGCTACATTGACCCAATTTTGCCGCATCATGGGCAGTTTTGCGGGCAATCTTGCCCTTAATATGGCCACCACTGGCGGTATATTCATTGGCGGCGGAATCGCAAATCGCTTCCCTGAATTTATCCAACGGAGTGACTTTAGAGCGCGCTTTGAAGCCAAGGGCCAGATGAAGCACTACGTGAAAGACATTCCCACCTATTTGATAGCAGAGCCCGATCACGGTTTATTAGGCGCCGCTGCTTATCTTCAACAACACACTGCGAGCTGATTTATGACAACAAAATGGAAATACACCCCAGAGGAAATATTCGCGGCTGGTCCTGTGGTACCTGTATTGGTTATCAAAGATGTAGAAAAAGCTGTACCTTTGGCCAAAGCCCTTATGGAAGGTGGTATTAAAGTACTAGAAGTGACATTGCGTACGCCTTCGGCTATCGAAGTGATTAAGCGTATTGCTGAAGAAGTGCCGGAGTCGCTAATTGGCGCGGGTACGGTTACCAATGCGCAACAACTTAAAGCGGTAACGGAAGCTGGCGCTAAGTTTGCTATCAGCCCAGGAATGACCTCTGACCTACTTAAAGCGGGTATGGAAGCGGAGATCCCGCTTATCCCAGGTATTTCGTCTACATCTGAACTAATGATGGGCAAAGACTTTGGCTATACCCACTTAAAATTCTTCCCCGCAGAAGCATCGGGTGGCGTGAAAGCAATTAAAGCAATTAGCGGCCCGTTTGCCGATTTCACGTTCTGTCCTACCGGTGGCATCGGGCCAGGTAACTATAATGATTACCTAGCGCTGGGCAATGTTAAGTGTGTTGGTGGCTCGTGGTTAGCCCCCGACGATGCTATTGAAGCGGGCGATTGGGCACGTATTACCCAATTAGCAAAAGACGCGGTTGCTGGTGCTAAAAACGCGTAATTCACGTTTTCTTTAGCGAATAAACGCAAGTAGCAAATAAAAGCCTTGGCATGCCAAGGCTTTTTTGTATCTCTCGTTCCAGTATCTTGCTTTGTTGGGCGTATCTGCGCCTAGTATGGCGTGCTAAACGGGGATCACTTGTTGAATTAACTCATGAACTTGCCCTGGTGCCAAGTCGTGCCCGCCGGTCATGGATGTTTCTACACATATCATATGTTTGTAGCCAAACGGGTCCATATCTGAAATAGACGCAGCTTCTTGCCATGGGTTCCACACCACCAAAGAGTCGTTACCGTTACTGATTACTTTGGTAAAAGTTTTGCCATTAACAACCACATCCGTTTGTTTCACCGCTGACAAGTGTATGCGATCGGTTTGTTGGCTAAATGTATAAGGGCTAGGAGTGTCTTCCAGCGCCCAATTTTGGGTTTTATCTTTGTATTGCCCAGAAATACCTTTAAGCTCAGTGTTGTGGATATCGTCTACGTGAAAATAGGTATGTAGCGCACAATTAAAGGTAAAGGGCACCACGCCCTTATTCTCCGTACTAAGGTTTACGGTAAGGTGTTCACCTACACTCACCTTTAATGTCACTTCACAGTCGTACTCAAAGCCTTCTGCGCGACTAAAACTCGGGGTGAGTATAAGATGCGTACCGTTTTCATCTTCAATACTTGAAGTTAACTGCCATACTTGCGTACGTAGAAATCCGTGGGAAGGAAGCTCGCCTTTTTGCTTGCCGTGATCGTCACTGAACCATGGCCAGCAAACAGGTATTCCGCCTCGAATAGGGCGCTCGCCATTTAAAAACGCATGAGGGCTTAACCACAGCCGTTCTTGGCCATCGCTTTTAGGAATATAGGAAAGTATGTGCCCACCAAATAAACTGATTTTTGCTGAGGCAAGCGGATTTTCCACGTGTAAGAATGTAAGTCCGTTTGATTCGCTCACACGTACTGAATCTGCCATTGATATGCCCTCTTTAAGGTGAATAGGTGGTATGCGTGATTAACCAATTTTTAGCATACTATTATTATGGGACGAAACGAAAAAAGGTGCGACTGTTAATCGCACCTTTTTTTGATTTTTAGTGAATTACTAAAGGGTTACTTTAGCGTCACTTAGCATTCACGATGCTTACTCAGCGATATGAGCAACCAAGTCAAGTACTTTGTTCGAGTAGCCCCATTCGTTATCGTACCAAGACACAACTTTTACAAAAGTGTCTGTTAGCGCGATACCCGCAGTAGCATCAAAGATTGACGTATTTGCGTTACCAATGAAGTCATTTGATACAACCGCATCTTCAGTGTAGCTCATGATACCTTTAAGCTCGCCTTCGGCAGCTTCTTTCATCGCTTCACAAATGCCTTCGTAGCTAGTAGGGTTAGCGAGGTTTACCGTAAGGTCTACTACAGATACGTTAGGCGTAGGAACACGGAATGCCATACCTGTAAGCTTACCGTTAAGCTCAGGAATAACTTTACCTACAGCTTTCGCTGCACCTGTTGAAGATGGAATGATGTTTTGACCTGCGCCGCGGCCACCACGCCAGTCTTTCATAGAAGGGCCATCAACGGTTTTCTGAGTTGCCGTCGTTGCGTGTACAGTGGTCATCAGGCCATCTACAATACCAAACTTATCGTTAAGTACTTTAGCAAGTGGCGCTAGGCAGTTTGTGGTACATGATGCATTTGAAACAATGCTTTCACCGGCATAGCTGTCATGGTTAACACCCATAACAAACATAGGCGTATCGTCTTTAGACGGCGCAGACATAACCACTTTCTTAGCACCCGCTTCAATGTGCTTAGCAGCCGTGTCTTTAGTTAGGAATAAACCAGTAGATTCTACCACTACATCTACGTCAACTTCATCCCACTTAAGTGAAGCAGGATCTTTCTCAGAGGTAATGCGTATGGTTTTACCATTAACAACCAAGTTATTGTTGTCAACACTGATCTCACCGTCGAATAAACCGTGAGTCGAGTCGTACTTCAATAAGTAAGCAATGTAATCTGTATCTAATAAGTCGTTAATAGCAACTACTTCAATGTCTTCACGAGCAGTTGCAGCGCGCATAACTAAACGACCTATGCGACCGAAACCATTGATACCGATGCGAATTGTCATAACGTCCCTCGATTATTTGAAAATGTGAAAATAAATTACGTAAAGTATGGATCAAAATGGCATAATTGGCAAAAGAAATTACAAAACTGTTGCAAAATTACGGTTTTCACTCTTTGCAATCGTATTCAGTTTCTTACATCTTTCTTTTCAACAATAATGTTAAAAAATTGTATGTGAGCATGGTTTGTCTTCACATGAAACACAGATATCAAAGTGGCTTTCACTGAAAAACAGGAATTACCAACAATGACACAACAGCTTCTGCAACAACTGGTTGAAATGCGGGGAATTGAAACCCAATACGTAGACGCATGGGGAAAACCAGCAACCATCGCAGAGTCAAGTAAAGCCAAATTACTTAATGCTTTAGGTTATGACACCACAAGTGATGAAAAAATTCAGTCGCAAATTACGAATGATGCTAAATCGGTATGGTTGTCACCGTTAAACCCTGTTCAGGTGATGCGTAGCAACGAAAGTATCTACGTGCCAGTACGGTTACCAATAGAGTTGGTTAACGATGAGCATGTGCTTACAGTGACGTGTGAAAATGGGGATGTGCATAAGCACGTTTTTACGCCTATTGATGAAGAAATGTCGACCATGGCGCACCTTGATGACGTTGAATTTCACGAGTATGTGGTGGCGTTACCGATGGCGCTACCGCTTGGTTACCATACGCTTACGCTTAGCGCAGATGAGGATGAATTTGCCTCTTCGCGTCTTATTATGGCGCCTACCTCTTGCTTCACGCCTACCGAAATTAAACAAGGCAAAAAGGTGTGGGGCCTTAGCGTCCAACTCTATTGCGTAAGAAGCCAGCACAACTGGGGGATAGGGGATTTTACTGACTTAGCCAATCTCATTGAAAAGGCAGCCAGTGTGGGGGCCGATTTTATCGGTCTTAACCCGATACACGCATTATTTCCTGCTAATCCTAACGCCTGCTCTCCTTATGGGCCAAGTTCCCGTCGTTGGCTAAACTATTTGTATATAGATCCAACCCAAGTAGAAGGTTTTGAACACCAAAGCGTACAAACAATAGTTAATGATGCCTCGTTTCAAGCCACACTGGAGCAAGCGCGTCAGGCCGATTATGTGGATTACGAAGCGGTAGCGCAGTTAAAACTTGCCGCCTTAAAAGCGATATTTGACGTTTATGACGCCAAATATCTGCGTAAAAGTACAAAGCAGAATAAAGCTTTTAAAGCCTTTGTTGATGAAGGCGGTGAAAGTTTGGATATGTTGGCCGTATACGATGCGTTGCAGTCTCACTTAAAAGCACAGGGCAAAGAAAGTTGGGGCTGGCCGGTGTTCCCGGAAAGTTTTAAAGATTATCACAACCCGGCCGTGGCGAAGTTTAAAAAGGCGAATGCGGGCGAGGTGAAGTTTTATTTATTCTTGCAGTGGATTGCAGCTCAACAGTTAGAAGCTGCTAGTAAAAAAGCCGAAGAATGCGGCATGAGCATTGGTCTATATCGAGACTTAGCGGTAGGGGTGAGTGAAGGAAGCGCGGAAATTTGGGGTAATAAAGACCTCTATTGTACCGATGCGAGTGTAGGTGCCCCACCTGACATCCTTGGTCCATTGGGACAAAATTGGGGGCTTCCGCCAATGGACCCTCGCAAACTTTACGAACAAGCCTACCAGCCTATCATCGACCTGTTTGCTGCGAATATGGCCTCGTCTGGCTCACTGCGTATTGATCATGTTATGGCATTGCTGCGTTTATGGTGGGTACCGAAAGGCGATGACGCCAAAGAGGGTGGGTATGTTTATTATCCGGTAGACGATTTGCTTGGCATTTTAGCGTTAGAAAGTCATCGTAATCAGAGTTTGGTTATTGGTGAAGATTTAGGCACAGTGCCAGAAGAAATTCGTAGCAAGTTGGCGAACAACGGGGTTTATTCTTACCGCGTATTTTTCTTTGAGCAAGCCGAAGATGGCGGCTTCTTCTCACCTAGCCATTATCCAGAGCAATCGATGTCTACCCTAACGACTCACGATATGCCCACTCTTATCGGCTACTGGCATTGTTTAGATTTAGCGTTAGGGAAAGACATCGGTCTTTATCCTACCGACGAAATCCTTCAGGTTCTGTACACCGACCGGCACGAAAACAAGCAGGCAATATTAGATTCTCTGCACGGGCATGGCTCGATAGGTGATGATATTGGGCGCGATGTAAACGTAACAGGAATGTCTACCGCGCTGAACCAAGGCATGCAAGTGCATATGGCTGGAGGGTCAAGTGCACTGCTTAGTTTGCAATTAGAAGACTGGTTAGAAATGGATAAGCCCGTAAACATTCCAGGCACCTTCAATGAATACCCCAATTGGCGTAGAAAACTATCAAGTAATATTGAAGAGATCTTTGAAAACAATGATATTAAAGGGCTAGCCACTAAACTCTCTGATGCGCGTAACAGAGCAAGTAGCTAAAAGTCATACAAAAAAGTACAAACAAAGGTGTGCAATTTTGCATACCTTTGGCTAGGATTAGGCTCGATCCCGCGATAATGCGGGGTGGTTCAAGGAGTATTTAATGCAGATAGCGCAACATCTGGCTCACGCAACATGTTCACACCCTTTTTCCCTGCTAGGGCCGATGTCTACTAAGACAACCCAAAAGATTCAGGCTTGGCGGCCAGACGCTGAATCAATCATGGTCAGTTGGCCGAACACCACCCACGCTGACATTGCGTTATCGCTAAACAAAACCTCTGGTCTTTTCGAAGGTGAGGCCCCTAATAGTGCACTGGGCCTTGTGTACAAATTAACGGTAAAGACAAAAGACACGACTTACTCCTATATAGATCCCTACCAATTTCGTGAGCAAGCCTTTCACGCGGTTCACTATATCGATACAGCGCCCGAAAACTTATACCATCAAGCTGGCGCACAATTGATCACTGTGGCTGAAGACGATATCCCCGCAACGCGTTTTTGTGTATACGCGCCAAATGCCTCTGCAGTGTCGGTTATCGGTGATTTTAATTACTGGGACGGTCGCTTACATCCAATGGAAAAAACCTCGTTGGGCTACTGGGTGCTGGTTATCCCTGAGCTTGTAGAGGGCGAAAGGTATAAATATCAAATTAAAGATGCGCAGGGCCACGAATTGCCCCACAAAGCGGATCCGCTTGGCTTTAGCGCCGAACAATACCCTTCCCATGCGTCTAAAATATACAACCATGAACGTTATCAATGGGCTGATAGCACGTGGATGAAAAAGCGAAGTGGCAATAAGTACGCGCAACCTATGAGCATCTATGAGGTGCATTTAGGGTCGTGGAAGCGCCCCAAAGATAATGCCGAGGAGCGCTATCTAAGCTATCAACAGCTGGCAGACGATCTTATTCCTTATGTTAAAGAAATGGGCTATACCCACTTAGAGCTTTTACCGGTTTCTGAATTTCCTTTTGATGGGTCGTGGGGGTATCAACCGGTGGGTATGTTTGCTCCTACCAGTCGCTTTGGCGGGCCTGACGAGTTTAAAGGGTTTGTAGATGCGTGCCACCAAGCCGGTATTGGCGTAATTATCGATTGGGTACCAGCGCATTTCCCCGAAGATGGTCATGGGCTAGCGCGCTTTGATGGCTCTCATGTTTATGAGTATGAAGATCCACGCAAAGGGTGGCACCCCGATTGGAATTCTTGCATTTACGATTTTGGTAAACAAACCGTTCGTCAGTTTTTAGTAGCCAATGCATTGTTTTGGTTAGATAAGTTTCATATTGATGGGTTGCGAGTTGATGCGGTGGCGTCCATGTTGTACCTAGACTATTCGCGTAACCACGGCGAGTGGATCCCCAACGTAGATGGGGGCAATGAAAACTATGAAGCAATCAGTTTATTGCGTTGGATGAACGAGGAAGTGTACAAACATTACCCTGATGCGATGACTATCGCAGAAGAGTCAACCTCGTTTCCAAAAGTTTCTCGCCCGGTATTTGAGGGCGGCCTTGGTTTTGGCTTTAAGTGGAATATGGGGTGGATGCACGACTCCCTGCACTATATTGCAAAAGATTCAGCTTACCGCTCGTATCATCATGGCGATATTACCTTTAGCATGGTATACGCCTTTGACGAAAATTTTGTATTGCCAATATCCCATGACGAAGTGGTTCACGGCAAAGGCAGTATGCTAGGCAAAATGCCGGGCGATGAGTGGCAACAGGCCGCTAATTTACGCTGTTATGCGGGCTTTATGTTTGCACACCCCGGTAAAAAATTGAATTTTATGGGTATTGAATTCGGGCAGTCTAGAGAATGGAACCACGATAGTGGTTTAGATTGGGACTTGCTTGAATACGATAAACATAAAGGTATTCAGGAAACTTACAAAGCCCTTAATCATTTGTACAGAAGTACGCCGGCTCTGCACGAATTAGATCATAGTCACGAAGGATTTGGGTGGTTAGATCATCACAACGCAGAGCAAAGTATAATTTCTTTTGTTCGTAAGGCCAAAAATGGTACGCAAAAGGTGTATGTGGTGTGTAATTTCACGCCAATACCGCATCCGCATTTTCGTTTAGGCGTAGAAGAAGAGGGTAGCTTAACCCTTGCGCTAAATACGGATAGCGATGCCTTTGGAGGGAGCGACTACCCTACAACGAGCGAAGCCACTAGCCAGCCGACACCATGGAACGACAGACCGTATTCGGTAGAAATTTCATTGCCGCCGTTGGCCACCGTTTTTTATGTTACTAAGTAGGATTAAGGTTGAACGTTACTAATTCAGCACCTCATTTGTTTGAAGTATTCGTCGGTGAAGCGCAGCCTCAGGGCCCGACCTTGTTTGATGATGGTTGCAATTTCGCCGTATATGCCCCAGACGCCAAAGCGGTCATTCTGTGTCTTTTTCATGCAGATACAGAAGAACCCCTTGCTGAAATTCATTTGCCTGAAAAAAGCGGTGATATATGGCACGGTTATATTTCTAATGTCGATGAAGGCCAATTGTATGGCTATCGTGTAGAGAGGGGGGAGGGGCAGCTACACGACGTTTCTACTAACAAGCTACTTATCGACCCATATGCCAAAAAGCTCAGTCGCGCTATTAATTGGGATGAGCGCCAATACAAAGGCGACTCGCAGTTTATGGTGCCAAAGGGCGTGGTACTAGACCCGTCTTTATATTCGCCGATGCTAGCATCATCGGTACGTTATCCTGCGAATAAGCGTATCGTGTATGAAGCCCATGTTAAAGGGCTTACCAAACGCCACCCGGACGTACCCAAAGAACACCGCGGGAAATTTCTTGGTGCCTGTCATCCGTCAGTGGTTGAACATATTAAACGTTTAGGCGTTACCACCGTTCAATTTATGCCAATGTGCGCCTTTATGCCCGAGCCTTTTATTACCGACAAAGGGCTAACCAACTATTGGGGCTACAATCCTATTAACTTTTTTGCTCCTGAACCTAGGTATGCGAACAAGGATGCTTTGGCTGAGATAAAGCAAATGGTTAGTGCGTATCATAATGCGGGCATTGAAGTTATCGTTGACGTAGTGTTCAACCATACCGCAGAAAGTGGTAAAGGCGGGCCCATTCTTTCCTTTAAAGGGTTTTGTCCTTATCAGGCCTATTTGTTAGAACAAAACAAAAAAGGTGACCTTGAATATTCTAACCATTCAGGGTGTGGAAATACTATTCATACATCGCACCCCTACATGATGACGCTTATTCTTGATGCAATGCGTTATTGGGTATCGGTTATTGGC
Organism: Alteromonas profundi; assembly: GCF_010500865.1. GTDB lineage: Bacteria > Pseudomonadota > Gammaproteobacteria > Enterobacterales > Alteromonadaceae > Alteromonas > Alteromonas profundi. The sequence goes on from NZ_JAAAWN010000005.1 coordinate 88,426, forward strand.
GTGGACGGTTTCAGGTTTGATTTGGCAGTATGTTTAGGTCGCGAGCCGCAACAATATAACCGTTACGCCGGGTTAATAAGGGCAATAGGGCAAGATCCTCAGTTAAAAGATAAAGTGTTACTTGCAGAGCCTTGGGACATAGGGCCTGGCGGTTATCAAGTCGGTAATTTCCCAACCCCTTGGTTGGAAGTTAACGATAAGTACCGAGATACGGTTCGCGCCTTTTGGCGAGGTGATGAAGGCTTAGCGCCGGATTTCGCCACCCGTCTAATGGGCTCGCGAGATATCTTTCATAAAGGCTATCGTCATATTTCATCGTCGGTGAACCATATCACTTATCACGATGGGTTCACCCTGCATGATTTAGTCAGTTATGCCGAGCGACACAATGAAGCCAATTTAGAAGATAATCGTGATGGCCATGGGCATAATTTGTCAGCGAATTATGGCGCAGAAGGTGAGACCCAAGATAAAAAAGTATTGTCATTAAGAGAGCGTCAGAAACGTAATTTGTTCGCTACCTTGATATTTTCCCAAGGTACACCGCATGTGTTAGGTGGCGACGAATTAAGTCGTACGCAAAATGGTAATAACAATGCGTATTGCCAAGATAACCCGATTAGCTGGTTCGATTGGGATCTTAATAAGCGCAAACAAGACTTTCTTAGCTTTTGTCAGTACGTAATAAAGTTAAGACGGACGTCATCACTACTGAGTGAGATTAAGTTAGACGATGATCCTTATTCGCTTTCTCGTAATGTCAGTCAGATAAACTGGTTTAAACCAGATGGCAGTGATAAAGAATCGGAAGATTGGAACGCCGCCCATAATAAAGCGTTTGGGGTGGAAATTAGAGGGAAGGCCACAAGCGCCCAGTCGCCTGAACATTGGTTCTTATGCTTTAATGCGAGCGACAATGACGTGCGCTTTCATTTGCCTTCTTTGTCGCCCAAAGGCGGTTGGACGTTGCGCTTAGACACCCGATACGCCTCTTTAGATAACCAACCAGACATTTGCATTCAGCGCGTTTTTCTACAAGCTGGGCGCTCGCTAACGTTATTCAGCTACAGTGAAGTAAATGGATAAGCTTTACCAATGGCGATAAAAACAGCGTAGAGAATTTATTTATGTTCTCGGCGCTGTTCTTTGCCTACATTGGTTGCTATTATGCGCTCCCATCTGAAAAGTGAGGGTAATCCTATGCAAAATGAAGGTGGAATTCAGCACGACGCTCAAGCGTGCGACATTGGCTTTATCGGTTTAGGGGTAATGGGTAGTAACCTTACCATGAACCTTGTAGACCACGGTTATCGCGTGGCCTGTTTCGATTTAGATCAGCTAAAAGTAGAGTCAATTCTCGACAAAGACGCCAGTGAGCGAGCTGCTGACAGCGCCCCCCGCGTGGTAGGATGCAGCTCTTACACCGAGTTGTTAAGCAAGCTTAAAGCCCCTCATCTTATTATTATTTCTGTCCCTGCCGGCAATCCTGTAGACCACGTTTGTCATCATCTCATTGATGCAGGTATTCATGCCGATGATATCGTGGTTGATACAGGTAACAGCCTTTGGACAGACTCGGTGGCCCGCGAAGCAGAATACAAAGGCAAGTTTATTTTCTTTTCTACCGCAGTTTCTGGCGGTGAAGTTGGCGCACGTTTTGGGCCGTCATTAATGCCATCGGGTAATCCCTATGCATGGACTCGCATCGAGCCCGTACTTAAAGCGATTGCCGCTAAAGCGCACCCAGAAACAGGAAAGCCGCTGGAAAGTTTCATTCCAGGGCAACCAATCACCGAGGGGGAGCCGTGTGCTACTTACATAGGTCCCATTGGTGCGGGACACTATGTGAAGATGGTTCACAATGGTATTGAATACGCAGACATGCAACTAATCTGTGAAACCTATCATATTATGCGCGATGCGCTTGCGATGACCCCTGCAGACATTGCCGCGGTTTTTCGTACGTGGAATAAGGGCAAGCTCAATAGTTATCTTATTGAAATAAGTGCCGAAGTGTTAGAGCAATTAGACCCTGAAACCAACCAGCCGTTGGTTGATGTTATTCTCGATAGAGCAGGGCAAAAAGGCACCGGGCTTTGGACTGCGGTAAGTGCACTAGAAGTAGGGAGTCCTGCGCAAACAATTACCTCGGCCGTTTTTGCCCGAAGTATTTCAAGCTTGAAAGAAGAGCGTGTGGCTGCCAGTGAAGTTCTTTCAGGCCCTGACGCGGTTGACTACACCGAGGACGAAAAGCAGGCGATTATCGTTAAGCTAGAGCATGCACTTTATTGCTCAAAAATTTGTGCTTATGCCCAAGGGTTCCAGCTAATGGCCATGGCGGCAAAAGAGCATGGTTGGAACCTGGAGTTTGGTGAAATTGCAAAAATCTGGCGCGCCGGTTGTATTATTCGCGCTGTCTTCCTGCAATCAATTTCAAAAGCCTATGAAAACAACGAAGAGTTGCCTAACTTATTAATGGACCCCTTCTTTGCAGAGCAAATCACCCAATACCAGTCACATTGGCGTCAATCCATTGCACAGGCTACATTAGCGGGTGTGCCATGTCCGTCTATGATGTCAGCGTTGAGTTATTACGACTCGTATCGTACTGCGGTACTTCCTGCAAACCTATTACAAGGCCAGCGCGATTATTTTGGTGCGCATACTTATCAACGTGTAGATAAGCCTGCAGCGAAAAAATATCACCTAGAATGGAGTGATCCCGGCCGTCCGCAGACCTCTATAAAACGATAGAATAACGCAACTGATAAGAGTAAGGTGTACCCAATTAAGGTACACCTTTTTTATTTTGGGAGGGTAAATGGCAGAGCAAGATTGGAAAGATAAATTGACTGACGAAGAATACCGCGTTTGTCGCCAAGCGGCCACTGAGCGCCCCTTTACCGGCGTTTTGCTTAATGAAGAACGAAGCGGCACGTATGAATGTAAGTGCTGTGGTGCAGCACTGTTTTCTTCCGACACAAAATTTGATGCAGGCTGCGGATGGCCTTCGTTTTATCAGCAGCTTGATGACGCAAATGTAGATTACAAAGAAGACCATAGCCATGGTATGCACCGCGTAGAGATATTGTGCAAACAATGTGGCTCGCACTTAGGCCACGTGTTTCCAGACGGGCCTGAACCCACAGGGCAACGCTACTGCGTTAATTCTTTATCGCTTACCTTTAAAGGCGATGACAATACCGAGATTAAAGGGTAAATAACCGCCTACGCCCGCCGTAGCGTTCGTCGCTACTTGGCATCATAGAGGAAGGTGGGGGAAAATGAAGAAGCGAGCGGGGAACTAAGGTAAACTACTGGTTAAAAATCACACAGCGTGTGTTCTATATGCGAATATCTTGACAAAAAATCCGCCTTTCTATGGCGGATTTTTGGTATTTTTCTTAGTTTTATCTGTAATTCATTTTCATAAACTAAAGTTTATTTAATTTAAGCTCGCGGGCGCTAAATTCACCCTCATCAAGGGCATCGGCTATTTGTTCGGCTACATCGTTTAATATTGCCACAGGAAGTTTATGCTTGTTCGCCAATTGTGAAGCTAATTGTGTGTCTACGTTATCATCAAAATACGTCGCCACGGTAAGCCACACGTACGCGAACCTAAAGTTTTCTTTCGTTAAGCCCAATTGATACAGCGAATGGAAGATAGCATTGTCTATGTTGTCGCTATTTTTATAAAGACTTAGCGCGCGATAAAGCGTTTGGATGGTTTTGTTTTCATCGCTTTTTATCTGAAATGAAGCCAGAGATACCAATAAATCGGGGGCACTTACCTTGTGGCTTGCGGCGTAGCGTTCGAACCGGTGGAAGGCGTCTTGGTCGTTAAATCGGGTCCAATGATAATAGGTAAGGTAGGGGTCAAGTGAGTCTTTCGTCTCCCTTGCCAGGCGCTGCAATTCTCTACGTGCTGTAATAACGCCTTTCAATCGCGACGCTTCCTTACCTTTGCGCTTAACATGTTCTATATGTTGCGCTTCTTCAACACATACAGCGTACTTCTCAAGGGCTAACATTAAAGGGTATTTGTATGCATCCCCTTCATCCTCTCTATGGGTATATCTAAGATGGATAATATCCGCCCGATCGCGACGACAGCGACCGTCTAAATTCAAGTCAACGCACATAGCTGGATGAGACTCACAGATTTCTCCAGCGGTGGGGGCAAACCAATCGCTGCACCCAGAAAGCCATAAAACACACACAAACGAAAACGTGGCTTTATAGCCATTTGTGGAAAAATTACTAAATAACATAGCGTTTGCAGTGCGATATCGGTGTTTTCTGAAATTTATCAACAATTTGGTCATCCTTGGTTGTTTTATTAAGATACTGCTCGTCACCGTCAGACGAATAATACTCACCTAGTGTACCCTAAAATTTAAAAATACTGACGTGTCAAATTTGGTTAATTTTGGTCGATGAAGGCATAAGCATGAATCAAGAGTTTGAGCAGGAATTACAAAGTAGCTGGCAGGAACGTCAGGAATACGCGGAAATGATGTTGCCTTTGGTAGGTAAGCTGTATCGCAATCGTTCAGTAGAGATTTCCGTGTATGGGCGCTCTTTATTGAACGCAAGTGCAATTGATTGCATTAAAGCACATCGTAAGGTTCGGCTTCACGAAGGCGTTAAACTGCGCCTACGGGAAAGTTACCCAATTTTACTCGCGTTAAGTGAAATGCAACTTGCGCCCGCCCAAATAGACATAGGTAAGCTGGCATTTGATTTTCATTATGGCGCGGCGGTGGACAATGACGATCTTAACGCCTATTTAAGTGAGAAGTTAGCAGAGGTTGTTGATAAGCAAGATAACCAAGCTCCACAAGATGTGGTGCTTTATGGTTTTGGGCGTATAGGTCGCTTAATGGCTCGTTTGTTAATTGAACGTCAAGGTCAAAATAATAAATTACGCTTACGTGCTATTGTGGTACGTGGTGGCCGCGAAGGTGATTTGGAAAAGCGCGCCAGCCTATTGCGCCGCGACTCAGTGCATGGCCCGTTTAACGGTAGCATTACCGTTGATGAAGAAAAGAAAGCGCTTAAGGCCAACGGTGCCTACATTCAGGTTATATACGCAAATAGCCCAGATGAAGTGGACTATACCCAATACGGTATTAACAACGCCATAGTTATCGACAACACGGGAATTTGGCGAGACCGCGACGGGTTAGGCTTACACCTAAAAGCAAAAGGTGCAGCAAAAGCAATATTAACCGCGCCCGGTAAAGGCGATATTAAGAATATTGTACATGGCGTTAACCACGATGAAGTAACCAGCGACGATACCATCGTTTCTGCGGCAAGCTGTACAACCAATGCAATTACCCCCGTACTAAAAGCACTCGATGAAGAATACGGCATTGATAACGGGCATGTGGAAACCGTCCACTCTTATACAAACGATCAAAACCTTATTGATAATTACCATAAAGGTGATCGCCGCGGGCGAAGTGCGCCTCTTAATATGGTAATTACCGAAACGGGCGCAGCAAAAGCCGTGTCTAAAGCGTACCCCAAATTAGCCGGAAAGCTTACCGGTAATGCTATACGCGTTCCTACACCGAATGTATCTTTGGCTATTTTGAACCTTAATCTTAAAACAGCAACCGACAAACTGGCAGTGAATGAGTTTCTCCGTGACACTGCACTATTTTCTTCGCTACAGCATCAGATTGACTACACTGCCAGCAAAGAAATTGTATCTACCGACCTCGTTGGTTCGCGGGCCGCTTCAGTGGTAGATTCTCAGGCTACCATTGTGCAGGATAACCGCTTAACGTTATATGTCTGGTATGACAACGAATTTGGATATAGCTGCCAGGTTATGCGCGTCGTGCGCGACATGGCTGGTCTTAGCTTTCCAACATTACCCGCGTAGCGAAAAAAAAGTAATGAAAAAACCGACCGTCGTGGTCGGTTTTTTGTTTGGATGAATAATTTGTGTACACCCTTCCTATAATTCGTTGTTTAGCGCGTGGCATTCCACTTCCTGTCTATGCTAAATTAGCGCTCAAATAATGAGGAAAACGACAGTTATGCATATTTCCAGTCAGTTCGATAGCGGCAACATCAACGTGGTGCGTGCCAACAGCCCTGAAGATATACTTTTAACCATTCCCAAAGATAATCAATCTGATTTCGCGCAATGGTTTCATTTTCGCCTAATGGGTGAAACCTTCGTCACCCATACCATGACAATTACCGATTTAGCTAAATCAGCCTACCCCGAAGGCTGGAAAGACTACAATGTCTTAGCGTCTTACGATCGGGAAACATGGTTTCGTGTACCTAGTACTTTTGATGGCGACAATCTCACTTTCTCGCTCACGTTAGAGCAGCCTAGTGTGTTCTTTGCTTATTTCATTCCCTATAGCTATGAACGTCATCTAGACCTTATTCACCACGCTCAAACATCACTATTTTGCGAGCATCGCTTTTTAGGTCTTACATTAGATGGCCGTGATATGTCTATGCTCGTTATCGGTGAACAAACACCTGAAAAGAAAAAGGTGTGGATTACCGCCCGTCAACATCCAGGCGAGACAATGGCCGAGTGGTGTGCACAAGGTATAATTTACCGTTTACTGGATGAACAAGATGGGTTGGCGCGACAATTGCTGGATAATGCCGTGTTCTACATAGTGCCAAATATGAACCCAGACGGGAGTGCACGAGGACATCTAAGAACCAATGCTGTAGGAACCAATTTGAACCGCGAATGGGCATCACCCACGGCGCAAAAGAGTCCTGAAGTATTGTATGTACTCGATGCAATGGCAGACACCGGCGTAGATATGTACTTAGATTTGCACGGTGATGAAGCATTACCGTACAACTTTGTGGCAGGCACGGAAGGAAACCCGGGATACACCGCCGACATTGAGGCATTAGAAAACACCTTTAAACAAACCTTGCTAACGGCGACACCAGAATTCCAGGATGAATTTGGTTATGAGAAAGACGCCCCTGGCAAGGCGAACTTAACCGTGGCATCTAACGCGGTAGGTGAGAAGTTTTCGTGTATGGCGTATACGGTAGAAATGCCGTTTAAAGATAATGCGAATATACCTGATAACGTCAATGGCTGGTCGGCGCAACGAAGTCAGCAGCTTGGCGAAGATTTACTTATTGCGGTAAACGCAGTAGTGAATAAATTAAAATAACCACTAACACCAGTAAGCCCCGTTCATACGGGGCTTACTATTAAAATACAATAATAGAATTCATAACAACAATATAAAGAAGGGGTATTACCTTGGAAGGGTTATATAGTTTTCTCGTCTCTCTCGACGGGCTTTTAGGAGGTGCAGGCTGGTTTCCGTTCGCACTTTTAGGTGTAGGTCTGTTTTTCACCATTTACCTTAAGTTCCCCCAAGTACGCTTTTTTAAGCATGCATGGCTGGTGGTAACAGGTAAGTATGATAAAGAGAGTGATCCTGGCGATACTACCCACTTTAGGGCACTCACCACGGCACTCTCTGGAACAGTAGGTACAGGTAATATTAGTGGGGTAGCGTTTGCTATTTTCCTCGGTGGCCCTGCGGCACTATTTTGGATGTGGGTAACGGCGTTTTTAGGTATGACGACCAAGTTTGTCGAAGTTACTTTATCGCACAAATACCGAGTAAAAACAGAAGACGGTACTATGGCCGGTGGCCCTATGTATTACATGGACAGACGCCTTAACATGAAATGGTTAGCGGTGGCGTTTGCCATAGCTACCGTAATTAGTTCATTTGGTACAGGAAACCTGCCACAAAGTAATGGTATTGCACAAAGTATTGAAGCTACCTTCGGGTTTGAGCCTTGGGCTGTTGGCAGCGTTTTAGGGATCCTGCTAGCGTTAGTTATTTTAGGCGGTATTCAGCGTATTGCGGCTTTTACTGCACGGGTTGTACCGGTAATGGCGGTTATTTATCTTATAGGCGCACTTGCTGTTATATTTGCAAACCTTGATAATATAGGTCCTTCGTTTGCTTCAGTGATTAGCGATGCGTTCACCGGGTCTGCGGCCGCAGGGGGCTTCCTTGGGGCGTCGCTTGCATATGCCTTTAACCGCGGGGTTAATCGAGGCTTATTCTCTAATGAAGCAGGGCAAGGTTCTGCACCCATCGCTCACGCTGCTGCGAAAACCAAAGAGCCTGCGTCTGAAGGCATGGTGTCATTGCTAGAGCCCTTCATCGATACTATTGTTATCTGTACTATCACAGGTTTAGTTATTCTTTCTTCCGGCGTATGGAACGAGAAGCACCAAAACGTGTTTGACCGTTCAGATATGTTGTTCGTAGAAGGCTATTATGATGATTCCAATCAAGCCGACATCGATAAGTTATACGGATACCTTAATGATGTTGATGGTAATGACGTTAAGCCGTTTAGCGGCAACATTACCGTTGTCAATGGAACCGCCTTAAGCGATGGTTACACCTTGCTAAACTCACGCTCTATTGCCGAAGATGTTAAGTATTCGGTAGGCAGTGAAGACCCTTATACAGGTACCTTAACCATTACTGATGGTAAGCCCGTAAAAGAAAATCTCGAAGTAAGCGGCAAATCACTGGTGCACTCTGCTGCGCTTACCACTATTGCGTTTACCCGCGGTTTCTTTGGCGACTTTGGGCAATACATAGTGTCTGTAGGGTTAATGCTATTTGCGTTTTCTACGGCCATTGCGTGGTCTTACTATGGCGATCGTGCCATGACCTACTTGCTCGGCCCGCGCTCAGTGATGCCTTATCGCGTAATATACGTTGCTGGCTTTGTATGGGCTGCAGTTTCTGATACAACACTTGTGTGGGCATTGTCAGCCGTGGCAATTGTGGTAATGACTTTACCTAACCTATTTGGTATTGTTCTGCTGCGCAAAGAAATGAAAGATACAGTGAACGATTATTGGTCAAGAACGAAAAAATAATCGTAACGAATAAGTGCGTGAGGAAGTAAACGCGGTAGCCTAGAGTTTACCTTCCCACGCCTTTTTTATAGAGAGCTTTGCTTTACTCGCCAGCAAAACATCAGGTTTTCGCGGCGGATATGAATACCACTGAAAACCATCGCTGCCTGGTTAATTTAAGTACCACGAACAGGAGCAACATATGGCACTTATCAATTGTCCCTCATGTAATAAAAAAACCTCAGATAAAGCAAAAGTTTGCCCCCATTGTGATTTTAAAATAGGCAATGCATCAGCGGAAGATATCGAGCGTAAGCAGCAATTACAGAAATTTAAAAAGCTTCAAAGTATCCAAAACCAATCGCTAATCGCAATGCTTATTTTTGTCGCCGGTTTTGGCTTTATGTATTGGGGCGGTACACGACCTGGCGATCTACAGCACAATATCGCAATTGTGTGCAGCATTGCGGGCTTTGTATGGTATCTTGTCAACCGAGTTAGAATTGTATTAATTAAACGATTTTCTTCATGAATATAGATGTATTAGTAAATAGTATGACGCCAGAAATATATGCGCGTCTACGTCAGGCTGTGGAAACAGGAAAATGGCCAGATGGTACTGCACTTAGTGATGAACAAAAGGCCAGTACTATGCAGGCAGTGATGCTGTATCAAGCCAAGATTGAAAAATCATCAGAGCATATGACCGTTAATGAAAGCGGTGAAATAGTGCATAAAAGTAAACAAGAATTCAAACGCGCCCTACGCGGCGATGACGATGAAACTAACACCATAGCGCGGTTTAAACAGGATGATATTTAGTCGGTTATTTGCTCCTTCTCACACCAGTCAGAATCCCGAAAAAAGACTGGAAGCTATTAAAAACCTGTCACCGGAAAAACCATCAGAAAAAACAATATTGCATGAGCTTGCGTTCAACGATGATAACGCAGAGGTAAGTTTAGCTGCCCTTTCTAAGTTAAATTCATTTGTGCTGTGGCTGAAAATGTCGCAAATTTCCAAAAATGAACGTATTCAGCGTACGGCCCAGCGTAAGGTGGAAGCCTGTTTGCAAGGCAAAGGCGAACTAACGATAAGCGAAGGGGATAAAGTAGCGTTTCTTAAAGAATCGGCGTCTGCTGAGCTAATACAACAGCTTGTAATTTCAGAGCCACAGTTACTTGATAATACCGAATTGGCCATGGTTTTAATTGAAAAAGTGGCCAAGCCCTCGTTCTTTCAAACGGTTTTCTTGCAGCATGCGTCCTTGCCATTACAACAGACGATGCTTGCTACTATCGACGATGTAGCGATGCTGCAAAAGTTAGAAAAGAAGACCAAAGGCCAAGAGATAAACCCGTCTATTTCGGCGCGTTTAAGCGCATTAAAAGAGGCAGCGGAAAAGCCCTTATTATTGATGCGTGACATTACCCTATGTTTATCTAAATTCAATGCGTTACTCGATAAAAGCGATATTGAAGATATTGAGCAACGTAAATTAGCGCTTGAAGCGGAATATAATGCTTTGATGGACAATGCGCAGTTACTTAAAAGTGACGATAAACAAGAGGTAGAGGCGAAATATACCCGTATAAAACAGAGTTTAGAACGTTATTTAGCGCGCATCCGTCCTCAATGGGAAGCTGAGCAAGCGGAAAAAGAAATTGCCAATATCGAAGCGTTGTTAAAAGAGCAAATCAACCACGCCACCAGTCAGGTAAATTGGCTTTATCATCAGCGTTTATGCGAAGCAACACTTGCCGATGTGGCCGTAGTAAATGAAGCAGTGCGTGGGCTTGAGGCTACTTACGCGCACCTTGAAGATCTCTCTTCTGATTCTAGCTCGCTAATTAAAGCAACCAACGTATTGCAGCAATTGAATAAGAAACTAGAAGGTTTTTCAATGCAGCAGCAGTACGCACAAAAGCTTGTTGTTGTGGTAACACAAGCCGAAAGCCTCGCCGATGAGATAGACGCAGCGAAAAAGAGTGAGTCGACAGAGGAAACGGTTGAGCATAACTTTTCTGATCTTAAAACGAAATATCAGGAGCTTGCCGGCGAATTAACGTCGCTTCCACGTGATTTGAGTGAGCGCTGGAAAAGCGCGAGCCAGAGAATAAACAAACAACGGCTTGCAGAAAAATCTGAACAAGAAAATCAACTTCGTCAGTGCCGTAAACAAATTAATACCGTGGAAAACCTAATTACTCAAGGCCGCTTCCGTGGTGCTATGGCGAAGTTCAGTAAGTTGGCAAAACTATACGAAGGGTTAGATAAGTCACAACAAGACAGCATCGGCAAACGTTTTGATAATCTTGCGCAGGAAATAGAGCGGTTAGAAGGTTGGCAAAGCTATATTGCAGCGCCGCGTCAGCCGGCCCTGATAGAAGAAGCGAAAGCATTAGCCGATGCACCACTTGATGACATTAAAACGCGTACTGAAGCTATACGTTACTTGCGTCAGCAATGGTTATCGTTAGGTAAACAAGCCAGCGAACCGACTTTACAGGCCCAATTTGATGACGCGTTAGAACAAGCCTTCACCCCATGTCGCGAGTATTACGCGAAGATGGATGCAAAACGTGAGGAAGCTAAGCAATTTAGACAATCTTTAGTGCTTGAAGCTCAGTCTATTGATGTAAATCAGCCTGAAGCTGCATTGGCGAAAACTGTTGACCGTTTAAGTAAAGCGTGGCATCAGGCAGGGCAGGTTGAAAAACAAGACTATGAAACACTAAGAACGTCATGGAAAGCGGCACTAACACCTGCTCAAGAAAAGATCCAGGCATGGAACTTTGCTAATAAACAAGAAAAGCAAAGCCTTGTAGATGAAGCGCAGGTGTTGGCAGAAGCAGAAGATTTGTCAGGTGCTGCCGACAAAGCTCAAGCGTTACAAAAACAGTGGAAGGATATTGGTCATGCTGGTAAGCGTGACGAAAGTCGATTATGGCGCGTATTTAAGCAGGCTAATGACACCTTGTTTGAGCGCTTAAAAGAACAAAGGAAAGCGAAGTCTCACGAATTCGATCAACGAGCTGAAACATTGAATGCGAAAATCGACGCACTTGATATTAATAGCGACGACCTAACCTTTATGCGCAGTGTCGATGAAATTGAGGGGCTGGCGAAAGACTTGCCTGCACCTCTAAAAGCCAAGGTTATCAAAAGAATTGCAGGGGTTCAGCGTCAGCGTGGTGCGGTAAAAGACAAACAATTACAGCAGCAGGTAGAAGCGCGGGCTACACACTTAGTGGATTACTTACAACATTACGCAAACAGCGAGAGCAATGTAGCAAGCGCGCCAGCGTATGATGCATCGGTGCTAGGTAAGCGTTGGGCGTCGGCGATTGAGCAGCGCCATCGTGTAGAGAAAAGTAGACAATGGTTAACGGTAGCGTTAGAAGCGGTAACCGACATGCCAAGCCCCGCGGCTGATAGCAGTATGCGAACCGACGTGCAGCTTTCCATGATGACGGCTAAGCTTGAACAAGGTGAGACCATTGATGCGTCTGATTTGCTTGAAGATTGGATAGCGATAGGTGCGGTGGAAAATCATGAGCAGCCTTTATTAACCCGTGTAATAAAAGTTATTGAAGCCCAACCCGAGTTATTAAATTAAGATGGAAAATAGTATCGAGTACGTATTCAAAAGTGAAATGTCTGCCTATCGCTTTTTAAATACGGTAAAGCATATGGATATTGAGGCGCTCAGAGTAAAGTTTGGGCGCAGTGATCATCATGTGTATGTGGCGTATCGTTATGCCCTGGGTGAATTCGATGGTACCTTATCTCAACTTGACGATCTCGCCCGCGACCTAGGCGGACTAGAGGCGTAAAATTATGGATAAAAACAGCCCAAAGCCCTAGCACAGGTAAACGTAATAGCTGGTGCATGAAAGCTTCAGTATTGCGTATGGGTAGTGTAAAAAGGCAGTAACGTTGACCAAAAGGAAGAAGGAATGACAACGGACGAAAAATTATATTGGGGCCTTACTGCCAAGACGTATTGTACGCTTATTCATATCAGTCAGCTTAGCAGTATCATCGTTCCCGGATTGGGGCTTATACTACCTATTGTAATGTGGATTGCCCATAAAGACGATAATGCAGCCATTAATCAACATGGGCGCGTAACAGCAAATTGGTTAATCAGTTTTCTTATATACACAGTAATATGCGGTGTGTTAATGCTGATAGTGGTGGGCGTGATTGGGTTGTTGGTACTTGGCATATTGAATATTGTATTTGCCATAATTGCGGCGGTAAAAGCTAACAATGGTGAACTATGGTACTACCCACTAAGCATTAAGTTCTTCCGTGTATGAGCTTTACGTTTTTAAAAGTAGAGAATCTATATGTCCTACCGGTGCGAGGCACATGTGTTTATGGTAAATCATAGTAAAGCTATAGGCGGTGCTAAGCATAGTGTGTGTGCATTGGCGATATTTATTCTCAGTGGGTTCTCCACCTTTGTGTTTGCGGCCCAAGATAGTGAACCCTTTAAAAGTGATATAACGCTGGAATATTTGCTTGAAGTTTTAGCTAGCGAATCTATTGAAAGAGACGCTTTAGCCGGTATAACAACTAAAACATTCACAGAGCAAGGAGCGTCGTTCACGTACTATTATTCACCGTCGCTGCAACGGTCATTTATCGTAGATAACGAAATAGGGCGGGTGTGTAAAACCTATAGCGGTAGCGAGATTTTAAGCTGTTTTCCCTGTGCTAAAAGCGAGGTATCAGCTACCTGCCCATAGTCACAGGTTTTTAACGGCTACTTGCGCCGAATAAGTATGATTACCAAGAAGTTATCCATCCCTAATTACTGAGCGTTTATGCGCTATAGCTGCTATATTCCCCACGTTGCCGTTGGCAATTGCTCGCACGCGGTAGCTCAGTACGTGATAGCGTCATTCATATTAAAATACACAATACGGCTTTTCAGTGGAAACGAGTGTTACTATGAACTCTCTGTCTGAAGGGGTTAGCTTCCCATTAATCTAGATGGACGTAATATGAGAGTTTTGGTTTTCTTTTCCTTTGTTTTCATGGCATTTAGTAGTAATGCTGTAGTGAAACGGCATGATATCCCTGCTAAAAATTATGTGTTAGACAAAGCGCCTAAATACTTAATTGATATGCCACATGAAGGCCATGGCGTGTTGATAAATCCCCAATGGATTGTAACTGTAGCGCATACCGTTTTTTATGATTACACAGGTAAAAAAATAAATGTGGGCAATGAAGCCTTTGAAATAGAGCACGTTCACATACATCCACAATATGTTGAAATAGATGACGCGCTATTTCATGGTGACGCAACGCCATTAATGAACTTTCTAAAATCTAGAAGTGATATTGCTTTAATAAAACTGTCTTACCCTGTTACAGATATAAAGCCAATTGATATTTACCCCAACATTAATGAAGCAGGCAAAGAAATCACCGTATTTGGCCGTGGAGCAACAGGTAACGGAAAAACGGGGGAAAATCTTGAAACAAAATCTTTGCGAGAACTAAATCATTTTAAAAACATCATTGAAGACTCAAATGGAAACTGGCTTTCATATAAATTTGATAAACCCCCTTACGCATTGCCCCTTGAAGGGATGCACGGCGCAGGCGATAGTGGCGGCGCTTCTGTCATAGTTGAAAACGGTAAGCCATATTTAGTTGGCTTATCAAGCTGGCAAGTTTGGCGTGGAAACCTGGCTTATTTTAAAGGTGGTCTATATGGCACTACTGCTTATCAAGTTAGGGTATCAAATTATCGTGAGTGGATAGTAAGTGTATTGGGCAGCGAATAAGCAGCTCAAAAGGTTGTAAAATATTTGGCTGATTAAACGTTCAGCTAAAATATGCGCTATTAGACGTAATCTTTTTTCTATTTGCTTCAAATTTCCTGTGTTTTATAGCGGCTCTAACTCCCGCAGTACCTGATATTTTAACCCTGCCATTTCATGCTCTTCTCCAGCATCACAGGTGTTGGCTAAGTATTGCCACACATCTATCGTTTGTTGGGTTAGCTTTTCAAATTGCATTTTTATACGAGAATGCAATGGGTTATTAGGCTGGGTTAATCGGTGGCCGAGTTTGCGGGTTATATTAAGTTTATTGATTGCCCCTTCAACAAGCGCGTCTTCGCAATGGCTAATAAATTGATAGGGTGGTGATGCCTGTTGAAGGCGTTGAATATCAATAGCGTTTTTTCTTAGAGGCGGCGCCATAATCTCAGGGCTGTCATCAACAATAATATTTCCCACCGCGTAATATTCGTATTCTGTGTTCATATGAACGCTAATGACTATGTCCACAGAGTTCGCGTAATCACTATGTTCTGTGTAAATTGTTGTTCGCCTATATGCGTGGGCAGGCATTCTAATCTCTACCTGTCTACGTGCCACAGGCGTCAGCGTGAATTGCCCATTTGCATCTGAGTACGTAGATGATATTGGCGCATGTGCCTTATTGCTGTAATAAGCGATAAGGGCCCCTTCAACAGGGGAGAAGTCAAAAAGGCGTACCACAGTACCTGTTACTTCAGGCCCGTTATACATCTTTGTTATTGAAGGTACACAAGCAACAACTGCTATACTGGCAGTGAAGACGAACATAATTGCGTGAAAATGCCTCATAAAGTTGTACCTGTTCTTATGCAAAGACTAACGTCTAGCGGTTATATTAAGGCGTACGCGATTTCTCGTTAACCCATTCGCATTTCAGATTAGCATGCTAATGAGGCGCGAGCAGAACAGTTATGCAAAAAGATACTGTTCGGCTGCACGGTAAGTTAAACTTTATGTTAAACGAAATGTAGGGGTCGGTACATAAAATGGTTATGTGTATAAAACAGTTAACTGCTATTTACGTTTTGTGGTTGTTGATGTTGTGCTCAGCCTTAGTAGAGCCTGCTACTGCGAGTTCCACTGAATCTTCAAAGTATCAAATGGCTGAGCGTCAACCTGTTAAACGGGTAAGCCTTCAACAACAAGAGAGTGAACAAACAGCGTCTGATAAAAGCTTTACACACCACAGGTTCGGTGAGATTCACTTTGGTAACGATGTAGCAAGTATATCGCTTAGCTACCAATTATTGGGCGATCAAAATAACGGTTGTCAGTATATAGCGTTTAAAAAATATCCTTCATTAGCCGTAATGGTAATGGACGGTACTATAGAGCATGCCGATCTTGAAATTCATTCGCACACTGATAAACATGGTCTTTTTAAACAGAGTATTTTTCAGGCGCTTGCCACTGGACAGCAATCGTTAGCGGAATTTAGACAACAGTCCCCCGAGGTAGAGATTTACGATCATGAGTATTTGCCGGGGGTCTATTTGCATTGGTATAACAATGATAAAACACGGGCCGTGGTTATAGAGTATGTTAACGGACAGGTAGATAGAGTTAAGGTAGGTCTAGTACCTTCCGTGCTTTGGGTGGAGGGCTGTGCTTAATTGCAGGTATGTAGAGCAAATAAAAAGGCCGATGGAAACCATCGGCCTTGCTAGGGGGAAGATAAAATACCCTGTTACTTAGCAGTCTTTATCTTCAGCGCCTGCGCCTTCTTTAACATCTTCACACGCGTCTTCTACTGCGTTACCTGCATCAGTAACTACTTCGTCTATTTCTTCGCCTGCGTCCTCTGCTTCACCATCGCCGCATGCGGCCAATGAAAATGCAAATGCTGATGCGACTAATATTTTTGATAATGCTTTCATAGAGATCATTTCCTTTCTCCTGGTTTAAAAAAATTGAAGCTAAACTTTCGGCGACTTTCCTCGAACCGCATTAGCGATAAGAGAAATCACAAGAAGCGCAACGAACACAAAGAATAGAAATTGTGCGATACCCGTTGCAGCACCGGCGATGCCACCAAAACCAAAAATAGCTGCAATTATGGCGATAATAAAAAATGTAATTGCCCAACCTAACATAGCTAAATCCTCTTTTTGCTCCGTAATGTTCATAGTAAATAAAGCGAGGTTTGTGCCAACACTGTAACTAATTGATAATAAAGTTTTTATACTGTTTTTGGCCGAAGAAAGTAGAGTGTGTTCAGAAATTTTTAACCAAAGCTTACAGGTGATTTGCATAATTTACATAGCGACCTAAGTACATTACTTTACGCCCTCAGAGGATAAGGAAAAATAATGGCGTCGTGGTACACTCATGCTAAATCCTTAACGCAAAGTGAAGCTCCTATGGCGAAAAAACAATCTGCTTTTATCGGGTTAATGCAGCGCGCACGAAATGTAAAGCGCTGGCCCTTAATGGCTCAATTTCAAGAAGAAATGTTATCTACTCACATCTATGAAGCGTCTATGGTTGCCCATATGTTAGGTGCGATTGCCGCAGATGTTTTTGGAGAACAAGTGAACCCAGACAAAGTGGCCAGCATGGCGATTTTTCACGAAGGTAGCGAGATTGCGGGAATGAGTGATATTCCTAGCCCTGTGAAATACCATGATCCTGAAACCACGGCCGCTATTAAGAAATTAGAGCGCCGCTTTGAAGCTATGTTGCTGCAAACCCTACCTGAGGCGTTACAACAGCGCTATCAGCCCCTAATTGAACAAAATAAAGAAGACATACATGTAAAGCTAGCGAAGGCCGCCGATGTATTGTGTGCTTATCTTAAGTGCGATTACGAATTGTCTAAATCAAACTCTGAGTTTGCTAATGCAATGCAGGAAATGGAAGTGCAATTGGCACAATACCGTCAGCGCCTAAAAGCGGTTGACTACTTTTGTAAGGTATTCCTAGAGGACGCAAAGGGCACATTAGATGAACAAACTAAAGATTTAGATTGGGTACAGCGGGCGAATACGCTTCATCTAGATGGTAATAGAGGGCAATAGAGGGCATCAAAGGGCGGAATACCAAATAAAGGGTAAAGCGGCATAGGTGTAAGCGAGGTTAATAATAACCACGCTATCTAAACACCGAGTGAGAACGCTCACTCCTCTTTTAACGGCTCAATATCGCTTACTTTAATGGCATTTTTACCCAAAGCTTGTGAGGTATTGGCCATGCGCACGAGTATTGAATAGTAAACGTCATTGATTAGCGTTTTCTCCACATTACTTTGTGTCTGCCCTGGCATAGGCTCTGCTACCTGCTGACATCCTGACATAGTACATTGCTGATCGTTGGTGAATGTAGGTTGCGGTGCGTTTTCCTGAGTAATTCGACGAGCTTCTACAGGGCGTTTTTCAATATCTGTTTTGATGATGGCAAGGTGCGAAAAGCCTTGCTTTTCGGCCAATTCACTGGCGCGCTGCAAAACGTATTGTTGCACCATGTCAGCGGGAGTCTTATCAGTCGCTTTAAACAGAACCCGAAATTCATTATTGCTTAATTGCACGCTAGAATAACCATAGCCATCTTTATTCTTTGCCGCTTTGTACGGTGTGGGCAGGGCCGAAGGCGTGTTACTACACGCAGTTAAGCTTATACAGATGCATAAAGATAGCAGGGTAATGAGGGGGCGAACTCTTAACGACATAAACCACATGAGCGTTCCTTAATTATTGTAATATTGAAGTCAGCGCAGTACGAACAAAGGTTATGATAGCTCTTTTGCGCTGATGTTTAGGGCTGCTTGACGTTGCACCTTTATAGGCGCCCGCAGCGAAAAAAGCACCCAAGGTTGACGGGTTACCCATGATTAACTTTGTGTTGTTCTTAGCGTGCGTTGCTGCAGCAGCGGCACACTGTTTTTGCGCTTGGTATGCCTCTTCTTTTTCACGAATTTCTTCAAAAGCACTATTTAATAGTAGGGTCATAATATAGCTACCTTAACTATGGCATGGCTAAATATTTAGTCCATTAATTGTTTAAATAAGTGAATCATCCGTTTTGCATTTAAATATTGAAATGCACTTTGCCCTTGTTTTAACACAATAAGAACGGCAATAATGTTGAACACGAGTAAGCCAATTAATACTGCAAGTACCGGCGCGCCTACCATAAAGGTAATATAACCAATAATAGCATTGATAAGTATCCAACAAAATATACCAAGTGCAAATGCGATAAGCGCAGAAGCCGCAGTAACAACAAAGGCTTTTTTCACCAACATAAGTTCAGCATTAATCAAATCTAGCAGCGCAAAACCTTGGTTTTGTTTTTGCTTCGCAGCGTTCTTTAATGCAGCTATCAATTCATGAAATGAAATAGACTCGGGGGGGGATTCTTCTTCGTTAGCGTGCGTTTGCGTAGGCTCTTGCTCGTGAACGAAAATCGCCTGATGCCGAGGCGGCGTCAGGCGAAACGGATTTTCGACGCGAGGTATAAAGCTAGCTTGACGAAAATCAGGTACGGTCAGCATAGTGACCTACTTCTTACGAAATAGTGATGAAACTAGCATACCTGCTGCAAACGCCATACCCGCTGTTGCTACTGGGTTTTCGATGGCATATTTACGAATCTTTGATGCTTCCCACTTTTGTTCCGCGAGCTTTCTACGCTCAGACATATTGTCGGCTGACTTAGTCGCCGTACTGCGAATATTCTCTTCTGCTACACCTGCGCTATTCGCCAACTTGTCTACCGATGAATGAAGGGTTTCTTTCAACTGATCCGTGACTGGGTGACTAGGCTCTTTAACACTGTTTGACTTATCCGTCGCTTGAGATGCGCTTTGCGTAGCGCCCTGCGTTGTGCGTTGGGTTGTTGCCATAGTACTCTCCTTAATTTTGCTATGAATGCATTATTAGGGTTGCAATGGCTATACCACAATATAAAGTTAAATTAACTAACTGAAATATATGGTAAAATTTTCATTCCTCCATAAGCGGGCTAGGGGGGGAGTAATAAAAGCGTAAGAGTTTCATGCACCAACGTGTAATTCTTTCTTAACGCTTTGTTTAACGAAGTAGCGCCGTCGTAGGACTGTCCCTAGATTTAATGCACCACAGTGAGTAAGTCTTCCTTACTGACCGGTTTTAGCAACGACTGACGTATGCCGAGGTGCTCCATCGTACTGCGGTCAGGCTCACTGCCGCTTACAATGACTAAGTCGGTGCTAGGTTGTAGCTCTTTAAGTTCTTTTGCTAAATCATAGCCGTGATAGTCAGGCAAACTTAAATCCATCAATACATGATCGAAAATAATGTCATTCATGCAATCTATCGCCTCGGCTCCGCTGTGTACGGCAATAACATCGTGGCCTTGATGGACAAGAAATAGTTGTAATAACTCAGCTGCATCTTCGTCATCTTCAATAACTAGCACCTTTTTACCGTCAGGCTCTTCCTCGGTTTCTTGTTCAACCTGTAGCGCTTTCGCTTCAATTGAGGGGGCAGGGCCTTCAGTGGTCATCAAAAATCGTTCAAGAATGTCGGTTAGTGAAGCGCGGTCGATAGGTTTTCCAATGACATCGTGAAAACCTTCATCCATAAGAGATTGTTTTAACCCTTTTCTACTGGCAGCGGTTACCGCAACAACAGGCACTTGGCTTTTATGCCGCCTAAGGGCATGCAGCGCATCTATGCCGTTCATTACGGGCATGTGAATGTCCATGAAAACAAGATGGAAAGGGTCGTTCTCTTCTTCTGCTTGTAGTACCGCTTCCAATGCTTTCACGCCATTTTCCGCATAGGCAACAGTAGCATGGCATTGGCTAACAAGATGACCCGTTAGACGGCGTATTTCCCGAAGGTCGTCGACAATAAGCACCTTACCGGTAACCTGCAGACTGAGGGGGTTCGCTTCCATTTGCGTTTGCGGTGACAAACTAAGGATGGAACGTGGCTGTTCACTAATATCACCTGGGTCAATGGTAAAAGAAAAGCAACTGCCTTTACCGAACACAGACTCTACACTAATTTTGCCGCCCAGCTTTTCTGACAATTCTTTTGAAATGGCCAGCCCTAACCCGGCACCGCCATGATTAGCACGCATCACATCTTCAATTTGTTCAAAAGGCTGAAATACACTTTCTAACTTATCAGGGGGCATGCCAATACCGGTATCTTCTACTCTAAACAGCAGCCTTTCATTGGTTTTTCCTGGCGCGGGGGGGCGAACTTCAACAGACACGCTGACCGAACCGGTATCGGTAAACTTAATCGCATTATTGATGAGATTAATCAGTACCTGTCGGAGTCGGGTAGGGTCGGTTTGAATGACTTCGGGAAGCTTTGACTCTGATACCACGGTAAGGCTTAACCCTTTGTCTTTTGCCGCCAACCTCATAAGTGACTGAATGTCAGTTAAAAATACCCCTAAGTTTACTGGCTTTATATTTAGCTCTAACTTATTGG
The DNA here is from genome assembly GCF_010500865.1 of Alteromonas profundi. GTDB lineage: Bacteria > Pseudomonadota > Gammaproteobacteria > Enterobacterales > Alteromonadaceae > Alteromonas > Alteromonas profundi. Next base: position 109,611 of record NZ_JAAAWN010000005.1, read on the forward strand.
CCATAATGCGCGACATATCGAGCAAATCGTTTAACAAACTAAGTAAATGCTTACCATTTGAGTGAATAATCGAAAGCTCTTGTTCTAACGCTTGGTTCTTCTTGTCGTCTATCAGTAGCTCGGTATAACCTAATATTGAGGTTAATGGGGTGCGAAGTTCGTGGCCTAAGTGAGCTAAAAATTTGTCTTTTGCTTTATTTTTTTGCTCTACTTTATGGCGCTCAAGGCGTTCGTTCTCTATTTCTCTGCGCACCATGGCATAACGAATGGTTCGCATGAAACGGGGCGACTCTATTTCGCTTTTTTGTACATAATCTGCCGCGCCTGCGCGCATCACCAACTCGTCTACCTTAGCGTCAGATTGCCCGGTAAGAATAACCACGGGCAAGCTAAATTGATTCGATTTGAGCACGTCCAATACATCTACGGCATTTTCAGCGCCCAGTAAATAATCAAGTAAACAAAGGTCGAAGTTACGTTGCTGTAATGCATCAACAGCATCGGCACTATTAGTTACCCATGTGATCTGAAACTGCGGATTTTCACATTGTTCAAGATAATCAGACGTTAAATAGTAATCGTCTTCATCATCTTCTATTAATAGTACGCGAATTACGTCAGCCACTCTGTTCTCCGTCAATCGTGGGGTAGTTCCACGAATTCAATCCAATAACGGCCTAAAGCACGCATCAATTCAACCAAACCTTCAAAGTTAACAGGCTTGGTGATGTAGGAGGCGCACCCTAAGTCGTAGCCTCGAAGCATGTCTTCCTCTTCTTTAGACGTGGTTAAAATAACCACGGGGATCGCCCGAAGTTGCGGGTCTTTTTTAAGCTCTTGAAGCGCTTCTCTGCCATCTTTTCTTGGCATGTTTAAATCAAGTAAAATGAGGCTGGGGCGCGGGTACTTTTCAGTGTCCTCATATTTTCCTTCATGGCGCAAAAACTCAAGAAGCTCTACGCCATCTTCAACGCAAAACAAGTTATTAAGCACGCGGCTTTCTTTTAACGCATCGACGGTTAGTAAACGATCATCTTCATCGTCGTCCGCCATAAGGATATTTATCGGCTGTACTTGTTTACGGGTCATTTTAAGATTCTCCATCCGTAGTAACTGAGCCAAATGGCTCACTGTTCATAGGCAGTAATATAGTAAATGTTGCCCCTTCTCCCGGCGAGCTATCGGCAAATATTTTACCATTATGTCGCTCTACAATGCGTCGGCATACCGCTAAACCAATGCCTGTGCCTTTGTATTCGCTTCGCCCATGAAGTCGCTGAAAAGGTGCAAATATCTTTTCTGCGAAGGACTGCTCGAAGCCGATACCGTTGTCGCTAATAATAAGCTTTAACCAGTTATATTCACCAGCCATCAATAAATCTTTTAAATCATTGTCGTTAGGCTCAGTAGCCTCAATAGTGACAACGGGGGTAACACCTTCGGGCTGGAACTTTAACGCATTTGACAGCAAGTTTAAAAAGAGTTGGTCGATTTGGCTTTTATCACCGCGAATTTTAGGTAAAGAGGGCACATTAATCTGCGCATTCTTTTCTTCTACTACTATTTCTAAATCGCCAATAACAGCATCAAGCACGCTATTGAGGTTAACGTCTTCAAAATCTTTGCCGCGGGTGGATACGCGAGAAAACGAGAGTAAATCAGAAATTAGCATAGACATGCGTTCGGCCGCGTTGAGCATTCTCGCCAAGAAATCTCGACCTCGTTCGTCCATAACATCTTTGTAACCAGAGTCTATACGGTTACCAAACGCACGAATTTTACGTAATGGTTCTTGTAGGTCGTGGGAGGCGACAAATGCAAAGTCTTCTAATTCCCGATTACTACGGGTGAGTTCATCGGCAAAAACTCGTAACTCTTGGGTGCGCTCGGCTATTTTGTTTTCTAAATCAAGGTTAATATCTTCTAAATCCTGCTGATGCTTTTCTGCTTCCCGCGCATTCATTTTAAGTAAGGCAAAAACTGAAATAATAAGCAGTAGGGTAGTACCCGATGATATGAGCAGGGTATTCGCCGAGTCTTTTCTCAGTTTTAATAGGTTGGCAAGGTGGGTAGCTTGAACATCGCGCTCAGATGAATCGATATTCTGAAATAACGACTCTAACTCATTATACAAGTTCAGGCCGCGACCGCTTTTTACAATAGCGTGGGCCTCGTCAACCCGGCCTTCTCTAACGAGCTCTACAAGCTCAATCATGCCATTAATTTTATTCTTTGCCAGTACCAGCAGTTTATCTATGCGGGCATCTTGCTGTGGCAAATCTGAAGATTGAGCGCTTACTTCTACTTCATCCGCTATTGATGAGAAACTATTTAGCGTATCGATGTAATCGGTTAAATAAGCTTCATCTTGAGTTAGTAGAAACCCGCGTTGGCCTGATTCTGCCCTTAATACGGCTACGTGCAGTTTATTTACTGAATTGATAACCCGATTGGTGGTAAAAAGGTGCGACTCAAGAACGGTAAGTTCATCTAAGGTTTTTACTACATAAAACGAATTTGCGGTTATCACTACAATAACCACGATAACCATAATTATCCAGCTATACAGCGAGGAAAATACTCTATTAACCATGGGGTTAGTCCGTTGTCTTATCACCCATCTCTGAAGTTAATTCAGATAGAGTATCACTACAATCCTTGGCACTAGATATTATTTTATCCAGTGCGTTTAAGGCTTTTTCGGGGGGCACATCGCCGTTTAGCGCCATCTTAACCAGCTCAGCTTGCATCGAAATGCGATTTAACGGCTTACGTGCGTCGTGTACATATTGGCTTAGACGTGCAAAGTCATCTTCATTCATACTACTGTCCTTTCGTTACTCGTCTTTTGCTAAATCGCCATAGGCATGAAGGCGGTTGTACAAGGTTTTTGTACTTATCCCTAGCATTTCTGCAGCCATGGTTTTATTGCCGTTGACTTTCTCTAGCGTGGCGTAGATTAATTCTTTTTCAACATCTTCAATGGTGCGCCCAGCTTGTAGCGCCGGCGCGGTGCTTTGCTTTTGCGCAAACGGCGATTCTATGGTTTTTGGAAGCTCGATGTTACTTTGACCTGGGTCGCTCATAATGGCTGCACGATGCACAAAGTGGCGTAACTCACGCACATTGCCCGGCCAATCATAGGCGTGCAAGGTATCTAATTGACTTTCTTGCCACGTAAATTGGGTGTCATTATCTTGATTGAACTCTTCAATAAAATTCTGTGCAAGTAAGCTAATATCTTCCTTACGTTCACGAAGCGGTGGAATGGTGATAGGGAATACCGCTAAACGAAAATAAATGTCTTCACGAAGGATCTTACTTTGCGCTATTTCTTCCATGGTACGGTTTGTGGCTGAAACCACCCGACAACTCACGGGAATAGTTTTGGTTCCCCCAACTCGGATAACCACCTTATTTTCCAGTACTCGAAGTAAATTAGGCTGCATATCAATGGGCATTTCAGTAATTTCATCAAGAAACAACGTGCCGCCTTCCGCTTGTTCGAATACACCTTCTTTTCGGCCCACTGCGCCTGTAAAAGCCCCTTTTTCGTGGCCAAATAATTCACTGCCAATAAGCTCTTTTGAAAAAGCGCCACAGTTGGTTGCAATGTATGGTCCTTCGCTGTCAGAAGCGCGGTGTATAGCAGCTGCTACCACTTCTTTACCAACACCACTTTCGCCTAACAACATTACATTCGCGCTTGTTCTACTCACTCGCTCAATAAGCTTATATAGCTCCTTCATCGGCGCTGATTCACCAATAAGCAAATCAAAATGCTTCACTATTTTCGCTTGCGTTGGCTCTGCTTCGGCAGGTTTACCGGACAATACCGCCTCAATATCTTCCCGTTGAATAGGTTTTACTAAATAATCGATATTGGGGCCGCATAATCCTTTGATAATACTTTTAACGGAAGGGTGGCCGGTTATGAGAGTTACACGGGGGCGCTTAGGTAGTTTATCTAGCTCATCAAATAAGTGTGCGCCGCTGCCATCAGGCAACATGAAGTCGAGCAAAATATGATCGAACGTTTCTTTGGTTAGCCAGTCCCTTGCTTCTTCAAGGTTAGCTGCGGTCAGTACTTCATGTCCCAGAAACTCAATGATCGTACAAGCGACTTCGGTGAATTCAGCATCATCATCTACAAGCAAAACAGTCAGCACGTAAATTTCCTTTTTAAAGTAGTCTTTAGTCAATCTATCACGTTCGCCGTGATATTGGGGCAAGCCGTTAATTATCTTTTTATCTATATACTATTTGCCAAAGCAAATAGGGTCATTATTATTTTTTGCAATACAGCTAATCAGCAAAATGTGTACCTAAATGGCTGATACCTTAGCGCTTTGCTCGTTATTGGCACAAATATAGCAGAATATAGCAGTGTGAAATGTGGGCTAATTGCTTTATTTTAAGGTGTAGGTAGCGCTGAAATAAGTAAGGGGAGCAGTTAAAAAACCGTTGACACGGATAAGGGCGTAAGGCGAATAAGCCCTGTGTTTTGTGCTACACAGCCACCTCTAAAGCGTATTTAATCGTATGTACTATGCGCTTATTTGGATTGTATGAATAACGCGGATTAGCTTTTAATATCCTAGGCTGCTATAAGAGGGAAAAGAGCATGTGAATGGCGAAAAAGTAGCCATGCGTTACCTAGGTAGCGGCTCTTCACTGAAGCAAAATTATCCCGAGCGTGACGATTTTACCCACCCGAGTGAAAATTTTACCCGTTACCATTTTAACATTTACTTGCCCTATTTACCGACGCATAACGTTCAAGTGAGTGTGTAGTCACCTAAGTTACGTAGGAGGAAGGCTGGGGAGGAAATCAGAACCTAGGCTAGGTTCAGTTGTGCACTGCATTGTTTGATAGCGTAGTTCACCGATAAAAGCACGGGCGGCGGGCCCTAGACCATCGCCATCGTGAAATGTTAGATATAAGAGGGCTTTCCTAAGCCCCACATTGTTGTCAAAAGGGAGTGGCAATAACGTCCCCTCTTCAAGGTGCTTTTGAATCATCAGGGTGGGCAACCAAGCAAACCCTAAACCTTGAGAAATAATATCCACCGAAGTTCTAATATGGCTTACGGTCCAGCGCTGTTCTGCGCCTAACCATCCCGCATCTACTTTTCGTTCCACAGAAGAATCTCGAACCACAATTTGGCGGTGAGATTTTAAATCTTCTAAGGTTAAGGGTCGCCCTAACGCGTGAAGCGGATGGGTACAATGGGCGACTGCAATAAATTCTACTTCACACAAATCTTCGCTGAAACCGGCGGAATAGATGAAAGGCGAAATAGAGATATCCACGTCACCGCTATCTAACAAAGAATTGGCACCACTTAATACGGTTTCTTCTAACTCTATACGTAGTAGTGGAAAGTCACTGGATACTTTGTTTAACACCTTGTATAGAAGGGCGGCGGGAAAAATACTGTCTACCGCAATACGCAGGAGGGATTCTGTTCCTGACTGCAGGCTTGAGGCCACCGCTTCGAGTTTTTGTGCTTCGCTAAGTAAAAATGAGGCGCGACGGTACATAAGCTCTCCTTGAGAAGACAGCTTTACGTTTCGGCCATTATTGTCAAAAAGCTTAACGCCTAATGCATGTTCTAACTTGTGAACCGCGTGGTGAATACTAGATTGGCTTTTATGCACGAGAGAGGCGGCTTGGTTAAAACCGCCCGCATCTACAACGGCTTTGAACATGCGCCATTGCTCTAGTGTGGATTTCAGCATTCGTTGCTCTTACTACTTATTTTGTTCCCTCATTTTTACCATAAAGTAGCGCGACATGTTAGGTTTTAGTCTTTTGTCGCGTTTACGATATCATCTACAGGACAGGTGATAACGGAGACATTGTCATAGCCCATTAGCATAAGTTGCTCACCAGACAGTTTAGCCCGAACGCCAGAGGCACAATGAACGTAAATAGGCGTGCTTGAATCTTTTGTTTTTTCAAGCATTTTCATTTCTAGTACCCCTCTTGGGATATTAATCGAGGCCTCTACGGGCTTTTCGCTTACTTCAGAGGGCTCTCTGACGTCTAGTAGAATGCCTTTGTTAGAGGCCATTTCTTGCGCGGCCTCTTGTGCGCTTACACAGCGCAGAGGTAGGGTAATATTTTCAATACGAGTTTTGATATCTATAAGCACACGTCGCTCCTTTTAATTTTAAACGCAGGGTGTAACACTAACCGTGAAAGGGGAATTAAATGAAAGGAATATGGGGCCCGTTAATAACGAGCCTTTTGACAACAGGCTAACCACCAAGGCTAAACAACAGGTTGGATTTGACTAATAATTTCTGCCACATAAATGGGATCAGAGAGTTTGTCTAAGTCAACTTCAGGACGCTCCATTAAACCGTCGTGGCTTAAGTTTACGGTTACCTGATGCGAGGACCAATCAAGCGCGCTAATGTCTTTAGGTAACAGCGCTAATTTTTTTCCTCCTGGTAGCCAGTTATGTGTATCAACTATAAGCAGCGTCATTGCCCAGTTGCTATTATCAAACACAAAATCGGTAATATGGCCTACATTGTCGTCAGAGGTAGAAACTTCATAACCTGATACTTCGCCACACGCACGCAGATGATTGTCTGTATGTTGAGATAAGTCATTTTGCGCTTCATCCATCACCTTGGGTTGGGCCAGTTCGGTGGGATGTGAAAAATCGCCCCACGCACCGGGACCAATCCAATAATAGCCATACCCAAAGTACCTAAATAGGGTTTCTTCATATTCCCGGGAAACTGGCTTATGTTCATCAATGGAGGGGCTGTTTTTTAATGTGTCGGCGTCCATGTTCACATCAACTGTTTCTTCTTCTGCGTTGATATCCGATACCGAAATAGGCGAGATGACCACTTTTCTACTCATCGGCAGCCAAGTGTTGGTGTCTGCAACAAGATAGCGAACAACAAAGCTTTCATCGTCAAATAATACGTCTCGTATACCCCCAATATCCTTATCTGTTGCGTGTATCGAAAAATGTTTTAGCTGCTTATATGTCACCATCATCGTGCTTCTCCTTTGCGTAGCGCGTTGATTATTCGATGTTGATCTACCCATCGGGATACGCGGATTGTACGCCGCAATAATTGCCCTATATCAATAGTGTAGACCCATGTATTCAATATAAAAAGTCGTGCTACTTTGTTCGCGCTGAGAGCGAGGATAGATCAACTATGCAAAAGGGGAGTGAAAAGGCAGGCGTGAGAAATTGTAGACAAAACAATGTAGGCCCTAGCTATTTGCTACGCTAGGGCGAGATATGGGTTATTTAACTAAGCTACAGCGTGTGATAACTATGCCACGTCAAACTCATCATCAGAATAATCATCATCATAGTCAGACTGATTGCTCGCTGAGCTATGTAAGGTGTAAAAGTGCTTTTTGCCACGCGCTAGCTTTACATATTTAGCCCATGCGCGCTCTACCGGTGAAGCAGCTTCCACACGCCCAGAAATAAAGGCGACAAAGTGTTGTTCTTCTTCACTTTCAGGCGATAGTTCTCCCTTTTCAAGTGCCAGTAAGGTACGTCCGTAAGCACTTAGTAATTCAGCTTCAGAAATACTGAAATCTCCCGATTTTTTAAAGCCATAGGGAAACTTTTGACGGTCAATAAACGGTTTTGATGACGCTCGAATAGCAATATTCTTCATAACAGTTCCAGCAACAGGTTGTCTTCAAGCGAACTTTTAGAACAAAAGCTGGGGAAGTTGAAACAAAAGATTTTTTTCTTATCAATAAAAAATTTTGGTTAATTATTTCTTTGGTTATTGGTAACAAAAATGTCACTTTTAAATATGTTTTAAACCTGTCGTTATTTTACGCTTTCTTGTTGTAATTGAACGTATTTTTTGTATACGGGTAGGAGTGAAACTAACTCGGGTTATTTTGCTTTTCTATACTAAATAGCCTCGTCTTTTGGATATGTGTAAGTAAATGGTAATAATGAAAAATTATTTGTCGAAACGATGATTAATATTCGTTTTTAATTTGGCGTATAGCGCCAATAATAAAAGTGTGTCAACAACGAGAGATGATCATGAGTAAGGACTATCGTTACCACCCTGAACCTTGGGACTCGGTAGAAGAAAACCAATCGAAGCGTGCTGGTGGCAAACGCCAGGCAAATGTTAAAGCAAAGCAAAAACGCGATGAGTTGCGCCGTGAAAAGCAACGGAGACTACAATCGGAATACATTTAATCTCACTTTGATTGAAAATTGACAAAACACACTGTTAATCGCAGTGTGTTTCTGTGCTTTTGGTTTTACATAACGTATCATCGGGACAATTCACTTCCAACAGCATTACGGTTATGTAAGAAGCATGGATATACGCTTTCTCACCACATTTATAGAGGTTGCTAATACTCGCCATTTCGGCAAGGCTGCCGAAAATCTATACCTTACTCAATCCGCGGTTAGCGCGCGTATTAAGTTGCTAGAAGAGTATTTTCATACCACCTTATTTATTCGCCAGCGAAACAGCATTCAGCTTACCCAATCGGGAGAAAAATTGCTGCCGTTCGCCAAACAGTTATGTTCTACCCTCAACGAGGCGAAGCAAGAGTTACAGATACAATCGTCGGAATACGTGGTGTGCGGGGCAACTCAGTTGGCGAGTGAGTTAGCGTTGCCCTCTACATTGAAAGTGCTGCATGGTGAATTTCCCGATTGGTCGGTAAAAGCTGAAGTACTTACCTTAGACAGTGTATCTCGCCAACTTCACGAACGCGTGATCGATTTAGCGTTTTCTACCGAATTACTTAAGTCAGAAGAAGTTACCAGTACAGTGCTTATTGAGAAACCATTGGCGCTGTACAGAATTGGTACACTAAAAGATGAGGTAAGCGCTGATGACTTTGTTGCAATTGATTGGGGAAGTAAGGCGCGGGATGTTCTGCTAACTTTGTATCCGCAGTTAAGAGACGCAAAGCTGCGCACCAATTCACTTAACCTAGCGCTGAATAATTTAGTCGCTGAAGGAGGCATCGCAGTGCTGCCGGAAGACGTAGTTGAGCAATTGCCCGCCGCCAAGGTAACCAAACTGAAGGCGTTGGGAAATATGTCAGCGAAGGTTTACCTTCATACAATGAAACAGGTCCGTCGTGTTGGGTTACAGCAACTCATCACCGGTGTTTCGTCCTTTTATACCGCTTAAATAACGAGTTACCCAATGAGTACACAACACCCTCTATTAGAAAAAAATGCCTTTGATCGCTTTGAAGCTAGCTTGCAACTTATTAAGTCAGCTGGCGAATTATACATTCTTAAAGATGAACATGGCTGTGTCATGCTTACTACTGATGAAGAAGATGGTGTCCCTGTGTGGCCCGAAGCCAGCCTTGCCACTCTTTGGGCCACAGAGGATTGGTCTGATTGTGAGCCTATGGCAATTTCTACCCAAGAATTTTTATCAAAGTGGGTACCCGGCATGACCCAAGACGACTTGATGGTGATGGTATGCCCAGTGCCTGGGGAAGAGGGTGAAGTTATTGCGCCAGCAGACTTTGCCGAAAAAATATAATGATCTAGCTCACTTTCGTCGGCGTTCTTATAGGTAGTATTTAAGTGAACCAAGGAGCGAGTATGTTTGCTGAACAACCGACTATGAAGATGTTATTTGCGCAACTAGGTCTGGACGATAGTGAAGAGGGTATTCAAGCCTTTATAGATAAGCATAAGGGCTTGAACGAAAGTGAGCATATTGAAGAGGCGCCTTTTTGGAGCGAAAGGCAGTCTGCGTTTTTAAAAGATGCGCTTATTAACGACGCAGACTGGGCTGTAGTAATAGATGAACTAAATGTTGCCTTGCACTAAATTATTTATGCTCTTGCTCTTCTTCTAGTGCACTGATGCGTGATTCTAGTTGCGCTACGGTAGCTTTAACCCCTTCTAGCGCTTGACGCAGATGTGTCAGGGTATCAGGGTGAGCAGGTTCTTCAGAAGGAGAGGCTGGCTGGGGTTCGGTAGCACTAACAGGAATAGTAAAGCGATGCCGGTATCGCACCTCGCGCTTACCTGCCTCGCGGGGGAGCGCTTCAACTAACGGGGTAGGTTGGTAAGCGATTAAGCTATTAATTGCCGCTTCGACATCGCTCATATCGTTAAATGAGGTCAGGCGCTGGCATCGCCCTCTTAATTCGCCAGCAGTTTGCGCTCCACGTAAAAGTAGCTCGGTGATTATTGCTTGCTGGTGATCGCTAAGGGTAATGTCGCCGAACTCGGTATTGCAGAATCGATGGGTATATTTATCAACCCTGCTACCAAACCCGGTTTCTAGTTGGATAAGGTGTTTAGCTTTTAACCCTTCAATAATGTTGTTGACGTCCTCTTCTGTATACTTGGTTACCGGTAGCCGGTTACTTTTTTGATTGCAGCCGTTTACCAGTGCGTTAAGTGATAAGGGATATTGCTCGGGGGTAGTGACAGATTTTTCTAACAATACACCGATAACACGAGCTTCGTCTTCCGTTAGGGTAATAGTCATAATGAAGTGTTGCTCCTTTTTATTTACTATTTAGGGTAGCAAATTCTTGCTCAAATGTTAGCGTAATCCTGCCATTAAGGGAGAGTGGTTTAAAGGTTAAGTTCATCGGGTTATAGGCTCGTGAATATAGCGAGACGACTGATTGCTTAAGTAGCGTCCGCCGCATTTTTAGCAAATATAGGGAGTAGGTGAGGTTTGTTGGAACCTAAAAAAGACGATTTTTGGTTTTTACCTTTAGGGGGTACAGGAGAGATAGGGATGAACCTAAACCTGTATGGCCATAATGGAAAGTGGATAATGGTAGATTGTGGAGTGTCGTTTGATGAGCCGCTTCACCCTCCATATCGTAACCATGCCGACTCTTCGGAAGCTCAAACCCACCGTGTAGTGGCACCTGACCCTTCTTTTATTGCTAACCAGAAAGAGCAACTTGCCGGCATTGTCATTACCCATGCCCATGAGGATCACGTAGGCGCCATCCCCTATTTGTGGTCTCGGTTTCAATGCCCGATATATACCACTAGTTTTACCGCCGAAGTACTCCGTCGTAAGCTTGTACAAACCAAGTTGGATCATAAAGTTCCTATTGTTGAAGTATCGCCTGGCGCAACCCAACAACTTGGCCCTTTCACGCTTGAGTGGTTAGCTGTAACTCATTCATTGCCTGAGCCTTATGCACTAAAAATTAGCACCGACGTAGGAAGTGTTTTGCATACCGCAGATTGGAAAATTGATGCGCAACCTGTTACCGGCGCACCCTTCGATAGTGCCTTATACCGACGCCTAGGCAGCGAAAATATTTTGGCGTTAGTGGGCGATTCAACCAATGCTGTAAAAGCGGGCTTTTCTATTTCAGAGCGAAATTGCTATGACGGCTTGCTTAGCACGATAAGGTCTCAATCGGGGCGTGTAGTAGTAACCTGTTTTGGTAGCAATATAGCCCGTCTAATTACCTTAGCGAAGATTGCTAAAAAAACCGGGCGGTATATGGCTTTATTTGGGCGTTCGCTACTAAATATGTACAGTATTGCCCGTCATCAGGGTATTTGGCCCGACGATCTTCCCCTTGCCGATCCGTTTCATCTAGGCTACCTACCTGCTAACGAAGTGCTTGCGGTTGCAACCGGAAGCCAGGGCGAAAAAAATACCGCATTAGCCCGTATGGCCAACGACGTTCACCCTCAGCTTCAGTTGGATAAGGGCGATACCGTTGTTTACTCCTCCATTGTTATCCCTGGCAATGAAGAGGCGGTAGAGCGCATTAATCGAACTTTAAAATCTCGCGGCATTACAACGGTATTGAGCGAAGATAGCGTATTGCCCATCCATGCCAGTGGCCATCCTTGCCAAGAGGAGCTCAAACTAATGTATCATTGGGTGAAGCCCCAAATAGCCATTCCTGTTCATGGCGAGGCGCTGCACTTGCATGCCCACGCAGAACTGGCTCGAGAATGTGGCATTAAGAAGTGCTATGTAGGCGAAAATGGAGACTTATACCGGTTGGCGCCGCAGGCGAGTATACGTAGGCAAGTTGTAAAAACGGGGCGTATTCCTTTACAGCAAGAGTAACTAATTCACGCCGTTGAGGGAAAGCTTGCGCATCGTTTTTAGCGACTGCTATTTATAGAAACATTCTGATACACTTGGGGCATAATAATAACGCTTAAAAAATGAATTAATATGCGCTGGTATTGCGGAATTTTCTTTCTCCTTTTATTCACAATGAGCTTTTCCTCGTTGTCCTCTCCCCGACTCTTAAATCCGGTGTTTCAATCTCTCTCTACAAAAAATGGCCTTCCTCAAGATGTTGTTAACGACATAGTGGTAGATAAACAAGGGTTTGTTTGGATAGCTACCGACGGGGGGCTGGTGCGATGGGATGGGGTTAGAAGTGTTGAAATAAAGGGGCCTAACGATATTCTCTTAAACGCCACCGTGAATAAGATAGCATTAGAGGGAAATAAAGCACTATGGGTGAGTACCTATTCATCCGGCGTTTTTCGCATCGATTTAGCCACCCAAGCCATCACTACTGCGTTAGAAAAACCGTATAGAAATATCCCTGATTGGATCCAAAATGTCGAAAGCTTTACATGGAACGGCAACAGTAAGCTCGTTATGGCGCTACAAGAAGAGGTAGTGCAATTTGATACCCGCACGCAAACATTCTCCACGCTATACGCCTTCTCAGATGAAAAAATCAAAGCAAAACAAATTATCCGCTACGCAATGGTGATTGATGAGGTTCTTGTTGTTGCGACAACCAATGGAATAGAAGGAATTGACCTTTCTACTCCTGATAGTGGCGCGGTTGCAATAGATTATCTTGATGTTGAAAAAAGTGATGAAGATAGTCTGAATGCAAAATGGTTAATGCTTGATGAAAAAGACAGATTTTGGGTGGGTACAGTGAAAGGTTTATTCCACACCACTAAATCTGAACTCATAAATTTTGTAAAACATGGCGCGTTAGTTAGTTTTTTACAGGTAGTGGAAGCGCGCAATATATGGACGATGAAATCGGCAGGTGAAGATCGTTTTTGGCTAGGCACCAATAAGGGGCTTTACGAGTTAGCGTTAACCGAAGAAGGGTGGGAGAACCAACATATTTTGGAGCCCCATAATGGCCGTACCGAATTGTCGGATAAAAAAATTCGCAGTATTGCGGCGGATGATATGGGGAATTTGTGGTTAAGCTCAGTGTATGCTGGTGCGCTTTATTTCGGCGTTAAAAGTATTGATATCTACGCCATACAGAGCCGCTATAACAGCGCGGAAAAAGTACTAAGCGACAATACGGTGTGGGCCCTAGCCCAACGTGACAAAAATAGCCTATGGATAGGTACAGAAAATGGGCTCAACCATTATAATTTTTCTGCCAGGCAGTCTCAGCAATTTTTGGTTTCCGATGATGACGAGGTGATAGCTGGGGAGTCGATGATAAAGCATATTGTGCCTATGGCCACGGGGCAGTTGTTTATTCAAACCGATGAAGGTATTCGGTTATTTGACCCCGACACCAGTACAGTAACGCTTCCGCCGGTTAGGCCGCCTTTTGATAATACGCTATTTAATGAATGGCTGCCCAGTGTAGTGTCGGCCGGCCCTAATGCTATTTATTTTGTTAGCGGTGATGGGTTTTATCGCTACCATCTACAGCGCCATGAAATCACGCCCATTGAGCTCGATAAAAACGTGTTTGATGTGCATTTCTTCGTAGGCTTTTTAGGTCGTTCGGCTTACCACGATAATCGTATGCTGGTGGCTATGGAAGGGGGCGTGTGGCTGGTAGATATGGACACATTTGAACACGAACTGGTCTTTAGATTTAGCGAAAAACAGCGCTCCATAGGCCGTTCAGTATCTTCGTGGGCGATTGATGATAATAACGTACTTTGGTTAGGGTTTAGCGGCTATGGTTTGTATGGCATTGATGCAAATACATTTGAGCCACTTTACGAACTCAATCAAACGAATTTGCTGATGTCTGATATAGTTTACGGGCTTCAAAAGGATGCAGAAGGTGCATTGTGGTTTAGTTCGCACAGTGGTATTCACAAATATTCACCCGCTACCGCGCAAATTCATAACTTTATTTATGGTCGCGAACTCTCAGTGTCGGAATTTAACGAAGGCGCAGCGCTCACGTTGCGAGATGGCCGTCTCGCTTATGGTTCTACATCTGGCGTCGTCGTGTTTTCTCCCTTGCAAATTAGCCGAGCAAGCACCGAATTAGGGTTACTCTCAAGGCAAACCGCCATCACTGAACTCGCATTAGAAAGTCGCGTGTTATCACTACCGTTAACCAACTTAAACGGCCAACGAATAGAGCTTGACCATGAAGACCATGGGCTAACCGTCTATTTCTCAGCAATGACGATGAATCAGGCCGGTGGCGTTAAATTTCACTATAAGCTATTGAAAGACAATAAAGTGGTAAGCGAAGGGGTAACTGATGATAACAAGGTTGCGTTAGCTAACCTTGAACCAGGCGATTATCGTTTTACCGTAGGTCCCACCCCAGGTAGCTTTGAATATACCGTTTTGCCGGCAGAAATATTTATATCTATGCCTTATGCTCCCTTATCATCCCCCTTGGCGTTTACTGTTTACATAGTAATAGCCGTACTTTTGTTGGTGGGATATCTATTGTCGAGACAGCGTCAATTGTTCCGGCTGCAAAGTGCGCAAAAGCAGGTAATTCTGTTTAGCGATGCGTTTCGTCAAACCCGAGACTGGGTGATTATCTTAGATAAAAATAAAGTCCCCGTGGCAGCTAACCCCGCATTTGAAACAGTGTTTGGCTTTAACGAACGTGAGCCACTACCTAAGCAGTTATCCCGCTTATTCACGCGCTATCCTATGCTTCATAAGCATTTATTGGGGAACTTAACCCATTTAAAGGGGGGCGAGTTCTGGAAAGGTGAAGGCTCTGTAGAAGGCGCGGATGGTAAGCAATACGATGTGCTAATTGAAATTACGGCAATCAGCGATGATAACCAAGAACTCGATCATTTTTTGCTTATTCTTTCTGACATTACAGAGCAGAAAAACGCAGAACGTAAGCTACTTAAAATTGCTAACTACGATAGCTTAACGGGCTTGGTAAACCGCAGCCTTCTCCTTGATAGGTTAGAACATGCCTTAGGTCATGCCCGTCAGCACCACCATCGCGTCGCGGTTATGTTTGTTGACCTAGACAGATTTAAAGGAATTAATGATTCGCTTGGCCACGACTACGGCGATAAATTACTCCGTGTTGTCGCCAATAGAATGAGGAATTTGGTTTCTGACAGCGGTACAGTGGCACGGCTTGGTGGCGATGAGTTTGTGATTGTTATTGAAGAAGTGGACGAAACAGATGATTTGATTTCTTTCGTGGGGCAGCTAATTGAGTCGGTTGAAACCCCAATATCGTTGGCCAATGAAATGTTACGCATTTCGTGCAGTTTAGGCGTGGCTTTCTATCCAGATGATGCGAGCGAGGCCGCCGAGCTTATTAAACAAGCCGATGTAGCAATGTATATTGCTAAAAAAGATACATTAAATGGGTTCGCCTATTTCACGAAAGATATGAACGAGAAAGCAAAACAACGGCTTAATACCGAGAACCTCGTGAAACGGGCATACTCAGAAGCGTGTTTTTACAATGCCTATCAACCCATTGTTGATGCAGAAAATAAGCGGACGGTAGGGGTAGAGTTGTTGCTTAGAGGTACCCTTGATGATGCACCTTTGTATCCAGACGTATTTATTCCCATATTAGAGCAGCTTAGGTATATTATTGATGTTACCCGCCAGGCCTTACGCCGCGCCACCAGTGACTTGGCTCAGTGGTATGAACAAGGCTTTGATGGCTTTATATCGGTGAATCTATCAGCGCTGCACTTTAAAACTGAGCTTGATATTGACAGTGTAATAAAGTTGTTAAACGAATATAACTTGCCTAAAAAGGCCCTTCGCTTTGAAATTACCGAAGGCGTATTGATGGATGATAGTGATATAGCTTATCGCCAAATTAAACGCTTGGTCGACAATGGCTTTATTCTAGCATTGGACGATTTCGGAACGGGGTATTCTTCGTTAAGTTACCTTAAACGATACCCATTGTCAGTGCTTAAAATAGATAAGAGTTTTGTGAACGAAGTGGCCCCAGGTAATGCTAATGATGCCCTCGTAAGCACCACTATTACATTGGCGAGTAGTTTGCATATGCATAGTGTAGCAGAGGGAGTAGAAACCCAAGCTCAGGCCGACTATTTATTAGCCAAAGGTTGCCGCTATCACCAGGGTTATCTGTACGCAAAAGCCATGTCAAAAGACGCGGTTACCCCCCTACTGTTTAAACGCTGGAAGTAGTATTAAGTTAACCTACAACTTGCCTTTTTCTGCTATAGATCAAGCCCTTTGAGTGATGGGCTTGATCATCAACATTTGAAAGCTTCATCTATAACAAAATTAAATTCTGGCCGCTAAACCCCGCCATTCATCGCATTGAATGTAAACGTACGTTTAAAAAGCTTGTCATTCAATTAAAAATAAGGCTTATTATAGTTCTGTGAAATGATTGTAAATATAAGCTACATTATAACAACATATGAGTGAATTATGCCGCTAGATATGACAGCAAACGCAAACACGACGGAAGTGATAAAATCACCATTGAGTATGCTTTACCAGTGGGAGCAAACCCGCGGGGATGAGATTTTTCTCTCTCAACCTGTAGATGGGGTGTACCACGACTATACGTGGAAGCAAGTGGCGAACCTTGCACGTCGCGTAGCGCGACGATTGGAAGAAATGGCGCTGCCTGAGGGCAGTCGCATTGGTATATTTTCAAAAAACTGTGCGGAATGGTTTATTACCGACTTGGCCATTATGATGGCGGGTCATATTTCAGTGCCTATTTTCTCTACCGCGGGGCCTGACACAATTGAGTATGTACTAAAGCATGCCGATGTGAAGCTATTATTTGTAGGCAAGTTAGATAACACAGCGGAGCAAGTGGCTTCAATTCCTTCGCAGTACCACACTGTTGCTTTCCCTTACCCAGGGATAAAAACCACGCAGCAGTGGGACGGGTTTGTAGCCTGCGACCCTATCGACGCATCTCCTGTGCAAGACATGAATAGTACCATGACGATTATCTATACCTCGGGCAGTACAGGGCAGCCAAAAGGTGTAGTACACAGCTACTATTCTATTTGCTGGGCGGCACAAAAATCGTTAGATCAACTTAAAGTAGACGAAAATGATCGTTTGCTTAGCTATTTGCCTTTAGCGCATATAACGGAGCGCGTGCTAGTTGAATTAGCCAGTTACTACAGCGGTGGAAAAATTTACTTTGTAGAGTCACTTAATACTTTTCAGCGCGATGTGGTGCATTGTCAGCCCACATTATTCCTTTCTGTCCCCCGCCTTTGGACGAAGTTCCAAATGGGTGTACTCGCCAAGATGCCGCAGAATAAACTCGATCTTCTGCTCAAAATTCCTATCGTTAACAGCCTTGTTGCGAAAAAGATTCGCAAAGGGTTGGGTATCGATGAAGCTCGACTTTGGGCCAGCGGTTCCGCGCCTCTTGCGCCGGCGGTAATAGAATGGTTCGCGAAAATAGGCGTGAACATTTCTGAAGGTTGGGGAATGACCGAAAATAGTGCTTACGGTACCAGTAGTGTACCTTTTAGACACGACAAAATAGGGTGTATAGGTAAGCCCTACGAGGGGGTTGATATCCGTATCTCAGAGGAAGGCGAAATACAGGTTAAAGCCCCGTGTAATATGCATGAATATTACCTTGAGCCAGAGAAGACCAAAGAGGTATTTACCGAAGATGGGTATTTACGTACCGGCGATAAAGGCGTTATTGATAATGATGGTTACGTTAAAATTACCGGTCGTTTGAAGGATATTTTTAAAACTGCAAAAGGTAAATACGTAGCGCCTGCGCCCATCGAAGGCAAGTTCATGGAAAACCCTATTGTAGAACAGGTGTGTGTAACAGGAAATAATTTGCCTCAACCGGTAGCGTTGCTTGTTCTCAGTGAAGAAGCGCAGAAAAAAGACAAAGCAGCCATAGAAGCAAGTTTGAAGAAAACCTTTGAAGCTATAAATGCGAAGCTTGAAAGTCACCAAGTTATGGACAGAGTAGTCATCATGAAAAACGAATGGAGCATTGAAAACGACTTACTGACCCCAACGCTAAAAGTTAAACGTCATATTCTTGAGTCTCGTTTTGACGATGTTATCCAAGGCGATTATAGCGAAAAGCTTGTATGGGTAGATGCCTAGCTACGCGCAATACGTTACGTTAAATACTTAAAAAAACGGCGTTGTTTAACAACGCCGTTTTTTTATTCAATAACTCTTTCGTTAAACCCGCGTCTTGCCAATAAACGTGGGAAGCGTGTTATCAGCGCATGCTATAGGGTAGGGTAGCGCTTCGCTAGGCCTTGGTATACAAGGTCGCTAAACTCAGGTTTGGTTAAATCTAGTGCGTCCATTACTTCCACAAGATGTTCATTATCTTCACGACCTTGCCAAACTTTGACATAACTGCCTTCTTTATAGCCGTTGTCTTGACGGAAAAAATTAAGCACATTTTTGCCCACATATTGACGGTATAGCTCATCGGCAGACATTTCACATTGACGAACAATAGTCATAAACAAAGGTACGCTAAAGCGTTTTGCGGCACATAAGCCTGTCATTAATTCTAAATTGTCTAAAAGTGACTGTTGCTCTGCATCATAGTCTTTACCATCGAAGGAAACCTGGGTGATACCGCTGGCTAATTGTGCAGCAATACTTTGGGCAGAGGCTGAGACATCACCTTTAAAGTCAATGATGCAGGCACTCAGCGCAAAATGCCAAATATCCACTAACTCCATTTGCAATTGCGGTAAGTCTTTGTGCTGGGCTTTCCACCATTTCCAACCGTGATGTTCAATAGCTTCAACAGATTCCACCATGGCTGCGCGCAAATAGCCATAGCCCGCGTTCAACCAATCTGGGTTCACTTTGGTGTTCATTTTATCTTGAAGAGATAGCATAGTTGCTAGCTGTTGTTGCGTTAACATTGGCGCTCCTGACTGCGGGGGCAAAGAGAAAATTTAGCCCGAAATTGTACTGGAATGACAGGGCAACGAAAACTGTTATTTATGCAAATTGGCGTGCGCGTACTAGGTATTACTCAACCCCTATAGCCGTCTTTACAAAGCGCTTAGTGATGGTGCACTTGCACCACACTAATACGAAAAGCCGGATTATACGTTTTCCCTTAATAGTTAACCTATTGAAATTATTGAAAATAAGTTTTGGCATTCTATCTGCAAAATAGCTTGTGTTAACTGTGCTAGGTAGTAGCGTTAACATGGAGCGGCGCCAGGCAACGTCGATTCATGTTGTTACTGCGGGGCCCGTAAACCTTACCCGTACAGATTTTTCGTGTCCTGAGGTCTGTATGGGTTTTTTTTGAATTTTTCTCGTCCCTTCACATTTCTATCCTGTTTCTCGTTTTATTTTCCTTAGCTTCTGTCACTTTAAACAGCTTAGTTGCGTCGCTTATCGTTTGTGCAATATGTTCATATAGCAAATAAAATACTTAACACCACGGCTGATTAAGATACACTAAATTAAGTGAATTTAGCGGCGGTTGTCTGTATTCCACTCAACTGCTAAACGCTCGCCACATAAAGGATTTCTCGATTGCTAGCGCTATACCCATCTAATAAATTAGAACATCTAAGCTTCCTACTTACCACACTGTTAACACAACAGCCCACAGCCGTATTTACACCAGAAACCATACTGGTAGAAAGCCCAGGTATGCAGCATTGGGTAAGTATGCAACTTGCCCACGAGCAAGGGGTAGCAATGAACATCGATTTTCCGCTGCCAGTTCGTTTTATGTGGAATACCGCTCGAACCGTATTAGGAAGTGACAGTGTTCCTAGACAATCACCCTATCGACGCGAAGTACTAATGTGGCGTATCGATGCTATTTTACAAGATGAATCTGTGATGTCTGCACCGACCTTTGAACAGGTTAATCGTTACTGGGTAGGGGCAGGGAGTGAGCAAGAGCAAGGCGTACAACGTCTACAGTTGGCAACGGCCTTAGCCGACGTGTATGAACAATATCTACTGTATCGACCAGACTGGCTATTCGCCTGGGAAAACAATGCTCACGTCGTGGGTGATGCCATGGAAGTTTGGCAAAGTGAAATTTGGCGGCTACTGGTAAAAGAGCAGCCGTTACATCCCGCTCGTCTTCATCAATTGACCTTAGAGGCACTTGAGGCGGGGCACATTCCTAACAACTTGCCGTCCAGAGTAGTGGTGTTTGCTATCAATACTATGGCACCGCAGTTAATTGCATTTTTTGATGCGCTTGCCCAACATATAGACATCCATATATTCCACTTAAACCCCAGTGTAAATTACTGGGGAGATGCAAAAAGTGACAGTGAGTTAGCCAAACAACTACGTTTGGAAGGCATCGAAAAGTGGATGGCGCAGGAACAAAGTAACCCCTTATTAGGTAACCTAGGAAAACAGGGGCGAGAGTTATTTAATCTTCTCACTGAATTAGAGAGCTTTGAAGTAAGCGCATTTGACGCCCCAGAGCATGAGAGCGAGGATAGGGATGGGCCGCATACACGCTCGTTACTTAGCTATATTCATCGCGATATTTTACACGCTGAGCCGGCGCAGGCGCTTTTACCCCATCAAATAGTACAAGAGGATGACAGCATCGCTGTGATGTGCACACACTCGGCATTACGCGAGGTGCAGGTGCTGCATGATCACTTATTGCACTGGCTGTCACAAGACAGTAGCCGTACACCTTCAGATATTTTGGTTATGTGCCCCGCTATAGAAAACTACGCGCCATTTGTTGATGCTGTGTTTCACCGCGTAGGCACCAAAGCCCTTCATAACGCGGGCACAACCCGATTACCGTGTTCTATAGCCGACAGAAGCCCCATGGACGCGGAGCCTTTGATTGCCGCCTATATGGCGTTACTGCAACTACCCGATAGCCGCTTCGGGGTGTCGGATATTATGGATTATTTGCAGCTAGATGCGGTGCAAAAACGGTTTAAGGTCTCCCAAGACGATATTGACCAAATGATAGTATGGCTAAAACAAGCCCATATTCACTGGGGGCTTAATAGCCAGCACAAAGCGGCGATTTCCGAAGGGGTTACGGCAGATGATACTTACAGTTGGTGGTGGGGCATTCGGCGTTTACTAACCGGTATGCTAGCGCCTGATAGTGAAATGATTGTTAACGACCTGCTTACTATCCCGGATGTGGAAGGGCAAAGCACGCTCACCCTTGGAAAAATGGTAGAGGTTATTGATCTCTTAGGACAGTTTGCGCATGGGTTAACCACCCCTCGCACCCCTGCTAAGTGGGCAGACGATTTACTGGAATTACGAGACGCCTGCTTTATGCCAACCCAGGAACAGGAACGAAGCTGGGAGCTCATCGCTAAGGTAGCCGCAGATTTAGCCGCTCGCTGTCATGAAGCTGGGTATGAGAACGAGCTTAGCCTTCGCCAGGTAAGAGAGTTATTGCTTAACCGTTTTTCATCGCCGGACGCGGGGAACCACTTTATGACAGGGCAGGTCACGGTATGCTCAATGCTTCCCATGCGTAGTATTCCGTTTAAAAAGGTATGCATACTAGGTTTAAATGATAGTGAGTTTCCTCGCAAATCTACCCCTTTGGGCCTCGACCTCATGGCTGGTCCGGCGCGACGGGTAGGTGATCGGTCCCGTCGCTTAGAAGACAGGTATCTGTTTTTAGAAGCCATTATTTCTACCCGAGAGAGCCTATACCTAAGTTATCAAGGTAACGATGTAAAAAATAACAGCGAGCGACAGCCCTCCTTAGTATTGGCTGAATTTCTAGATATGCTAAGCACCGGCTATCAGGTGGATATACAGCGTTATTTAACCCATGCCCCTTTGCATCCGTTCAGTGAAAATGCGTTCTCTGGCGCACTACCTAGCTATGAAAACGGTTGGCTGAGGCTCGCACAGGTGCTAAGAGAGGCCAAGCAAAGTAGCAACGCAGAAAGTAACGATAAACAAGCAGCATCGCATGCGCCAACGCACCACAATATTTCTGACGGCGCTGAGATACTTGGTACTTCAGTGGAGCTGAATGACGCACACAATGCCAAGGATACACGCTTATCGGCCATGCAGGTGGCAAGGGCTTTTAGTGACCCCTTAGAATACTTTTCTATTCAGCGCCTAGGTGTGAACTTGTCACAATCTTTTACCCTGTTGGAAAATAGTGAGCCGTTTGAAACCAACGCGTTGGTGCGTTATCAGGTACTTGATGCACTCTTTGCTGCCCCTAATACACGTGCCAGTGCTACTACTTCATCCAGCTTCGGCGAACAAGTGATTGAATTTGCGGCTATGCGCGGTGATATTCCTAACAACCCAGTAGCAAAAGAAGAGCTGGAAATGTGGAAAGAGGGGGCGTTAGCATTGACGCAAGCCATGGGGCCTTATGATGCGACACCGAAAACGGCAAGCTTTACAGGAAAATACATTACCTTTACCGCCAGCGCATTTGAATGTTCTGAAAGTTTGGCTGCGCTTTGTGCCGGAAAGATTAACGATATACGTGCGCTAGGCTACTTTATAACCCAATTGGTATTTTGTAGTAGTGATGAGGCCAGCAGTATCGCCGGCTACCCCTTAGATATTTATTATTGTGATTGGGATAAAGGGGAGACCCTATTGATTAAGCGACGCTTTGCATGGATGGACAGTCATACCGCGCAGCATATTCTGTTATTTATTGAACAGCTATATATTACCCTATATACCACCCCCACACCTCTATACCGTAGCTTGTTCAGTGATTTGGTTCCTGGCAAGCGTAAATCAGACAGTGCGGCTATAGTGGCCAGCATTAAACCCGCAATGTTCGCTGACTTAATCACCGCGTGTGAAATGCACAATTCGCTCATTGGGAATGGTGAGAGCCAAGGTGCTACAGACACGTATGAACACACGCAAGAGGTTATCTCGGTAATTGACAATGTGGCGGCTTTATTCAACAGCTTCGATGCCCAGCGTGCCCTCAGTAATTGGCTACAGTCATCTGGTCGCTTTAGTGCTGATATTGCCAATAACCCTTACGTTAAATGGTTATTTCCCCAAGGTATTGAATGGCAAGTACTGCCCCATATTGAGGGCTTTTTGTTGTTTGCGATGGTGGCAAACGCTGGTGTGGAGGAAAAACTATGACGGGTGCAGCTCATTCACAGCTACTTAATGTACCAGAAATGCCGTTATCTGGTAGGCATCTAATAGAGGCCAGTGCTGGAACCGGGAAGACTTTCAACATTACCCGTTTGTATTTGCGGCTACTATTAGAAAAACAGCTGTCGGTGACGCAAATTCTGGTTATGACCTTTACCAAGGCTGCTACAGAAGAAATTAAGGGCAGAATTGCAACCACATTGCGCGAGGCATGTACACTGTGGCAACAGGTGAAAGATAAAGGCGAGGCTATGCTTGAGGGCGTCGACCCGGTTTATGCTCACTTGTTTAATACCTGCGATCTCGATGACGCTTTAGCTCGGCTTAAAGCAGCGCAATTAGAGCTCGACGAGGCCTCGGTATTTACTATACACGGATTTTGTCAGCACGTTATTGGGCAGCTGGCTTTTAGCAGCGGTTTTGCAATGTCGCTTAATTTAAGTAAAGACACCAGCGAGTTATACTTACAGGCGGCCGAAGACTGGATACGTAAAGTTACCAGCAAAACCGACGGTTATAGGGAGGAAGACTTCTTATTACTCGCCGCCGCTAATTGGCATGTGCCAGAACGCCTGTTGGCCGACTTTAATAGCAGTATTCGTAGTGCATTAACGCCAATGTTGTTAAGTGAAGAGGATATTGAGCGCGCCTTTATCGCCGACTTGGAGGCCAACCCAGACACCAAGCATAGTCAGTATCAGGCCTTTCTTCACTGTATTGAAGAAAACGAGAGCCTGTTCTGGGAACAACTGATCAAGACACCAGCACATAAAAAAGAGCGCCCTGATGAGCTAGCTGCTCTGAAAAGCTGGTTGCGTCAATGCAGTGAACATGGGAAATACGAAGCCGCGCCCCCCCTTGCAAATAAGTTTTTAGACGGGCGACGCTATGCCCGCAATAAATCTGGGGTAAAGGAAATACTTGCGCCAATAAAAGCGTTTGCAAAAGCGATAGAAACGGCCATTGAAGAAAGAGACAACGGGTTAGCCCAAGTACCGGTATTTACGCTTGTTAATGAGGGGATTACTTTTATAAAGCAGTGCGTGTCCAAGCATAAAAAGCAGTTGGGGGTTATCGATTTTGATGATCTTATCACCATGCTGGCCAATGAAGTGGTGAAACCCGACAATACGCTTGCGGCAGAATTGCGTAAGAAATTTCCCGTGGCGTTGATTGATGAATTTCAGGATACAGATGCTAAACAATATGCCATCTTAGATGCAGTATATGCCAATGCTAACGATGCTGAAGGCGATAACGCATTGATGATGATTGGCGACCCTAAGCAAGCCATTTATCGTTTTCGGGGCGGAGATATTTTCACCTATTTAAAAGCGGGTGAGCAAGCGGATTACCGCTGGGTGATGAACACCAATTGGCGGTCGGTAGCGGAAATGATAAAGGCGTACAACCGTCTTTTTTACGGCGCGCCAGTGGCAGCGGGCCAACCTAATGAAGTGTTTGGTTTCAACATTCACTACAATCCAGTTGAATATACGTTAAAAGCGGCTGCGGCAAAGCACCCGCTTATCGATCCGCATCCCTCGCGTAGCGCAATGAACTACGTAAGTATGCATTTAGATGATAAGCAAGACGCTGCAACCATGCGACGAAATATGGCAGGGTGGATAGCGCAGGAAATTTACCGTTTACTGAACGAGGCGAGTTTTGCCAAAGCGGAGCAAGGGTCAAACGCGACTACCCCTGTTAGACCTGCCGATATTGCTATTTTGGTCAAAGATCGCACCGAAGCGAGCGTGATTAAACAGGTGCTACAGCAAAATGGCTTAGCGTGCGTATATTTAAGCGATAGGAGCAATTTGTTTGCCACTGCACAAGCTAAAGATGTATTACGGCTATTAAATGGTATTTGGCATGCTAGCGATACCAGTAAAGTAGCTTCTAGTCTTGCATCGCCATTGTGGGGATATAGCCCTAGGGCGTTAGTGGAACTACTTTACCATCAAGACGATGCTTTATGGGATGACGCATACGAACGGGTATTAAGTTTACGTGATATGTGGTTGCAAAAAGGTTGCATGAGCGTGTTGCTCTACTTAATGCAAACGCATTATCAACCCCTTGGTAATGATGTGGAACGCGCATTGACGAACTATCAACATTTAGCTGAAGTGTTAGAAAAGGCCAGTACCACTCACCCGCGCCCAGAGCAATTATTAGATTGGTTGCATAAGCAGATATACCAAGGCGGATCAGATGAAGAAATGACCCTTCGGCTAGAGAGCGACAGCCAGCTTATTCGCCTTATTACGCAACATGGCTCAAAAGGGTTGGAGTATCCTATAGTATTTGTGCCTTATGCCACTGGGTATAAAGACCCAGCGAAAAACGGCAAATCAATGGCGCAAATCTTCACCTATTACGATGAAGAAAAACAAGATTTACAGTTGCAATTAGGCCAAACAAAAAAAGCAATTGCCCGGGTTCGTGCCGAAGGAGAGGCGGAAGATATGCGCTTAGCCTATGTTGCCGTTACACGGGCCGCCCACCGTTGTTACATGGGCGTCATTCCGCTTGAGGGGAATGAAAAAAGCGCGCTGGCACGGGCGTTAAGTGTGCAGCAAGGGGAAGACGAAAGCCGAGATTGGCAGACCGTATTAACGCAGGTGGCCCATGAAGATGAAGCTTGTGCGGCGCATATAAGCGCTGATGGCTTTAGCGTCGATTACAATGCATTTAGCTACGACGACCAACTCCCTGAACTTCAGGTTCAAACTTTCACTGGCACTGATCACGAAAATTGGCGGCTATACTCGTTCTCCGCTATCAGCCGTATGGCCGTGCAGGGTAAGGCTGCAATAGTACAGCAAGACGTACAATCAATACCCGTTATACAGACTATGCGTGATGAAGAAATGTTTACGCCTGAGGAAATAACCACCCATGTGGAAGCCGTTGACCAACTTCGTTTTACCTTGGCCAAAGGCGCAGCGGCGGGTAATTTACTGCACGATATATTAGAGATAAACGATTTTAGCGCGCCAAACTGGGACGAGAGCGGCCCAGAGTTAATAAAGCGGTTTGGCCTAGAAAATGAAAAGGCACCGCTATTGTACGACTGGCTTGAGGAAGTTTTACACACGCCATTATCTCCACACATGGGGCTTGCGTTAAGCGATTTAAAAATAGAGCACACGCTCAGAGAGGCCGAGTTTTACTTTCCAATGCAAAATAGCAAGTGGGCTGAGCTGCGCACTATTTTAGGCAAGCACCGGGTTGATGTTGCCGCTCAATTAGGCGTTGTGGCGCAATCCGTTCCTAACCTCATGACGGCGAACTTAGCAGGAATGATGCACGGGTTTATCGACTTGTTATTTGAATATGAGGGTAAATACTATGTGGCCGACTACAAATCTACATGGCTAGGGAATGAGATAGCAAGCTATTCCCCTGCGGCGCTATTTGACAATAACCAGCATCACCTATACGACCTACAGTATTTAATTTACTGCCTTGCACTACATAGGTATTTAAAAAGGAGCTTGCCGGGTTATGAAGCAGAAACCCATTTGGGGGGCGTTTACTATCTTTATTTGCGCGGCATGCATCCAGAAAATCAGCAAGGAGAAGGGGTGTTTTATACCCCTGTGCCGAGCGCCTTATTAGCTGCGCTTGATGGGGTATTTGATGATAAGCACGAAGGCGGTGTGCAATGAGTAAGGGTAAAATGAAAGTCAGTGAATGTTTGGATAAGCTGGCCGGCATTGAAGCTATTGATAAGTTTATTGCCAGCGAATTTGCACCTATTGAAACGCTTAGTGATGATGACAATACGCTTTGGCTACATCTATTAGTAACCCTATCGTTTATGCAGCGTAGCGGACATAGCTGCCTAAGCTTACAAGAAATAGCTGATAACACGTTTTTTCGGCTAGAACGAGTTGACGATGATAACACTGGCACTGGTATAATAAACCCTGGTACCCACGCAGAGGCGAACGCTACCGAGGCAGCGTTAGTATCAAAACCTGGCTTCACCTTTGGGAGCCTTACTTTACTTATAGGTACTGTAAAAAAAGCGCTACAAAATGAAAGGGTAGAAGGGCTTTTTATTTACCAAAACGGAATGCTTTATAGCCGTCGCTACTTTGAATTTGAACAGGAAATAGCGCAAAGCCTTGTGTCTCGTACGCATATAACACCATTGAGTGAAGCTGCGAGCGACAATATAAGAGCATTGTGGCCAGCGATGTTTCCCACACAAACACCTCAACAACAAGACTGGCAGCAGGTTGCCGTGGCGAAAAGCCTACTCCAAGGCTTTAGTGTGATTAACGGCGGCCCGGGAACGGGCAAAACTTACACAGTATTACGCTTGCTATTGGCGCTACAAGCGTTAGACGAAAATATTCATATTGTACTGGCCGCGCCTACAGGTAAAGCGCAGCAGCGGATGACTGAGTCTATACTTAACAGTGTGGAAGGGCTGCGGGGCAACGTTGATGATAGCGTATTAAATCGCATTCCCACCCATGCGGTAACCATTCATCGCTTGTTAGGCTTACGTGAGCATACAATTTCCACTAAATACAACCAGTATAATACATTGAATTTGGATGTGCTTATCGTGGATGAAGCCAGTATGGTAGATTTGGCACTTATGGCGCGGATAATGAGAGCGTTACCCGCGCACGCACGGCTTTACTTTATTGGCGATGCAGATCAACTTCCCGCAGTGGAACTTGGCAACGTTTTAGAGCAATTAGTGGCTAATGACAAGCCGATAGACAGCACCAACCACACAAAAGCAAGTTCCCAGGAAGTACAGCTTGGGGCTGTGCCCACCTATTTACGCCAGCATATTGCTACTCTTTGTCCGCATCTGCCACTACTGCCGGTAAACGAAGAAGCAAGGACGTGGGTACATACATTACAGGCGCCGCAACGCTTTAAAGGACAAGTGGCTGAAGTGGCTAGCGCCATTCAGCGAGGGGACGCTGAGGGGACAATGCGTGCTGTAACTGTGCAGGCAGAAGCACCTAGTAGCGTAAATAAAACCCCTTACGCATTACAAGAAGGCGTAAACTTGTGGCCCGCTAAACACGTGGGTGCGTCAACCCTACAGCGTATGGCAAAAGAATGCTTTTTGCCAATTTTTGAAGCCACTGAACCGCAACAGGCGTTAGCGTTACTTAATAAAGTACGATGGCTAACGCCGGTTAGGAAAGGCCCCATGGGCGTTGAAGAGCTCAATAAGTTGGTGTTTGACAGTATTAAGCACAAAATTAAACGTCGAGAGGGCAGCTTTTATCAAGGCCAACCCATTATGATTATTAAGAACAATCATCCTCAGCGATTATCCAATGGTGAAGTGGGCGTAATATGGCCTGACGAAACGGGTAAGCTTTTCGCGTGGTTTGAGGCCCAGGAGGGTGGTTTACGGCATATTTCGCTTTCCAGAGTACCGCAATTTGAAACGGTTTATGCCATGACTATCCATAAGTCCCAAGGCTCAGAATTTACCTTTGTGGTGCTATTACTGCCTAAGCCAGAAAGTGAAAAAGCAGCAGGGTTATTTCATCGCGGTTTGGTGTATACGGGGTTAACCCGCGCTAAAACTGGCTGCTTGTTGGTGGCCAACGAACAAACGCTTCGCACTATGGTGCAAAGGGTGGATAAGCGTTTCTCTGGGCTGTCTCATGCTATTGAAGAAGCCGTGCGTGAGCGGACAAACGATCAGAACGTTTAAACAGGTGTAAAAAAGCAAAAGCCTTTACTGAGTATGTCGTCTACCTCGGTAGCAATGAGGTAAATGCGCGTGGACGAAATGACCCGCAATATTCCTCCATCAGCGCTGAAAAATTGCGATGGTGAAATGAAGGGGGCGTTGTTTTGTTCAGACAGGGTTGGGCCTTGACTAATTGTAAAATGACCTAGCCCGGCGTGGTCTAGCCACCCGATAATATTGTTAGGCTGCGCAACAAAGTTCGCGTGTTTCAAAATGTCTTGGTGCAAAGTAATATTAGCCCCAAACACAGGTTTGGTTTCTATTACCAATTGCCTGTCAGCGTGTAAGGATAGCTTGTATAAACCATGCGCTTCGGGGGTAATAGAATCGTTTGAGTTGGTTGAATCTACTAAGGTAAGCATACTAATATTCGCCAATGATCTTAGATGTTTGTATTGTGAACCATCAAAGGGCTACCTGCGTTGATGTGGATCAACGAGGTGTTTGCTTCACGTTGGCCTAAAGACGCCGTACGAGTTGCTGAACGCAAAGATAAAAACCAACCACTCGAGTATAAGTCGATTAATGTTCTATAGTTATAGTACAGTCGGGTACTCAAAGCTCTAGCAACCAGTAGCGTAAAAGTTGTGGCGAAGCGAAATAGATTGGCAGTGCATCCTTTTGCAAAATTTCAGGCGTTTTTATTTGGACTGGTAGGTGCACTACTAGGGTTTATTTACGCTATAGGAGGGTTAGCGCTAGATATATTGATTTCTGTCGGCATACTAGGTTCCCTACCTGGCGTTTCATCAGGCCTTGGACTGGGTTCCTCTATGGCCTTCGGCGCCATACTTGGAATACCCCTGATATTAATGTTAGCAGGGTACGTTATTGGAACCATTGAAGCCCACGCTTATAACGTCTTTGTTAAGTTTTCGACGTCATTAAATACTGACTTTTGGGATTAGCAATACTGCTAAAAGTGTCTGTGAGTATATTGATTCTCTGTATAAGTGATACCGTCAAATCTGGTTAAAAGGAAGAGGTAATGGATCAAGCGCTTCAAACGATGATCGAAAATATGCCTATAAAGACAGGCAAAAGCTTACAGGAATGGCAGCGCGTGTTGGCATCAATGCCGTTTGAAAAACATGCTGAAGCCGTTAACTATTTAAAGTCAGCGCATGGTGTAACCCATGGTTATGCCAATACCATTGTTACCCTTTCCAAAATAGATGAGACGACGCCATACGCGCTTATTGAAAATCAATACCAAGGCAAAGCGTTACTTAGGCCAATTTATAATGCCTTAATAGAGGTCGTAACTGCATTCGGTGATGATGTGACTATTACGCCTAAAAAAGGAAGCGTTAGTCTTATTAGAAAGAAACAATTCGCGCTGATTAAGCCAGCCACGAAAACACGCGTAGATCTGGGGTTGAAATTAAAAGGTATTGAAACCCAGGGTTGTTTAGAAGATTCAGGCCCGTTTGGAACAATGTGCACCCATAGAATTCAGTTAAACAGTGTGGATGATGTAAATAACGACGTGAAAAACTGGCTTTTGACCGCCTATAACGGCTCGGTTTGAATGTTTTTAGCTCCTTTTAAAGTTACCTTAACCTTGTATACTGGCCGGATTAATCATCAAGAAGTAGGTTGTATTCACGTTGAGTAGTGCTAGCGTAAACGTAAGCTTTCGATTTTTAAACTTAGATAGAATGCAAGCTTACACCCTGAAAAAAGAAATTAATGGTGCGTCTTTTTATCCCCATGAGCAAACCGGCGTATTTGTAGGCATAGTTCCGCTTCAAAAAGCCTATTTTGACGAACTAAACGATTATTTTATTCGCCAACAAATTCAGTATGAAGACTGCGACATCTTTGTGTCTGCTGGCGGACTAAATAGCGCGGTTACAATAGAGGTGCCTAGCGTGGTCAATAAGATGCTTAAGTATATTGACTGTAAATTAACGTACCACATAAGCGCACCCACACACGACACTATTGAGCATAATAGCAAGTAAAGTGCGAATGTGAGATAAGGTTAAAGGAATCTCGGCAACATAGTGATGTAACGCCTTTCATCACTATGGCTAGTGACACAAAAATAACCCTTTTTTGTCGCTGATAATTCCTTTTATTTATCTCGCCTATGGCTACCCACATTCCATGTATATAGCCATAGGGTAAATATTTACATCAACATAGCGCTTTTCGCTAGAATAGCCGAAAGGGGTCTAATGGTGGCGAAGGGCGTCGATTAGTTCATCTTTACTCATGTTTGAACGGCCTTCTATTCCCACTTCTTTAGCGCGTTCGTATAGCTCTTTTTTAGTGCGGTTTTCATATTTTTTACTGCCGCCGCCTTTCTTTGAGGGGGACTGATTATCGTTAGCCTGCGCGTTTGCAATACGGGCTGATTTCTCCTTACTGTAGCCTTCATCTCTTAGCGCTTCGTAAGTATCTTCATCCTTTATCCTATTTGAATTGTCATCTGCCATATACGCCTCTCAAATTTTTGAAGTTAAGTGCTATCCGCTCCCACCGTCATAATTTTATTTAGACTATCCGTGTAATGGCCCCTGTTTGTCTCTGCTTAGGGTACGAGGCCGTTGTGAGGACAGCGTCGTCATAACGGCCTAGTTCAGTGACTCTAGAAAAAGCGGAGCTAAGAAAAAACGTTGTTCAAGGTAGGATACTTATAACCCAGCGATTTAGATTAATTTTAAATTTAAACATACCTGCAGCGTACTAATCAGACGTATTTTTAGGCAAGTTATCTAGCCAAACCCGTTGTTCATCGCAAAGGGCAAAATAGTAATTTCGTTCCTTGCACTTTTTTGTAGCACAAAGCGCCTATCCGAACAGGAGATATCTCACGGTAGATAGACCATCGTTGTTTGTTTTTCTTGTGGGCATAACTTTTAGGGTGTCATGCCACAATGAGGTAACGAACGATAGAATTCTTAAAGAAATATAAGCAACTTAGCGCCGCTACTATGCATAGTGGCTACTGTGTGTGGTGGCTATTGAAATTTTATTTATGCCTTAAGTCGCTACCAAGAGAAAACTTCACTTGCATAAAAACGTGCAAGCTCGCACCAATAAAGTGCATAATCATCAATGGCTTAGCGTTGTTTTGCCTCTTGCGCCCCCTGCATTTACCGATTAGTCTAAAAATTCAAGAATGAACCCCCAGACAGAGTATTTTATGAAACAAGCGTCCGTTATACCTCCTTCCGTAAATACATCACGCCGTAAATGGTTAAAAACTCTTGGTCTTGGCGCAGGTGCCGTGGCTTTAAGCGCATGCGTTGACTCAAGTGTAAAAGAGTTTAGTGCAGCTGGCATGAAAACAGAGCATTTTCCTTCGGCGACCCCTAACGTAAATGATGGATTGGTAAGATTATCGTCGAACGAAAATGCCTTTGGGCCTTCGAAAGAGGCGGTTAAGGCAATGCAAGGCGAGCTATTTAATTTGGCACGTTATGCTGATGCAACGGTAGATGTATTGGTTAAAAAAATTGCAGCACAGGAAGGTGTATCGGAAGATCAAATAGTAGTGACCAATGGTTCATCGCCAATTTTGTTCGGCTATGCAGACTGGATAACCAAAAACGGCAACAAGCTTGTTACCTCAATGGCAACGTATGAAGGGATCCCTCGCGGTGCGGAGTTCATGGGTGCAGATGTAACCTATGTGCCATTAGCTGCAGACATGACTTTCGATTTAGACGCGATTGAAGCCGCAGTTACCGAAGATACTACGGCGGTGTATGTATGCAACCCGAATAATCCTACAGGAAGTATGGTTGACGCTGCGAAACTTACTGCGTTTGCAAAGCGGGTATCTAAAAAAGCGCAGGTGTTTATTGATGAAGCTTACATTGAAATGTCTGATGCATACCCAGCCAATGTACAGTCGAAGCTTGTGGCGGAAGGGCACAACGTGGTTATCTGTCGTACATTTTCTAAAATTCACGCCATGGCAGGTCAACGTTTAGGCTATGCAATTATGCCAGCAGAGCAAGCTAAACCTATGGGAAGAATGTTAAGAATGGGGGGCGTGAATTACTTAGCCTTGGTGGCGGGCATAGCCAGCATGGACGATCATGCGAATTTAAATACCATGCGAGCGCGTATAAAAGCTGAGCGTGAAAAGCTTACTAACGCTGCTGAGACATTAGGCAGAGAGTATGCCAAAAACCCACAGGGTAACTTTATATATATGGATACGGGTATGCCGCACGATGAGTTTGCCGCAAAGATGAAGGCACAAGGCATTAAGGTAGTGGGAAGAACATGGCCGGGCTATGATACGTGGTCGCGTATCAGCGTGGGTACGCCTAAAGAAACCGACGCTTGCGTAAGCGCGTTAAAAGCGGTTTTAGCATAAAGGGTTGGGTGGAATATTGAGGTAAAAAGCGCCGCTAAAAACAACACCTAATAGCGGCCCCCTCTTAAGTAAATAGAAAGGCTCAATGCAAACCATTGAGCCTTTCGTGTATCAGTGTTACTTACTTGACTATTTTTCGATGGTAAAGGTTAGCCCTGCCTTCGCGGTTAAGCGTTCAATGAGTTTTTCGCCTAACGCTGCCGCTGGGGTATAAAAGCCGCCGCTTAATGCTACGTCTTTGCATAAACATAGCGCTGACTCTGAAATCATTTTACTCGTTGACCCGTACCCTGGATCTTTGTCGCCTTTAACCGCTACTGCGAGCATTTCCCCTGTGGTAGCGATACCGGTAAATACGAGGTCGTAAAAGCCATTTTCACGTTCTTCTTTACCTGGACCCTCACCCGGTTTTGGACCATCACTGCTTGCGAGCGATTTATCCTGAGCAACATGTTTCGCCATAGCTTCGCCTTTTTCACCGGGCCCTGTCATCATCATTTCATCATATTGAAATGCCTGTCCGTACGCGTAATGACTTAAATAGTTAGTACGATGTACATTTTTAGTATTAATTGCTGCCATGATAAAAGGAGCAACCCAGGTGCCTAAGCTTTCGTCGTAGTACGGCTTATTGCCGTCAGGTTGGGGCTGCGTGTGGTTGTTATCTGCCAATGAAAAAGGGTTGATCAATGCCGCCATTATCGACTTGTCTTTGTGAGCAGCGGCCATGGTTGCTTTCAAACTCGCCGCGGTACCACCTGAAAAGGTTCCCTGCATTTTACGAACACGGCCTTTTACATACTCGATAGCATTGCCCGTTTGCTGTTTTGCATGCTGCTGAAGATAGTAGACACCAAGATCGAATGGAACTGAGTCAAAGCCACATGAGAACACAATGTTAGCACCCGTTTTTTTAGCTTTTTCTTCATATCTGCCAATCATTTGGTGCATCCACGCAGGCTCACCACATAAGTCAACGTATCCGGTGCCGTTATCAACGCAGGCAGACAAAAGTTTCTCACCGTAGATTTGATAAGGCCCTACGGTGGTAAGTACAACCCGCGCACGTTTGGTTAGTGCCGATAGTGCTTCTTCATCATCGCCATCAGCGATTATAGAGGCGACTTCATTGGTAATACCTAGCTCATCTTTCACGTCATCCAGTTTGCGCTCATTTCGCCCGGCAACTGCCCATTTAACACTGCTGTCGCTGCCGTATTGAGCTTGAAAATATTCGGCAACTAATTTGCCTGTAAAGCCCGTGGCGCCGAAGATCACAACATCAAATTCTCGCTCTGTACTCATTATTATGTCCTATTTATTCGCTGTGTACCGTTAGCTTCAATATACGTGCTAGTGCCCCCATGTATTATTTTTTTGGATAATATTTGTGTATTCATGAAACCGTTTTCGCCCACGTTTAGCAGCGCTAGGGGCTGCTTTTAGCGATTGCGCAAAAAAAAAGCCTGTTAAAATGAGTGTTTCAGTTAGTGACATCATCAAGCGAAGAAACGAACAAGGCTATGCGGCGTAGCCCCTCTTTTAATTTACCTTCTTCGGTAGCAAATGACAGTCGCACATAGTGCTCTGCGTTATGTTCGCCAAAGTCATTGCCGGGGGTTAGTGCAACGTGATGATGCGCGAGTAATTTATCGCAAAACTCGATTGCGTTAAGGCCGGTATTTCGTATATTGATATAAGCATAAAAAGCCCCGTCTGGGTGCGCGTCTATTTTAAGCCCCATTTTATCGATGGCGAAAAATACCAATTCTGCGCGTTTTACCAAAGTGGCTTTATTCGCCTCACATTGGGCTAATGAGGCAGGTGTGAAGCATGCTAATGCTGCATGCTGGGCCAAGGTAGAAGGACAAATAAACAGATTCTGCGCTAAACGTTCAATCACCGGCGTCATGTTTTCTGGCACCACGCACCAGCCAAGACGCCAGCCAGTCATACCAAAGTATTTTGAGAAGCTATTAATGACGATCGTACACTCACTAAGATGGTGCTTGGTGAGGACGGTTTGTAATGGCGATGTGTCACTGTCCCTTTCTGAGTGTAACGATAAATCTAGGTAAATTTCATCAACAATTAGAAAGCCGCCACGGCTTTTACAAATTTGACCAATAGCCGTAAGTTCATCAACAGAGATTGCGGTGCCAGTGGGGTTCGCTGGTGTGGCGATGAGTACACCCTTTGTGTTGGGTTGCCAGTACTTTTCTACTTCTTTCGCGGTAAGCTGGAAGTTATTTTTGCTATTGGTAGGTACTAAGGTGACATCTGCGCCAAAGGCGTTAAGAAACCGTCGATTACATGGGTAGGAGGGATCGCCAAGAATGACATTGTCACCAGGCTCCACGAGCGCGGCACTGGCTAACAAAAGTGCCGCCGAGGCACCGGCAGTAACCACAATGCGTGATGGGGTTACGTTTACATTGTGTTTTTGTTGATAGAAGCGAGCAATTGCTTGACGCAGCTCAGGTGTGCCTAACGCCGAAGTATAGGCATAACTAGGTTCATCCAATGAACTCTTCATTGCCTCTACAACCGCTAAGGGCGCACCAAAGTCTGGCTCACCTATATTTAGGCGTATAACATCGAAACCTTGTTCAGAAAGTGTAGTGGCTTTTTCTCCATAAGCCATAGCGAGAAAAGGAGAAATGGCGGTAGCACGTGCAGCAAACTTCAAAATAAAAACCTGTTCTTTAGTAATTGTTGTTCAAGCGGCGAATATTAGGGAATACTCAGCTCAACTATTCAAGTGTTTTTTATAAATTAGGCTTTAATAGTAAAAGGCCATAGGCAAAGTGTCAGCATTGGGGTAGGCTAGGTTACTGAACCTTTTATAAGAACTTAAGCTATTGTTTATTAGTGCTTAGTTGGGGCAGTGCAGGGTCGTAAATTAACCGACATAGTGGGCACTACCACACATTTTCACACAAGGATTAATTCAATGCCGCACTTAATACGTTTGTTAAAGCAGGCACGCCAGATAGGCACGCAGAGATTTACAATTGTCTCGCTATTTGTGTTACTTACCCTATGCACACCTTCTGTTTGGGCCGCATTACCAAGTATTGATGAATTTACACAGAATATGACTGAGAAAGACGGTCTAATTCCCATTTATTATGATGGTACAAACGACAAAGTCTACTTGTCTGTGCCTAGTTCACCCACTCAGTATTTATTTCAAAGCAGTTTACCTCACGGTGTTGGCTCAAATGATATTGGCCTAGATCGCGGACAATTAGGGAAAACCCGCCTTATTGGCTTTGAACGTTTCGGAAATAAACTACTGCTTAAACAAATAAATACAAAGTATCGCGCTTCGCACGGAAGTGAGGCGGAAAAGCAAAGTATTGATGAAGCTTTCGCCGACTCTGTATTGGCAGGCTTTGTGATCGTGGCGCAAGATGATACAGCGAACCTTATTGATTACACTCCCTTTTTATTAAGTGACATTCATGGCATTAAAAACCGTCTTTCAGGGAGAAAACAGGGCAGTTTTAGTATTGATCCGCTGCGTAGCGGTGTTTACTTAGCGCGTACTAAAGGGTTTGAAAGAAATACTGAGCTAGAAGCGCTGGTAACGTACAAAGGGAGCCATCCGGGGGAATATGTGAGTCAAGTTACTCCTGATCCAGAAAGTTTAAGTGTACACCTTCATCACTCCTTTGTAGCGCTACCCGAAGAGGGCTATCAACCAAGAGAATATCATCCTTACTCTGGGTATTGGAAATTCCGTTATTTCGATTACTCGACACCGATTAGTGAACCTACAGAGCAACGCTTCATTACTCGTCATCGTTTAGCTAAAAAAGAGCCTTACGCCCCTATAAGCGAAGCGGTGGAGCCTATTATTTACTATCTTGACCCGGGTATCCCCGAGCCTGTGATGTCATCGCTCAAAGAGGGCGCGAGTTGGTGGAGTCAAGCATTTGAAGCCGCGGGCTATAAAAATGCTTTTCAAGTTAAGGTGTTACCCGAGGGCGCTGATCCTATGGACGTGCGTTATAACGTGATAAATTGGGTACATAGGGCGACCCGAGGGTGGTCGTATGGTTCATCGGTAGTAGATCCAAGAACTGGAGAAATTATTAAAGGCCACGTTACGTTAGGCTCGTTACGCGTGCGCCAAGATTATCTCATTGCATTAGGATTAACGAGCCCGTTTAGTGGTGAAAAATCTACCACCACAGCCCAGCAAAACATGGCCCTAGATCGTATAAAGCAGCTATCAGCCCACGAAGTGGGACACACACTCGGCATTGCGCATAATTTCGCAGCCAGCGAAAACAGCCGCGCCTCGGTAATGGACTATCCGCACCCGAAAATTAGTCTAATAAACGGTAAGATAAGCTTAAACGATGCCTATGATAGAGGCATAGGGGTATGGGATAAACATGCTATCGCTTATGGCTATCAAGACTTCGGCGGTAATGCCGATGAACAAGAATCACTGGGCAAAATTATAATGAAAGCCCGGTCTGCGGGCTTAAGCTTTAAATCAGACGCCGATACACGGAGCGCAAGGCACGCGTCGTCAAACGGCCATATGTGGGAAAATGGCAGCGATCCCCTTGCTGAATTTGAGCATATATCCGACGTTCGCCGCATTGCACTAAATAACCTTGGCTTAGAAACCTTGCCTGACAACTCCGCGTTATCTTCTCTTGAAGATAAATTAGTGCCTATTTATCTGTTGCATAGGTATCAATTGGAAGCGGTGGCGAAGCAAGTTGGAGGCTTGGTATACGAATATGAGCGAAAGGGTGACTATTCTACGCCATTAGGGCAGAAAGTTGTGCCGCCTCAGATACAACAACGTGCAATGCAGCAATTAATCACTGCAACCACACCGGAATATTTGACGATACCTCAGCCCCTTCTATCGTTAATTCCGCCTACTGCGTATGGTAGCGACGTTACTCGAGAGCATTTTGGTAGCAAAATGGGCTTAATGTTAGACCCTCTATCAGCGGCAGCTTCTGCAAGTAATTTTGCATTTGGCTTGTTGTTGCATCCTGAACGGCTGAACCGTTTAGAGTGGCAGATGATGAGCAGTCAAGATCGCCGCAAGAAAGTGGGGGTAGAAATGCTAGTTCGACAAATTCTATCGGTACATTGGTATAAAGGCGAAACAAGCCCACTGGCTAAGCGGCTAAGGTTGGTAGCGCTTAATGCTATTATCCAGGCGGTTGAAAATAAAGCACTGGCACCAGAAGTGAAGCTTGCCGCTCAGAAAGCGTTGATCGAGTTCCATGAATGGTTAGAAGATGAAGCAGACAATGATGAGTATGAAGTTTTGCATGGTTACTTCGATACCTATTGGAAAACAGGGCAATGGCCAGCAAGCTTTGAAGTGAAGCCGTTACCGCCCGGCTCACCGATTTAACGCCAAGACACCCACTTTCATTTAAGACACCCACCCCTAAAGGTGGGTGTCTTGTTAAGCGTGCCATGTAAAGCACCTTCCCTGAAGTTTACATATTTAAGACACCCACCCTTTAAAGTGGATGTCTTATTTCAAATGGCATTAACGTATACCTAGCGTAACGCCAATTAGCACAAAATATAGTCGCTTTCTTAGAGAAGACCTAGGATTACTAGTACGTAGTATAATGTGTGGGGAAATGTTGAACGCTAGAACGCTCTTTTGGCGTGAAATTGTAGGAGTTACAACTTACCTATGCTGTTAGTTTCTTTTTCGCTATAGCTAGGCTAATGTTACTTGAAAAATGGTTTTCAATATTGTCGACCAAGTCAGTCCAGTTTACATGGTCTAATCCTGTTCTCCGTAGTATCGGTTCGCAGTTGGCAGGTATGGTTCCTGGTTTGTCTACTGTGTATTGCCTCCCAGTAACGTCAATTAAGCGCAAATAATCATCTAAACGGTATGGCAGCCCTTTGCCTGATGATTGCTGGGTGTAGCCGATAAAGGGGAGCAATTGGCGAGGCTGTTGGTTATTTTTTGCTGCTCGAATTCTTCGTTTAATGCTTGTATGGCCAGCGGACTCTGGTGTTTTTACCTTGCCTGTTCTGAGGGGGTTTAAGTCAACGTAAGCCATGCAGGCTATCACCGCAGCGTCATCAAGCAAAGCTTGGGACTTAAATCTACCTTCCCAAAAGCGCCCAGTACAATCATCTTCTTTGTTTGCCTTGCGGGCGATGTGCTCGTTAAGTAGCCGCATAAACCAGCTTATGTCGTA
This sequence comes from Alteromonas profundi, assembly GCF_010500865.1. GTDB lineage: Bacteria > Pseudomonadota > Gammaproteobacteria > Enterobacterales > Alteromonadaceae > Alteromonas > Alteromonas profundi. The sequence goes on from NZ_JAAAWN010000005.1 coordinate 149,206, forward strand.
CAGCCGCCTACGATATATATTGGCAATTGATATAACACCCTCTATTTGAGTCTTTGAAAGTTTGCGCCGTTCCTCAACATCAATATATTGTCTTGTAAGATAAGTTCCTTTGTGGAGCTTATGCCAGCGCCGCAAAACCTCCTCAGTACTCCATGATTTTGCGGAACTTTTGTCAACGCATAAAACCACATGAGTATGATTACTCATCACGGCGTAAGCACAAATATCAATAGCAAAGACTTTGGCAAGCAATAACAATCGATTTTCTACCCACTGCTTACGGTGCTCAAAACTTTTTCCACTAACGTTGTCTTTTCCACACAAAAACGCGCGCCGAACGCAACGAGATACGCAGTGATAAAAAGGAGTCTCATCTAAGCTGATGAGTGATTTGCGAGGCCGAGGCATAGAAAATCCTATTACCTATTTGTAATTTAATAGAAATATAATGGGGCTCTTTTTGACCTTTTTTAACTGTATTAACGGCCAGTTTTGATTTTCAGTGACCCTAAGTATTAAGACACCCATATTGATATGTGGGTGTCTCGGGCTTGGACTTATGGATTTAAAGAGAAGGGATTTTGCTTCAGCACTTATTCTGTTAGCGTTTCGTAGTTGGTAAATACCTTATACAACTGCGTTCCACTTAGTACTGATGCTGAGGGAAAATGTAAGATAGGTATTAAGTCACACGGTGCCTCTAAAGTTCGACTGCCATTTTCGTTATCTAAATCGTCTATATTTAATATCTGCGCCATGGCGTCGCCCTGCTTTATAGGGCTACCCGGTTTAGCAAGATATTCCACCATGCCACCCCAGTCAGTAAAAAGCGTTTTGTAATCGCGTAAATATACCCCTATTCGTAGCATATTGTCAGGAGTAACATCACAGCTATGTAACGCGCCTTTTGCGTTTAAATAGCTAACAATGCTGGTAGCATCAATGTTGCCTTCTTTGAAGTTAATAACTTCTTGGCTACCCATTTCCAAAGTGAATGCTTCTACACCAAAAGAAACCTGCCTTCCTAGGTTTTTCTTAACTTGCTGTTGTAGCGTCCACCACGGGCAAAATGTAGCTTCATCTAAGGCCCCTGCAAAAACATTCGGAATGAAAATGCAATGAGGAATGTTGAAAAGAGCAGCGCTTTCTTTCGCGTACTCGGGAATATAAACATGTCGAGTAGACACAGGCCCGTTATGTAAATCGAGCACGAAATCTGCGTTTACCGCCATCTGCTGTAATTTTAAGTTAAGTTGTTGGGCTAACCCTAGTCCCCATGGCTCCGCCAGCTTTTTATTGATTGCGTTTAATAAATGCGAACGGAAGCGTTTTTTTACACCGTCAATCGATTCTTCGGGAGTAACGGTTCGCGCAAATCTTTTTACAGCCTCTTCGTCAAAAAAATAACCGCGGTTCCAATTCGTCCCGTTTACCGGGTCGAATCGCCCAAGCGTATATTCGCCTGCCTTAATGTTTGTGCCAATTGGGTTACAATTTGGCACGAGTATAATCTCTCCACACACATCCATTTTTTTAAGGCGCTGAATTAATTGGTATATAACAACATTACCTTGTACTTCAGCACCGTGTATTGAGCTTTGAATATAAACGGTTGGGCCGGGGCGCGACCCTTGCATACGGTAAATAGGGACATTCATATTACGCCCGGATGCATTCTGCGCTACAACTATGTGTGTCTTAACAACCTCAGTTGTCATAAAGTAAGCCTCATTAATTTTTTATTTTGAATAGTTAGGGATGAGTTCGGCACACTTCACATGCGGTATTATTAGGTAGCTTCCAGCGTTGCCATTGGTGCGAAAGCCCATCAAACGTAATTAATGTATTGAGCGGGATTTCTCCTTTATTCATAATTACTTGGGAAGCAAGTAGTGCTTGGTATGTACCAATGATACTAACAATAGGAGAGAATATACCCGCTTCGACACAACTAAGTTCTGGGGCTGCAAAAAATGTACGTAAACACCCATAACATTGGCTAGTACCTGGAATGGCAACAAACAGTTGTCCTTCAAACCGGATAGCTGCGCCACTCACTAGCGGTGTGGAGGTTTGAAAACATAAAGTATTTACTAAGTCGCGCGCGCTCGCATTATCTGAACAATCTAGAACAACGTCGGCCTGTTCAAATAACGTTGCATGAGACGCATTAAGCGCTTGCTTAACGGCTACTACTTCGCATTGTTGATTAAGCTGATATAGCTTAGTTTGTGCAACATCTACCTTATTGTTACCTACATCTGATTCAGCAAATAACGTCTGACGAGGTAGATTGGTTGAATCAACGGTATCAAAGTCAATGAGTGTTATTTTACCTATGCCACTGGCGCACAAACTCGTGGCCGCTGCATTTCCTAAGCCTCCCACACCAATGATAATTGCATGGGCATTTAACAGCGACTCTTGGCCAGAAATATCCACTTGGGGTAAAACGATTTGGCGGTTATACCGCATTACTTGTTCATGTGAGAGGGTCTTGGTCATAGGTTATGATAAGTTAACTGTTGAATTCATGCCGCACACCCCTATAAAGTGTTAACCAATAAGTAGATTATGCGTGTACTTTACCAAAGTCAGCGCAAATGTCGCATAGCAATTTAGGATTTTATATGTCTGTAGTTAACCAGCCCTTGAATATCGCTGTACTCACTATTTCCGATACCCGTACTCTGGATACTGATAAATCTGGAGACTATTTAAAAGATGCGCTGACCACCGCAGGCCACAAATTGGCCGCCCGCGAATTGGTAAAAGACGATATTTACGAGCAACGCGCGATTGTATCGAAGTGGATAGCAGATAAGCGTATTCACGCAATACTCGTTACGGGAGGTACAGGCTTTACGCATCGCGATTCAACGCCAGAAGCAATAAGTGTACTATTTGATAAAGAAGTCAGTGGGTTTGGAGAGTTATTTAGGCATGTGAGCTATCAGGAAATTGGTACATCGACTATACAATCGCGCGCAATCGCTGGTTTCGCGAATAATACGGTTATCTTTTGTTTACCAGGCTCAACAGGCGCATGTCGAACGGCGTGGGAGAAAATCATCGAAAGTCAATTGGATGTTAATTTTAAACCATGTAATTTTGTTAAACACTTGGTGGACGCATGAGTACCTTCAGTCACTTAAACGCTGGCGGTGAAGCAAACATGGTAGATGTGAGCGATAAAGCGATTACCGTACGAGAGGCTAGGGCACAAGGGTACCTTTATACTGACCCACACATAATAGCGCAGATATCTCAGTCCAATATCGCCAAGGGTGATGTGTTCGCTGTGGCTCGAGTCGCGGGGATACAGGGAGCGAAACGCTGTGCAGACCTCATTCCTCTATGCCATCCGTTAGCCTTGTCAAAAGTTGATATTAACTTTCAAATCGACAGCGAAAAAAATCGTATTCAGGCAACGTGTTACTGTAAATTAAGCGGTAAAACCGGCGTTGAAATGGAAGCGTTAACTGGCGTGAATGTCGCACTACTTACTTTGTTTGATATGTGCAAGGCTATAGATCCAGCCATGCATATTGAAGGAGTAAGAGTGCTTGAAAAAAAAGGCGGCAAAACAGGTCACTGGCAAAGTGAGAATGGATAACCCATGCAGATAATGATAAAAACCTTCGCTCAAACTCGCGAATTGAGTCAAGTGCCTGTACTGGCCCTGTCTATGCCACAAGGCTCTACAATAGCCGAGGTGAAGACACATCTTCGATCACTGAATGAGAAGTGGTCACTTGCGTTAGAAGGGAGTATTTTAACTGCACGTAATCATCAATTATGCGACGAAAAAGAAACGTTACAAGAAAACGATGAAATCGCTTTTTTCCCTCCTGTTACGGGAGGATAGGACATATGTTTGCAGAAATTCAGGAAGCCAACTTCAACCAAGATTCGCTGTACCATCGCTTGTTAGCCAATGCTAATAATGTATCAAAAGGCAACTCTGGCGCGATTGTTACGTTTACTGGCTTGGTCCGTGATAGCAATGCTTCGGGTACAATTGAAGGCATAGAGTTAGAACATTACCCTGGAATGACTGAAGACGCCTTAAAGAAGCTGGTGGAGCAAGCAATTGCTCGCTTCTCGCTTAACTCTGCAGGAGCAGTGCATAGGGTAGGCAAATTATATAACCAAGATCCTATCGTTTGGGTAGGGTGTTCAGCCCCGCATCGCCAAGCGGCGTTCGATGGTGCTGTTTTTTTAATGGATATGTTGAAACACTCTGTGCCGCTGTGGAAAAAGGAGTTCTGCGGCGATAAATCTGATTGGGTAGAGGCTAAAGCATCAGATGACAAGGCTGCGTTGCAATGGATGAAAGAGCAAGTTTAGTGGTCTACCGTCAAATTCTATGCTGTGTGAAAGTATGCCTATGGGCTTTTTTCGCGCTAGGAGTTAGTGCGAATGTTTCTGCTAAGGAAAAATTACGCGTGGCAGTTGCTGCAAATTTTGCTGCACCTTTAAAAGCTATAGCGGAAGAATTCACCCATTCAACGGATGTAGATGTGGTCATCACGGTATCATCGAGTGGCACCCTGTTTGCACAAATTATGCACGGTGCTGCGTTCGATGTGTTTCTTTCTGCTGATACGGCCCGGGTGAAAGCCTTAATAGAGGCAGGGAGAGTGTCTACATCCGATGTAGAGCCCTATGCTGTGGGACAATTAGCGTTTGTATCAAGGAGCGCGCCGATTACTGTTAAAGAATTATTGTCCAGAAACAATGATGTGCTTTCCTTAAACTCATATAAACTCGCCATTGCAAACCCAAAACTAGCACCCTATGGAGAAGCCGCCAAAGAAGTACTTGAGGGGCACGCCCGGTGGAATAATATGCGGCAGCACATCGTGATGGGTAAGAACGTGCTGCAAACCTATCAGTTTTATCGCACAGGTAACGTAGATAGTGCATTTGTGGCGTATTCGCTGGTGAAAGACGAGCCAAATGTAGATATTGTATCACCTCGCTTATATTCCCCTATCGTACAGTCTTTAGCTATATTAATTGCGCCGGCAACAGCTCAGGACACACACTTTTCTCAGGACACACACTTTGCTGAAGACACACACAAAAAACTAGACAGCCAAGCGAGGCAGCGCCAATTGGCCGAGTACTTTGTGAATTATTTACTATCCAAGAAGGTGCAACAAAAAATAGAGGGGTGGGGATACAAGCCCGTTTCCTCATTATCAGCGAGTAAAGAATGACAGAAGCGTTAACCCCTCAAGCGTGGCAAGCTATATGGCTGACATTAAAGCTAGCGTTAATCACTAGTTTACTTTTGATGGTGGTTGCTACGCCTTTGGCTTGGGTTTTATCGAATTGGCAGCATAAAACCAAACCGTTTGTCTTATCCATACTCGCACTCCCCTTGGTTTTACCACCAACTGTACTAGGGTTTTATTTACTTGTTGCTTTTTCCCCGCAAAGTACGCTTGGTGGTGCGTGGGTGTCTATAACCGGGCATCCATTGGCATTTAGTTTCGAAGGGTTAGTGTTAGGCTCACTGATTTATTCGTTACCTTTTGCTTTGCAACCTCTATATAGCGGTTTTACACAACTAGATCGGCGCTATTTAGAAGTTGCCCAGACATTGGGATTAACGTCGTTTCAACGTTTTTTTAAGGTGGTGCTTCCATTGTGTAAAGCACCTGCAATTGTCGCTTTTGGTTTGAGTTTCGCCCATACCGTGGGCGAGTTTGGTGTAGTACTTATGATAGGTGGCAATATTCCTGGGGAAACTCAGGTACTTTCTATTGCGCTGTATGAACAAGTAGAGGCATTGCAATATCAAGACGCTCACGCGCTTTCCTTATGTTTACTAATATTTTCTTTCTTGTTGTTAACTGGTTTATATCGTTTTAGCGGTAAAGGAGCGCTTGGTTGGAATTTAGCGTCTCGTTAGAGGATAGAATAAAACTGGACACCCACCTAAATAGCAATGCCAAGCTTATCGGCATTACGGGGCCATCCGGCGCCGGAAAAAGCTCACTATTGCGCGCTTTAGCAGGGTTCGAGCGTAACGCTCAGGTAACTGTCAACTGGCACCTACCTCAAGCCAATATTAGCGAGCCCAAGATAGGCCTAGTTTTTCAGCAGCCTATGCTATTCCCCCATTTAACCGTAAAGGGAAACTTAGCACTCGCGCAACAATACGCAAGTGCTAATGCCGCCAGCTACGCACAAGTAATAAAGGGTTGTGAAATAACCCATCTTTTGGATAAGCCTATTCAGGCTTTATCTGGTGGAGAGGGACAGCGTGTGGCTATCGCCCGAGCATTATTGAATGGCCCGAACGTTCTCCTACTAGATGAATCATTAAGCGCGCTAGATATCGGATTGCGCCATCGGGTTTTAGCATTCATAACTCAGTTGACCATGCAATTACCGATGAAATGCATATGGGTTTCTCACGATCTTCAAGATTTAGCTAGATACAGCGATGTAATGTTAATCATTGAAGACCAAGGCCTGTCCTACGCGGGGGCTGCGCAAGACGCGCTGTATTATTTAAATAACAATAGCAGCCAAGAACATGTGTTTGGCGTCTTGCAAGGTTGTGTGATATTTCCAAAAGAACTTGATCGTCATAGCGCCCCAATTTCTGGTGTACCACCTCATTTACCTGATGACAATAATGATGTGGGTGTCCAAGAAGGTGTGGGTGTCCAAGAAAGTGTGGGTGTCCAAACGGGCGATGGGACGGCAAGTGGGCTTCTAGATGGCTATTTATGTGTGGATGTCCTGGGGCATACCCTTTATGCGGAGGCGGCGAGGGGGGGCGATGCTGTTGTCCCCCCTGCGAACGGTGATGCGATTAAGCTGGTGATTACAGCGAACGAGGTAAGTATAGATACCGCAACTAATACGGCGGCTACCACTATGAGTATAGTGAATGCATTGCCCTGTACCATAAGTGAAATAAAGCGCGATGGGCTCATGGGGAATGCCTCAACTAGCGCGCTTGTTTTATTAGACGTAACGCCAAAAGAAAGTGGTAAGCAATCGCAGATACTTTATGCTCGCGTAAGCCAGCTATCCCTTACGCGCTTAAATTTGCGAAAAGGCATGCGGGTGGTTGCTCGTTTTAAAATGTTAAGAGTGTGAAGGATATGCTATTAAACAGTAGTGGTGGGCCCGACAATACTCCATCAACGCCATACGTACCTGCAGACCAAAGGTGCGAATCATACATGCTGATCACTTCTTGTATTACGCCCTGCAAATGAAGCAGTTTATAATGTCATCACGAACACGCTTATCAATACTGATTTAAACGCTATCGACAAAAGCACTGATAAAAATAGTTTAAATCATTTTAACAATTTTACTCTAGAGCCATTCACCGGCACTCCACGGCGTTTTCCTACCTAAATTGCACTCGAATACCCCAACACCTTGTGTTCTTTATTTAGGTAGGCGTCGAACCTCGCGCAAATGGCTCTAATATAAATTCTCGCGCTACTTGGTACTTCAATCATATCCTTATGTATATGCAGCAAGTTGTCTTCGCACAAAGGCTGAAGGGAGGAGAGTTCTGCAGCGAAATAGGCATCAAAATTTATTTTATGTCGTTGCTCAATCGTTGTTTTATTTAACTGAAGGTTACACATTAAGGTCATGATCACATCACGTCGTATTATGTCATCTTGGCTGAGTAAAATTCCTCGTTCAGCCAAAGGTTCTTCGCGCTTAATGGCGTTATAATAACGTTTAAGCTCTTTGGGGTTTTGCGCATAGGCATTGCCGATGGTGCTTATGGCAGACACACCTAAACCTAATAAATCGCTATCGCCTTTCGTGGTGTAGCCTTGAAAATTTCTGTGTAGTTCACCTTTTTGCTGGGCTAGGCACAAGCTATCTGTAGGCTTCGCGAAATGGTCTAGGCCTATCATAGCGTAACCTGCGTCGCAAAACGCATCTACGGCCTGTTGATACAACAAGGCCTTCTCTTGCGCCGATGGAAGCCACGCTTGCGCAATTTTTCGCTGTGCTGCAAAGCGATTTGGCAAATGGGCGTAACTAAATAAGGCTATACGATGGGGCGTCATAGCTTTAGCCGCAATTAACGTTTTGGCAAACGTGGCAGTAGTCTGCTTTGGTAAGCCATAGATGAGATCAAGATTAACCGACTCGAACCCAATAGATTTTGCTTCAAAAACGAGTTCTGAAATGTGTGAGGTACTTTGCACACGATTTATTGCTTGTTGTACGTTGATATCCGTATCTTGTACACCAAAGCTTACGCGCTTGAATCCAAGCTCTGCTAACTGCCTCAAGTAGGCTTTTGTCGTATTTCGGGGGTCCAATTCAATAGACATTTCAATATCCGTGGCGAGATCGAAATATTTATGTAATAAGTATATTAAATAGGCGTGTTGAACCCGTGATAGAAAACTAGGTGAGCCCCCACCTAAATGCAATGCAACAACCTTCTTTCCTTCATACAAAGTTTTCTTGGTGCGAATTTCTTGCTCAAGATATTCAAGATAATCGTCAGCTTTTTCATTATGCCGGGTTACCACTTTATTGCACCCGCAGTAATAGCAAAGTTGCTCACAAAACGGAATGTGAATATACACACTTAAATTGTCAGCTCCGCATAGCGTCGAGGCTTTTTCTAATATTGAGCCTCGTACATTGTCGAATTTTAACGCAGTGGGATACGATGTATACCTTGGGGCCTGCTGTGCATATTTAGTTATGGTGGTGTTCACCGCTAATGTGGTCATAATGTTTTCGTTGCCTACCTTCGACATAAAGAAACCATGAATACGTGCGTATTCGTTCACTTAACAGCAGTGTACGGGTTTACACAGTCCACTTTATTGATCTGGTGCAAGCTAAATAAACTAACTATGACATTGAACGTATTTAATACGCGGTATAAAAGTAGGCCTGTTCGAATAAAAGTTAAGCTACCACGAAAGGTGTAAACGTTAACTAGCGGATAACTTCTTCGCTTTGTCTGCAAAACCCTGTTGCTGCCTTGAAGCGGTGGACGTGATGCCTACAATAACCGTTGTTGAACATACGTTCATGTTTCTTAGGGTTGTAGTACATTAAAGGCAACTCAATTATTAGGCTATCTTAGCCACTGGAGATTCAGTGAAAAACGTATCAATAGATATAGTCTCAGACGTTGTGTGTCCATGGTGCATTGTAGGGTACAAAAAGTTACAACAAGCGCTCCTTATGTTAGATGAGGTTAATGCTACGGTGAATTTTCACCCTTTTGAGTTAAACCCTAATATGCCTAAAGAAGGGCAAAATCTGCGTGAGCACATCATGGAAAAATATGGTGCCAGTGAAGCGCAAAGTCAACAAACGCGAGAGCAGCTTACCGATATTGGGGCGTCACTCGGATTTACGTTTGATTACTTTGATGACATGAAAATGGTGAATACATTCAATGCCCATCAAGTATTACATCTAGCTAGTTTAAAAGACAAAAAAGAGGCGCTGAAACTTCGTTTATTCGCAGCTTTTTTCAGCGAGCGAAAAGACATAAGTGATGCGAAAGTGTTAGTGGAAGAAGCCGTCTCAATAGGGTTGGAAAAAAATGAGGTGGAACTAGCGTTAGCACAGCAAACTTACGCTGAGGAAGTACGCATGCAAGACCAGTTATGGATGCAACGGGGCATACAAAGCGTGCCTACTTTTGTTATCGGCAATCAAGGCATCGCAGGTGCTCAGTCTCCTGAAACGTTAGCACAATTCATCCGTGAAGCCATGCAACAACAAGGTAGTGGTGAGTAAGTTCAATGAGCAACCAGGTAATGCATCTTCTAACCCGCTGGCAACCTCTTAAAGACAAGCATAAGTGGGTTTTAGGTATCATTTTTAAAACCGAAGGCTCTTGTTATCGTAAAGCGGGGGCCATGATGTTATTTAGTGATGCGGGCCATCAGTTAGGTGTGCTAAGCGGCGGGTGTCTGGAGTCAGATATTCATCGAAAGGCGCAGCGGGTTATGCAAGATGGCCAAATACGCCATGCTACCTATGACGATAACGATGAAGAAGACATTGCCTTTAAGCTTGGCGTTGGTTGTGGTGGGGTGGTGCATCTCGCGCTTTTGCCGATAAACCGAGACACACATTATTTAAAGCTTGATGAGGTTTGCAATGCACTCGTTAAGGGCACGCGTTGCGTATGGGCACAGTGCTTAAGCGAGGGGCTTAAATCCGAGATAGAGCCTTTTACGGTAAACAGTCGTACTCAGCTTACAAAAGAGCAGGGTAATGCTACGCTCAGAGTAGCTTTGCAGCCACCACCACACTTATTAATTGTGGGGGGCGGGTTCGATGCTACCTTTGTATCTAAGATGGCCGCACTGCAAGGGTGGACAGTAAGTATTTGGGATCCAAGGCCTGCACAGGCTCGAACTGAACATTTCGCCAGTGCCAACTTTATTATTGCTTCTAGCGATATTGAAGCTGTTACTGAACATATGACAGAGCACCGTGTTGATGGGGCGATACTTATGTCCCACCACCGCGAAATAGACAGCAAGGCGTTAGCTGTGCTTGCTCGTCACGATATAGCTTACTTAGCTATGTTAGGGCCAAAACATAGAAAAGAGGAAATATTAGCGCTTGCAGGCGTTAACGAAAACGATATACCTGGCTACTTCGCAAGCCCCGCTGGCTTTGATATTGGTGGTGAATTGCCCGAGAGCATTGCGCTGTCTATTATCGCGCAATGTCACAGTGTATTGGCGGGGAAATGTCCAGTGTAATAGGGGCGTTGTCGGTGACATGCTTGGGCTAATACTAAGCAGGGCATCTCACTAACTATCGGTTAAAAGCGCTTTCTTAGCGATACACCATAGCTTCTCGGTGCCCCTGGATACGCCATTATTTTCCCTGCCTGCACTGGTACATCAAAGCCACTTTGTGCGATGTATGTTTCATCAAATACGTTACGTGCCCACAATGTTAATTCGCTATCCCATTCAACTATTTGTACGTTCCATCGCACGTTAATCAATCGGTAGGCGGGGGAATACTTATACGGGTCATTAGAGTCATCTAGGTATACATCAGAGATAAACTGATACTCAGCACTAAAGCGGGTATCAAGACCGGCAATATTAACCGAATGATTAACTGTAATTGCTGCGCTATTTTGCGGTTCAAATCCTACCCGGTCTCCATCTCTGGCGCAAAAAGGATCTTGCTCACTAGCGCGTCCAGGGTCGTCATTACCCGTGTGCCATGTATACGCCACCCAGCATGTACCTTGCTTGAAGCTATCGAAGCTTGCTAACGTACGAGCGCCAAGTATTGTTACATCAGTGTCGGGGGTTAGCAGCCACGTGGCTTCAACTTCTAGCCCTTTCACCGATATATCACCGGCGTTTTGCAGATTAAACCCATTTCCATCAAAGGTGGTCGCCTGAAAATCGCTGATGTTGGTGTAGTGTGCGGCCACATTCACACGCACCCCGTGGTTTGGCCAATCCTGTTTGACGCCTATTTCTGCACTGCGTACTTTTTCTGCGTCAAACACCGGGCTAAACGAGGGAGGGATACGGTCTGTATTGGTGCCGCCTGCTTTATAGCCGGTTGCCATACTGGCATAAATAAGCTGGTTACGGGTGGGTTGATAAGAGAGTTTCAGTGTGCCTGTGGTCTGATTGTCCTTAAGTGTTTCATCTAAATCAGGGCGTGGCAAAACGGTAGCTGCGCCTAAAAAGTAATAACCCCAACCCGGTACCTGAAAAGGTGAAATTGCAGCGATTGCCTGCGGACTTGGCAATCCACCACTTTGCAATGCAATACTTATCTCATTAAGGCCTGATAGTGCTTGAGCAACATTCGGCCACTGTGTTTTATCTTTTGCTAAGCCATCGATACCGGGCCCTTGCTCTTGATAGGAGGCCAATATCGATTTATCTTCTTTGGTGTACCGCAAGCCTGTGGTTAATGTCAGTTTTGGGCTCAGGAGCCAATCAATTTGGCCAAATACGGCCAAACTGTCTTGCTGCTGGTAGGCATTATGAAAAAATGCAGTATTGCTTGGCGCCATGTCGCCGGCTGGCTGAATTAATCCGTTGGTGGCTACACTTAATTGATTTATAGCCTGTGCTAATGGCAATAAATCAGCCGCTGCGAATGAAAAGAAAGCGCTAAAGTCTGACTGCGTGGTAGTGTTAAATGCGAGATCTAAGTTTTGGCTAAAGTAATAGCCTCCCACGACCGCACGCATATTTTCGCTATCGTAATGTAAGCGCAATTCTTGAGAAAAAGACTGTTGGCGCGCATCGTTTGCGGCGGTAAGTAAATTTGCATCAGAAAAATCCGTATCCACTACATCCAGGCTATCAAAAGAGCGATAGGCCGAAATACTGACGGCCCGCCACGCTGAGCTGAAAGCTATATCTAGCTGTGCAGAAATGCCTTTATCTTTCATTTGCGAGCGAGGCGGTTGCGATAGTGAAGTAGTAAAGTCATAAAACGTAGATTTGTCGTAAATGGTGGCATTAAACGGGGGCGACAGTAACAGAGCATCGGTACCGAATTTTCCAGAAATTTCTTTGGCCTCGATATTATTTTGTAACGTCAAAGCGGCGCAGCAACGCTCATCTAGTTCACCATAATCCGCTATTACCCTTACCTGTACGTCTTCAATAGGCCGGTAAAGCATCTGAATTTTTACACCTGAACGGTTTTTGTTGTTTAGTGTAGAGCTAGCGTTTTGCTCGGTGATGAAACCATCGCTGTGGGTGCTAAAGCCCGATACGCGCATTGCAAGAATATCATCAACTAATGTAAATGAAGCACCGCCACTAAGCCTCGTGAGGCTATCGTTACCCGCCAGTAGGTCTACAAACCCATTTGTTTCACCAAACGTAGGTAAGGTCGAAGTAAGTGTCATGGCTCCGGCGGCAGCATTTTTACCAAATAGCGTCCCTTGCGGCCCTCGGAGTACTTCAATGGCGGCAATATCCACTAAATCGTTTATAAGTGCATTTTGTCTAGAACGATAAACGCCATCTACATAGAGCCCTACAGATGGTTCAAAGCCAAAATTTTGAGACGACGTGCCTATTCCGCGGATAGAAAAACTAGAGTTTGTCGCGCTTTGGTTTTGAAACGCGCTAAATGCAGGAACGTAGTTTTGTAAATCGAAAACATCTTTAATTACCGTTTCAACCAGCTCATGTGATGATATAACGGTGACCGCCACTGGCACTTCCTGCAAGTTTTGGGTGGTTTTTTGCGCGTGAACTTCGATATGTTCAAGCTCATTTTGTTGCCCATACGCCATTGTCGTACATAGTAGCCCTGGTACGTATAGCGCAGAGGCACATGTGTTACGGATAGATAAGCCACGTTTAATCATTAATATTCTCTCATCTAAATACACCGGCCACACCAGCGTACTGCGTGCTCGCGCCCCAGCCTACACAACTATCACTATTAACGGGTTTGGGCGATTGCCAGCTTTTTCGATTATATGCGCTTTATAGTGCTTACAGAAAATACAGCAAAACGAAGGGTCGCTACCATACATTTTTTGGAGGCAGTGTTCTTATTGCGTTGCTTCATAGTTTATCTTGATGAATACCCATTCAAAATATCAATTAAACTTATGATATGACTTTTCTTACCATGCTTAACATATTGATAACATCAGAGCGCAGTATGACGGACATTTATCTGGTACGACACGGCCAAGCGTCATTTGGCAAAGCGAATTATGACAAGCTTAGTGAACTTGGGAGGCAGCAGGCAGTTTGGCTTGGCGATTACTTTCGTGAAAGAGATATAGTGTTTGATGCGCTTTACACCGGGGATATGGTTCGCCATAAAGAAACCGCAGAAGGTGTGGCACAGGGCTTAAATTACCTCCCTGAGGCGGTTACATCAAGCAACTTAAACGAATTTAACTTTCAAGCGGTGGCAAAAGCTTATCTAGCGATTAACCCCGATGAAGCGGTGGCGGAAGGTGCTCCGCCTGCAGATTTTTATCGACTATTAAAGAATGCCATGCTGGCGTGGGCAAGTGATACGTTACCCCATCAACAGCTTGACGAAACATGGCAGGGGTTTGAGCAAAGGGTAGGGGATATGCTACGCACCCTGCAGCAGAGTAAGGCCCAACGCATTTTGGTCGTTAGCTCAGGCGGCGCCATCGCAATGATGTTAAAACATATTCTGGGCTTTAATGCGCCTATGGTTATCAACATGAACTTGCAAATACGTAATGCAAGTTTTTCACAGTGTTTTGCGAATACGGCAAAAATACACCTAAATAACTTCAACAGCGTTCCTCACCTGGATGTAATTGACAGGTTGCACGCCATTACCTATAGCTAATACAGCTAACACGGGGCCATTATGAACTTTGAATACAATGAGAAAACCCAGACTTTACTGGCTAAGCTAAAAAACTTTATGCAGGAAGAAGTGTATCCCATAGAGAAAAATTATATTCATGCGGTGGAAAATGCAGAAAATCGCTGGCAAACACCCGCACTCATGAACACACTCAAACAACGGGCGCGGGATGCCGGTCTTTGGAATTTGTTTTTACCAGAAGAATATCAACCTTACGGTGCAGGGCTTTCAAACGCTGAGTACGCTCCATTGTGCGAGGAAATGGGGCGCGTGCTGTTTAGTGCAGAGATTTTTAACTGTAGCGCACCTGATACTGGCAATATGGAAGTGTTAGCTAAATACGGCAACGAAGAACAAAAAGCCACGTGGCTATTACCCTTATTAAACGGAGAGATTCGTTCAGCCTTTGCAATGACCGAGCCGGCAGTCGCATCAAGTGATGCCACCAATATCGAAACCTCTATTACCCGTGAGGGCAATGAATACGTTATCAATGGCACAAAGTGGTACACCAGCGGCGCGATGAATGAGAATTGTAAAATCATGGTGGTGATGGGTAAAACCGACTTTGACGCGCCGCGCCATCAGCAGCAGTCGCAAATATTGGTTCCTATGGATACTAAGGGTGTAACTGTCGTCCGTCCTATGTCTGCGATGGGGTATTTCGATGAGCCTATAGGTCATGCTGAGGTACGATTCGATAACGTGCGAGTGCCTGCTAGTAACTTGTTATTAGGTGAGGGGCGCGGGTTTGAAATCGCGCAGGGACGCCTAGGCCCTGGTCGTATCCATCACTGTATGCGACTTATTGGCTGTGCCCAAAGAGCCCTTGATATGGCATGCGAACGGGTAGAACAGCGGGTGGCGTTTGGTAAGCCGCTAAGTAAGCAACAGTCAGTAAGAGAAAGCATCGCAAAAATGCATTGTGAGATAGAGCAAGCGCGCCTTCTCACCCTCAAAGCGGCAGATAAAATGGACAGATACGGTAATAAGGTATCTAGGGATATCATCGCTGCTATTAAAATTGTCGCGCCAACTATGGCGTGCAATGTTATCGATGAAGCCATACAAATGCACGGTGCAGCAGGTACAAGTCAAGATTTCGTGTTATCGGCAATGTATGCGTATGCCCGCACCATTCGATTGGCTGATGGCCCCGATCAAGTACATATGATGCAGTTAGGTCGTAATCTAATTGCTGAAGCGAATGGATAAGGAGCTCATGTGACCACTCATACTCTCGATTTAACCGCCTTAAATGCATATTTGGCTTCTGCGTGCCCCCAGATAGGAGAGGTGTTAGAGGCAGAGAAATTTAGCGGCGGCCAATCTAACCCTACGTTTAAACTTTCAACGAGTTCTGGTGTGTATGTATTGCGCCGCCAACCGCCCGGTAAGCTGTTGAAGTCTGCCCATGCTGTAGACAGAGAGTACCGGGTGATTGAGGCGCTACAAGATACTGATGTACCGGTCCCAAATGTGTATCACCTATGCAAAGACAGCGATATTATTGGAAGCATGTTTTACATAATGTCGTTTGAACAGGGTGACATATTTTGGAATAGCGCGTTGCCTGAAGTTAGTCGTCCCGCCGTACGTGGTGCAATGTACGATGAAATGAACCGGGTATTGGCCGCGCTACATAGCGTCGATATCGATAAGGCGGGTTTGACGGATTACGGCAAGCCAGGCAATTATTTTTCCCGTCAACTAAGTCGATGGACCCAGCAATATCGCGCCTCAGAGTTAGAACATATCGAAGAAATTGAGCAACTTATTGGTTATTTAGAGCAAAACTTGCCCGAAGATGATGGCCAAGTATCTTTAGTTCATGGCGATTTTCGTCTCGATAATATGATGTTTGATATGAGTAATGAAGCGCGTCCTAGTGTTGTTGCGGTGCTCGATTGGGAGCTCTCTACCTTGGGTCATCCTTATGCCGACCTGGCCTATCAATGTATGCAATTACGGCTCCCCGCTGACATTGCCCACGCGGCGGGCCTAGGTGGATTAAATAGAGAAGAATTAGGTATTCCAAGTGAAAAGGCGTACATAGAGGCGTACTGTAAGCGTCGAAATATCAGCGAAATTAAGCACTGGACATTCTATTTGTCTTTTAGCTTTTTCCGCCTTGCTGCAATAGTGCAGGGGGTGGTGAAACGCGCGCACGAAGGCAATGCGTCAAGCGCAAAGGCAATGCAACTTGGTGCTATGGTTCGTCCATTGGCGCAAATTGCGAATAAAACCATTTATCAACAAGGTTAAGGCGCGTGGGCGCCTAGTTTAGGTCATTAAAAGGAGAGGCTATGAAAGCAATTGTATGTGAAGAATTTGGACCTATTGAGAATTTAGCCTGTAAAGACGTGGCCGATCCTACCCTAAAAGCAGGTCACGTTATTGTCAATGTCGAAGCAGCTGGGGTTAATTTTCCTGACGGCTTACTGGTACAAGGTTTATATCAACTAAAGCCTGATTTTCCGTTTATTCCTGGCAACGAAGTAGCCGGTACGGTAGCCGACGTTGGCGAAGGGATCTCACATCTTACTGTAGGCCAAAGGGTTATAGCGCTTTCTAATTTGGGGGGCTATGCCGAAAAGGTACTGGTTCCTGCTACGCATGTAATGCCGCTACCAGATCCTATCGATGTTAAAGAAGGCGCGGCGTTAGTTACCGCTCATGCTACCGCGCATCATGCTCTTAAGCAACGCGCGAAATTACAGGAAGGTGAAACGCTTGTGGTTACCGGTGCCGCTGGCGGAACCGGCCTCGCTGCGGTGCAAATTGGTAAAATTATGGGGGCCCGGGTGATTGCGGTGTGTTCCACCGATGAAAAACTCGCCCTTGCCAAAGAATACGGCGCTGACGTGCTCATCAATTATCAAGAGCAAGACCTTAAAACTGCGTTGAAACAGGCCACCGGCGGGAAAGGGGCCGATGTGGTGTATGAATGTGTGGGCGGGGAAACTTTCCACGCATGCAGTCGTAGCATGGCCTGGGAAGGACGTTTACTCGTAGTGGGTTTTGCAGGTGGTGAAATTCCTAAGTTCCCTGTGAATCTATCTCTGGTAAAAGGGTACTCGGTGGTAGGTGTTTTCTGGGGGTCATTTACCCAGCACGACCCGAAAGGTTTCGCCCAAAACATGCAAGAGCTGCTTACATGGTATGTACAAGGTAAAGTGAAAGTGGTGGTAGATGAAGCCCTACCGCTTAATGAGGCTACAAAAGCAATGGCCAAAGTAATGAACCGCGAAGTAAAAGGTAAAATGGTAATAACACCTTAATCGCGAACCCAGTACAACAAATAAAGCCTCGGTGCTGCTATAGCCATTGCCGAGGCTTTTTCACATATTCTTAGCGGTATTTAAATGTGCATGAAAGCCCCTGAAACCGATTCGGCGGGGTTACTCACGTAAAATGAAATAGGGCAGAGGAAAACAGGTTTTGCTATTAAACTAACTTGAACTTGTTAGTCTATAGGGCAGCGCTGAATGAATAAGGCGTGAACCCGATGTTTGCGGCAGCGCTTTTGAAGAAGATGAAATATGGCGTTTGAGTAAGGTAGAAGGCTGGTTGTTGGAACTGCGCACCTTTTTTATTGGATAAGTGTGCGATAATTTAGTCGCCGAACTGGACCTATTTAGTGCTGTTTGCTGGGCATCCGCCAGTACAGTACTTGTTGTCAACAAACCCCATGAAAGCGCACTAAGTATCACAATGTTATGTGTTTGGCGTTTCATTACTCTCTCGCTTGTTGCTAGAAAGACGGCAGAGGCGAGTTAGCTCGCCTCGTTCGTCGGTTTCGTGTTCGTTCAAGTCTATTAAAGCGAAATAGATGGGGGTGGGAAACATGCTAAATCATACTTTGGTATGAATAATAATACCGAAGTGGGTTTTTTAAGGCTGCGTAGTATTTTTTACCCTTTACCACGCCGTTACGCCGCCATCTACTGCGATAGTTTGGCCGTTCATGTAACTGTTTGCAGGAGATAACATCAATATCATGGTGTTCACAATTTCTTGTGGCTCTGCCAACCGTTTCATCGGGCTACCTGAGCCGAGCTGTTGTTGCGCTTCTGGTGTGTTGTACCCATCCACATTTAAGATATTTGTGGGGCTATAGAAGGGGCATATCGCATTAACGCGTATATTTCTGCGCCCGTATTCTACAGCAGCAGTGCGCGTGACGCCGGCTACTGCGTGCTTTGCAGCTGCATAGGCGCCGCCTTTTGGCGCGCCGCCAAGGCCGGCGAGAGAGCTGACATTGAGTACATGACCTTCTTTTTGATTCAACATTGCAGGCAGCTGGTATTTCATGCCAAACATTACCCCTTTTACATTTACCGCAAATTGCATATCTATTATTTCTTCAGTCATTTCGTGCATGGGCGCTGGTTGATGTGCAATGCCGGCGTTGTTAACGGCAATATCAAGCCGGCCGAAGCGACTAAGGGCAAGCTCGACCAAGGCTTTATTTACGCTTTCTAACGCAATGTTACCGGCCAACGATACAACCTCTGAGTGCGCTTCGCATTCAAGCTGGCATGCTGCTAAATTATCTTCGTTAATATCAGAAATGATAAGCTTAGCACCGCGTTGGCTTAGCCCTTGGGCGAGTAAGCGTCCAAACCCGCTACCCGCCCCCGTTATCAATACAACTTTGGTTGAGAAATCTAATAGTGCATCCATGATGTTACCCCTTAATAAGTGTGTTCGATTGAATAAAGTTGATAAGACTTTTGGCGATCTCAACGCCTTTATCTTCTTGTAAAAAATGTCCCGCGTTCTTCACGGTGGTGTGGTGCGCCTTCTGACAACCAGGAATAAGTTTATGCATTATCTTATCTCCCCCAGCAGTGATGGGATCGCTATCGCTAAAGGCTGTCATAAAGGGTTTGTCAAACTGCTGCAATGCTGTCCACGCATCTCTATTTGCCTGCGATTGGGGATCGTCAGATGTTACCGGTACAAGTAGCGGAAAACGCCGCGCTCCTGCTTTGTACTGTTCGCTAGGAAATGGGGCGTTATACCCATCGAGGGTGGCCTTAGAAAGCGCAGTGCAAGTCGCGTTCTTAACAACACTGGCGGCGCAAAAATCAGGCGCTTGCTGCGAAAAGCGCCGCCATTTTATAAAGGCGTCGGTTGGCGCATGATCGCCAGTGGGTAAACCAGTATTTGCCGCCACTACACCACTAAACATATCGGGCATGTCTGCCACTAGGCGCAAGCCTAGTAAGCCTCCCCAATCTTGGCAATACATGGTGGCGGGCTGTGTAACGGTTTGGTTAAACCATTCTTTTAGCCAAATAAGATGTCGTGCGTAGGTGTAATCTTGTTGGCGCAGAGGCTTATCTGATCGTCCAAACCCAATAAGATCAGGAACCAAAACATTAAACCCTGCCTCTGCTAACACTGGCATCATTTTTCGGTATAGGTATGCCCACGTTGGCTCACCGTGCAATAAAACCACAGTATGGCCATGGGGTGAGCCTGTCTGATAGTAAGCCATCGATAACTCGGAACTTATGGTATCAGTAACCTGAACATAGTGGGGCGTATAAGGAAAATCGTGAAGTGACGAAAATGCACTTTCTGGAGTTTTTATGACCTGCATGCATGCACCCCTTAAATGTAAATAATATGTAATTCTACGCATCTGTGTATTAACAAAAACACTCGTTTTAGTTCCTGTCAAATTACACGTACCCCCGTTACAACGGGCTTTAGCGTGGTATACGGCTATATTTAAGGGTTTACTCTAAGTATTCAATATTTTGATGAATGTCTATAACACCAATAAACTTGGATGATTAACAACACTGCAATAACATCCAGTTAACGTGAATAACAGGATACCGTTATGACAGATATGGAAAATAAAGCAGTGGCGTATAACGTAGAGCAGGGTGTGGCAACACTAACCATGCAAAGTGCGCCAGTAAATGCATTATCTCGAGCAGTAAGAGTGGGACTCATTGAAGGCATTGAGGCCGCACTCGCCGATGACAGTGTTAATGCCATTGTTGTTACCTCTTCATTGCCTATATTTTCGGGCGGCGCAGATATTAGCGAATTTTCAGGCGGCGACTTATCTCCTATGCTACCTGAAGTGCTCGATAAAATTGAAAATGCCACCAAGCCAGTTGTCGCGGTTTTACCCGGACCAGCATTTGGCGGTGGTTTAGAAGTGGCACTTGCCTGTCATCACAGAATTACTTTTGCCGGTAATAAAGTGGGTTTACCAGAGGTTAATCTCGGTATCCTACCTGGTGCGGGCGGCACGCAGCGCTTACCTCGTTTAGCGGATGTGCAAACTGCGCTTAGCATGATAGTGACAGGTAGACCAACCTCGGTAGTCAAACTTCCAGGCGTATTCGATAAAATTTCCGATAAGCCTGAACACCTTCTAGATGATACTAAACAGTACTTAGCCTCGTTAACCGAAAGCAACGCCATTAAGCGTACAAGTGAGATTACGCTTTCTATGAATGAGGAAGTGCAAGGGGTATTTGACGCTGTTACAGCGCAAACTAAGAAAGCGAGTAAAGGCTTTTTTGCCCCCCTTAAATGTATCGAAGCCGTAAAAGGTGCTTACACATTAGCCTTTGAAGATGGTTTAAAGCATGAGGGTAAGTTATTCATGGCGTGCATGAATACACCTCAAGCGAGAGCGCAACAGCATTTTTTCTTCGCCGAGCGTGCTGCAGGGCACGTATCTGATTTTGATAAATCCACTCCTGAACGTAGTATCGAAAAAGTCGCGATTATTGGCGCTGGCACCATGGGGGGCGGTATAGCGATGAATTTCGCTAATGCGGGTATCCCAGTTACTATGTTAGAGCTCAAGCCTGAAGCCTTAGAGAAAGGTCTTGCACTTATTCGTAAAAATTACGAAAACTCTGCTAAAAAGGGCAAGCTTACCCAGGATCAGGTAGAAAGCCGCATGGCGCTTCTCTCGGGCACAACCAGTTACGATGATTTATCCGAGGTAGATTTAGTTATCGAAGCTGTATTTGAAAAGATGGAAGTAAAGAAAACGGTGTTTTCTACACTCGATAAAGTGTGTAAGCCTGGTGCTATCTTAGCCTCTAATACCTCTACGCTCGACATTGACGAAATCGCTACGGCAACTTCTCGCCCTGAAGACGTCATTGGCCTTCATTTCTTCTCACCTGCAAACGTAATGAAACTGCTTGAAGTTGTTAAAGCAGACAAAACCTCGTCTGAGGTTATTAAAACATGCATGAAGATGGCCAAACGTATTAAGAAGGTGGCGGTACTGGTTGGGGTTTGTTTTGGCTTTGTGGGCAATCGCATGATTGAGCCCTATGGCCGTGAAGCAAATCGGTTGTTACTTGAAGGCGCTACCCCAGAGCAGGTAGATAGAGTACTTACCGAATTTGGCATGCCTATGGGGCCATTCACAATGGGCGATATGGCAGGGTTGGACATTGGTTATTATGTGCGTCAATCCCGTCAAGAATACATTTCCCACGATCCCGCTTATGGCGCAGTTGCCGACCGCTTGGTGGAAATGGGGCGCAACGGACTTAAAACCGGCCGTGGTGCATATAACTATGAACCCGGTAGCCGCGTACCTATCCCAGATCCTGAAGTGCTAGAGATCGCGAAACAAGAAGCAAATCGCCTTGGTGTTAAGCAACGCTCAGACATCAGCGATGAAGAAATATTAGTGCGAGTAATGTACACACTTATCAATGAAGGCGCGTGCATTCTAGAAGAAGGGATTGCAGCGAAATCGAGTGATATTGACGTTATCTATGTGTATGGCTATGGATTCCCTGTGTATCGCGGTGGCCCCATGCAATACGCCGATGAAGTAGGTTTAGGGACAATTTTAGACAAGCTTACTACCTATCGCGATCAACTTGGCGACTACGGAAAAATGTGGTTACAGCCAAGCGAGCTACTTATCAAACTGGCGCAAGAGAATGCCAGTTTTAAAAATTATTCAAAATAAGGAATACGCTATGCGTGATGCAGTAATAGTTAGTACCGCACGAACTCCTATCGGGCGCGCCTACAAAGGGGCGCTGAACAATTTGCCTGCGCCATCCTTAGGTGGCCATGCTATTAAACACGCCGTTCAAAGAGCGGGCGTTGAAGGGGCCAATGTTGACGATGTTATTATGGGTTGTGCGTTAACCCAAGGTAGTGGCAGCATGAATATTGGGCGTCTTGCTGGCCTTGCTGGCGGTTTACCCACCTCGGTTGCAGGTATGACCCTTGACCGTCAGTGCAGTTCTGGAATGTATGCTATTGCCACTGCGGCCAATAGCATACGCACCGGTGACACCAATATTATGGTGGCAGGTGGTCTAGATTCCATTTCCTTGGTTCAAAATAAACACATGAATATGTTTCGTGCGGTAGACCCTCAATTGGTTGCCAAACATAAAGATATTTATATGCCCATGTTACAAACTGCCGAAGTGGTTGCGCAGCGATATGGTATTAGCCGCGATGTACAAGACGAGTACGGTTTCCAAAGCCAAATGCGCACTGCAGCAGCGCAACAGGCGGGTAAATTTGATGATGAAATCGTGCCAATTACTGCAGTAAAAGCGAACTTTGACAAAGAAACTGGCGAAACAACTGAACAAGAAGTCACCCTTTCTAAGGATGAGGGTAACCGTCCACAAACAACGCTGGAAGGCCTCATTAGTTTAAATCCGGTTATTGAAGGCGGGTGTATTACTGCGGGTAATGCAAGCCAGTTATCGGACGGTGCAAGCGCTACAGTGATCATGGATGAGCATTCGGCTGCAAAAGGCAGTGCGCAGCCTTTGGGTATTTATCGTGGTATCGCGGTTGCCGGATGTGAACCAGATGAAATGGGGATCGGCCCGGTGTTCGCTATACCTAAGCTATTAAAGCAGCATGGATTAACCATGGACGATATCGGTCTATGGGAGCTCAACGAAGCCTTTGCCGTACAAGTATTGTACTGTCGAGATAAGTTAGGCATTCCTGATGAATTATTAAACGTAAACGGTGGGGCAATATCTATTGGCCACCCCTACGGCATGAGCGGTGCTCGTATGGTGGGTCACGCTCTCATCGAAGGAAAACGACGCGGTGCTAAATATGTAGTTTGCACCATGTGTATCGGTGGCGGTATGGGCGCTGCTGGTTTATTTGAAGTTATATAGGTACTGGGTATGGAAGGTTATAAAGCTCCACAACGCGACGCGATGTTTGTAACTCACGAGTTACTGAACTTTCAACAACATTATCAGAAATTAGGCTTCGAAGAAGCCTCAGAAGATTTAGTTTCTGCTATTTTTGCAGAAGCGGCTAAATTCTCTGAAAACACCTTAGCTCCGATAAATGCGTCGGGTGACGAAGAAGGGTGTAAATGGGTTGACGGTGAAGTGACTACACCAAAAGGTTTTAAAGAGGCGTACCATACCTACGTAGAAGGCGGATGGCCAAGTATGTCACATCCTGAAGAGTTTGGAGGGCAGGCGCTGCCGTACTCCCTTTCTTCAATTATCGCTGAATGGTTTTCAGGGGCAAACCATTCTTGGGCCATGTACCCGGGTTTGAGCCAAGGTTGCATGGAAACAATAAAAGCCCACGGTACTGAAACCCAGCAAAATCAGTTTTTGCCGAAATTAATTAGCGGCGAATGGACGGGCACTATGTGCTTAACCGAGGCCCATTGTGGTTCTGATTTGGGCATGTTGAAATGTAAAGCGCAACCGCAAGAAGATGGAAGCTACAGCCTATCTGGGACGAAAATCTTTATTTCCGCTGGTGAGCACGATATGTCAGAAAATATCGTTCACATTGTTCTTGCGCGCTTGCCCGATGCACCCGAAGGAACAAAGGGAATTTCTTTGTTCGTAGTGCCGAAGTTTAATGTCTCTGACGATGGTGAAAAACAAGATAGAAACGCAGTGACTTGCGGCAGCATTGAACACAAAATGGGCATTAAAGCGAGTGCGACCTGTGTTATCAATTTCGATGGTGCAAAAGGCTATTTGATTGGCGAGGAAAACCGTGGCTTAAACTGCATGTTTACGTTTATGAATACCGCGCGTATCGGTACAGGGTTAGAAGGGTTGGCCGCGTCTGAGGCCTCTTTTCAAGGTGCACTTCGTTATGCTAAAGACCGCCTTCAATTTCGTTCACTGACGGGAAGAAAGAATGCGTCAGGTCCGGCAGACCCAATTATTGTTCATCCCGATGTTCGTCGCATGCTTTTAACCCAAAAAGCCTTTGCCGAAGGCAATCGCGCGTTAGCAGCCTATTGCATGCAAATGGTGGATGTCACACTTTACGGCAGCGAGGCGGGTGAAAAGCAGTTAGCGGAGTCAAAACTTGCGTTTCTTACGCCTATCGTGAAAGCGTTCTTAACAGAAACGGCGCAAGAATCTACCAGCTATGGTATGCAAGTGTATGGCGGTCATGGCTTCATTAAAGAATGGGGTATGGAGCAGTTAGCCCGTGATACCCGTATTTGTACTATGTATGAAGGCACCACAGGTATTCAGGCTATCGATTTACTTGGCCGTAAGGTAATGGGCTCAAACGGTGAGTTGCTTAACGTGTTCGTACAGGAAGTGCGTAGCTACTGTGAATCGTTACGCGATAACGCGCAGTTTAGTGCTTGGACAAATGCACTTAACTCCCATCTTGATGAGTGGCAACAAATTACCATGGATATCGCTAAAGCGGCAGCTTCAAATCCAGATGAAATTGGCGCAGCCTCGGTTGATTACCTAATGTACTCAGGTTACGTCACGGTGGCATATATGTGGCTGAAAATGGCAGTGAAAGCCCAGCAGCAGCTCGATGCAGGGAGTACTGAAACCGAGTTTTACAAAGGTAAAATACTTACCACAGGTTTTTACTTCGACCGTTTGCTTACACGAACGCGTTCACTAGTATCTGCCATGCAGTCGGGTTCAGATAACTTAATGGCAATGCCTGAAAGTATGTTTGCCGTTGAATAACCACGGGTTAATTTAATCAGTTTTACATAGCAAACAAAGCCGGGTCTGTACCCGGCTTTTCTATTTTGGAATCTTTTTATGACTCATACGCATTGCAGCCGACAAGAACTAACCTCTCATTTCACAAAAATAGATCAGCATTCTCTTCACTACCTAGAAAGGAAAGGCAGCATTGCAAATGCGCCGCGTGTCATTTTATTGCATGGATTTCCGGAAAATGCTCACGCGTGGGAGCCTCTTATCCAATTATTGCCAGCTGAGTACCATATTATTGCGCCAGATTTACCCGGCTACCATAAATCAGCCCCCCTCGATGACAATAAAGATTATGAAGTTCTTGCTTTAATACATCGGTTAGCTGCTTTTGTTAAGCGCATGAGCAATGATAAACCCGTTACCTTAATTGCGCATGATTGGGGGGGCGCCTTAGCCTGGCCGATGGCTGCGTTTTATCCGCAGCTGTTTAATCGGTTATTCATATTAAATGCAGCACACCCTAGCACATTTACCTTGGCGTTAAAGCATAGCAGGGCGCAACGTCAAAAGAGCCAGTATATTCATACATTGGCGCACCCCGGCGCCGAAGCGTTTTTACGGAATACGGATTTTAGCTTACTAAAAGATATGCTGGGTGAGGGGCTTTTCAGTCAACAGAGTGGGTATGCGAAGCGCCTTTTAGCGGATTGGAATGATAATGAAACTTTATCGGCCATGCTGAACTATTATCGGCAGATGCCACAAACTGTTCCGCCCGTTGATGCCAGCGAGGAGGCATTGTCCACACTTAAAATACCCACTATTCGTATAGCGCTACCTACCTGTGTGCTATGGGGTAGACAAGATAAGGCGTTTGATGAAAGCGTATTGGAAGGACTAGGCAACTACGTTGATGATGTCGCTGTGCATTATCATGATACAGCAACGCATTGGATCCATCGTGAACAACCTCTTTGGGTTGCCAACCACATCGTTAATGGGCTTAGCGGGCCATAGAAAAGAGTGTGGCTCCTTGCGGAGCCACCAGTACGGCAGATTGCCGTGACCATGTTGAAACAACCATCACATGGTATGTGAAAATCAGTGCTTAGATGCGACCGTTTAGCTCATTCGCAATAGGGTTTGATTGAAGACCCTGTTCGGCAATCCACGCTTGAAGTGTTTTACCGTCAGCTTCAGGCAATTGTAAGTCTTTACTTGGCATCTTCTTCACCAGTAGTGTACCAACTTCAACAGCATTGTTTACCAGCGCTGTACGAATAAGGCTGTTGCCATTGCATGAAATGCCTGAGTAGTAGTCGCGTAACTTTAAACGGTAATCCGATTGTACACTACGCATCTTCTTACGTAGTTCGCCTTTATCGTCGGCTTGTACAATCGTACAAATATTGGCTAGGGCTTCGTTAACGTCTGCATGGGCAACATTACTCATAGTAAGTGAGGTTGCTGCGATAAGTAGAGAAGTTTTAACAATTTTCAACATGGTTAAACTCGTTTTGTTTAATGATTAGGTTCGCCAGCTATTAAATTACATTGGTGTGAATGAAGAAACATGTAAGACAATAACTAGATATGAAAAACGATACGTATTTATGCGAAGTACATCAAAAAAACGGCTACAAGCCAGTGAATAGAATGGGAGGTGTAAAAAAATAAGGGTAGGGAATGTACTTTTGAGTGTAAATAACCCTACCCCTTGAGGTTATACGCTATATGGCTTATTCGATGTAACGTTGGCTAACCCTTTCACAATTCGAAATATGGACCAAATCCATACCCCTAATAGAAGAAAATAGCCAACCACTACAAAGGCCAAAATAAAGCCGATTATAGACAGGCCTAATCCCCACCAGAAGGTTTTAGTGATATTGGCATAATGATCTTCAAATAGTGTCCCTTGTGCCTCGCCTTTTTTAACCATTGCCCAAATGGCGCCTACAATCCAAAAGATACCGGTAAATATACCTACTACCATTAAGGCGTATGCGATAATCGCATTGGTTTTTGCCGCTTCGTCTTTTGGTGATAACACCTGCGTTGTTGCTGCTTGTTGAATTTCTGACATTTTTTTCTCCGTTATTGCCAGTTATAGTAAAGCTTGACGTCCGTTTTAGAGTCGCAAATACGTGAGCTAAACTTACATGTAACTCACGTGTTTATAACCCATAGAGGGGGAAATACGCCAAGTGGAAGCGATAAAAAAGCGGCGATAAACAGAGGGGCATAACAAGGGGGAGGTATGTCAAGTTCCATTTGATAAGCTCTAACAATCATTTTATATCAGTAGCTTAAGCGAAAACAAACCACGAGATCCACTGTTTATTTTAATTTTTGATTGATGTTTTATTGCACTGTTATGGTGCTGGAGAAGTAAGTACCAATTATCTAGGGCTATGTCTAACACAAAGGTAAGGGGAAGCGGCGTATATCGGTAAATAAAACATATTAGCGCACGTTGTGTTTACGTATAGTTAATCATAGTGGCTTAGGGTGAGCGCTATAAGAGGGTGTGGCTCCTTGCGGAGCCACCAGTACGGCAAGTTGCCGTTACCATGTTGAAAGGTTTATCACATGGTATGTGAAATAAGGGGCTAAATGCGTTCGTTTAACTCACTAGCGATAGGGTTTGATTGAAGACCTTGCTCTGCAATCCAAGCTTGTAAGGTTTTACCATCTGCTTCAGGAGTCTGTAGGTCTTTACTTGGCATCTTCTTTACAAGTAGTGTACCTACCTCAACGGCGTTATTTACCAGTGCGGTGCGAATTAAGCTATGGCCGTTGCACGAAACGCCAGAGTAGTAATCACGTAGTTTTAGGCGGTAATCAGCTTGGACACGACGCATTTTTTTGCGAAGTTCACCTTTATCGTCGGCTTGTACAATTGTACAAATATTGGCAAGTGCCTCGTTAACATCAGCATGTGCTGTGTGAGAGAAAGTAAAAGATGTTGCTGCGATAATGAGTGAAGTTTTAACTATTTTCAACATGGTTAATTTCCTTCAGTGTTTTTTGTTGTTCGGTTCGGTATTGATTAAAGAACATTTTTTTTTAGCAAAAAACATGTAGGTAAATAACGGCGTATAAAAAATAATACCTTAGCCAATGTGCCTGTATTATTTCCCGCATATCCCCTGTATAGGGCGTCTAAGGGCTTGATATACTTGCAATAACTGCGCGCAAGATAGCTCTACTATTACACTCAATAGGATTACTGTTGTAGAGATAACACGCAGGGGCGGGGGGCGCCCCTACAAGGTTATTCATCTAATAGGGCTGTTGCCGTGGTTTCGTTGGTAATAAGCGAATTAATAAGTTTTGAGCGTAGGGCGCCTAAAATCGCCTTTTTCTTATTGAGCCCAGAGGCAATACCAACAACGGGCTTTTCGCTGGCAAGGGTAAGTGTGCTACTGGTCACCCGTTTATTTATTTTGCAATCGACAATCGCGCCTTCGCGGTTGTAAATCCAACTAATAATTTCTCCTGCTGCGCCAACGTCTGATAAATACGCAAGTTCCTCATCGTCAATAAAACCGTCTACATAAAGCGGCGAAGTGCTGCCAAGGTTGCCAATGCCCACAAACGTGATGTCAGCATTTTTAGCTAAAGCGTGAATACGCGATACATGGCTTTGCTGATGTAAGGTGTTTTTTTCCTCTTCTGAGCCAGCAATTACCGGTAGGGGCATAGGATAGTGCTGCGCCTTGGCTCTATCGGCAATGTGCACGGCTACATCGTAGCGCGTGGCCTCGCCGTTGTGGGCTATATTTCCTACTAGCGATACAATCTTATGTTGCGGGCAGTTCATTAACGGCAATTCGTCGGCGCATGCGCGAAGCACACGGCCTGTGCCAAACGCGATGGTTTGCGCTTGTGTTTGTTTAAGGGTGCGTTCAATGACGGCGGCGCCTGCCTGACCTAGCCCGAGGGTAGAATTAGGATCTTCAGTTATGGCGGGTACAACATCACAAAATTGCAAACCAAAACGGGTCTTTAATGCCTCTCCTAATTCCATGCAGCGGGCAATGGGGTGTTCTAGCCGCACTTTTACTAAGCCTTCAGACATGGCAAGGGCAACTAAGCGCTGTGCGCTTTGGCGCGAGGTTTTAAGCAGTTTTGCAATTTCGTCTTGGGTTTTTCCACCCACGTAATATAGCCAGCCTGCACGTGCGGCTTCGTCTAAACGTTGGCTGTCATGTTGTTGTTTCTTACTCACAAACGTTATCTCTTTAAAGTGTTATTAAGTTGGGAAATTGTGCTGAAAAACTGCGCCAATGGCGAATTACAATGAGGTCGGTGTTGTTAGATACGTCTAAATGGCTTCCACCAATATAATGGGCTACCTGCATATTTGCGGCTTTCGCCGCTTCTATTCCGGCTTGAGAGTCTTCAATTACAAGGCAGTTTTGGGGCGCTACGCCCATAGTTTTCGCCGCTAATAAAAATAGATCTGGGGCGGGTTTGCCACGATTTACCATTGAACGTGTAAATTGTTTTTCAATAAAATAGTGGCTTAAACCTGTGCAGCTTAAGGCGTGTGTCGTTCTTTCTTTTGAGCTACTTGTGGCAAGGCAGTAGGGAACCGCTATTGACTCAAGGATGGCTTTGATGCCTGGTGTCGCGCAAAGGTCGCGCGTGAAGTTTTGTTCTAAGCGGCGATGATAATCCGCTATCATGTCAGGCGTTAAGACAAGGCCAAAGTCTTTGCTCACTTGCTGTTCAACATGTTGCATACTTTTGCCAAGAAAGTTTGCGACAAAATAGGCTTTTGAAAGGGTAATGCCAACTTCCTGCAGTACCGTTTGCCACAACTGCATCGACATACATTCACTGTCTAGCAAAACACCATCGCAATCGAAAATGACAAGTTTTATCTCTGACACCAACCCACTCCTACTCAATAAGGTGATTTAGTTCACTACTAATACGCTAGATTCTCGCTCATCGACTTTTGTCGAGAACCCTACTGCTCGCTATGTAGCAGCTAACCAACACAAAAACGAGGATACTTGTTATTACGCATGTCGATTTAACAAACTTTGTATCTTATTGTTATCAAATGAGCAATAGCTCTGAGATGGATAACGAGTGTGGCTTTATTCTATTACTGGTAGGCACATAGTTGCTCTACATTTACCTCATAATAACATTTCATCAGTTATAAACATAAAAATATCGGCAAATCAGCGTCTTATTCTTTAGTAGCAACAAGCACGGTTCTGTAAGCCTGTTAACCAACAGCGAGAGCGTCTACAAAAGAGAAATATTGGTTAACGAAAAAGTAACGAAAAGGTTGTTAAATCCGTTTACAACTCGTTGTGGTTATGCGAGTATCCTTCCTGAGCAAATAATTACTGTTGTGGCATATGCTCACTTTTGTTGGCGTAAATAGTCTTAGATGTTTATTTTATGCCAACAAAAATGACGCAGGTAAAACCCGCAACATAACCTTTAATAGTGCGCAGCACATTGGCTATGTATTTAGTGTTGATATGACAAGCAGCGCAATAATAGGAAGCGAAGCGAGAGAACAATGAGATCGACTTCAGGTAATGTAGATATAGCACAAATTAGTGATGAGCAACTGCCCGTTGCAAAACATAAACTCAAAGGGTGGAAACACTTTATGGGGCTGTATGCTGGAGAGCATGTAGCGGCCACCGAGTTTGTATTTGGTGCCACCTTTGTGGCCCTTGGCGCCACCATGACCGACATCTTGCTAGGGTTGCTTATTGGTAACATTTTAGCCGTGCTAAGTTGGACCCTTATCACCACCCCTATAGCTGTTGAAACCCGTCTTAGTTTGTATACCTACCTGCAAAAAATTGCGGGAGATTCTATGACGAAACTCTACAACTGGGCGAATGTGATCATATTCACTGTCATATCGGCCGCTATGATAACGGTGTCGGCAACGGCGGTACGCTTTGCGTTGGGTATTCCTGCACAGTTAAATTGGTACCCTACTAACCTAGCGTTTGTAGGTGTGGTTTGTGCCGTAGGCGTAATCGTTGTATTCGTCGCTATGTATGGCTTTAATGCAGTATCGGACTTTTCGCGTATTTGTGCGCCTTGGTTGTTCACCATGTTTATCAGTGGGCCTTTGGTACTTATGCCTGCTCTCGCTGATGCTGTCATTGGACAAACATTCCTTACTAGCTGGGCCGATTTTATGCACATTGGCAGCACGTCGGTG
The DNA here is from genome assembly GCF_010500865.1 of Alteromonas profundi. Taxonomy (GTDB): domain Bacteria; phylum Pseudomonadota; class Gammaproteobacteria; order Enterobacterales; family Alteromonadaceae; genus Alteromonas; species Alteromonas profundi. The sequence goes on from NZ_JAAAWN010000005.1 coordinate 180,739, forward strand.
TGGACCGGTGTTACAGACAGTGGTGAACCTGGCATTGGGTTGGTGGAAGTCATAGGCTTTTCTTGGGCGGCCAACACCATTACTCACTTTGGTCTAATCGATATGGCCATGCTTAGGTTTGCCAAGCGTAAGCGTTACGGTTTATGTACCTCTGCGGGTATGTTGTTCGGTCACTACATCGCGTGGATCTCTGCAGGTATTATGGGTGCAGGCACTGCGGTTATCGTTCAAAAGTCTATCACTGAGCTTGACCCAGGTGACGTTGCGTTTCATGCGTTAGGCTTGTCAGGCCTAGTGATTGTAATTGTGGCTGGGTGGACAACAGCTAATGCGAATTTGTACCGCGCTGGACTAGCTGCGCAAGCAATTTTTAAAGACAGATCGCGCACCAAAACCACCGCAGTTGTAGGCATGATAACAGTGGCTATTGCCTGCTTCCCATTTGTATTTTCTAAGTTGTTACCTTTATTAACCTATGCTGGATTGTTAGTGGTACCCGTTGGCGCTATTGTTTTCGCTGAACACGTTATCTTTCCGCGCATCGGTTATACACGTTATTGGGCGCACTTCCAAAGCCTTACCCATAGTACACCAGCCGTAGCTAGCTGGGGCTTAGGACTTGTATTCGGCTTTGGCTTGAATTTCTTAGATGTTATTTCATTCTATTATCTATTCATCCCTACATGGTTCTTTACTATTTTCGTATACACAGCATTGGCGGCTAAATACGGGGCGAAGCGGGAATACCCTGAAGAGCAGGCTGAGATGGCGTCTTTTTATTCGAAAGTGGAAGTTCAGCAGCAAGCGCAAGCTGATGCCTTGCCTGACGCCATAGAGGATACGTCTTTTGTCTCAAAAATCTTAAAGGTATTGTCGGTAGTGAGCCTGTTTGTCACTGTTGCCCTCGCAATCAATACCTTTTCATTCAGTGGCAATGTCACTGGCTACGAGAATAATCGTGAAATTTTCTTCAACGTTGGCTTCGCCTGTACGGTTATTTACTTCTTCACTGCTTACTGGGCTATGCGTCGCCAGAAGGCATTTGCAAAATAAGGGCTTGTTATGCAATCACAATCGAGCTTTAGCTTAAATAAATCTAACCTTGCTATGTTGCCAGACAACATAGCAACGCCAAACTTTGACCGCAGCGATGTCACTACCGGTATTGTTCATATTGGGGTAGGTGGTTTCCATCGATCTCATGAAGCTATGTATGTTAATGGCTATATGAATACAACGGGCGACCTAAATTGGGGGATTTGCGGTGTTGGCTTGCGCCCGGCAGATAAAAAGATGCAAGAGGTGTTGGAAAGCCAAGATTACTTGTACTCTTTGCTAGAAAAGCACCCAAGTGGCGAGCGTAACATTTCTGTCATTGGCGCCATTACTGAATTCATGATGGCCACCGAAAACCCTAAAGCGGTCATCGACAAAATAGCGTCACCGGAGGTCAAAATTGTATCTTTGACCATAACTGAGGGGGGGTATAACTTCGATCCCGCCACGGGCGAATTTATCGCTGATAACCCTGATGTTATTCATGATGTTGCTAACCCAACAGCCCCTCGACTGGTGTTTGGGTATTTATTGACTGCGCTTCAGGCGCGTAAAGCAGCGGGAATTGCGCCATTTACTATCATGTCGTGCGATAATATTCAGCACAACGGCGATGTACTAAAAGCAATGTTGCTGGCGTATGTGAATTTGGTGGATAAGGCGTTTGCCCAATGGGTAGAAACTAATGTCGCCTTTCCTAACTCCATGGTGGATAGAATTACTCCAGCCACCACTGACGAAGACATGGACGAACTGGCCTCTTTAGGCATTAAGGATAGCTGGCCTGTAGTGTGTGAACCTTTTCATCAGTGGGTAATTGAAAATGACTTCTGCAATGATCGTCCTTCGTTTGAATCGGTAGGCGCTCAGTTTGTGAAGCATGTTGCTCCTTATGAAAAGCTCAAGCTGCGTATGCTTAATGCTAGCCATTCAGTATTAGGTTTAGTTGGCTCTATAGCAGGTTTAGAAACTATCCACGGCAGTATGGAGAATGCTGCACTTCGGGACATGTTAGGTAAGTTCATGTGCACAGAAGTGATGCCAAATCTTGACGCAGTGGGCGATCTAGATGTTAATGAATACGGCGAGATCCTACTGACCCGTTTCGCTAATCCAAATATCAAAGATGCCTTGTCACGTATTTGCCTTGAAAGTTCAGCAAAAATCCCTGTATTTTTACTTCCCACCGTGAAAGACAACCTTGCTAATGGCGGTAAACTTGATATTAGCGCCCTCGTTATTGCGTGTTGGGCATACTATAGCGAATTCCATACTTCGCAAGAAGGCAAGGCTCTATTAGTACAAGATGAATTGGCAGACGAGCTACAATCTGCCGCAAAAGGGTATGAAGAGAACCCACTTTCTTTCTTAACGGTAAGCAGTATTTTCGGCGAATTAATCGAGTATCAAGACTTTACTGCGCTTTACACAAACTACTTATCTCAGCTTCGCGCAGGTGAGCCTGTGCTTAAAATAGTGGCAGCACTAGCACCAAACGCTTCTGTGCCCAAAGCGAGTTAAGAAAAGCGAGTTAAGAAAAGCGAGTTAAGAAAAAGCCAGCGAATAAAGGCTAAAATAAGTAACCACAAAAAGGCGACGGCTTCCGGTGAAGTGACCCCCAATAGTTGGACTATCCAATGACCGGGGGCACTTCAGCCATCCGGGTCGCCTTTTTATCTTCAACAAGGGCACGCTTTGCTGCTAACCCCAAGCTTTTCAAGCTTTTATGTACACTTATATACTTAGCGCGGGTAAAAATTAGCTTATCAAGCTTACCTTTGCACGGCTTATTGCTAGGCGTGGCCTAGCAATAAGCGTTAAAGCTTCTCTGCTTAGCCGTGACTTTTAAAGTTGCTGGCTACTTCCATGATTTGTTCCCGCATCCACATATGCGCATAGTCGTGGTCGGCGCTAACATGCCAATATAAATAGTATTCTACAGCAGGCAAATCAAAGGGCATTTCATAAATCGCAAGGTCGTAATGCTTAGCTAAGTGGAAAGGAAGGCAGGCAATTAAATCGGTTTTTACAATAGTGCTTGGCACTGTTAAAAAGTGCTGTCCTCGCATTACTACCTTTCGTCTTTTGCCCATTTTATCAAGCGCAATATCAATCGGACCCACCCCAGATTTTCGGTGTGACACGTTAATATGCCCAAGGCGTAAAAACGAATCGAGATCCAAACCGTTTTTAAGGGCAGGGTGATTCTTGCGTGCCAAAACCACGAATCGGTCTTGTGCTATTTTTTCTTTGCATAGGTGCGGATCGGTGAAAGTAGAGGCATCGGCAAAAAAATCTAACGTTCCGCTTGCCATGGCCGACACCACTTGGCTTCGAGGGATTTCATAATTTGTTATACCTATATTAGGCGCGAGATTTTGTAAACGCGCAACCAATCGGGGCATGATACTCGCTTCCAACAGATCGCGACTGGCGAAGTTAAATGATTTCTCCGCCGTAAGGGGGTCAAAGGTATGGCTTTCCTGAACACTTTTACGTAATAACGCAAGTGCTTGGCGCGCTGGGACGATAATATTCTGCGCAACCGGCGTAGGGGTCATACTGTGCCCTGTACGCACGAAAAGAGGATCGTTGAGCATTTCCCTCAGCCTCGCGAGAGAGTTGCTCACCGCTGGTTGAGTGATGCACAACACATCAGCAGCTTTCGTCAGACTACCTGCCGTGTAAATAGCATCAAAAACCGCAAACAGATTTAAGTCAATTCTATTTAAATTCATTGCATATCCCTTAGGTAATAAATGCCGGTATCATTGTTGCCCGTACCATTTTTACCGCTATGGTTTGACCGAAATTTACGTTATTGTAACAAGAATACTTATAAATACCTATTATTAGAAGTTAATTGTATTATTCAACTGGTTGATAGTAGGATTTATGTAAATTCACCGGTATTGGATAAAACATGAAAACTCTCATCGACTTACAAGTAGGGGATACGTTAGAGCAACCTCAATGGCTAGTCGTCACCCAGTCTATGATCGATCAATTCGCCGAAGCCACAGGAGATCACCAGTGGATTCACTTAGATAAGGAAAAGTGCAAAAGAGAAAGCCCTTTTTCAACGACTATTGCTCACGGCTTTTTAACCGCTTCATTAATGCCCAAAGCGTTTTCAGAGGTATTAGAAGAGTCGGATAAAATAGCCTCTACCATCAATTACGGCATTGATAATTTGCGTTTCTTAGAACCGGTAAAGTGCGAAGACAGTGTAAAGTACCAATTTAAACTGGTTGAGACACGTGTAAAACCGGCGGGCACGTTATACAAGGTAGAAGCAAGTTGCGTGTTAAAGTCGTCAGGTAAGCCGGCACTGGTGGGCACCTTTTTAATGCTTGGTGTACTAAAACCGTAAGTTTAGTGGCGGGTTATACAAGCAATAAAAAACGCTTATCACGGTAGATGATAAGCGTTTTATTTTGTTACGAGAAGACGATGCTTAATTAGACGCGTCCTCTGCACCTTCTTCTACTGCTTCACCTGCACTTTGAATATCTTCGCCAGCACCTTCAATAGTGGCACAGCCATTCATTGTGCCTAAAAAAGATGCAAACAACATTGCGGTAAATAGGTGGCGTAACTGTTTTGCTTTAGCTAGATTTTCCATCTTCGTTCTCCTTTGTGTTAAAAAATTCGGAATAAGGGCTGGGTTAGTCTTCCCCTGAGCCACTTCCTTGCTGTTTGCCATTCGAATCATTTCGACTGGCTGAAGAATTGTTGTTTCCATTACTCTTACGCTTGGCGCTGGTGAGCATGGTGTCTAAATTGTCACTGCCTTTAGAATTGAAATCTAACGTACGAATTGGGAATGGAATAAGAATATCGTTTTCTTCCAACACACGTTTAACAGTCACTACTGCATCGTGACGGGCTACCATAAAGCCGGTGTCACCGGGGTAATCTATCCAAAACCACACCAATAGATTAATGCTTGAATCACCGAAGCCTTCGGCGTACACAGCAGTTTCATGTTTATAGATAACATAGTCTTTTTCATTCATGGCCTCAGTGATTACTTTGGCCGCTTTTTCTACGTCATCGGAATAAGAAATACCTACGGGTACTTCTATTCGGCGGTAACCTAAGGTGGAGTAATTGGTTAAAATATTGCGAAATAGAATTTTGTTCGGAATAACTTCTATTTGGCCGAAAAAGGTTTCTACGATGGTATTACGTAGGTTAATGCCCTTTACGTTGCCAAAAACGCTTTCGGCTTCAATAACATCACCAATATCGAAAGGCTTGCGAATACCCATAGCAATGCCAGCAATAAAGTTTTCCGTCATATCCTGAAATGCAAAGCCGATGGCTAATCCGACGATACCAGCGCCTGCCAGTAAGGATGTGACCGTGCCAGATAGACCAATAAAATCTAGCGCGATAAAAATTCCAGCAACCAAAATGATGGCTTTAACAATTGAGGTGAGTAACGAGGCAATTTGGCGCGACTCAAATGTCCTACGCATCAACTTGCCTACCCATTTTCCCACGATTTTCGCGAGTATGCCGAACCCAATAGCAATAAGAAATGCCACGACAATGTTAGGGAGAAGGGTAATTGCGCCTTTTAACCAAGACTCTAGTTTGTCACTAAGCAGTGTGTAAACTTCCTCAATTTTTATTAAATCCATACTCTCGCTTATTATTTCTGCTACATGCTAGAGGCTTATTCAATTTTCATTCCGCTACCGCTTGCTAAGTAAGATACTGATATAAATGGTTAATTATTTTCATAAGGTTAAACATTTCTGACCACTAAGAAAAAAATACTGGGTGTCAGAAAAGATTTCCCATAGGGCATTTTTGCTTATTGGTCTTTGGTATAAGTGGTCAGACCATGTGTAAAATTAATGTTAACCCATTATTAACAATAGATTTACAAACGCCCGTTTGAAGCATACCATCAATTCGGTAGGTCATATTTTGTTCATGCCCTAATCACAATAACAATGAGAAATCGCCCAGCCTATTACTAGCGGAATGTGAGGGTTATCCCGGTAGTGATGTGCCTAGATTTGGAATCACACTATGAATGTAAAAACGCGTAAAACTGCAGTGGCTGCTTTAGTAAGCTCAGCGTTTCTCTGTTCTCCCTTTGTTGCATATGCTCAACAAACACAGGAGAGTGAAGAAACTGAGGCTAAAGAAGTTGAACTTATTCTTGTTACCGGTAGCTTCGTTCGTCGAAGTGAAAATTTTGAGTCTCCCTCGCCACTGGCGGTGGTAGACAGTGTTGCCATTGACGCTATCGGTGCGAAAAATATCGCTGATATCACCGAAACATTAACTATTAATACAGGTGCAGAAAATAACCCCGACGCATTTACCCAAAATGCTACTGCGGGGACCTCTAATATTAACCTGCGCGGTTTAGGGGTAGCCTCTACGTTGGTACTCCTTAATAATAAACGCCAAGTGGTAAATGCTCAGCCCACTAACGAAGGGTTAAACTTTGTTGATACAAGCTCTTTGGTGCCTATGATAGCTATTGACCGTATGGAAGTGGTTAAAGACGGGGCGTCGGCCTTGTACGGATCGGATGCGGTCGCGGGTGTGGTGAACTTTATCACCAAAAGAAACTATGATGGGGTCATGATCAGTGCCGACTATCAAGACGGCGCGCATGGGGAAAATAAAGAATATATATTACAAGGGGTATGGGGCGCCACAGGGGACAACGGCAATGTAATGGCCGCAATTAGTTATACCAATCGGTCACCGTTGTTTTTAAGTGATAGACGTTTAAGTCGTCCGCAGGATGATACCAGTGCACTGGGAAATCCAGCGTCGTATTTTTTAAATATTCCGGGCGTGGGCGCGTTACCCATAATCGACCCCTATGGGTGTGAAGAGTATGGCGGTACGCCGGATTTGCAGGCGCCTAGCGACACTATTCCAGGCTTGGAAGTGGGCTTTTGTGGGTTTGATTTTGGTAAATATTACTCGTATGTGGCAGATGAAAGTAGAATTAATACCTATGTAAGCGCCAATTATGAATTTGATAACGATATTACTTGGACTGCTGAATTCGGTATGGCGAGAAATCGTGCCGAGCGTGGCGGGGCACCAAGTTTCCCTATACTTACTTCGCCAATAGTGCCCGATTACCACCCACAAAATCCGTTTGGTCAATCTGTGGCTTTCTTTGGACGTGCAGAAGGTAACGGTTTTGAGGGTGATCCGGCAAACACAGAATCAGACACTTTTCGCTTTAGCACCAATTTACAAGGTGTAACCGACAGCGGCTTCTGGGAAGTTAGCTATACCCGCGCCGTTAACGACTTCGTATTTAGTGTACCCGACGTGCTAGATACCGAGTTTCAATTGGCGTTATACGGCTTTGGGGGCTCTGCGTGTGACCCTATAGCGGGGACGGCTGGAGAGGGTGACTGTGAATTTTTTAACCCATTCGCCACGTCTTATACCAGTGCACCGAATTCAGAATATGTGGTTAATTCGTTTACCGGTAAACAGGTTATCGACTCCAAAGCCGATTTGGAAGTTTTTGAAGCTTTCACATCATTTGACGTATTTGAAGTTGGTGGCGGTTTCGCGGCACTCGCGTTAGGCGTACAATATCGTGAAAACCAACTCTCCCAAGACTATGATGAGTTGTCTAATCAAGATAGCTTTACGTTTGTTATCGGCAATCCAGATATTAATGGCAGTCAAGATGTGTGGGCCGCGTTTGGGGAATTAGCATTACCCTTAAACGAAGATTTAGATGTGCAACTAGCACTACGTTATGAAGACTACGGCGGTAGCATAGGCAGCACAGTAGACCCGAAATTAGCGGTTTCATATCGGGCCACTGATACCTTCTCACTGCGCGGCTCCATATCCACCTCGTTTAGAGCGCCTACCGTGTTCCTCGCACAAGGGGGAGCTACTTCGCTACAACAAATGGTCGACCCTGTTCAGGGGGCGGTAGCCTTTGTTGCCGTACGTACATCAGGTAACGAAGACCTTAAGCCAGAAGAGTCTACAGCTTACAATGTAGGTGTCTCTTTCGAGCCATTCCGAGATTTGTCCCTTGAACTTGACTATTGGAACTTTGAATTTGAAGATTTAATTATTCAAGAAAATGCGCAAGCATTATTAAATGCTAATCCTACCGACCCCGATAGAATAGTAAGGGCGGGGGACCCACTGACCGGGCCCGTATTACAAATTAACAATACATACGTGAATGCAAGTTCGTTAGAAACCTCGGGTTTAGATTTTGTTGCCAGCTATAAGATGGAAACCGAACTTGGTAATTTTACCCCATCCCTTAACGCTACTTATATAACCAAATATGAGTTGATGGACCCGCAAGCTGGCACGATTGATGGTGCAGGACGCCGCAATTTCAATAACATAGGTGTTTCGTCTCCAGAACTACGTATGAACTTAGGGCTCGCATGGCAACACGATGTACATGCGGCAAATATCTTCGTTCGCTATATTTCTTCTTATGATGACGATCAGAACTGCTCAGATGGCACGGTCAATGTGACAGGGTGTAGTGATGGTTTCTACGAAGTAGATAGCCAAGTAACAGTAGATGCACAGTACAACATTGATTTAGGCGCTATGTTTGAAACTGAACGAAGTTATGTGCTCTCCCTCGGCGGTATCAATATATTTGATGAAGATCCTCCACGGTTATTTACCAACAGTGGGTTTGACTCAAAGGTACACGATCCCCGTGGCCGTCAAATTTATGCACGATTTGCAGTTGAATTTTAGCTAAGTGTATTTTATCAAGGCGCCGGCTTATTATGCCGGCTTTTTTGTAAACATAACTTTTTGTAAACATAACTTTTTGTAAACATAATGCACCAGCCTATGTAGTGACGTGCTTCATGTAGGTACTGATATTCACCGACAGCTAGTTTACATTTACGCTAATGTAATCAATCAAAGAGAGCGTATTAGGTGACAAAATTAAACAGTGAACAGATAAACCAACGTCTTACCTCATTAAATGAAGCGTTACCTGAAAGTGAGCAGTGGGCATTAAAAGATGACACTATTACCAAAACCTTCACATTTAAAAGTTTCATTCGCGCATTTGGCTGGATGTCGCAAATTGCCATATGGGCTGAAAAGCTTCGCCATCATCCGGAATGGTTCAATGTTTATAACCGGGTAGAGGTCACATTAACCACTCATGACGTCAATGGGTTAAGTGAATTGGACTTCGAATTGGCCGAAAAAATGGAAAAGTTTCGCTAGCTATTATCTGTTGTGTAGAGGAAATGTACTGTTATTGTACAAGGCTTGTACGTAATGCTGGATTATTGTTCACTTGGTCAGAAAAGTGTAATATTTTTGAATAAGGTGCTTGTGTTAGAAAAGTTCGTATGTATAATACGCCCCACGTTGAAGGGAGGAGCAAACAACTCCAAACACTTTAACAGAATTTTCTGGCGCGGGATGGAGCAGTCTGGTAGCTCGTCGGGCTCATAACCCGAAGGTCGTAGGTTCAAATCCTGCTCCCGCAACCACAGAAAATGAACTAACTCCATACTGGGGTGTCATAATAGACAGCTTGGTAAAACGATCAGACGCGGGATGGAGCAGTCTGGTAGCTCGTCGGGCTCATAACCCGAAGGTCGTAGGTTCAAATCCTGCTCCCGCAACCACATTCAAACCCCAGTTTTTACTGGGGTTTTTTTGTATCTATTGCTTTATTGGCCGCCCTACTAAAACTTTTTTGCAGCGCGCTTGGCGTAGCGAAAAAAAGTACCTTCCTTATTATCTGGTTTTTAACAACACAATTTATGGTGTAGCGCCCAGCACAAAATAGCCTTTACCTCTGTTTTACTTTATTATGCGTTTTTTCATTACCACCGTGTGCATAGAGTCCCTGCAGTGAAGTAGCGGATAAGTCGTTTATGATATTAGAATATTTTGATGTAGGGCCTGAAGTTACGCTATTAGAGGGTAACTACAACTATGGCTTGGTGTGCCTATCACTTATTGTCGCCATTTTTGCCGCCTTTATGGCGTTTAATGTGGCAACAGAAGCCGCTAATACGCAAAACCGCACGCGGCGAAACACACTTCTATTTGCCGGCAGTTTTGCGTTAGGCGGCGGCATCTGGGCCATGCATTTCCTTGGCATGTTAGCCTTCGAATTATGCGCACCTGTTACCTATGATGCCTCTATTACTGCACTTTCAGCTATCCCCGGTATTGGCGCAGCATGGGTGGCGCTGTCCCTTATGACCAAATCTCGAATTTCCTTTATTCAAATTCTCGCAGGCGGGGTACTCATGGGCGCGGGCATTGGCACTATGCATTATAGCGGCATGGCGGCAATGCAAATGTCTCCTTTGTTGAGATACAATGTGGCACTGTTTTTACTTTCTATCGTGGTAGCAGTAATACTTGCCATGATGGCCCTGTGGGTGAAATTTCGGGTAAGTAGCCAAAAGGATGGTGGGTCGAATATGTCTGCAGCGCTCATATCTGCTGTAGTCATGGGCTTAGCCATTTCAGGTATGCATTATACAGGTATGGCCGCAGCTAGGTTTGCGCTACCACCCGGGCTTGAACAAAGTGCACAAACGGGGTCGATTTCCGTTTACTTAGCACTTGCCGTTGCAATGGTGACCATCACCCTGATAGCAATTGTGTTAGGTGTCACGCTGCTATTTCGTTATAAAGACGTCATGCTTAGGGCTCTTTCCAGCGAAGAAGTGCAGCATGCAATTACCGATACCGCTATTGACGCTATTTTAACCCTCGACGACAAGGGGCGCATTCAAACTGCTAATCCCGCTGTTCAAGAGGTGTTAGGTTATTCTCCTGACGAACTTGTTGGCGAACCTGCAGGTATCTTAATTCCGGATCATCGTAAGCATGTTTACGATGATGATTTCTTTACCCAGCGAACGGTGCCTGTGCAACAAATTATTGGTACTAGCAGAGAAGCTAATGTCATTCACAAAAATGGCGAACACATACCGGTTCGTATTGCTATTGGCTACACTAAAATACACGGTAAGGCGATTTTTGTTGGCTTTATTTCAGATTTACGCAAGCGCAAAGCGATGGAAAACGCGTTGCGGGAAAGTGAAGCCAAATTCCGCAGCTTTATATCGAACATTCCGGGCATGGCCTACCGGTGTTTAAACGAAAAAGGCTGGCCAATGTTGTTTATCAGTGATGCGGTTCGCGATTTAACGGGCTATGAAGCCGATGATTTTATACTTCCTACCCCTAAAATGTCGTTTATGGAGTTATATCATCCCGATGATCTTGGCGAGCTAAGTAAGCTCAACAGGGTAGAGGGTGAGTTTACCCTTGAGTATCGTATTATTACCAAACAGGGAGATGTACGCTGGGTTATTGAAAAAGGCGTTCATATTACCGATGAGGATGGGGATACTAAATTTATAGATGGGTTCATCGCGGATATTACGGCGCGTAAAGAAATGGAGCAGCAGCTTACCGCAGCAAAAGAGAAAGCCGAAGATGCGGCTGCCGCGCGTACTACCTTTTTGGCCAATATGAGCCATGAAATTCGCACGCCCATGAATGCAATTATTGGTTTTAGCGATTTACTGCTTACCGAAGAAATGCCAAGCGAGCAACACGCACACTTATCCACTATCAATAGTTCGGCGCGTTCTTTATTACATTTACTCAACGATATTCTCGATAGTGCGAAACTTGATAAAGGTAAGTTAGATTTAGAATACCGAGATTTTACCCTTCGAGAGGAAGTCGACAATGTGATTTCCACCTTCTGGTTACAAGCAAAGCGTAAAAACATTGCCTTGGAAGTTGAGGTTGACGATAACGTGGGCGAAGCCTACCGAGGGGTGCCTGAGCGCATTAGGCAAGTACTAAATAACCTTATCGGTAATGCAGTAAAATTCACCGCTACGGGCAGTGTAAAGTTGCGCGTCACTACCGATACAGAGTTTGTTTACTTTAGTGTTGAAGACTCGGGTATAGGTATGTCAAAAGAGCAGGTGCAGCGCGTGTTTGATGCGTTTTCCCAAGCCGATGCATCTATGAGCAGGAAATATGGTGGTACGGGGCTAGGTACCACAATATCAAAGCAGTTGGTTGAACTTATGGGCGGTAACATCTGTGCGCAAAGCGAGTTAGGCGAAGGGAGCAAGTTCACCTTTAGGCTGCCTCTTACCCCCGCTGAACCCCCTAAGGCAGAAGCAAAGGGGCAACCGTTATTACTGCCATCCATGCATATGCTTATTGTTGATGATATTGCGCAGAATATTGACTTATTATCGTTGTTACTGACTCGCTCAGGGCACCAGGTTACTGTAGCGCGAGATGGTGCAGAAGCATTAGACAAAATGATGGATGATGCGACAATTGATATCGTGCTCATGGACCTACAAATGCCGGTGTTAGATGGGCTGGAATCAGCGAAGCAGCGACGTAAATATGAAGCTGAAAATAACCTTGCACCTTTGCCTATTGTTGCGCTAACGGCAAGTGTTCTGGTGCAAGACCGTCACGCAGCGATAGACGCGGGAATGGAAGGGTTTGCCAATAAACCCATAGATTATCCTGCATTAACTCGTGAAATTGCACGGGTAAAAGGAATACAGGAAAAAGACGTTGCGCCGTCGGCAGAAGTAACCGCGAAGCGAAACAAAAACACGCCTACACGGGAGGCGAATAAGGTTGTTGATGTGGACAAAGCACTGCAACTCTGGGGCGAGAGAGAGGTTCATTTACACGAAGTTGGCAGATTTATTACCAACAGCGAAGAGCAGGTTAAAAACATTATTAGCGCAATTATAGAAGGCGACGATAAAATGGCCGCTTCGCTAGCTCACGCAATGAAAGGGGTTGCTGGTAATTTAAGCTTAACCACGCTATTTACCGTGTGCCGGAACATAGAACAAAGCGCGAAAAAGAATGAACTGAATATTGTATTAGTTGAACCATTGCGTAGTGCTTTCAACGAGTTAACAGCATGGTATTCAGCGCAAGGGCAAACTGAGGCAACGACAAATGATGACCATGTAAATGGTGAAGAATTGATTTGCCGTCTTACCAAGCTATGCGATAGTGTTAATAAAAACATGCTTGATGAAAACGAGCTTGAAGAAATAGAAGCTATGCCAGCGGGGCGCTTTAAAGAAGATGTCACTGCTGTATTATTTGATATCAACGACTTTGAATTTGAAAATGCGGAACAAAAAATCCAAGCGCTAATAAATTCAATAAATGAGAGTTACCGCTAGCCCATGTTACGACAATTATCAGAGCCCTCCATATTGCTGGTAGACGACGAACCAGTCAATCTTCGCGTATTAAAGCAACTATTAGCCTCGGATTATCAGCTTATCTTCGCCAAAAATGGCGAAGAGGCGATCCGATTGGCCACAGATCGTCAGCCCAATCTCATTTTACTCGATATTATGATGCCAGGACTAACCGGGTTTGAGGTATGCAAAAAACTAAAAGCCCACGCTGGTACCCGTCATATCCCCGTTATTTTTGTTACTGCGTTAAACGATGCTCACGATGAAGCTGAAGGGTTTGAAGTAGGGGCGGTAGACTATATTACCAAACCTATCTCGCCTGCCGTGGTTAAAGCGCGTGTGAAGACACACTTATCGTTGGTTCAATCTGACGAACTAATGCGTACACGATTGCAGGTGGTGCAGCGGCTAGGACGTGCAGCTGAATATAAAGATAACGAAACAGGTATGCATGTAATGCGTATGAGCCATTATTCGAAAATTTTGGCAACCGCGTATGGGTTTAACGAGGAAAAAGCAGAAATTTTATTGCATGCTGCTCCCATGCACGATATTGGTAAAATCGGCATTGCGGACAGTATTATGCTAAAACCGGGTAAGCTAACTGACGAAGAATTTGCGGCAATGAAAAAGCACCCTGAAATTGGCGCTGAAATATTGGGCGAGTGCGACTCAGACCTACTTAAAATCGCCAAATCAGTGTCGTTAACCCACCACGAAAAATGGGATGGTAGCGGTTATCCAAACGGCCTCAAAGGCGAAGATATACCAATAGAAGGTCGCATTTGTGCGGTAGCCGATGTATTTGATGCGTTAACCAGTAAGCGCCCGTATAAAGAAGCGTGGACGGTAGAGGAAACCTTAGACTTTATGCAAAGCCAAAAAGGTAAGCACTTTGACCCAGCGCTTATCGATTTGCTTGTAGAAAACTTACCTGCCATCTTAGAGGTTAAAAATACCTGGGTTGATGAAGACTAATCCATACTGTCTGTTGCTTAATGTGCCGCCAATCAGTATAATGTCCGTATTACGTGATGGTGGCGGGCTCCCTCAATGGTAAGGAAAGTAACGCTTCCATGATTAGCAAACTATCGCCTAACGGTGTTTTTACCCATAAGTTTGCAACTGCCGGTCTGGCAGGTATGGGTTCAGAAGTTTTATAAAAGCCCCGCTAGTCCGGGGCTTTTTGTTGTATTAAAACCTGGAGTCAGCCTGGCTGAACTGGGTGATGACAGGTGGGCGTAAGGCCCTTTTTTTGTTTTTGGAGGTTTGGATTGGCAAAACTTGAAGAAAAACTAACCGAAATGCTAGAGCCGGGTGTAGATGCACTAGGTTTTGAGTTGGTTGGCGTCGAGTTTGTACGAGCGGGGAAACATTCGATTCTTCGTGTTTTTATTGATCACGAAAACGGTATTTCCGTAGATGATTGTGCGGATGTTAGTCATCAGGTTAGCGCAATTTTGGATGTAGAAGATCCCATCAGCACCGAATACAACTTAGAAGTGTCTTCGCCTGGTATGGACAGACCGCTTTTTAAAGAAAAGCATTATGTTGATTCTGTAGGTGAGATTGTTCAGGTTCGTCTATCTATGCCGATGGACGACAGACGTAATTTCAAAGGCAAAGTATTAGCATGCGAAAACGGCATAGTTAGTATTGAAGTGGATGGCCAGCAGTTCCAGTTAGCTGTGGCGAATATCGAAAAAGGTAACGTTGTTCCCACCTTCGATTAACGGAACAGCAATGCTTTCATCGACGAAAGCTTGAGTGAGGCGAAAATGAATAAAGAAATTTTGTTAGTGGCAGAAGCCGTTTCAAATGAAAAACAAGTGCCTAGAGAAAAGATTTTTGAAGCGTTGGAATTTGCGATAGCAAGTGCAACGAAAAAGAAAAACGAAGGCGAAATTGAAGTACGTGTAAGTATTGACAGAACTACGGGCGACTTCGATACCTTCCGTCGTTGGATGGTTATTCCTGATGATCAGGAGCAAGAAAATCCCTTCGCTGAAATTACCTTCTCTGCAGCACAAATTGACGAACCTGAGATCCAATTAGGCGATTTTGTAGAAGAACAAATTGAATCTATAAAATTCGACCGCATTACTACGCAGACTGCAAAGCAAGTCATCGTACAAAAAGTGCGTGAAGCCGAACGTGCACAGATGATTGCCGAGTATGAAGATAAAGTCGGTGAGTTAGTTACAGGTACTGTGAAAAAAGTTAATCGTGACAACATTATTATCGATTTAGGAAATAACGCTGAAGGCGTAATTTACCGTGATGATATGCTACCACGAGAAACCTTCCGTCCAGGCGACCGTGTTCGCGGCTTACTGTATGTAATTCGTCCGGAAGCACGGGGAGCACAGCTATTTGTTAGCCGTACTCACCCAGATATGTTGGTTGAACTTTTCCGTTTGGAAGTTCCGGAGATTGCCGAAGAAACGCTAGAGATTAAATCTGCAGCGCGGGACCCGGGCTCACGGGCGAAGATCGCAGTGAAAACTAATGACAAGCGTTTAGACCCTGTGGGTGCGTGCGTAGGCATGCGTGGTTCACGGGTACAAGCCGTATCAGGTGAATTAGGTGGTGAACGTGTCGACATCGTACTGTGGGATGAAAATGCGGCTCAGTTCGTAATTAATGCAATGGCGCCAGCAGAAGTGGCCTCTATTGTAGTTGATGAAGACAGCAACACCATGGATGTTGCCGTTGAAGCAGACAACCTTGCTCAGGCAATTGGTCGTAGTGGTCAAAACGTACGTCTTGCCAGTCAGTTAACTGGCTGGGAGTTAAACGTGATGACAGTAGATGACCTGAACAAGAAACATGAAGAAGAAAACGCTAAGGTGCTTAACCTATTTACAGCCGGCCTAGACATTGACGAAGAGTTTGCGTCTGTGTTGGTTGATGAAGGTTTCACCACACTGGAAGAAGTGGCCTATGTGCCAACAAGCGAGCTTCTTGCAGTTGACGGTTTAGACGAAGATACCGTTGAAGAATTGCGTACCCGTGCACGTGCTTTCCTTACGACCCGTGCATTGGCAAACGAAGAAACGCTTGAAGGCGCAGAGCCTACCGAAGCCTTACTAGGCCTTGAGGGAATGAGTAAGCACGTGGCCTATGTGTTGGCCAGCCGCGGCATTACCGACCTTGAAGAACTGGCTGAGCAAGGCACAGATGAGATAAGTGATATCGATGAACTCGACGATGAAAAAGCGGGTGCGCTAATTATGGCGGCACGTAATATCGTTTGGTTCAATGAAGAGTAAGGTCAACAGGGGGAAAAATACGTAATGGCAGATGTATCTATTGAAAAGCTCGCCAGCGACATTGGTACGACCGTTGACCGATTGGTTGGCCAGTTTAAAGGCGCGGGTATTGCAAAGAATGCCGGCGACCAGGTTAACGAAGACGAGAAAAAGAAACTATTGGATCATTTAAGTAAGCAACACGGCAGCGCCTCAGAACCACAACGTATGACTCTAAAACGTAAAACGACAAGTACGTTAAGCGTGGGTAAGTCAAAAGAAGTGAAAGTAGAGGTGCGCAAGAAGCGTACATACGTTAAGCGTAATGACGCGGAAGAACAGCAACGTTTAGCCGAAGAAGAGGCAAAGCGTGCTGAGGAAGAACGTTTGAAGCGTGAAGCGGAAGAAAAAGCAGCAGCGCAAGCGAAGCAAGCTGCTGAAGAGAAAGCGCGTAAGGCGGAAGAAGCGAAGAAAGCCGCTAACGAAGAACGCGCTCGTCGTGCAGAACAAGCGAAGAAAGAAGCCGAAGCACGTAAGCAAGACGAACCAGAACTAAGTGACGCTGAGAAAGCGGAACAGGAAGCGGCTCGTCAAGAGGAAGAACGTCTTCGCAAAGCACAGGAAGAAGAGTCGCAGAAGAAGCTTGAAGAAGAAGCGAAAAAAGCGGCAGAAGAAGCGCGTAAGCTTGCTGAAGAGAATGAGCGTCGCTGGAAAGAAGAAGAAGAGCGCCGCAAAAAAGCTGAAGCTGAAGAAGTGCATTTACACTCTAATCGTTATGCACAAGAAGCCGAGGATGAACAAGACGCACAAGTTGAGCGTTCATCACGTCGTCGCAGAAAGTCTAAGCGCAATGCAGGTGAACACTTGAAGCAGGGCTTTAACAAACCAGCACAACCGGTTGAACGTGTAGTAAAACTTGGTGAAACTATTACCGTTGGCGAACTTGCAAGTAAGCTTGCAATTAAGTCTAACGAAGTTATCAAAACCATGATGAAAATGGGTGAGATGGCAACCATTAACCAAGTGCTTGACCAAGATACAGCGGTACTTGTTGTTGAAGAAATGGGTCATAAGTATGAACTGGTTAACGACAACGCGTTAGAAGACGAATTGTTGGCTGAAGGTTCTGGTGGCGAAAAAGCTGCGCGAGCGCCAGTTGTTACTATTATGGGTCACGTTGACCATGGTAAAACGTCACTTCTTGATTATATCCGTCGTGCAAAAGTTGCCGCTGGCGAAGCTGGTGGTATTACTCAGCATATTGGTGCTTATAAAGTAGAAACCGATAACGGCGAAATCACCTTCCTAGATACACCAGGACACGCGGCGTTTACCGCTATGCGTGCGCGTGGTGCCACTGCAACAGATATTGTTGTACTTGTGGTTGCCGCCGATGATGGTGTGATGCCGCAAACAAAAGAAGCGGTGCAGCATGCTCGCGCTGCGGGTGTACCACTTATTATTGCGGTAAACAAAATGGATAAAGAGTCTGCGGATCCAGATCGGGTTAAAACCGAACTGTCTCAGTTAGACGTTATCTCTGAAGAGTGGGGCGGCGAATACCAGTTCTGTAACGTGTCTGCGAAAACAGGTATGGGTGTAGACGCATTGCTTGAAGCTATTGTTCTACAAGCTGAATTACTTGATTTACAAGCGGTAGCAGAAGGTTTAGGACGGGGTATTGTTATTGAGTCTCGCCTTGATAAAGGGCGTGGGCCAGTGGCTTCTGTACTTATTCAGGAAGGCCAACTGCGCGCTGGTGATATTTTACTGTGTGGTGAAGAATATGGCCGCGTTCGTGCTATGCGCGATGAAAACGGTCAAGATATGAAAGTTGCCGGGCCTTCTACACCTGTAGAGGTACTTGGTCTTTCAGGTGTTCCTGTAGCCGGTGAAGATGCAGCGGTAGTTCAAGATGAGCGTAAAGCACGTGAAGTCGCAGCTAAGCGTCATCAGAAGAAGCGTGAGCTAAAACTTGCTCGTCAGCAGAAAGCAAAACTAGAGAACATGTTTGCCAATATGGCCTCGGGTGATGTGAGCGATTTGAACATCGTACTAAAAGCTGATGTACAGGGTTCTGTAGAAGCAATTGCTGAATCACTTATTAAGCTTTCTACCTCAGAAGTGAAAGTAAATATTGTAGGTAGCGGTGTAGGTGGTATTACCGAAACAGACGCAACCTTAGCGGCAGCATCTGGTGCTATCGTTCTTGGCTTTAACGTTCGTGCTGATGCGTCTGCACGTCGTGTGCTTGAAGCAGAAGAAATTGATTTACGCTACTACAGCGTTATCTATCACTTGATTGATGAAGTTAAAGCTGCGATGAGCGGTATGCTTGCGCCAGAATTTAAGCAAGAAATCATCGGTCTAGCACAGGTTCGTGACGTATTTAAATCGCCTAAACTGGGTGCTATTGCAGGTTGTATGGTTACCGAAGGCGTGGTTAAGCGTAGCAATCCGATCCGTGTACTACGTGAAAACGTAGTTATCTATGAAGGTGAGCTTGAATCTCTACGTCGCTTTAAAGATGACGTACAAGAAGTTCGTAACGGCATGGAATGTGGTATCGGCGTTAAGAACTACAACGATGTTAAAGTCGGCGACCAAATTGAGGTTTTCGAAATCGTTGAGGTTAAACGAGAAATCTAAATTGCCTATAACATTGGCATGAAAAAGCGGGGGCCAGAGCCCCCGTTTTTGTCTGTATAACAGGCAGTAATCTGTGCAATGTAAGAAAGGAGTATATTATGGCTCGTGAATTTTCACGTACCGACCGAGTGGCGCAGCAAGTACATAAAGAAATTGCCAGCATCATTCAAAATGAATATAAACATCGCGTAGGGGATATGCCGCTGATCACGGTATCAGATGTAGATGTTACTCGCGACTTGGCCCACGCTAAAATATTTGTCACTATTTACAACAGTACTGAAGAAGAAGGCAAAGCCCAAGTTAAGCAGCTGGCCGAATTCAAAGGCTTTATGCGTAGCATACTGGCGAAACGTTTACGTATGCGCTCAGTACCCGATCTTCATTTCTTTGAAGATAAATCAATTATTGAAGGTATGCGTATTTCTAACCTTGTGTCTGAAACCATCGCAAAAGATGAGTCTAAGCGCGAAACTGATGATTCAGAAGAGCAGGAGTAAATGGCAAGACGTCGTAAAGGCCGTAACATAAACGGCATAGTGTTGCTAGATAAGCCCCTCGGCGGCTCATCCAATCAGTTATTGCAGAAAGTAAGGTGGCTGTATAAAGCTGCTAAAGCAGGACATACTGGCGCGTTAGACCCGCTAGCAAGCGGTATGTTGCCTCTTTGTTTGGGCGAAGCGACTAAGTTTTCTCAGTTTTTACTTGATGCGGAAAAAACCTATGAAGTTACCGCTAAACTCGGTATTCGCACCACAACCTCTGACGCTGATGGAGAGGTGGTTGACGAAAAGCCAGTGGACGTGGATGAAGCGACTGTACGTGAAGCTTGCCTTAGCTTTTTGGGCAAAAGTAAGCAAATCCCCTCCATGTTTTCGGCACTTAAACATCAAGGTAAGCCGCTTTATTACTATGCTCGTCAAGGGATAGAGATAGAGCGTGAACCACGAGATATCGAGGTGTACGAGTTGGAAGTGACCCGTGTGGCGCTCCCTTTCGTTGATATGCGAATAAAGTGTAGCAAAGGTACCTATATACGCTCTATTGTGGATGATCTCGGTCAAAACTTAGGGTGCGGGGCTTATGTAACGCGTTTGCACCGAACGGAAGTGGCTGATTATCCAACCGATAAAATGGTCTCGCTTGATACGTTAATTACGCTTCAAGAATCTTTGCAAGAGGGTGATTTTAAAGCCCTTGATGATCTACTTATTCCTATGGACACTGCAGTAAGCCGCCTTTTGAAAGTTGTGGTAGACGATACTGAGCGTATGCGTTTCGATCATGGCCAGAGCGTTGAAGGTCAAAGCGACCATCAGCTAGAAGAGGGTGAAGCTTATCGTGTTTAT
Source organism: Alteromonas profundi (assembly GCF_010500865.1). Classification (GTDB taxonomy): domain Bacteria; phylum Pseudomonadota; class Gammaproteobacteria; order Enterobacterales; family Alteromonadaceae; genus Alteromonas; species Alteromonas profundi. Next base: position 201,301 of record NZ_JAAAWN010000005.1, read on the forward strand.
CATGGTGAGGGGCCGGGTGCATTATTCTTAGGCGTAGGTGAGGGTGTTAAGAACCCTAAAGATCAGCGTGCAAACACCGGCAAAGTTTTTGTCAATCCCAAACGGCGTGTGGTGTACGAACAATAAAGTTGGCTTTTTCCTTGCTAACTTTTACTTCGTCATTATAATACGCGCTTCATTCCGTTCTGCTGAATTAGTGATCGGCGGAACTTAACTTAGGAGAATGATATGTCACTAACTAAAGAAGAAACCGGGAAAATTGTAGCTGAGTACGGCGTTAAAGAAGGCGACACTGGTTCACCAGAAGTTCAGGTTGCGTTACTTACTCACAACATCAACAAGCTTCAAGGTCACTTTGCTGATCATAAGAAAGATCACCACTCACGTCGTGGTCTTCTACGCATGGTTAGCCAGCGTCGTAAGCTTCTAGACTACCTTAAAGGCAAGAACGCTGAGCGTTATCTTGACCTTATCAAGCGTCTTGGCCTACGTCGATAAGACATGGTTTCATGAAAAAAGCGCCTTTACGGCGCTTTTTTTATAGCTGTTGAACCCACCGAGTTACTGGCGCCACTCAGAACGTAGGTGCCTAAGGGTTATCCCCCTTAAGCGCCTACCCGCTGGTACTCACATCTAAACACAATTATTGGTTGGCAGAGGGCTGTGATGCCGGTGCTGAGCCGCCGCCACTGTTGGTTCTTTTCGACACCACCTTAGTGGCAATTTCTCGAATCTCATTTTCCAAACCAGTAATACGCCCCGACAAGGAACTATTCCGGGTTTCCAGCACAGATAACTTATCATTTAGGTTTTTAATCTGCTGCTCATAGCCTCGTTTATCGCCCGCAGCCTGTTCTATTTGAACATTTAGCGCAAGAATTTCATCAGCAAGTGATGCTAGTTGTTTTTTCACCGAGCCAATTTCGCTATTTTGCGCCTTAACGTCACCGCCAACCGCGTTGATTTGTTTATCTAAGCTTGTTTTTACCGAACCAACCCGATCCCCTAAATCAGCGATTTCTTTTTGGTTTCTACGCCAAGCCGAGGCCCATAATTTGTCCATCTGTTCCCACAGCTCAGTGGTTTTATTCGACAACTCGGTTACTTTTACCTGCAGAGCCACGGTGGATTCACCAATTTCTTCGCCTGTAGCCGATAACCTTTTTTCTAATTGTGCAATACGCGCTTCAGCGTCGCTCGCTTGAGCTTTTTGTTGTTCAAGTAAAGTGTAAAGGTAATAGCACCCCCCTAAGCCAGCAAACGCAACAAGGGCCACTAATGTTACCCATATGCCATTTCCACCAGAAGACTTAGTATTAGAAGAGGATGTTTTCGGCGAAGAGGGCGGTACCGGTGTGCCTTTTTGCTTCTCTGGTTGCCGTTTCTGCTGGTAATCGCGACGATCCTCTTCATCTAACCGAATGGTTGGAAAATCATCGTTTTTCGAATTATCTGCCATAGTAGATTAATATCTCTCGTTCTTAGAAATGCCGCCGCTTTAAACAGATTAAAGCGGCGCTGTTACTTTTTAATAGCGCTCAATTTGATGTTATCTTGATTTGCGGTTAAATACCAACGCTATGCTATGAGTTTAGCCGCGCTAATCGTCACCACCAATCCATTCAACGCGATAGAGATCTCTGCGTCTGTCCAAATAGTTTCTTACTGAGCCCTCATTTTGAAGCTTAGTTAGTTTGTCGAGATCTAAATCTACAATTAAGGTCATCTCAGTATTCGGGGTAGTTTCAGACACTATCGCGTCATGGGGAAACGCAAAATCGCTGGGTGAAAACACTGCCGTTTGACCGTATTGAATGTCGACGTTGTCTACCTTGGGCAAGTTACCTACGCTGCCTGCTATAGCAACATAACATTCATTTTCAATCGCTCGGGCTTGGGCACATCGTTGAACACGTAGATACCCGTTTTTAGTGTCTGTCCAAAATGGTACAAACAAAATTTGCATCTCTTGTTCCGATAGTATGCGAGCAAGTTCAGGGAACTCCACGTCGTAACAAATAAGTACGCCAATTTTACCAAAATCGGTATCAAATACTTTTAAGCTATTGCCGCCTTTCATGATCCAGTCTTTCTTCTCATGGGGGGTAGGATGAAGCTTGTATTGGCTTTCTATAGTGCCATCCCGCTTACAAATATAACTTACGTTGTAAAGCTGATCGTCTTCCACCACCGGCATTGAGCCCGCGATAATAGTAATATTGTAAGACACAGCTAAGTGAGAAATCGCCGTAAGTAATTCATCTGTGTAAGTTGCTAAATGCCATATGGCATCAATTGACGTATCTGAAGGGCTAAGGCCCATTAAGGGCGCGTTAAAGAATTCCGGGAATAACGCAACATCGCAGGAGTAGTCAGACAATGCGTCAACAAAGTACTCTACCTGTTGTAAAAGCTCTTCAACGTTATTGAAATAGCGCATTTGCCACTGGATACAGCCAATACGCGCACTCGACTTTCTCCCCGCTATAAGTGATGGGCTACTTGGCTCGTAATAAATATTGTGCCATTGAAGCAACGTAGCATAGCCCTTGGACGCTTCATCTTCAGGAAGATAAGCGCTCAATACTTGTTTAACTTCAAATCCATTAGAAATTTGAAAGGTTAAAATAGGGTCGTAAATATCTTTCGATTTTACTTGCTCTATGTATTCATAAGGGGATAGCTCAGAGGCATAGTTCTTATAATTGGGAATACGCCCACCTGCCATAATGGATTTCAAGTTTAGATTACGGCAGAGCTCTTTACGCGCTTCGTACAAGCGGCGGCCAAGACGCAATCCACGGTATTCTTTTGATACAATTACTTCCACCCCGTAAAGCACATCGCCATTAGGATCATGGGTGGTTAAGTACGCGTCACCGGTAATTTCATCATAGCTATGTTTATCGCCAAATTGATCGTAATCGACGATAACAGAAATGGCGAAGGCCACAACTTTGCCTTTATCTTCTATGCAAATTTGTCCTTCCGGGAAAGTGGTAACTTGCGCTTTGTAGTTTGAATACGGCCATGCACCGCCTACATTGGCATAAATATCATCCATTAAGGCTTTGATATCGTTATAATCGTCTAACCGCAAGTTTCTAAGGGCTAGATGGTGTTCAGTTTCTTCAATCACTGTTTGGTCTTGGCTCATGATTTTTTCACCAATTGTATGTTTCTATTACATGGCTTATCTAAACACGCTTTGCGTTACTTTTATACTTAAATCAACGCCTTTGCTGAGTATATGGTGGAATATCGACCAGTAGGAATAGGCGTAAATAGTGAAACACTATTATGCCGCGCTTTTGCTTGTCTGCGTTGGGGCGTTTACGGTATATAGGTAAAGGTTTCAACGCTAAACCCGGTGACATAGTCCATAGTCGTCAAATTGCAGCCTATGCCGATATTGAGAACAGCGTTAAATTAGCGCCCGCTATCATCCAACAGTAGCGTAGACACTCACTCTAGTGCTACTATCTCATCGGCAAGCTAAAAGATAATACGTACCAGTAGGGTATGTTGTAGTATGGCTTGTGTTGCAATGGATGCATAGAATATATAAAAACGATTAAAGCTCCATAATATGCCTTAGGGATAAGCAGTAAAAGTGATGAGTTAAATGTCAGTACAAATTCCATCCCCCACCTCTGTTGAAGATTTACGTTTCTTGGTTATCGATAACCAAGGACTTGTACATGACGTGATTTCTTCCGCCTTGTTTGATATGGGCATTAAGCATGTAAGTAATGCGCACAATGCATATCATGCTAAGCGTTTATGTGAAAAGATCCATTTCGATTTCGTTTTGCTGGCGTTTAATGTTAGTCACGACAAAGATGGCTTTCATTTGTTTGAAGAACTCAAACATTTAAACTATATCAATGAAACTACAACGGTTATCTTCCTAAGCGCAGAAACATCGCCGGAATTGGTTAATTGTATCGTTGAATTACAACCCGATGATTTCTGGGTTAAGCCCCTCAAGCGGGTAAGTATCGAATCCCGTCTTAGCTATTTGCTTCAAACGCGTTATAAGCTTCATAAAATGCTTTACTGCATGCAAATAGGCGAGTACGCCACTGCTATGTACTATGCAGAACGGCAACTCCAAGACGCTACGCTTACAGATTTCCATCCTCGTATTAAGCGCTTAATTGGTGAATGCCTGATACAACTTAGCGATTTCGAGCGCGCTGAAAGCTACTACCGTGAATTATTGCAATCAATGGATCACGCATGGGTACATATAGGTTTAGCTAAGTCCTTGTTACGACAAGACGCATTAGAAGAAGCGCAATTATTGGTAGACGATTTATTAAACCGGGCGGATACCCGTTTTCTTACTTACGACCTACTAGCGCAATACTTTATAGAAAAAGAGCAGTTTGAACTTGCCTACGAACAAATTAAGCAAGCCAGTAAGTTAGCCCCGCGCAATATTGAACGAAATAAGCGGTTATGCGATTTAGCCCGATTAACCCACGACAAAGTGGGGCAGTTAGTGGCTGTGCAGAATATGGCGAAATTTGCTAAAAATTCAATTCATGACTCTCCGCAATTAGCGCTGAATGTGGTGCGCTCAACGATAGATTTGGCCAGTAGCCTAGGAAGCACTGAAAGCCACAACTATATTGTAAAAGCAGAGTCGCACCTTGAAGAGCTAGCAAAGCAAAGTCATATGCAAGTAGAATTGGGTGAGCAGCTCACTGTTACGAAGGCGCGTGTGTTGTGCTTAAAAAATGATAAGCGAGGCGCTGAATCTATAATGTCCTCTATTCCGGCTAATTCAAAAGGAATGTCGATGGATGACAACCTCGACAAAATGAAAGCTTTTCACGAATTAGGCATGAAGGAACATTGCATTAGTATTCTTGCGCAGTTGCGTAAGCAAATAGAGGGAGATACATTCTCTTCTCAAGTGGTCGATGAATATTTAAAGCAGGAATCTATAGAGCGTACCGAAATACAATTTACGGCCAAAGAATTAAAGCATATGGCGACGGTAAACTATAAGGAAAACCGTCTGCAACCTGCTTATAACAACTTGCGTCAAGCACTTACGATTGCGCCAAAGGATAAACAAATAGCCCTTAGTCTGTTAAAGGTGGCTAATCAGCTTCGCCTGCAGGCTCCCCTTACGCCTCCTCAAATCAAAGTAGTCACTCGCGCTGCAAAGCTACTCACTCGCGAAAGGCTCTCGCCAACACAGCGACAAAAATGTGACCAGTATGTAGAGGCCCTCGGTATAGACTTAACATCGAAAGATGATGAAGATACGTCGGCACTATTAAAGTCTACTCGCTAAATGTTGTGTAGGGTTAGGCGGCACATGTAATGACACGTAGAATAGTGTTTTGTGTTGTTAGTGTTAAACCCAATGCGCTTACGGTGTGACTAAAGTAAAATAATAAATATTGCCTCTATCAGCCTGGCGTTCTAGAGTATTAGTAGGTTTCGCCGCTTATAGTATCGTCAGGAGTTTGCCTGTGCTCGTCGCAATTAGTGCCGTATTACTATCTTCATCTATAGGCTTACCCATAGCACCTAGCCCATGGCAGAGCAGTGGCGTGTTAAACGCTGATGTTGTCATACATACATATATGGATTACCAATGCCGATTTTGTCGGCAACAATTAACGGTAATGCAACGGCTTGTTAACCGCAATGCTAACTCAATACGGTGGGTTAGCTGGCTGTGGCCTAGTAACAATATACGTTCTCAGCATTTTGCGAAAGTAGGCTATTGTGTGGGTACGCATTATGGTAACAGTGCTTTTACACAGTTCAATCAACAGTTTTACGCGTTACCTCCTTCTCTACACGACGTTGAAGGTATTGCAATGCGTATTAGTCTACAAATTCCGAATATAGACAAAGCGGTAATAGAACATTGTTTAACCGCAAAACAAACGAGCGAGTACTTTGTTCAAGTTAATCGGTTTGCTCAGCAAGATGCCAGCTTCGTGGGTACACCGGGTATGATTATTCAGGTGAACGGAATACAAGTGAAACTACAAGGTTTTCAATCTAGCGCTGCTCTTGAAGCAAGTATAAAAAAAGCCGCTTCACGTGATGAAGCGGCTTTTTAAGATTGGCAAAGGCTATTTTACAATTTTTCTGCTTTCTATCTTCTGCGTTATTTCTGCTCTTTTTCTCTCGCGTTGCTGGTTGATAAGGGCCTCACGCTCAGCCATTCGTATTTGCCTTTGCTCATGTTTTTGTTTAGCTAGAGCGATACGTTGTTGCTCGGCTGTCACTTGGGGCTCTTGCGGCAACGTCAGTTCTTCCCCTATCACCGAAGTGGAGAGTAAACCTAGGGCAACAAGGGCTGATAGTGTTTGCATCTTCATCTTTATCTCTCCTTAAGGTTACAAGATGTTTAAATAATACACGGGGGCGCGGCTAGAACTAATATCAATGTCTATTGCTCTTGGTAACCCCCCTTCCAAACGACAATGGCCTATCTCTACAAAACGATAAAAATAAGGGCCGTCATAGGCTTCGATGTTAAGGTAACCAGGTCGTACGTTAAAAGTAACCTCACCGTTGCTGTCTGTTGGCGTACTGTTACCACTACTATTCTCGCCAAACCACTGCACTACCAAGCCCTCGACGACTTCTCCAACCTCATCAAAAACAGTTACTTTAACGTTGCATTGCTCAATACCGTTAATGTCTATTATGCGCGGCTCATCCCAGCGCGTCAGAATGCTAGAGAAGTAATAGCGATTACCTAGCACTGAATCGAAGACGTTTCCATTGGTATATCCAAGTCCACCGTAAAGAGTTACGCTTCCGTTAGCATCAGTATTACCCGAGTCAACCACATTTGTGCCGCCGGTATAGCTTGCAATTTCAACATCTGCGCCTGTAACAGCATCACCACTAGTATTAAGAACGGTTATTTCCACAGGGGCTTCATCGAAGTCACCTATATCACGTTCTGTTGGATTTTGGCTCCATATGTCAAACTCGTAATAACGGTTTGCTGAAGGATCATCGGCGGTGGCACCGTAGAGATAAATTTCACCCGTGCTCACTGGTATAGGTATAGGGCCGTAACTCGTGTCAGTCGGAAGCATAGGTATATAGTCATAGAGCCATACATAACCAGATCCGTTGGAAAACTCTTCAAATGAATAAAGACTAATTTCTAAGCCAATTTCGGACACGAAGGGGTTGTCCACAATATCGCCAGAAAGCGATGACCATAATGTAGGCAGGAATATATCAAGGTAGCAAGATGTCGAGCCATCATCGGCAATACTACAACCATTAGTTTGAGAGGAAGCGCTTGCAGCTTGTATGCTGGGTATAATATCTATTCCACCATTATAGAAGTCGTCAAGGTACTGCTCCTGCGCCCATTGTACACCGTCTTTTTCGAAGAAAACTATAACGGCGCCTGTTGAGTAATACTGCTGGTCGCCATCCAAATCACAACGCTGTAAATTAAGAGAAAAGGAGAATTCGCCCGACGCATTGGTTGTTGCAGTTTGGTTTAGCTCCTCACAATCCCAATTAAAGTATTGCACATCAATAAAGGGGGTAGGTTGGCCATCTGTACCGTAAACAACCCCGTTAACCTCGTATTCAAAGCTAGAGGCCACGGTTATCCAGCGGTTGGCAATTGTCTCTGCGCCTTGCGGATCTGATGCTGTTAATTCTATTTGACAATATTCCACAGGGTACGACAGCGAGTTTGGCGCAGTAAACGTATTACTAAAGTGGGTTCCTGAGATACCATTTTGCGGCGTGTTATCGATGCTACCTAAAGAAGTATCACCGTAATAACCGCAATTTGTTTGCCAGTCTAACCTTACATCTTCACCTTCGGGATCGGTGACGGTCACCGACAAACCCATGCTTTCGCCCATTAATAAAAACGTTTCATTTAACGCAAACTCTGTAATAACGGGGGGAAGATTAATATTAGACAAATCTATAGGTAATATGCCATCCGCTACACCATCTTGGTAATCTAGCAACCAGCAGGCGCCGCTTAACGTACCGGTTAAACAACTACCATTTTCAGTCGGTGTAGGGAAGTTAGCTGCCTGGGTAACTGACGTAGTTAATGAGTAAGTACTGTCTGCATCGGAAGCCAGATAAAACTTAGTACCTCCTAAGAACGTATAGACACGAATACTCTGTTCATCTAATGGCATCGATATTTTAACCGTAAAGGCGTCGAATTCGTCATTACCACTAGCGCAACCGCGAGCAGGTGAAGAGCCATTGTAAGTTGCACCTTCGGCATACCAGTTTAGGTTGTTTAGCGACTCACCCGTAGTCTCGTCGCGCATTTCATAGCGCAAACAGGAATGGGTAGTAATAGGTTGGTCGTAGTTCCACCACGTAAAGTGTTCAACGTTGCCGCAAATAAGCAATTCGCCGTCTCGTTCGACAACTTCGCCTTCACCTTCTTCAATCCATAGGCCTTGTTCTTCATCGTAATACCATAAGGGAATTGTATTGCCTTCAACGAGGCCTGTGGTGGCACGCATACACACTTCGGCAGGGCCATTTAATTCAGAAATTTCATTTCCGTCTTGATCTTGAAGGTTAAACTCCATCATGCCGAAAGACTCTAACGTAACGGGATCATCAACATTCGGATCTGCACCTTCGGGAAGCGCAAGTAAATCACCCCCTGGCGATGACAGTAAATCATCGGTTTCTGGGTTAAGGTAGGTGACAGTACCTACCACTTGAGTAGCGCCATCAGGTAAAGAGCCGGTAGGGATTTCAAGTGAGCCCACAGGGCTACCTTCCTTAACAATAACCACGCCACCATCAGCAGTGACATCATCGAATTCGTCAAGAATGTCAGATACTTGCTGTAGGTTTACCGTAATACTATAGTCACGATTGTCACCCTCCATTTTAACTTTTACGTTACCGGTAGAAAAACCACCTGCGTTAATAGTTATTGGAACGAAATTACTGCTCCCATCATTTCTCAGGGTATCTGGGCCCACAGCCCCAGAAAAGCTACCATCCATATCGGTAAACAAGGTTGTACCGCCAAGACCAAGCTGTACACTCGCATTTTCTAACGCAGAGCCGTTACCTAGTACCAGCCCTGATACGAGAATACACATATTAGTGTCATCACCAGGGCAAAAATCATCGCTGTCGCAGATATTATCTTCATCTGCATCATTAAGAGGATCGGCGGGACATACGTCTACATCACCACAAATACCATCGCTATCGGCATCGTTGTCAGGGTCAAGCGGACATATGTCTTCATTATCTGGTACACCATCGTTGTCACTATCAGTAACCTCCTCGGTGAATTGCATTACCGCTAAGGTGTAACTGAACGCGCCTCGAGAGCGAGCAAAGAATATTCGCTGTGCGCCTGAGGTATCGTTCATGGTGAAATAGGGCAGGCCGTCCATCATACCTTCTGCGTTATCAACCGCAGTAGTGCTGTCGGTGACTACCAGTCGCAGATCAGCTAAGGCCGTGGTATCACCTTCAATACTTACCATGTTGTCGGTAAAGTATAAGCGACTGTTACGATCATAGAATCGGCTGCCTTGTTCTATGGTCACGTTTTCGACCGGCTCCCAACTCCCCGATGACTGAGCCGTGGCAGAATGACTTATAAGTGCACTTAAAAGTAAAACACTCCAAAGTACTATAGTAAAAAAAGTAGCGTGCTGACGGTACATCCTTGTCAGCGCAAAGTAATGGGTATTTCCTAGTGGATTTACCATGTCCATATCTCCGATAATGTGGACATCGAGACACGCAAACTTCCCGTAGTCAATGTCGAGCTTATTTAGCAATTAATTTAGTTTTCTACGCAGTGCCAAGATGCCTGCTAGCGCAAGGAGCGCAAACATTGAAGGCTCAGGTACATCACGGGTAACCTGGGTAATGGCTAAGTTAGATATCGTTAAGCTATCTCCTAGAAAAGTATCAAAGTCTTCAACATAAAAAGTAATGGTTGCGCTTATACCCGCCCAATCCGTTATATCAAAAGTTCCCCCGCCATTTAGGTTGAGTGTTTTAGAAAGATCGTCACTAACTAATTGGGCGCCGAGAATATCGCCGGCCCCGACCACCGCCAAACTCAATAGCAATTGATTGCCAGGCGCGAGTAACGTGTCTACATCAAAACTCTGAAAGAGGCTGACAAACCAAGCCTCGTCATCCCCAGTGGGGTAGAGTGCTGTCATTAAGGTTACCGACCCTCCACCGTTAAGCTGATAGAGTTCAGTTGGGAAGGTTGTCGTTCCAAGGATGTCTATATTATTGTCTTCAGATATGTCGTAATAAGTGTAATCACCAAACCAGCCAGAAAACCCAGCAGAAAAGTCTGAATTTAGAAGGGTGGCATTGGCGTTAGTAGAGAGAAGGGTGATGAACCCGACGACAAAGAGCCAGTGTCGGGACGTTAAGCGGGTTGAGATTCTGCTAGATTGTGACATGTTCACTCCTTTGTTAGTTTTTTGTTACACATCAAGCAAGCGTTTGTATAGCATTTAATAAGCCATAAATTATCTTTTCAAAAAAGCTAAGCGTTACCGAAGGTTAAAATTTATGCAAAGACATGTGAGAAGTAAGTGTTAAATAATCTGACAGGTTTTGAGCAATTCTAGGAAGGGTTAGCGTTTGCCAAAGTGTGTTCGTCACACGCTAAATGTTGCTAAGTAGGTATAACCAAAGTTTTTTTATTAAAACGAAGCTTGTGGATAAACTAAATCTATCCACAAAATGAGATTGTAAGTAATGCTGACAACGGGTTGCAGAGCCAAATAAATTGCGAGAATATCCCCTCGCTATATTTATTTTAAACACAAATTACTATGCGGCTATTCGTTGAATTTATCGTCTGCTGAAGCTGTAGTAGAAATGTCCTATTTTGTAGCGTGAGTTTACATTGTGTGAAGCAGTGCTTACGGGTGCTACACGCAATATTAGTGTGGATTTTAAGCGCGTCAACAGGGTACGTTTTTGCGCCAGAAAACGGGTTTATTTAGCCAGCGAATACGCCCTAGTATGCATGACTATTGGCTTAACGACGCGTTCGTAGGGGGGTAGTAGAGAGCGTGAATTCGTCCTATACTCCCTGTCAAGCCGAGGGGAGCTAAGATATGGATCATATGACAGTCGCCGAAAACTTTGAGCAATATTTCTCGCTTAAAGTGGCAAATACGCCTGAATTAAAACAAGAATCTTACCGAATCCGCCATCAAGTATACAGTGAAGAACTTGGATGGGAACCCACGCGACCCGACGGTATGGAAACCGATGAATGCGATGCGTATTCTATTGCACTATTACTGCAACATAAGCGAACGGGACATTATGCCGGTACTGCGCGATTAGTGTTGCCGCCACCTCATGACCTAACAAAAAAATTACCCTTTGAGTTACACTGTTTAGAGAGTGTTAATAAAGAGGTTATAGATCCGTCCACCCTCACCCGGGGCACGTTTGGCGAAATTTCGCGATTAGCGGTACCCGCGGAATTTAGGCGAAGGGTTGGGGAGAAAAACCAGTCATTTGTTATTAATGAAAACGTTGCCTCTTCACCGGATATTTTCACCGATGAAGACAGACGAAACTTTCCCAATATTGCTATAGGGCTTTACTTAGGCGTTATTGCACTGGTAAATATGTGTCATCATCCGCATATGTTTGTGGTTGTAGAGCCAAGATTAAACAAGCGCTTACGTCGCCTAGGGTTGCATTTTAAGCAATGTGGTTGCGAACTAGACTATCACGGCACCCGCGCCTTGTTTGTTCTTGACCAAAGTGACTATTACACGAAACTCAACGTCGAGATGCTCAATTTATTTAAATTGGTAGAGAATCAGCTGCGCGAACAACTCATTCTGTACCCAGTTATACCACTCACTAAGGAGTAATAATGGCTACCGCAGAGTTTGAATACGAAACTGCTTTTTCAAGAAATATCGGGTGGTTTACTGAAGCCGAACAGGCTAGCCTACGCAGTAAACGGGTTGCAATTGCTGGTAGTGGTGGCGTCGGGGGAATTCATGCTCTTACTTTAGCACGCTTAGGGATAAGTAACTTTCAGCTAGCTGATTTTGACACATTTGGTGTGGAGAATTTTAATCGGCAGGTTGGGGCCACGATGTCTACCGTGGGTAAAGAGAAGGTAGGCGTAATGGAAACAATGCTAAAAGATATTAACCCTACCGCTACTATTAACTCTTTTGAAGATGGGGTTAATATTAACAATATTGATGCCTTTCTTGACGGCGTTGATCTTTACGTGGATAGCTTAGACTTTTTCGCAATGGATGCGCGCCGGTTGGTGTTTTCTAAATGTGCAGAACGAGGAATTCCCGCGGTAACCGCTGCCCCTCTTGGTATGGGTACGGCCTTTTTGTGTTTTATGCCTGGTGAAATGACCTTTGAAGACTATTTCGGCCTTTCCCAGGCAGAAACCGAAACAGAGCTATATTTACGCTTCTATCTTGGCTTAGCCCCTACGGCTATGCAATCGGCGTATCTTGTCGATGCCTCTCGCTTAGATCTTAAAGCGAAGAAAGGGCCTTCTACGATTATTGGCTGCACTTTGTGTGCTGGCGTAGCTGCTAGTTACGCGGTAAAAATATTGCTTAATCGGGGCGATTTAATTGTGGCACCTCAAGGCATGCACTGGGACCCCTATCTAAATAAAACAGAAATCACCTCCCTAGAGGGCGGGGCGGATAACCCTGGCTTTCTTGAAGCGCTTGCCAACGCTAAATCTGCGTTTAACATCTGATAACCTAGGCTACACAAGATGATATTAAGTGATGAACAAAAGGCGTCGCTGATTGACGCTGGTATACGAGCCCCTTCTGCAGATAATTCTCAACCTTGGAAATACCAGTGGGACAATGCATCTGAGCTATCTATCTGGCGGGACGCAGAGTTAAGTGGGTTTGCCACGGATAAAACGTTTATTCTCACTGATCTCGCTATTGGTTGTGTCATTGAGTCAATTCGTTTAAAAGCACTTGAAAGTAAATTAAATGCAGAAATTGTGTATTGCCCAAGCGATGAAAGCGAAAAAATCGCTACTTTGGTATTTACTTCCTCTGCCAGTAATACGCCCCCGCTCCCCAATGAAAAAGCGAATAAAAAAGTCGTTGATGAAACCGCGAGCGACAGGGAACTCGCCTCGTACATTGAGGCTCGCTGTACTGATAGACGTTTTCCCTATAAAGGCCCCGTAACTGAGAGCGAAAGTCTTGCGTTAGCCGGCGCGGTGAATGATAAAGATTACGCACTTAATGTATATACCGACAAGGCCGCGATTGCACAATTTTTGCCGAGCATAAAAGAAGCCGAGCAAATTCGTTTCGAGTGCGCAAGCTTACATCAAGAGCTATTTCAAACTATCGTTTTTGACCAACCGGCGCCGGATAAAGGCATGACTCCCGCGATGTTAAGTATTGAGCCTATTGCAAGGCCTATGTTTCGTCTTATGGCAACGTGGCGAACTATGCAAAAACTCAATAAAATTGGCACCAGTAAAATGATTGCCATGCGCTCAGTTACCCTGCCGTTTAAGCTATCCCCCGCTATGTGCGTGCTGACAACAAAAAGTACGTCTCGCATCGATATTATAAAGGCCGGGCAACAAATGCTGAGATTTTGGCTTAAAGCAACCCAGCTGGGTTTATCTGTTCACCCCTATGCTGCCCCAGGGGTGTTGCCTTTGGCTAAACCAGATGTTGGAGAACCGTATCTTTCCCGTTTAAGTAATGTCAAACGCAATGTGGATAGCGAGGTGGCCAATGGACAACAGGTCATTATGTTTTTTCGCGTTGGTCGCTGTGCGGGTACGCCTACAACTTCGTGTAGACGAAGCGCTGATAGCCTTAAAAAATAAGGCTTACGCAAAAACTGTCATAATAATTTACACCTGCTGGTTTTGACTATTTATTGCACTTTTTCTCGCGCGAAAAAAAAGTAAGGTAGGCAGTAACTTAGTATATAAGTATCGGGGTTGGCATAGATTAAGCTTAGTTACCACCGAGCAAGGATTTAGCTGACCTAAGTAGTACAGCGAAGATAATGCTCTAACCATGTGTTAGGCAATATTAACGAAAGGTGTATTATTATTATGAAACGATATAAGCTTTTATTAGCCGCCACGGTGTTAGGGATTGCCGGCCATGCCGCAGCAGATCCTATTACGGTTGGTGGAATTACGTGGGACCCTGATGCAGGAGCAGATTTTGATGCTGGGTCTTCAGTGTGGGAAAACTTTATTGATCCAGGTCCAGACGGGGTGTTTGGTACCGGTGATGATGTCGAAGATACCATTTCAGGTTATGGGCAAATAAACTCTATTAACGGGTTTAGCGCTTCGCAATTTGGCAACGGATTTTGTGAATGGGGTTGCCAGCTTACTTTTGCCTTTGGTGGCTTTACCATCAATGCAGCCGAGTCAGATCTTAGCGACCCTGCCAGTCAACACTTTGTTTTTGATGGTGGTTGGGTTAACTGGTACGTTGATGATATAGCAACGGGTACTATTATGGACTTCGGCGACCCTGCAAGTCTTACCATGGCTGATGCAACAGATGGCACCCTTTGGTTAAGTGCTAATTCGCATACCAGCTGGGATGCTACCGCTGGTTACATGGCAGCACTGTTTGGTAACGGTACCTCTATAGGTAGTGGCAACGATAATGGTAACGGTTCTGGTTTACTTGATATTGGGACTACGTCCGCGGGTACCGGTGTGGCTAACGATGCTTTTGATACCAATAGCTTATTAGACCAAGCGTCACTAGGTGGTGGTGTAGATGGGTATGCAGATTTGCAATTCACTTCTACTTTTAGACCAGCAGGTACCACAACCGCTGACGGTAAGACGTTAGAAGGCGATACAGATTTTACAGGTGATACTGTTCCAGTACCTGAGCCATCTTCTCTTGTTGTCCTAGGGTTAAGTGTACTTGGTTTAGCGCGCATGAGACGTCGTCGCGTATAAATCAAAAAGAGTTTTATTTTTAAATGTAAAACCACTTCTTCGAAGTGGTTTTTTATGCTTACGTACCAATGCCCCTATGTTGAAAACGACCGCTTGGTGTCGCCCTCATGTACGCTTTATTGTGTGTAAATAGTGGCTGGTAGCAGCCATAGATTAAGCGCCGGTGCGATTTAAAGGTGAAGGTTAGTTTCTGCATCCCTGTAGGAGCTAGTCGCATCATACATTGTCAGCTTTGTTTACACCCCAACCTTTATGGCTTTATCCCCCTAAAAAAGGTAACCCTACGCGTTGCTAAATACGGCGTTTTAGGATAGTTGTTTTTGGCTTATGCCCATTGAGTAGCGTAGAGGCTACCGTTGCATAGTGAGGTAATAGGGGAAGGTTGCGAGTAATAGAAAAGGCCCAGCAATTATTTGCTGGGCCTTTTGCTTACGTCGTTAGGTTTTCTTATTTTTCTTAACGATAAATCGTTTATTTCTTAATACGACGGCGAAAGGTTAACATTGCTGCCATAAATGCAAGAATGTAACCCATTGAGCCGCCTGAATCGTTATCAGCAGTATCATCTCCTTCCACGTCTTCCACGTCAGCTTCAAGACTGAAAGTTGCTATGAATGGGTCGTGATCAGAGCTGCGGTATGCACCCACATCAGTAAATGCATAGCCATCTTCGTCAGCATAGTAACGAAGGGCCTGGTCGTACTGCAGTTGATAGGCTTCTGGTGAGTTAATATTCCAATGCGCGCCGTCTATTGCATCGTCAAGGAGCGCTTGGCTAGCTAATACATGGTCTAAGCTACCTACTTGTTCAGTGCCATAGAACCAGTATGAGAAGCCATCGGCATCAAACTCTTCGGCTAAGTTAACATATCCATAGTTACTTTCTACTTCAACTGATGCGCCTTCATCCATACCTGTATTGATAGCCGTTTTAATGGTGTAGCCCCGTTCTTCGGCACTGTAGTCAGTTAATACGGCAACAGGATCTTCTGCGCTATATGCGTTCAAGTCGCCCAGTATTAGTTTGCGTTCAGGGAGACTTTCATCACTCAGCGCGTCACCTAGGGTGATAGCGGCGGATACACGAAACGCATTACAGCTGCCTTGAATAGTATCTATTTCTGATGTTTCTTCTGCTAGGTCTTCCGCACACTCTGAACCTTTTGATTTAAAGTGGTTAACGGCTACAACAAACGATTTTTCACTTTCAGTATGAACAAATGTCTGAACGAGAGCTGGACGCATGCGAGCTAAGCTATCTTCATCGATTTGCTGCTCTGGCATGGCGACCACTTGGGCGTCGCCGCTGGGCGTTACTACCGATGCGCGGTATAGAAGACCTACAGTGATAGCGTCAGTTCCTACAATTGTGCCATCGGCAGTGCTTACAAAGCTGTATTGCTCTGTTTCGCCAAGTTCAGCATTAATTGCAGTCACTAAAGCCTGAATAGCACTGTCTTCACCAAAGCCGTCGTTTTCAATTTCCATTAAACCTACAACGTCGGCATTCAGACCAACGATAGCTTCAACAATACGACCTTGTTGAAGTTCAAAGGCTGTCTCGTCATCTGCACCACGGTTGGCATCGTAGTCGAACGTCACGTCACCGTTTTCATCTACTTCACCATTGAAATAGTTTAATACGTTAAACGTTGCAACCGATAAGTTGCCTTCAGTTATAACAGGGCTTGCTTCACGGCTTGATGTTACGGTAATTACTTCAGTAGGGTTGATGCGATACGTACCGAAACTGTAGTTCAACGGACCCGATGCTGACACTGTATCGCCAATACGAATAGGGTTGGCGTAACTAAAGGTAGGGAAAAAGCTAACTAAGTCTGGGTATGAAGAGCTATTGTCATCTTCGATAGTAAGTAAGCTTGCTTCGGCTTCAGCCTCTGCTTCAAGATACGCTTCTGAAAGAGGCGCTGCTACGTCGCTAGGCTGACGTTTGATAGCGTCGCTGACGACTATCTCGCCGTAGCGCCATAAGTCATTAGTACTCGTTACGGTAGCATCGGTTACTGAAACTAACATACCTTCAACCGTTTCAAGGTCTAGCGTGTATGGCATAGTGACTTCAGTTACCACAACATCTTCACTGGTTCCACAGTCAGCTGGCGTTACATCTGCGTCCATTGCTAGTGTGGTAAGGCCGTAATTTTCACCCACTTCACCGTACAAACGGATGACACTACCAACTTCAATATCAGTGCTGCCATCAACAAAAATACCTTCAGAGGTGGTATCGTCGCCATCACTGTCCGCTGATTCTTCTTGAATAAAGAAACCATCTGCTCGTTTACCTGTAATCACCGCCTCAACAATGTGGCTGTTGCCAACTTCAGCTGAAGACGCATCGCTTCCTTGGATAGCGCTGATTAGCGTCGCTTCTGCGCTACATTCACCAAGCTCCACGGTAGGTACTTCTGGTTCAACAATAACCTCACCGCCACCTTCTGTAGTAAAGGTGCCCGCTGGGAAAGGGGTAGCGGCGCCAACATTGGTATCAGCGCCATCTAATGCGTCAGTGCCACTGAAAGTCCAGTTGCTTGCAGTAAATGTACCTGAGTTCGCTGTTTGGCCACTAACACGGTATGCCCAGCCATCGGCGTAATCCCACGTTTCGCCACTACCATCTACATTAATATCCCCAAAGGTATCTACTACCACCTCGTTTTCGAAAAGCTCAACCGCGTCATCGCCATTGATGCCCATGGCGCTCGACTCAAAATCAGGCGCGTTACCGAAAAAAGCAGTAAATCCTTCTGTTTCCGATGCCACATAAATATATGAGCCAGCCGACGCGCTTTGCGCTGGGAAGGTGAATTCTTCACCGTCAGTGCCGCCGCCGTTGTTTGCAGAACCTAATCCATAGACAGACAGATCAGCAATATCGTTTACGACATAAAGCTCTACGGCTTTTGGTACGCCGCCACTTAGTGGGCCATCGATGACACCGGTAATAACGAGATCACTCGCATTCGCGGAAAAGGCAGACAATATGCCTGCGGTGAGTAAAGACAATGATGTTTTCATTGGTGTTTCCCTGTGTTTATTTTTAATTTTAACCCGTGAAAATTTACCGAGTCTTACTTTTGCTACTCACTAGCCTATAAGCTTAATCGCGACGTAGGAATGATTTGTTTACATTCAAGCTGCGTTTATAAAAGTCTCTGTAAAACAGTTAATTAGCCCCTTTAAATAAGTTTACTTATGTCATTGTGTCGTCATAAATATTTATCGTTGACAATAAGTAATGCTAACTATGCTTTTTTACAGCAACGAAATTTATAAATTACTCAGGTATTGAGAGACATTAAAGGAGGGGGCCTTTTGCTTACTTGTTCAACAGTTTTCCTCCTAAGGAGGCGAACGTGGGTGGCTAAGAAAAGAACAATGAGAGCGAAAGAAGGTATGCGCAAGCCAAATAAGCGGCTTTAAATTTTGACGCTATACCTTGGCTTTTACAGTATTGACGTAATATAGAGACGTTATAATAGAGTAAAAAGAGATGTAGGAATTAAAGCGTGGCCGTATCACTCTCAATTAGCTCCATGTTATTTCAGGGGACAAATCTTGATTGCGTAGGCGATTTATGCGATATTTCTCTTGTTCGAAAAAATGAACTGATGATTGATATATTGATTGTAAAAACTGATTAAAGAGTTCGAATTTACCAATTAGTTTTTCTTAGCACAACGCGTTATTCTTATCACCAGTTTCAAGGCGTCTTGGTTTGAACTTTTAAGTAAATCGAGAGGTCGCAGATAACATTATGTTATTTACGTGGGTAGCAGAGGGTTCTGTTACTCGCACGGTAAAACACAAACTCACTAAATGGAGAATTAAACATGGCATTGATTAATACTGCTATTAAACCTTTTAAAGCAACAGCATTTAAAGACGGCGAATTTATCGACGTAAGCAGCGAAGATATCAAGGGTAAGTGGGCAGTATTTGTATTTTACCCAGCAGACTTCACCTTTGTATGTCCTACTGAGCTAGGTGATATTGCTGATAAATACGAAGAGCTACAATCACGTGGTGTTGAAGTGTTCTCAGTATCTACTGATACTCACTTTACGCACAAAGCATGGCACGATTCTTCAGACACTATCAACAAGATCAAGTTTGCTATGATTGGCGACCCAACGGGCGAAATCACTCGTAACTTCGATTGTATGCGTGAAACTATGGGACTTGCTGACCGTGCAACATTTGTTGTAGACCCAGAAGGTATCGTTCAAGCAATGGAAATCACGTCTGAAGGTATTGGCCGTGACGCTGATGACCTAGTTCGTAAAGTTAAAGCTGCTCAGTACGTTGCGAATAACCCTGGTGAAGTTTGCCCAGCTAAATGGAAAGAAGGTGAAGCAACACTTGCACCATCTCTTGACCTAGTAGGCAAGATCTAAGTCTAGTCTGCGCACTAGCACCATGTAGTATAAGGGAGTGATTCTCCACTCCCTTTCTTTACAAACTCCAATTCTCGCTTATTTGTTGACCTGAAAAATGGTTGGCGGGGATCGGCATGTCGAAAATAAGGCAGGACAACCGTGTTAACTAAAGAAATTTTGCAAGCATTGAAAGGCTATACCGAGTCAATGCAAAAAAACGTAACCTTTGTCGTACAGACTGGTGAACACAGCAAGCGCGCTGAGCTTGTGTCGTTTCTGTCCGACATTGCAGGTGTAAGCGATAAACTATCAATAGAAGAACGCGATACCCAAGGTAACTTGCGTAGTTCAATCAGCTTTCTACTAGAAGCCGATGGCGTAGATACCGGTATCCGGTTCTCAGGCATCCCAGGCGGGCATGAGTTTAACTCACTGATTCTAGCCATTCTTCACGCCTCGGGAACCGAACTTAAAGTCGACGACAGTGTTAAATCTATCGTTAAAGCAGTTAAAGACGAACTTAATTTTGAAGTTTTCATTAGTCTTAGCTGTCATAACTGCCCTGAAGTTGTTCAGGCGCTTAACCAGTTCGCATTGCTAAACGACAATATTACGTCTGAAATGATCGACGGTGGTTTATACCAGAACTTAATTAGCGAGCGAGACATTCAAGGTGTGCCCAGTGTTTACTTAAACGGCGAATTGTTCGCTAACGGCAAAGTAGATGCGGCTTCACTTATTGACAAATTGATTGAGCGAGACCCATCGTTAAAAGAAGCAAATACGGGCGTTCAGTTGCCACTACAAGATGTTACTGTTATTGGCGGCGGGCCTGCTGGGGTAGCATCTGCTATTTACAGCGCACGTAAAGGCCTGAAAGTTACTATGGTAGCGGAAAGTTTTGGCGGTCAGGTAAAAGATACGATGGGAATAGAGAACTTAATCTCTGTACCTAAGACCACAGGCCCAGAGCTCGTAGGTAATTTAATGGAGCACGTTAATGACTACGACATCACGCTTAAAGAGCACGTACGCGTCGATAACATCGAAAAAGGTAACGTTAAAACAATAACGCTATCTTCAGGTGAACAAATTCGAACCCGCTCACTTGTTGTGGCAACAGGTGCCCGTTGGCGAGAGCTTGGCGTTCCTGGTGAGCGTGAAAATGTGGGTAACGGCGTTGCTTATTGTCCGCACTGCGATGGTCCTTTCTTTAAAGGCAAAGATGTTTCAGTAATAGGGGGCGGTAACTCTGGAATTGAAGCTGCCCTTGATTTGGCGGGCATTGTTAAATCGGTCACAGTATTTGAATTTATGCCGACACTTAAGGCCGATCAGGTGCTTATCGACCAGGCTGAAAAGCGTGACAATATCACCATTATCAAGAATGCGGCCACGCGCCAGATCCTCGCTGAAAATGGCAAAGTGAATGCTATCGAGTACCAAGATAGAAGCACTAACGAGGTACACACCCTTGAGTTGGCGGGCGTGTTTGTCCAAATTGGTTTGGTGCCAAACAGTCAGTTTATGAAAGACGTGGTTGAAATGACCCAATATGGTGAAATTGTTGTTGACGAAAAATGTAACACGTCAGAAGCCGGAATTTTCGCCGCTGGCGACGTAACAACAGTGCCGTATAAGCAAATTGTTATCTCAATGGGTGAGGGCGCTAAAGCATCGCTAGCTGCATTTGAGTACCTACTTAGCCATGAAGTTATCGAGGCTGAAGAGGAAAGTGCGGCAGCCTAAGTCTCAGACCTAAAAGAAATAAAAGCTGGTAAGCGAAAGCTACCAGCTTTTTTTTGTGGGTAATTAAAATTTATAAATAATAACAATTGTTATTTTCATTACCGTGTAATTTTGTTAAATTTATTGCTACTAGTGCGTTCTCCAAACGCAGCTAATAAAAGAGAGGAAAAATACGCAGAATCTTTTTAAGCGGGGATAATATTAATTGTCTTCTAAGCGTATTTGCCAAAACTAACTGAAAGCTGCACCTGTGTTTTATTAAATAACTGCATGGGTGGACTTATAATAACAAATAGGTAAGTTATGCTCACTTACGCTGCAGGCGGTTTAACGCTGGCTGCATTAATGACAGTGTATCGAAGTTGGCGGGTTCAATCGGCCGGTGTTTTTTACTTTGGGGTAGTCCTTTGGGTCTTTGCGTGCATTTGGTGGTCATATGCACAGGGTTGGGAATTCGGTGTCCTTTATGGTCTTTGTTTACCCGCCTGTTTGGTGTGGCCATTTATTTTAAAAAATCAAAGCTACCTGCCGAAATCGACGCGTATTCCGTCGCCCAGAAAACTCGACTTTTCTACTAAAACCCTTGTTACACACATAGGGCATTTTGTTGTGGTTATGGGCGTTTTAATGGCAGCAAGTGTGTCTATTACATTAGCGGTGTGTGCGTTATTGCCTTTTAGTCTTACCGGTCAACTCGCTATTGCTATTGTGTTGCTACCTATCCTTTGGGGGCTAGCCGCCTACCACTATTTAGCTGCTGCAAACAAAGTTGCGGCCTTAAGCGTTTATTTAGTGGCTTTGGTTATAGGTATCATTGTTTTAACGTTTGTTCCCATGTCGCAGTAGGTAAAGTTGTGAATAAAGTAACCAAACAAAATGCCTTGCGAGCGCATAGCTGGGCCGGCGTTTTTCTTAGTGTTTTATTATTTTTAGTTTGTCTTTCGGGAACGATTGCGGTGTTTCATTTCGAATTTGAGCGCTGGGAACAGCCGCATATTCAAGAAATGGAGAGTGTGACACCCGCAACTATCGAAAAAGCGATGGACACATTTTTAACTCAAAACCCACAAGAATCTCATCATTTATTTGTGGTTTTTCCCACCTCAGATATACCTCGGCTTGTGGTTGAAAACGACCATAGTGCGTATTTTGCTGATCAAGAAGGTAATCTGATAGAAAAAGAAAGTGTCTCATTTACAGAGATGCTGGTTGATTTGCATCTGTATTTAAATTTACCTCACAGCTGGGGCATGATTTTAGTTAGCGCACTTGGTGCTATTCTTTGCACGCTTATCATTACTGGAATAGTTGCGCACAAACGTATAAGCCGTGATGCTTTTAAGTTTCGCCGCGGCGGTAATGGCCAACAAAGTCAAATTGACTTGCACAATAGGTTTGGTTTGTGGGCCTCACCTTTTCACATGGTGATTGCTATAACCGGCGTTTACTTTGGCTTGGCTATGGTAGTAATGGCAGTGGTTGCGCAAGTAAATTATGGCGGCGATAGACAGGCGGTGATGGATCAAATATTTACCCCAGACCCCATACTCGCGCCTCAAGTCGGCAAACCTGAGATTGGTAAAGCATTTGCACAAATGCAAACATTGGCACCCGAAAAGACGCCTTTGTTTCTCACGGTTCACGAAGTAGGTGCACCAGAGCAATTTATTGAAATTTACGCCAAAGCGCCAAATCGCATGATATATGCGGAAAGTTACCGATTTGATACCCAAGGAAATTATGTGGGTGTTGCGGGTTACGAATTTGGCGAATGGGGCAAGCAGCTTGCGTGGTCGGTTTACCGCCTGCACTTCGGCGATTTTGCGGGCATGACAAGCAAATGGCTTTACTTTGTACTGGGAATAATGATGACCATGCTATGCGTATCGGGCATGGAAATTTGGTTATCTAAAAAGGGGCACCCAGTATTAGCGACCAGGTTGTGGTATAGCGTGGTGTGGGGCAGTGTAAGTGCACTTGCCTTAACTGCCATTACCGATATGTTCTATTCAGGCTCACTGACTGTCGTATTCTGGTGTCTTATGGTAGTGAATACTGCTTTAACGGTGGCAATGAAAGGGCTAAGTAAATCCGTATGGCTAATGATTTCGGGTATAAGCGTATTGGGGCTCCTTGTATTTTATCTGATAGTGCATACTACAGCGAGTGTCACTATTGCCTCTCTTCAGCTAAATATTCCCATGGCAGTATATGTTTGCTGGAGTTTATACCGCGCTAATACCTTATTAAAACGCGAACGTATGGCGCCGAGTGCAAAAGCACAATCCGGTTCTCCAGCCCAACAAACCCCTGCTTAGTTGTATTACCGAATGTGCCCTGCTTAAGCGGGGCTCGCGTTTCCCTCGGGGTGTGCTCCTTCGCACATTTCACTTTTTACACAATCCGTTCCTCCACTGAATTGAAATTAACATCCACTTGACCTAGTTTAATAAGAAAGCGCTTTCTTATGGCGCGTACGTTTAGACATTTGGGCGGCGAGAAGAGGAGATAAAATGAAGAGTACACAGATACGTAAAAGAGGCCTTTGCATAGGGGCGCTGGGTTTATTTATGTGGGTAGGTTTAATACCCCTTTGCACACAAGCGCAAGATATGTCTAGTTTTGTATTGCCTCAGCAAAAGGCGGCAACTGAGCAAGGTGATGGCTGGATATTTTACCAATATTATAATGACGCCACGGTAGGTACCACGCAATCGTTAGTGGGTATGGCAGTGCTAAATGCAGGCAAAGAAATCCACCCGCCTCATAGGCATTCTGATGAAGAGTTTCTATTAGTTACGCAGGGAGAAGGAGAATGGAGTGTAAAAGGCGAGGTATTTAAAGCAGAGGCAGGCGATCTCCTTTATGCCGCGCCATGGGATAGCCACGGCGTCAAAAATACCGGCAGCGAAGCGTTAGTTTTTGTGGTATTCAAATGGCAAAGTGCGGGGGTTACGGCGGTTAAAAAACCGAAAGAAACGCTAGACAAGTAAGTATTGTTACATAAACTTGAGCAGATCTAGGTGCGAAAGCTTGCTAAGGTACGGCAGTGTGATTTCCAACAATAAATAGCGCTAAGACAACTTTTCGTCGCATAAGCGAGGTAAAAATGCTAACTGAAATTTTGCACAAGGAGAGGGTGTGAATGTAATGAAAGTGTCTACCCTTCGAATGGCCCTGCTGATTATGATTTCAATAGGGGGTGTAAATGGCTGTGGTGGCAGTGGTTCAAGCAATACAAATGATAAGTCGGTGTCGCCTACCACGCCATTAGCCCCCGAAACATCACAAGGTATCACCTGGGAACCGGGTGTCTTCGAAGGAGCGTCTAACTTTGCTGGCCGTTGTGCCACACCCCGTTCAGGAGTAGACCCTTTCACCGGCGCCTCGTATCCTGATGTAGAAGGCTCCGCGTTTGAAGAAAAAATGTGGATGCGCTCGTGGACCAATAATACCTACCTTTGGTATGACGAAGTTGATGATAATAACCCCGCCGATTTTACTGTAGCGAGTTACTTTGCCCAGCTAAAAACCAACGGCGTTACACCCTCTGGTTCTGCGAAAGATAACTTCCACTTTTCCCAGTCTACCGACGAATACAATACCTTGGCGCAAACAGGGGTTACCGCTTCCTATGGTTTCTCTTGGGAGTTTATAAGTAGTGTGCCGCCTCGTCAGCTGCTGGTGCGTTATACCGAACCCAATTCACCCGCAGCCTTGGCAGGCGTACCCCGAGGGGCATCTTTGTTGCGGGTCAATAATGTGGATTTCGTTAATAACAACACCCAGGAAGGTGTAGATGCGTTAAACCAAGCGCTTTTTCCTTCGCAAAGCGGTGAAACCGCTGTTTTTGAATTTGCTCTTATTGATGGTAGCACGTTAAACGTAACGCTTACTTCCCAAGATATTGTGGTGTCGCCGGTACAAAATGTAACGGTGATTGACGGGGCAGCGGGAAAAACCGGATACTTTCAATTTAATACTTTTATTCGTACGGCACAAAGTGAACTCATCGCGTCTTTCAATACGTTTATAGATGAAAATATCACAGAGTTAGTCATTGATTTACGCTATAACGGCGGGGGCCTGCTTGCTTTAGCGTCGCAGTTGTCTTACATGGTCGCTGGCCCAAATCAAACCAATAACATGGCGTTTGAGACGTTGCAATTTAATGATAAGCACCCCGAAGTAGATCCAATAACCGGCGTTGAAATTCAGCCCACGCCTTTTTATCAATACGAAATTGATTACGCAGCAGGGCTGCTCACAAACACCCTGTTACCTAGCGTATCGCTTACTAAACTCTATGTTATTACTACAGGGACTACCTGCTCAGCCAGTGAAGCCGTTATTAATGCCTTGCGGGGTATTAACCTTGAGGTAGTACAAATAGGCACGCCAACTTGCGGCAAGCCGTATGGTTTTTATCCCACAGATAATTGTGGAACAACTTACTTTAGTATCCAATTTCAGGGGGTAAACGAAAAAGGGTTTGGCGACTACGCCGATGGGTTTATCCCTTCTTCCTCACCTAGTTTCGAATATGAAGTGCCTGGCTGTATTGTTCCTGATGACTTCAGTCATGCGCTAGGCGATGTAAATGAGGGCATGCTTTTCGCAGCATTAGCCCATGCATCTACTGGCGCATGTCCAGCCACTACATTGGCGGGCAACGCGTTTGAGAGGGCCGCTGGGCAACACAAAGACGGGCTATCAATAAAACGGCCAGATGCGCTTAAATCGTCAATTTTTTTGCAGAATAAAATTTTAGTGCCCATAAATGCACCTAAGTAGGGAATTAGCTACCAAGAGGGTAGAAACAAAGAAGCAATGACTATGTCTATATTAATGCGTGAAGCAGTAGTGGGGAGGGAGTAATGAAGTCGGTGTTTACCAAAGTACACGTACCATTCATATTGCCATTATTATTGTTAATCGCCACGGCAGGTTGTAAAAGTATGGCAGTAGAGGCTGAGCGTTTCTATGCGCAGCGTATTGATAATGATGAATCGCAAAAGCGAGCGATAGCGGCCGCAATCAGTGAATTTATGGGTGGCAAGAAGGTCACTCTTGCAGACACTGTTTTTATGGAGCAATCAACCATTACCATAGGGCGTCAACCCTTCCTCGATGACCGCGGACTTGTTATTGATGGTAGGCACAACAATGCGGTAATGAGCTTTTCGTTAGTAAAGGCCGCAGATACTTGTTATTTACGCAACGATGACACGAAGGCCGAAATCGCACTGCCAGCGGTAAAATGTAGAGCACTTGTTAGCCCGCACTGAACACAAGGTTAGCTGTTACCCCGTGCAAAAATGAACAAAACAGCCCTGTCTGACTCACTTAAATTAAAGACAAAACGAAAACGCCGCGTAGTTACCTAGTACTACACGGCGTTTTTATACTATTAAGCGCGGTTTTATTTGCATCTCTTTTTAATTAATGCTTATTTTGGGCCTGCACCCGTGGCTTTAGTATTATGTCGTTTATTTGACTGACCTTGTGTTTTACCACTTGGCTTGCTTGTTCCCTTGTTGTTAGCTTTTCCCGTGTATTTTCCTTTACCCTGGAAACTAGGTGGCAGCCCAGTGTGTTTCGTTAATGCACGCTCACCTCTACGGCCTTTACTTGCTTTTTGACGCTTTTCGTTGGCAGATTCAGGTGGAACCAAATGCTGGGGGCCACGGCCAATTAGGTCTTCACGCCCCATTTTTAAAAGCGCTTCACGAATTTGGGCGAAGTTCTTCGGATCGTGGTAGCGCAGCATTGCTTTGTGCAAGCGGCGATGGATTTCACCTTTTGCCGAAGGCACTTCTTCGCTTTCTTTAGTTACCTTCCTTAGTGAATTCACTTCGGTATGGTACATAGTGGTTGCGGTAGCCATAGGCGATGGGTAGAAGTTTTGAACCTGATCAAGCTTAAATTTATTTTCTTTAAGCCAAATGGCGAGGTTTAACATATCTTCATCAGTGGTGCCCGGGTGAGAGGCGATAAAATAAGGAATAAGATACTGCTTCTTTCCTGCTTCTTGTGAGTACTTATCGAACAACTGCTTAAACTGATAGTAGCTTCCCATACCTGGCTTCATCATTTTAGATAAAGGACCATCTTCGGTATGCTCAGGCGCAATTTTTAAATAGCCGCCTACATGATGCAGGGCTAACTCTTTTACGTATTCAGGGTCTTCCACCGCTAAGTCGTAGCGGACCCCAGAGGCGATAAGAACTTTCTTGATACCAGGTAAATTACGCGCTCGCCGATATAAGTCGATGGTGGGTTTATGGTCGGTATCCATATGCGCACAGATGCTCGGATACACACACGAAGGGCGTCGGCAGGTGGCTTCCGCTTTCGGGCTTTTACAACGCAGTCGATACATGTTGGCGGTTGGCCCACCAAGATCTGAAATAACGCCAGTGAATCCGGGTACGGTATCGCGGATCTGCTCAATTTCCCGAATTATGGAATCTTCAGAACGGCTTTGAATAATGCGTCCTTCGTGCTCAGTTATTGAACAGAATGTGCAGCCGCCATAACACCCACGCATAATGTTTATACTAAAACGTATCATGTCGTAGGCAGGAATTTTAGCATCGCCATACACAGGGTGAGGCACGCGTTGGTAGGGCAAATCAAATACCGCATCCATTTCTTCGGTTTCCAGCGGCATGGCCGGTGGATTTATCCAAATATGTCGATCGCCATGGCGCTGCATTAATGCTCGTGCACACCCCGGATTAGTTTCTTGGTGCAGTATTCGGGAAGTGTGGGCATATAATGTTTTGTTATCCTTTACCGTCTCATATGCTGGCAGTTTAACGTACACGTTTTCCCACGGCTTGCGCTTCTCTTTCTCTTTTTGCGGTGGTTGAATAACAATAGGTGCAGCAGCGGGCGCTTCACTGCTTGCATTGTTGTTATCTTTCGAATCGCACTCGGGTTCCATTTGATAAGGACTTGGGATCGGATCGATTTTACCCGGTCTATCCAAAGAAGTAGAGTCGACGCCCTGCCACTCAGGAAGCGCTTCTTTTACAATAATAGCGGTACCGCGAATATCTTTAATATCAGCGATATCTTCTCCTGCCGCCAAACGGTGGGTAACTTCCACCAGAGGGCGCTCTGCATTTCCAAAAAACAGCATATCCGCTTTTGAGTCAAATAAAACCGAGCGACGTACTTTTTCGCTCCAGTAATCATAATGGGCAATGCGTCGCAAACTGGCTTCAATGCCACCGGCAATAACAGGCACACCTTTAAATGCTTCGCGGCATCGCTGTGCATACACGGTAACGGCCCTATCTGGCCGTTTGCCGCCTACATTGCCCGCAGTATACGCGTCATCGTGCCGTAGCTTTTTATCTGATGTATAGCGGTTAATCATCGAATCCATGTTGCCCGCGGTTACGCCAAAATAAAGATTGGGCTTCCCCAGTTTCATAAAGTCGTCTTTGCTTTTCCAGTCGGGCTGAGAAATTATCCCCACTCTAAAGCCATGGGCTTCTAATACGCGGCCAATCACCGCCATACCGAAACTTGGGTGATCAACGTACGCATCGCCGGTAACTAAGATAACGTCGCAACTATCCCAGCCCAATGCGTCCATTTCTTCTTTAGACATAGGTAAGAAGGGGGCCGTACCAAGACAATGTGGCCAATATTTAGGATAGGAAAAGAGGCCGCGATCGGCCTTAATGGTGGCTTGCATAACATTCACACATAGAAATAAAGGAAATAGGGGTCTGTGCGTAAGCCGACGATTCGCATCTACAAGCGTGAGCACCAAGACATGTTCCTTTATTATAGCAGTTTGCGGCTAGCGAAGGTATAGCGCTGTTATTAAATTAGTGGCCTTTGTATACTAAAGGGCTAGTGTACTTAAACATACAAAGGTCATACTTATGGCGTACTGGCTATTTAAAACTGAACCTGATGCATTTTCTATAGATGATCTCGCCTCCCGTCCAAATCAAACGGAACCATGGGATGGTGTGCGTAATTACCAAGCCCGAAACTTTTTACGCGATAAGGTTACTATGGGCGACAAGGTCTTTATCTATCACTCAAGTTGCAAAAAAGTGGGCATTGCGGGCGTAGCGGAAGTGGTGAGAGAAGGGTATCCAGATAGTACTCAGTTTAACCCAGAGTCTAACTATTACGACCCAAAATCATCTTTAGATATGCCAAGATGGTATAGGGTGGATGTTAAGTTTGTTGAGAAATTTAAAGATGTGCTGACGCTTTCCTCGATTAAAGCAATGCCTGATATTACCGAGATTGCTTTAGTTAAAAAAGGCGGCCGGCTTTCTATCATGCCAGTAACCGAAACTGAGTGGCAGCGCTTGTATATGGCGGCCACTCGTTAACATTTTATTTGCCTATAACAAAACGGGTGTCGGCGTCGCGCAGTAAGTATAACGCGAAGCAAGCAGCCCACATTGGCCAAGCAGCAAAAAAGAGTAGATGGTTGAAAGCATCAAAATATTGCGCAAACGAGGCTAAAGTTGAACCACCATGCAAAACAAAGATGAGGCCATAGGTATAGCGTTTTGCAATCCCGGCTAAAAAGGCGAACACCAGGGCCAATTGAAACGCGCCCAAAATATACACCGCCATTTCCGTAACGCCCCCTACGCCATAGAATTTTTCAAATATAGCCATACCGTGAGAAGGATTGACAAATTTATCGAGGGTCCAAACAAACATCACGATAAATACGGTAACCCTTAAAGAAAGAAGGGCCCAGCTTAGTCTTACTTCAATAGGGTGAGAGGAAGGGGAGGTTGTGTGTTCCATAAAGGCTCCAGGTAATGCGTTTAATTGAACTAGTATAGAACGAGTGTTCAAAAAATAAATTTCAATTATTTTCAAGATTGAAAAATTAAAAGTGTTCTGAAATTTTTTTAACAGCGTATCGGTCTTGTCGAATAAGAACTAAAAACGGAAGTAGATATGAATAAAGGTATCGGCTTGGCTATTAGCACTCTTGCTATTGCAGTCAATCAAGGGGTCGTCGC
Source organism: Alteromonas profundi (assembly GCF_010500865.1). Taxonomy (GTDB): domain Bacteria; phylum Pseudomonadota; class Gammaproteobacteria; order Enterobacterales; family Alteromonadaceae; genus Alteromonas; species Alteromonas profundi. The sequence goes on from NZ_JAAAWN010000005.1 coordinate 231,456, forward strand.
GCAACAAGTAGCACCCACCGACATTGAAGTGGTAGAAGTAAAAGGGAATGCGACCGCCATAGGAGGCATAAACCCAAGCGATAACCAGGTGAAGGGGTTATTTGGTGCTGGATTAACTGTGGCAAAAACGCCGCGCTCCGTAACCTCGCTATCAAGTGAGGCGTTAGATGCACTGAATATAAATGACTTGCACGACATTGTTAAGGCAGCGCCAAATGCATACGCATCCAGTGGTTTTGGTACACCAAGTTTGCCGAGCATACGCGGTCAGTTAGGTGAGTTATTCCAAGATGGGGTGCGTCGACAAGCCGGTAATAACGGTTTCGGCTTACCTTTATCTTTTAATAGTGTGGAACAGATTGATGTCGTAAAGGGTCCCTCGCCAGTGCTTTTTGGTAGCACCCAACGCAATGGTGGGTTTGTGAACTTGCAAACTAAAGTTGCTCCTACGCGACAAAGCCAAGGTAAGGTGACAGTGCGTGCAGGTCGCTGGGATCAGTATTCGGCACTCGTTGACTATGGTACTGCGATAGAAGAAGACAAAAGTGGTATTAGGGTGAGCGCTGAATATCTTGATCATGGCAGCTTTTACGATTACGCCAACCGACAAAGTAGTAATCTTTTTATCGCGTATCGTTACACCCCAAATCAGGCGTTTACTTGGGATATAAGCGCTGAGTATTATGATACCAAATACCCTGATAATGCTGGCATCAATCGTCCTACTCAAGATTTAATTGATAATGGCGTCTACATAACCGGCCAGGGCGTTCAAGACAATGGCAGTGCCATCCCAGGTGCAGGTGCTATTATTTCTCCTACCGGTGAAGTGGTGATCCCACGTAATCGCGTGTTCACTAACCCTGATGACATTAATGGTGCAGATACCACAGTAGTTCGTAGTAACCTTGTGTATCAGTATGCTGATAATGTGCAAATTAGAAATCTATCTTATTATCAATATCTCTCCCGTGAAGAAATAGCCCAAAACAGCTTCGTCGAAATTATTGACGGGGCACATACATTTGAAAATCGTAGTGAACTTGATTATCGCTGGTCACAGACGCAGACCACAACAGTAGGGCTAGCGCTGCGGTATAATAGTGTATTAGGGTATAGTCAGTTTACCACTGAAGCTGATAATCCCATTGATTTAACGGGGCCTCTTAGCAACCGAGAAATTCCCTTAACAGAAGAACAAAAAGCCCGTTTAATAGAGCTTCGCCCAGGCGTGTACGTATCCCCGGGAGCTCAGTACGATTTAAACGGTGATGGCGTCGGTGATTTCAACTTATCCGATACCACAGATTCAACATCGTGGCAGACAGGTTTTGCCTTACAGCAGCGATCTCAATGGACGGACAAACTCTCTACCATAGCCGGGGTACGGGCCGATTATTACGATGTAAAAGCACAGGATCCCCTCGCGCCAAATGGCGTTGATGCGGCCTTTGATACTTACCATGACACGCTGACAAGCGTTCAATTAAGCGTACTTTATGCGCTAAACAGTACAACCAACCTTTATGCGGCCTATTCTGAAAATGATGCTACGTCAAATAGCATGGCAGGGGGGACTGTTTTAGGCAGCAACAATGAAATTGATGCGCTAAATTTTGCAACCGAAAATACTCTCTATGAAATTGGTGTAAAGTATACGCCTAATAGCCATTGGTATGCCGAAGCGTCTGTGTTTGACCAAACCCGTAGCTTGCGCAACCGCGATGGCAGTAACAGCGGTGTAAAAACCCAAGGCGCAGAGCTTCAACTGTTTTATCAAGGCGACGATGTTTGGGTAAGTGCAGCTTACAGCTATCTCGACGCTCGGTTTGATAATTCGGCTGCATTTCAAGATACTGCGCAAATTACCGATGCTTTTGACAATAGTCGCCCTGATATTATTGAAGGTACAGGGGTAGGCTCCCCTTCCTTTGCTGCATTCTCTCCCTCCGATAGCCAGGTGCAGGGAATTCCGCCTCAGTTGGCCTCCTTAAATGTGGGGTGGCAAATGACCGATGACCTGGCGGTAGGGGCAAGCGCGTTGTATACCAAGTCTTTCCCGCTAGACTTTTTGCAAACCGTTAAAATTCGTGACCAGTACACACTAGATTTAAATGCACATTATCAGGTGACAGATGATCTAAGGGTTTCAGCAGATATGATTAATGTGACCGACGAGGAAAATTGGCAGCCGCTCTTTGAAGGAGGGTATTTTGGCGCAACGTTGGTAATGCCTAATTTGCCTAGACACCTTCAGTTAACCATGCAATATGCGTTTTAAGCGCAAAAAAGGATAGTTATATGTTTAAAAAAATTGCGCTTTTAGCGGTTATTGCCGCGGCTATATTTAGTTTTTTTTACTTTGATCTAAATAGTTATTTAACGTTACAGGGAATGAAAAGCTCGTTGGAGACTTTCCAGACGCAAATTGCGCAAAACCCCGTAGTAAGTATTGCCGTCTTCTTTGCAATTTATGTGGCCGTTACTGCATTATCGTTACCGGGTGCGGCAATATTAACACTGGCGGCCGGAGCATTATTTGGCTTGCTACAAGGGCTAATTATAGTGTCTTTTGCCTCAAGCGTTGGGGCTACTCTTGCGTTTTTAGTGGCCCGGTTTATTTTACGAGACACTGTACGTAACAAGTTTAAAGAAAAGCTAAACAAAATAGACAAAGGTGTAGAGAAGCAAGGCGCATTTTACCTCTTCACTTTGCGTCTTGTACCCGTGTTTCCCTTTTTCCTAATCAACTTATTAATGGGGCTTACGTCTATTAAAACGTGGACATTTTATTGGGTGAGTCAGGTGGGGATGCTAGCAGGCACAGTGGTGTATGTGAATGCGGGTACGCAGTTGGCTCAAATAGATAGCTTGTCAGGTATTGTTTCTCCAGGGCTTATATTTTCATTTGTTTTGCTGGGTATTTTCCCGTGGATTGCCAAAGGGATTGTGGGGCTAGTCAACCGTCGTCGGGTTTATAAAGGGTATAATAAACCAACCAAGTTTGATCGCAATTTAGTGGTTATCGGGGGCGGCGCCGGTGGTTTGGTTACCAGCTATATAGCTGCGGCAGTGAAAGCCAAAGTTACGTTGGTTGAAGCGGGTGAAATGGGGGGAGATTGTCTTAATTACGGGTGCGTGCCCAGTAAAGCAATAATAAAAACCGCCAAAGTTGCAAATCAAATGCGCCATGCACAGCGATACGGTCTTGAGCCCACCACACCTGGAATGTCGTTTAAAAAGGTTATGTCGCGGGTGCATGAAGTTATCGCCGCGATTGCGCCGAATGATAGCGTAGAGCGCTATACTAATTTGGGGGTAGATGTGGTTAAAGGATATGCCAAAATTATCGACCCATGGCGCGTGGAGATTAAGCTCAATGACGGCGGTGTAAAAACGCTCACCACCAAAAATATTGTAGTAGCCACAGGCGCAAGTCCCTTTGTACCTAACCTTCCTGGTATCGATAATAGTGAATATGTTACCTCGGATACGTTGTGGTCTAAATTTTCCCACCTTGAAGATGCACCTAAAAAACTTATCGTTTTAGGGGGGGGGCCAATAGGTTGCGAATTAGCCCAGGCTTTTGCCCGTTTAGGCAGTGAAGTCACTCAAGTTGAACTTGCCCCTCGTCTTATGGGACGTGAAGATGCCGATGTTGCAGAATATGCAGAGTCGGTGTTGCGCGAAAGCGGCGTTACTGTGTTAACAGAGCACAAAGCTACCCGTTTCGAACGACAGGAAAACGCTAAAATATTAGTGGTAACTAAAGATGGTGAGGAACATGCACTCGCATACGATGAGGTTATTATAGCGGTAGGACGCAAAGCGCGGCTTAATGGCTTCGGTCTTGAGGAGCTTGGTATTCAATTTGATAAGACCATAGAAACCGATGAATATCTGCAAACACTATTGCCAAATATTTTTGCCGCCGGCGACGTAGTGGGGCCATACCAGTTTACCCATGTAGCCTCACACCAGGCATGGTATGCCGCGGTGAACGCTCTATTTGGCAGTTTCAAGAAATTTAAAGTGGATTACAGCGTGATCCCCTGGACTACCTTTATCGACCCTGAGGTAGCGAGGGTAGGTATTAACGAAACCGAAGCTAAAGAGCAGGGCATAGAAATAGAAGTAACCCGCTATGAATTTGCTGAACTTGATAGAGCAGTAGCGGAAAGCGCGCGCAATGGATTTATCAAAGTGCTCACCCCACCAGGGAAAGATAAGATACTTGGTGTAACTATAGTATCTGAACATGCAGGCGATTTATTAGCAGAGTTTGTGATTGCGATGAAACATGGTTTAGGGCTAAACAAAATCTTGGGGACTATCCACGCCTATCCAACGTGGGCTGAAGGTGCTAAATATGCTGCTGGGAATTGGAAGCGTGCCAATGCGCCTGAAAAGTTACTGAGCTATGTTGAGAAATTTCATACTTGGCGCCGAGGGTAAGTAAAATGAGTTGGTTAATATCGTCACTCACTTTTTTCGAAAATACTAAACTTCGGTTCTGCATGTTGTTAAATGTACGTGTTTTGGCGAAAGCAAAGGCGAAGCTGTGCTTAAACGCCAGGCTAACACACCAGGTAACGCCAATGAAGGCCATTGTTAAGGGGCTAACCGCAGTGTTATTTGTAATGATGGCGCCCCCTTCTTGGGGACAAACATTACATACTCCTTTTAGTGAATTATTAGCTTCGCATGTTAAACCTACTGACGATGGTTTTAGTACGCAAGTAGACTATAGTGGTTTAGCACTGGAAAAAGTGAAACTCGATCAATACCTTTCCTCGTTAGCCGCTATTGATAAAGATGAATTCGATGAATGGAGTCAGCCCAAGCAGCTAGCATTTTTGATTAATGCCTATAATGGCTATACCTTGGCGCTTATTCTTGAACACTATGGTGAAATTGAGTCGATAAGAGATATAGGTGGTTTCTTTTCATCGCCTTGGAAGCAAAAGATTGCCCCGTTATTGGGTGAAATCTATACCTTAGATGACATTGAGCATACGCTTATTCGTAAAGATGATAGGTATAACGAACCACGCATTCATTTTGCAGTGAACTGTGCCAGCGTAGGGTGTCCTTCATTAAGACAAGAAGCGTATACCGAAGATGCGCTAGAGTCGCAACTCGATGAACAAACCCGTCTTTTTTTGGCCGATCAAAGCCGCAACGACATCACTGATAAGGTGCTGTATCTATCAAAGATATTCGACTGGTATCACGAAGATTTTGAGAAAGGCTTCCAAGGAGCACACAGTGTTCAAGCATTTATTGCTTTATATGCTAATACTTTGTCGCTAACGCCTTTACAGGTTAAAAAGCTCGCAAACGACGCTTTTGAAGTGAAATATACTGAGTATAACTGGGCGTTAAATGACACTAAGTAATTCAGCGCAGGCGATATTGAAATATATACTGGTATCGCTGCATTTGCTTATGTTTAGCGTAATAGCACAAGCTGAGGTTGTGCAGTTTCACGCATGGGGGGGCAGTGCCCAGGTAAACGGTTATTTGCAATGGGTAAGTGAGCAACTGCAAAAAGAGTACGGAATTACGCTTCACCATGTAAAGTTAGCGGATACGAGCGACGCAGTATCGCGTGTACTTGCTGAGAAAGCTGCAGGTAACCATACTAACGGCAGCGTTGACTTGATATGGGTTAATGGCGAAAACTTTGCTGCGATGAAACAGCATCAATTACTGTTGCCAAACTGGGTATCGTCAATTCCCAATTTTACCCTTACCAATGCGCAAAAGAACCCCGCAATGGTTACCGATTTTGGGATAGCGACAGAAGGCCAAGAAGCACCGTGGGGGAAAGCGTCTTTGGTGTTTTATCATAATAGTCGGTTATTGCCTACGCCACCTAGAAATGTACATCAGTTACTGCGTTTTTCTCGTGAAAACCCCGGACGATTTACGTATCCGGCCCCTACAGATTATTTGGGGGTGAGTTTTTTAAAGTATGTGTTAGTTGCGTTAAATAAACAGCATAGAGCGCTACTATATAAACCTGTGACAGAGCGCGCCTTCAAAACGGTTAGTGCGGCCCTGTGGCGCTATCTTGATGCGTTGCATCCAACAATGTGGCAACAAGGGACGCATATGGTTCGCCAAGCTTCGGCGCTTCAGCGGCTAATGGACAGCGAGGTTTTATGGCTTTCGTTTTCTTTTACGGCAGCAGAAATACCCAGTGCGGTCTCGCGTTTCGACTTGCCTCGTTCTACACGCACTTATGCAATGGACGAAGGCAGTTTAGCTAACGTGCATTTTCTCGGTATTCCGTATAATGCGGCTCACCGGACATCTGCGTTAACAGTGGTGAACTTCTTACTTTCTCCTAAAGCGCAAGCTAAAAAACAGCAACTTGCGGTGTGGGGGGATGCCACTGTGCTTGATATGTCGTTACTAAGTGAGCGACAAAAGGAATGGTTTAACACCCAACAAACACATCCATCTGCACTTTCAACAAGCACGGCCGTACCGCTGTTTGCAGAACCTCACGCTAGTTGGACGGATACATTGCGAGATGCTTGGTTTAAGCGCTATGGGGAGCGATTATGATTACTGGTTTTCAACGTTTCACGTTGATAGCGCGGATAGCCTTTGTGGCTGTTTTAAGCATTCCGGTTTTGGCCGGCGTAGTGGGGGTTTTGTTTCCGGCATTTGGTTACTTTCCCGCTTTGGGCAGTGACAGCTTCAATGCTACAGGCTTTGCCCAATTGTTCGCCGTGGATGGCATCGGTGTCATGATAGGGCTATCGTTATTAACTGGCGTTAGTGCCACTTTGCTTGCAACCCTCGGGGCCCTGTCTTTATTGGCTGTGTTTTACCAGTCGCGTTACTTACAGAAAATTCAGCGTTTGTTTAGCCCGCTATTGGTTCTCCCTCATGCTGGGGTGGCTATTGCTTTGTTATTTATATTATCGCCCTCTGGGTTAGTGGCGCGTATGGTCGATGTTTTGGGCCTAACACACAGCAGTGGCGTGACTAATATTTATTGGTTTTTTCCTTACGATAATTACGGGATCGCGATCACCTTAGGGCTGGCGCTAAAAGAACTTCCGTTTATTTTACTTATTGCATTAGGCGTACTATCGCAGCCGCAAATCGCCCGTAAAGTGCACGGCTATTATCAAAGTGCAAGCGCCCTTGGGTATTCGCCCTCAACTATTTTCTGTAAAACCGTGTTACCCCTACTTTATCCGCAAATACGCCTACCTTTGTTAGCAGTGTTAGCTTTTGCTACTGCAAACGTTGAAATTCCCCTATTACTTGGTAGTAATTATCCGCCGACGTTAAGCGTTGCCGTGGTTCAGTGGTTTAACCATGTAGACTTGTCTATGCGATTTATGGGCAGCGCCGCGGCAGTTGTACAGTTATTGGTTACGGTATTTGCGTTGTTGATTTGGTTTGTGAGTGAGCAGGGGATTTATCGATGCCGTCACCTAATATACCTTTCAGGTGAATCGTATATTCGTAGGGGAATACTAAAAACCTTCGCCTATAGCTTGTGTGGTCTCTATGGCGCAATGAGTTTAGCCGTGGTTTATGCAGTGCTGCTGTGGTCGTTTGCAACTTATTGGACATTTCCAAATTTGTTGCCAGATGGCATCACTACCCTGCATTGGCAGACCGCATGGCGCGGTGTGGCGCCAGCATTGGGGAATACGCTACTGCTCGGGATTATCGTGAGCGCAGTCGCGCTTATTATGACAGTCATGACATTAGAGTCTGAAACGGTACAAATAGAATCGCGCTGGCTACCCATGAATAACCGTTTCTTTGTTGTTGTACTCTTCTTACCCCTGTTAGTGCCAGGGGTCGCCTTTTTATATGGTTTGGTGTGGTTTCAGCAACGTTTCTTCCCTCAAGGGGAATGGGGGCCACTGTTTGTTACTCATCTCGTGTATGTATTGCCCTATGTGTTTATTTCCCTAGCGGTGGCTTATCGCAAGCTTGATGCGAGATATATTCAAGTGGCGTATGGTATGGGGAAGACGCCTTGGCAAGTGTTTAGAGCAATTAAGTTACCTATGCTCTTTAACCCCTTATTAGTGGCGTTTGCCTTAGGTCTTGCAATCAGCTTTAGCCAATATTTACCTACGCTACTGAGTACCGGGGGGCGCATACCTACTATTACCACAGAAGCGGTAGCGCTAGCATCCGGTAGCAGTTATCGACTGACTGCTGTTTATGTGGTGCTCCAGGCAATATTACCTTGGCTGGGTTTCCTCCTTGCGTGGTGGCTTCCCAAGCGCTTTTTTAACCCCAGCACACAAGCTAACTCTGTAATAGGAAACCCGGTATATGACACTAAAGCTGGATAATTTGGCAATTTACAACAAAAATAGCGCCGGCAAACGCCCTTTACTTGAAGTGAATGTTGAGATTAAGGCGGGCGAAGTTGTGTCTATTATGGGGCCAAGTGGGTCGGGGAAATCGAGCCTACTTAATGCCATTGCAGGGCAACTGCGCGAACCTTTTAAGCAAACTGGGTGTATTTATTTAAATACCGCCCTTATTGATGACTTACCCCCATATAAGCGAAAAATAGGCGTGCTGTATCAAGACCCTTTGTTGTTTGAACACATGAACGTTGGAGAAAATATTGCCTTTGCCATGGTGCAAAATAAGCAAATAGCGGCCAGTCAGCGTCAAACGCGTATCGCCGCTATGCTTGAATCGGTAGGGTTAGCAGATATGGCGACAAGGCCTGTACATAGTTTGTCCGGCGGCCAACAAGCGCGTGTTGCTTTATTGCGAACACTTGCTGCTTCGCCTAGTGCTGTTCTGCTTGATGAGCCTTTTAGTAAGTTAGACATTAATACTCGCGGCCAAATGCGAAAATGGGTATTTGAGCAATTGTTAAAGCGACAATTACCCACCTTAATGGTTACCCATGATAAACAAGACGCCATCGCTGCAGGTGGCCGAATAATAGAGTTGCCACCATGTTAGACGCTAAAATTACCCCCCTTATTAAACCCTTATTAAAGCCCTTAGTTTCTTGGTTAGATAAAAACGCAATAACACCTAATCAAATCACCGTATTAGGTTTTGTGATAGGGATGGCGGCCGTACCATTCATAATTTTGCAATGGTGGGGGATAGCACTGGCATGCATTATTGCAAACCGTATTTGTGACGGCATAGATGGTGAGTTGGCGCGCTATCAACATAGCAGCAGTAGTGCGGGTGGTTTTCTCGATATTAGTCTAGATTTTCTTTTTTATGCGGCAATACCCATGGCATTTGGCGTATCCGACCCCTTACATTGGGGAATACCTGCACTTGTGCTTATCTTTACCTTTGTAGGTACTGGCAGTAGTTTTCTTGCTTTTGCCATAGCAGCAGAAAAGTACAAAATTAACCGTCCGCAGTTTGCCAATAAGAGTTTTTACTATATGCAGGGGTTAACGGAAGGCACGGAAACCATCGTTGTACTCATCGCGTTTTGCCTTTGGCCCGCCTATTTCGCACCCCTCGCATATTTTTTCGCCGCAGCGTGCGCGTTAACAGTCGGCACACGAATATTTTTTGGTTTTACTACGCTTAGAACGTTAGAGCTTCGAAGCAGTGATAGCCCTTAGCCTCGTTAATTATGTGTTGGAGGAGCGCCTATGAATAATGAAGTAATTGTTAGGCTAGCGGTGTTTATTAGTATTTTTGCCGTCATGGCAATATGGGAGTTTCTACAGCCAGCAAGGGCCGCAAAGATTGGCCGCAATATCCGCTGGCGCAGTAATTTCGCTATTGTGGTGATAGGTGCGCTAGTGTCCCGCATTGTGCTTCCTGGTGCTTTGGTGGGCGTTGCTTTGTGGGCCGAGAATGTAAATTTTGGGTTGTTTTATAGGCTATCGTTCCCCTTATGGGTTACAGTAACATTAAGTGTACTGCTGTTAGATATAGTGATTTATTGGCAACATCGTTGGTTCCATCGGATACCTTTATTATGGTGCCTTCATAAGGTTCATCACGCGGATAGCCATGTAGACACATCCACCGGGCTGCGTTTTCACCCCATAGAAATTGTACTAAGCTTATTTATAAAAGCGTTTGCAGTGGCAGCGTTAGGGGTGCCAGCTATAGCCGTAGTGATATTTGAAGTGGCATTAAATGGGTTTGCTATATTTAATCACGCCAATATTCGTCTTCCTCGAAAATTGGATGATCTGGTAGGTAAAGTGCTAATAACCCAGCGTTTGCACCGTATACATCATAGTCAGCGGTGGCAGGAGTCCAATACTAATTTTGGCTTTAGTGTGTCTTGGTGGGATAAATTATTCGGTAGCTATACTTATGAGGCCTCAAAAGACGATAATAAGATACTAATAGGCCAAAAAGATTACCCCGCAACAGCGGGGAATGCGTCATTGCTTACCCTGCTTAGTTTGCCGTTTCATAAAAGTAAAAAAAACAAGAGTAAGCCGATACCCAAATAAGAAAAAAGCACGCAGGAGCTTTGTAGTACACAGAGAGATTCCGCTTAGACCGGTTTTTGAAAATGTTAGGGCTTTTAACCCTTATTGGATACAAAAGAGGCGTTTCGCAGAAGATAGGTTCGAATATTTGTTTTGTCTTATCGCGTTTCGATGAAAATAGTACGAAATAATAAAGGCTACATTTTGCTGAAAAGGGATGTTGTTGCACAATTTAAAAACCTGCCAGTGAGCATGTTGTTTAAGTGTGAAGGTGACGCCAAAGTCTATGCGAGTCGCACGTTTATCCACCTATGGGGAGATAACTTCGAAACTGATGTTAGCTTATCCTCACTCGTCTTTTTTGACCCAGTGACAAAGTTACGGCTTGAGGGAGATGCTTGCCCGATACATATTGCAGAAAAAGGCGGACATTTCAGTCAATGGGCTCAGCTGCAAATTGCGTCGCGAAGTACCCAATGTTTCTTAGAAAGCAGCGTGTTACAGATGGCGGGTAAACGTTGGGTGCTTATTGCGGTTAAAACCGTGCAGAGTACTTTGGTATTAGGTGGTGATGATATGGCACCGGTAAGTAGGCATATCACTTTTAACCGACTGATGGCTAAATTCGCATCTCAACTTATCAATACAACAAAAGACAAAAAAGATCGTATATTCGACGAATGCTTGGCAGCCTACGGTTCATTTTGCAATGTTGATCGATGCTATCTATTTGAACTGTCAGAGGGACGCCAATTTGCCTCTAATACCCACGAATGGGTAGCGGCAGGGGTGAGCCCTCATAAAGATGAATTGCAAGACATGCCTATATCCGGGCTACCTTATTTGCGCAGAATACTAACCCAAAAGGGCGTGTTTCAAATAGATGATGTTGCACTTATGCCAAAAGAAGGGTGTGCAGAGAAAGAAGAGTTTGAACGCGAGAAAATACGTTCTGTACTTATAGTGGCACTGAAAAATGGCGATGATATATTCGGGTTTGTTGGCTGCGATATAATCGGAAGCCCTTATTATTGGCAAGAGCAGGATATTAGCTATCTTAAACGTATTGGCGCCATGTTAGCCAATACACTTAACCATATCCATAATAAACAGCAGCTTGAAAGCACCCAAGGAAAATTAATAAAGGCCAATGAAAAGCTTAAAAAATTGGCGCATATTGATGGCCTTACCCATATTGCCAATCGTCGATTATTCGATGAAACATTGACCCGCGACTGTGCAAGGCATTGGAAGAATTCAACCTCGTTAAGTTTGTTGCTACTTGATGTAGATTTTTTCAAACTGTTTAATGACGAGTATGGACACGTGTGCGGCGATAATGCTTTAAAAGCGGTTGCTAAGGTATTAGAAGCGAGTTGTATAGGCAATGAAGACCTTGTCGCTCGCTATGGCGGCGAAGAGTTTGCCGTTATTTTGCCGGGCGCTACACACGCTATCGCTCATCAGGTTGCACAGCGGATCCAATCTAATATACATGCTAGGCAAATTACATTTACATCGGCGCCTCATAATCAGCGACTGTCCGTAAGTATTGGCGTTGCAAGTTTAGAAAGCCCAAATAAGCTAACCCCGGTTAGGTTAATAAAGCGGGCAGACAGTGCGTTATATCTGGCCAAATCCGCGGGACGCAATTGCATTCGTTTTTGGCATGATATGCCGCAAAGCAGTTCATCCAATCCCCCACAATAGCTTACACCTATCTAACTTAATCTCAAATGCCCCATATAGTATGTTAGTTTTTTCTAGGAGGTCGTTTTTTATACTTAATGATTCTTACTTTGCATCCCCCGCTTAAGAAATACTCCATTTAATTATAAATTAAATTGAATTAAGTATTCTAAAACACTAAGTGCTACCACCGCGTTTTTCTCATTACTTTCTTTTTCTGTTGTTTTTGCAGATCAGCAAACGACAGTAGAGTAAGAAAGCGTTGAGCAAGCCGATATAAGTGAAAACATTAATCAAGATTTTGGTGTTATAACTGTATATGGGCGCCACAACCGGCTTATTTTAGAGTCGGGCACGGCGATAAAGTCGAATATGACACTGATGGAAACGCCCGCGGCTGTTCTGGTTGTGGATAGCACCTTATTAAAAGAGCAGGGCGCGAGAACGTTACAAAACAGTATTCGCAACATTAGTGGTTTAAGCCAAGACAGAAATAACTATGGGGTAAAACTAAAAAACTAATAAGACAGGCATAGCATGAGGGAACTAATCAAGGAACTAATCAAGACAGGCATAGTTAACTTATTGTGACAGGCATAAAACATATTAAGACAGGCACAAAGCACGGCGCCAAAACTGTACTTCAGTACACTTTCTTTAACCTTGTTAGCTATTCACACTGTTAAAGGAGTAAATTAACGTTTGAACGCCCCATGCCTAAAGCCAGAAAGTCGCAAATTAGTTTATTGGATACACCGTATTATCACTGCGTTTCGCGCTGTGTACGCCGCGCGTTTTTATGTGGTGAGGAAAACGGTAAAAGCTTTGAGCATCG
>NZ_JAAAWN010000050.1 GCF_010500865.1 Alteromonas profundi
TGAACTGTTGCCGTGGAACATCGATTTGACTCACACGCAAACGACCGACGCACTCTAAAAATAGGTGTCCACTTAAAAATGAGTGGGCACTAAAAATAAGCTCAACGTGTTATGGCCGTACGCTTACCATATGCCTGTCTTGATTAGTTTTGTTTTTTGAACATAAACTGGTGTACCGCTCGTCCCCAAGCGAAAAATTTCGCTGTCGACTGGATGTTTCTCGATACTTTCATATACTGATAAAAATAGAAATGAACGTTTTTGTCGCCTCCGCTTAGTGCAGAACGCCTGCAATAAGCCTTGTAAGTAGGAGGTGCTACAAACGGTGCAATGTTCTTCTTGGGCCCCTCCTCTTTGCTTAAGCCCGTATTTGCATGGATTCTTTTCGTCTCTTTTTGTATTAGCAATAACGTCTAAATATGATGGGAACACTTTGTGAGCCGAGCACGGGATTTACTAAAAAACGCATATTCGAAACAGTTTCAGACGGTAACTACCTACAGGGGGCTCCTTAGCGCTGAAGAAATCTGCGCGCTTAAAAACACATCATCAACGAATCTAGTCAGGGCGGCGGTACAGTCCGGTCGCCTAACTTTTATAAGTACGTATTCCTTACATTGGAATCATTGGGTAATAACTTTAAAGCAAAAGCTATCCCCTCTTTTAACGTGTATTTTTAAATGGAACCACTGTCATGACCTTAAAATCATCCCTGGAGAAACTAAACGAACAGATTAAGGACTTATCTTCCCTTCATGTTCAAACCTTTACCGGAAAAGTCACGTTTACTGGCACTGGTAATTTTACTGATATAGAAACGGCCGTGCAGCAAGCTGTTTCATCCCAAACCGTAAAGCTTGTAGCCGAATCGTTATACAAATTTGATGGTGACTCGTATAACTTTCTTACCAACGACGAGGGAGGCATACCAGCGTCAGCTATGGAGTTGCATAAGTCGGCTATCGAGGGGGGGATAAAAACACGACAGGCATTGGCCGAACTGGTGAAAGGTGCATTTGATTAGTGTGCTCATTACCTCTATTACAAAAACCGTTCCCACTTGCTAATCAAACATTGGTTAACAAGTGCGATCGTGCAATGCAATTAGTACTGGCGGCGCAACGACAAAGCATTATAGATGCGCCAGCCGTAGCGCTTACAGACTTTATAGAAGAACCAGGCAGTAGCCAAAAATTGAACCTATTAAACCCCGTTCGATTTCATGTTATTGCCAAACAGTTGTGGCTACTCGGCTATTTAAAAGACAAGCCGCGAAAAAATATTTCTCCGAAGATTCAAGAATCACAAACCTTTCAACAAAATGTGCGTCGCTTTCAACGGGATGCGGGCCTTAAAGAAGACGGCTGGCTGGGGGAGCAAGCTTGGAAAACATTGCAGGAACTGGTAAGTTTTGAAACTCCTATATCTCCTGCTAAATGGCAACGATCTAACGGCGCCTTTTTAACAGCATTTAACCGTGCCGTTCAATTAAGAATGTGGGCCTACGGATTAGCTGAACATAAACCAGCCTATACCTTTACAGGGCTAAGTAAGAAACAGGTAGCATCGGCAAAACGTGCGCTTAGCTACTTAACCCACGACGCTAATACGGCCGATAATTGGCTTACGGTGCTGCTAGACTCAGACGGTATGCTTGAGCACGCTATTGCGGCGATGCGTGCCCCCAGAAAAGAAACAAGAGAGCAAGCAGAAATACTTCGGCGTGTTCTTATATCTATAGCACGGGTGGAGTTATGGTTACTAGGGTTTGCGATAGAAATCAACAACGCCGACAATTATCGCGTGGAAGGCTTCAGTATTAATCGTACAAGAAAATATCGAGCAGGACGAAAAATTCAGTCGCCCGTACGTAGCGTTCAACTAAATAATACGCTTACCAAGTTTTGGCATACTTTAGTGGGGTTACCTACGAAGCAGGCAAAGAATCAAGCACTGCAACTGTCTATAGAATTCTATACCACAGTTAAATCGCCAAATCTTGTCTCGAACACAAACACACAGGTTAAGGAAGCAGATTTTAGCAAGCAAGCAGTGGAAAAGTTACATTCTACCGAGGCGATTAATAGCGCGTATGCTCGAGTTAAACGCTTAGGCATGAAACTGTGGGATGGCGTGAAACGCCTTTGGCGCTGGTTCGTTAATGGGGTAAAAAAAATAGTGCAAGTAGCAGATAATCTGGCACGTGGCTTTTTTCGCTTTGCCGCAAAAAGCTATGATATTGTGCGTAAAGCCTTACTTGCACTTAGTGCCTCGCTAAAGCAATACGCACAAGGCCATATAAAAAGTGGCGGTAAAAGCGTAGTAATGGTGAAAAAAGATTTCGATTTTGTCTTAGCCTCACACCCTCAAGACCCACCCGCTATAGCGGTGAAAGCAATAAACACTTTCAGCATCCAGTTCCTTTTTTCAAGTAAAATAGTTGCGTTGTTTATCGATGCGCTAACAAGTGCAATTGCTGGCGTGGTGGGATGGGCAAGATTTTTATTAAGCTTAGTTAAAAGCTATCGTGAACTAGTTCCATTGTACCGCGCTTTACAAACAACCTATCTTTCAAAATAACAGGCCCGTTAGCCTTTGCGATAATACTTGATGCCTATTACCGCCCTCTTTTTTCCAGTATGCAGCAGTGCCCTACTAACAATGGTTTACTATTAGTGCTCGACAGCGGCAATGTGAAGCTGGGAACTACCACATTGACTAAGCCCTAGCTGAGCGGGCTGCGAAAAAATAGCAAATGGTGCTGTTGTAGTTAGTAAGCTCATCCCTAAAATATTATTGCTGTTCTTCATCACCGCAACCTCCACGTTTCGAAACGCACAGTCTTCACCAAGAGACAGCGTCTCAATTTGATAGCGCTGCACCATGCGAATTCGTCCGTTAGCTAAACGTGCGCCCATTTGGGATGTCTTTACAATTGTGCCTCCCGCGGCTTTAAGTTCGTCGAGGGTTTTCTGGTTTAATACAACCACTGAGGAACCAGTATCTATCATAAAGGAGGCCGCTACCTTGTTCGCAAGTAGCGCCCCTACATATAGCGTATTTCCGTTACTCTTAGTTAAGTTTAAGCGAATAGGAAAGTCATCTGCCCGCGTTTGAAAACTCAATAAAAAGACAAGAGCAATGAAGAACCCGAGAATACGCATAGGGAATACCTTCGTAAAGAATAATACTTAAGTAAAGCAAGTGTTTGGCCATAAATAACCCCATGTTCTACCGTGTTTTTTTCTTATAGCCCCAACCCGCAACGCGCCTTATTGGTGCATGACGCACCAAGCGCTAGCACCAAAACAGTAAATCAACCGCCCTACTGATAGAGATTGGCTATCACGAGAAAGGCTAAAATCCGCGACTATTTTTTAGTAGATTATGCGCCTAATATAGGAAATTAAAGAGGTTGCTATGAAACATTTAGCGTTATTGGGGTTAGCAGTAGCGGGATTTAGCTGTAGTGCATTAGCGATGGCGCAAAGCACTAAAACCGTGCAAATAGTAGATACGCAAGGTAAGCCTCCTTTTAAACGTAAGATGGTAGAGATACCCGTTCAAGATGTGGCACAGTTCGAGGAGTTGGGTGAAGTAGAAACAGTACGCAAGCGTGTAGTTACTAGCTTTAATGGAAAGCCACCATACACCCGCCGTGTGGTAGAAGTTCCAGTGGTTGACATAGCGCAGTTTGAAGAAGTAAGCCAAGCTGCCCAGAAACAGGTTAAGTCGGGTAAGCGTCCTCCCTTTAAACGTTAAGTATTGTATTTTGTATTAAACCCATTAAAGAGACTGCCTACAAGACCGGTGCTATACCGGTCTTTTTTATCGATAGCCTAGCGAATGCACTAAGAAAAATTTAGCTTGTGGGTAAGCTAAACCAAAGTGCTTCGAGAGGCTTCGTTGCCTTAATCTCATACGCGTGGCCATTACTTACGGCAAAGGCATCACCTGCATAAAAATCGCTCCCCTCCAACTTAAGAGCCCCCTTTATAATATGCAAATATCCCATGCCTTGGTGAGTATGCAAAACAAACGAACCACCTTGCGCTAATACTAACCGGTAAATGCTGGCATTCTGCTGAATTGACAAAGACCCTTCTTTACCATTTGGTGTAACCAGAGACGTTAGAGCCCCCTTTTGTTTCACTGTTTTCTGTTCATAGCTAGGCAAAGTGCCCTTAACATTTGGTTCAATCCAAATTTGTAGCAGCTTTACCGTGTCTGTATCAGACGCATTAAACTCAGAATGCATGATCCCTTGTCCAGCACTCATCCTTTGAACGTCGCCAGCAGGAACAACATAGCTATTCCCCATACTATCTTCGTGCTTCAATGCGCCGTTCGTCACGTAAGTAATAATTTCCATATCGCGATGGGCATGCATTCCAAAACCTTTAGCCGGGGAAATGATATCGTCGTTGATCACCCGTAAAACAGACACGCCCATATGGTTGGGATCGTAATAGCTACCAAAAGAAAAGCTGTGTCTACTTTGCAACCATCCAAGATTTACCGTGCCACGCTGCTCTGACTTTCTAATATAGTTCATTCTCTTCCCGTTTAAGTGGAATTATAGAGTACATATTAAACCTGTTTGGAAACTGTCTATATTGATAAAAAATGGCCAATACATCCCAAATTTTAGAATGATATAAACAGAGTAAGGTCATACTCATCACATAATCACTCTAAATCTCTTTATCCTATGGGGCATGAATACGTAGTTCACCTGCGCTTTATTATTCATAACTTAGCGCGCGGAGAAACACTGTATAGAAAAACCACATCCAGTAGAGGGAAGTACTATCGTAATAACTATATGAGAGAGCGGAAATTTATTACGTTCGTTTAAATAGAATGGTGTGTGCGTATTTACGAAATACTATTTTATCATCGTTTGTAAAATAATAGCTATTACAACAATCGACGCATCGATTTATAAGATAAAGGTTTCAACAAAAGGAGACAGCAATGCACAATATCTTGTTTATAAAATCATCTCTTAGTGGCGAACAAGGTCAGTCAACGATACTGAGCCAGTCGCTAGTGGAGCAGTTCAAGTCAAACGCGAGTGTAAATGTTGTAGAGCGAGATTTAGCCAAAGAGCCATTGCCACACCTAACGCAAGCCGAACTTGGTGCGTGGTCCACCGAGCCTGAACAACGTACTGACGAGCAAAACGCATTAGCCTCCACTTCAGATATTTTGATTGAGGAGCTTAAAAACAGCGACACTATTGTTATTGCTATGCCCATGTATAACTTTGGCGTCCCCTCTACGTTCAAAGCCTGGGTTGATCGCATAGCTCGTGCTGGCGTCACCTTTCGCTATACTGAAAATGGCCCAGTAGGCTTACTAGAAAATAAGAAGCTTTTTGTAGTTGCCACGCGAGGCGGACTTTACGAGGGCACCGCGAAAGACTCTCAAACTCAATATTTAAATGACGTATTTGCTTTAATAGGTATTAAAGACATTAACTTTGTTTATGCTGAAGGTTTAAATATGGCCGGCAGTGACATTCGCCTAGCATCGGCAAAGCAAGCACTAGAAACGGTTTCTCTGTAACTGCGCCCCCTAAATGACACGCCTAAAGACACCTAAATGAGACAGGCATATTTAAACACAAGATACTAAACGCCCCTTAAATGAGACAGGGATATTTAAAAACAAGATACTAAACAAGACACGCATAGCTATGTATTGAGTTACACATGATATGCCTGTCTCATTAGCTATAATTGTCTATGGTTTATTGAGCAAATAGATTTATCTTATGATTTGGTTGATTTAGATAGGTAGTACAGGCTGGAGTGGGTATACGCCTTATTTTCGCTTAAGGGGATTTGTTCAATAGCGTGAAGTGGTGGTAAAAGGGGTGGTAAATTTAGCGAATTGGTTATTTAGATGCACCGCTACCCCAGTAATCGCCTGGCGTTTTGTCGTCCCTGTACCCGTTGTTGATGTTGATTGTGGGCATA
>NZ_JAAAWN010000051.1 GCF_010500865.1 Alteromonas profundi
GGAAAATGTTGCAACGGGATATGTGTTTAGCAATTACGCTAAATAACTATGTACATGAGCCGTATACGAGGTCCGTATGTACGGTTCTGTGAGAGGGATGAGGCGGTAACGCCTCACCCTACTCGATGTATCTGTTGGAAGCACGCTTTTAACGGGCAATTTTCTCACATTTTAAACGCCATTCGTCATCTAAAGCATCGAGGCTTGCCAGCTGCTTAGCCAATGCTTTATCTGCTTTAGTATGCACACATTGCATCAATGTTTGGACATTCACCGACTGGGTGTCTCTACTGATTAACTCAACACTGTCGCCAACGCGCATCACCCCTGTTTCCATAACACGGTAATACCAGCCAGTAATACCTCGCTCACCTACGAAGCGATCTAAATTTGCAATACCATACCGATGAGAAATCTTATTGCATGGGGCGCGAGGTGCACTTACTTGCAGTATTACGTCGCCAAAACGCCATACATCTCCTATAAATACAGTGGCGTCGCACATACCTTCAACACTGATATTCTCGCCAATTGAGCCTGCCAAAAAAGTACCTTCGGGGAAATGCATTTTCAGGGTGTAGTAGTTTATTGGGCTATATTGATGAAGCACTTTCTCCGGCCCCCCGTGTAGCCGTGTATTGGCTTGCTCATCTTCTTTGGTACCGTCTTTCTCTACCGTAAGTAGTTCTACGGGGTCTTTTTTTATACTACTTGGTGCGCCACGAGGCCCAAGTGGTTGAGGATGTCCTGCAAAAAGCGCGTCTATATTGAAAGCAAGCTGCATAAAAACTCCAAAAAATAAATAGTGCATTTAAACCTTTCTATTATAGGGTACGACTAACTAAACAATACTAATAATAAGTAAGTTCGATACCGCTACTCGTCGGCTTGCGCATTGACATTAGAGATTATCATGGAATACGCCCAAACTGGTGTTATACACGCCAACGCGGTGTCTGGATTCAACAATGAGCAAGCCATAGTGTTTGCGGCTAAAGCCGGAGACAGAGAGGCATTTAAGCTACTCTACGACAGTCATGTAGGGCGAGTCTATGCTTTATGCTACCGGCTGACGGGTGATAAAGGACTTGCTGAAGATGCCACCCAAGAAGTGTTTATCCAATTATGGAAGAAATTGCATAACTTTCGAGGGCAAAGCCGTTTTTCTACGTGGTTACACAGTGTAACTGCGAACGTTACGGTAGATTACATGCGTAAGCAACGGGGCTGGATACAGCGTATGTTTAATATTGAAAGTTCCAGCGCGATGACCCTCGCCGCGGAGCCTGCGAGTTGTGATGTGGACCTAGAAGGCTTAATTCTGCGTTTGCCTGAACGCGCACGCATGGTGTTCGTTCTACATGCAATTGAAGGCTATCGTCATGATGAAATTGCCGCCATGCTTAGCATAGCGGTAGGGTCTAGCAAAGCACAATTACACCGCGCAAAACAATTGTTAAAACAGTGGATGGGGTTTGAAGATGAATAACTTTGATCAACAACTGCATAAAAAGCTGAAGGCGTTGCCAGGTGAAACGTTACCTGAAAAAGACTTGTGGCCTGCTATCGAACGAGGTATCGCCTTATCTCCATCCTCTACCATTACAGATAATACAGCCCGATTGCCTAGCTTCCCGCGAGGTTGGGTAGCGGTGGCTGCTAGCTTTTGTTTCGTTGCCTTCCTAGCACTGCTGGTCGCGCATTCACTAAACCCGTGGATGCAGCCACAGAGCCAAGATATTGTTGCGTCTATGAGTACCCAACACGACCAGCAAATGAAGCTGCTACTGACACAATACCAAGATGCGCCCGCGTTAACCAACGACTGGCAAACTCAGTTGGATGAACTAGCGGATGCTGCCTCAGCAATTAAATTAGCGTTAAAGGAAGACCCGAATAATGCGGCGCTTATTCGGATGCTTCATCATGTGTATCAACAACAAATTGCCCTAATTGAGCGAGTGCACGCGCCCAAATGGCAACAAATTTAGGACTATGACAATGATAAATTTATACAACTGTTACTCTGCCATGCGCGTGCTTTCGACAAGTGTATTGGCAACTGGCGTTCTTCTAACAAGTAGCATTGCCTTTGCAGGTGAGCGTATTGACCGTACCTTAGATAGTGGCGCTACGCCTAAGCTGGATATCGAACATGTAAATGGGAATACGGATATTAAGGTTTGGGATAAGCCTCAGGTAAGAGTGGTGGGCGAGCTCAGTGACAGAACCGAAGAGTTTATATTTGAAGTACGTGGCGATGTAGTCATTATTCATGTAGAAGTAAATAGCATGGGTAAAGACTGGTGGGAGAAAAACGATGAAGGCGACACATTAACTATTTATGTACCCACTGCAAGCGACGTTAACTATTCTGCCGTTAATGCTGATGTCACCATAGAAGGGGTAACCCAAAGCGCAAGTATTGATGTGGTTAACGGCGATGTGGACATTACTAATACCGGTAAGCGGGTTAAGGCGAGTTCAGTAAATGGTGATATTAATCTTAGCCGTGTATACGGGCGCTTAGATGCAGATACCATTAATGGTGAAATTACTGCCACCCACGAAGGGCAAATGGCGGTGTCCTTTGCCTCAGTGAATGGACGGATTACCGCCACTACATCAAGCCCCGATGTTACAGTTGAAACCGTTAATGGCCAAAGCACCTTGTCGTTACAAAGTATTGATTCTTTAAGTATAAACACCGTTAACGGGCGTTCTACAGCCTCATTAAATTTAAATCCAGATGGGCAATTAAAAGCCAATTCGGTGGGCGGCAAAATAGATTTAACGTTTCAGCCCAATGTCTCTGCGCAATTTGATATTGAAGCCCACGCAGGGGGAGATATAGACAATAGAATTAGTGACGACAAAGTGGGAAGCCCTAAATTTGGCCCCAGTAAATGGCTGCGTTTTATGAATAATGGTGGCGCGGCAAATGTCGACATATCAACGGTTCATGGCACCATAGTTATAGATCAACAATGAATATTATATGTCATCTTTAATTCAGTATTGCGATTGAAATTTTGAATAACGCCCATATTTACTAATTATCCATGGCGGTGATGTAAATATGGGTATTCAGCGTTTCTTCGTCCTACCTTGTAATAAATTATCTATCCCCGTCGTAATTATCCGTAGATTGATCTGATACTACGAACTTTTGCGTAGTATTTCCCTCGTATATACGCAGGGAAAATACGTTGTTTATTATTAAGGAGTTTTGCGTGAGTGTCGTAAGCCACGCTAAGCGTTTCTGGCGCTTCCACAGTTTTATTGCTATTGCAGTGAGTGTTAGTGCGTTAACCCTAGGATGCGCAGTAAAAGAGCCGGCGTTTTATGAAGGTACCTGGGTTATTACCGAAGCCCACGGGGCAAGAGTGAGTGCGGTGTCGCCCTCAGAAGCAAACACACTACTTGGTCGCTCACTGTATTATGCAAAAGATAGTGCTAAACTCACTTTTCAGCAGTGCCCAAGCCCACAATACAGTACTACGACACTGAAATTAGACGACTTCGCCAAACGCTATAATATCGATACCAATACCCTAAAGTTTCGCCCAGGCACGGTGACAGAGGTAATACTTGAATGTGGCGATGAACACCCTGATGTGGGCAGTATCCTTGTCTATCAAGAAAATACCGCTGCTTACACGGTTTTCGATGGCACCTTTTACCGTATTGAAAAGACGATTGAAGTAGCGCCTATCTAGTACTCAAAGGCCCTGTTGTTGGCGAATAGCGCATTTCTATGGCTGGTAAATAATCACGAAAATTAACTTTCTCGCTTTTTCCTTTATTGTTCAACGCGTCACAAAAGCGCATAATAGCCCACTGATTTTTGTTGAACTAAGAAGGTAGTGTAAGTGGTATCCCCTCCTCAAGGCGATAAAAGCGTAGAGAAATTGAAGGTTCCCCCTCATAGTATAGAGGCAGAGCAATCGGTTCTTGGCAGCATGCTTATTGATCCTGACAGTTGGGATAAGGTAGCTGAACTTGTTACTGACACCGATTTCTACAATCGCTCTCATCAAATTATTTTCCGCGCCATTATTAGGTTGCTAAACAACAGTAACCCTGTCGACTTAATTACCGTTTCTGAAGAGCTAGAAAAGCACGACGAACTAGAAGACGCCGGCGGCTTTGCTTATTTAGGTGAGCTTGCTAAGAACACACCTAGCTCGGCGAACGTGGTCTCCTATGCGCAAATTATTAGCGAAAGGGCAATCACCCGTGAGCTTATTGGTGTGGCTCATGAAATTGCTGAAGTGGGGTATAACCCAGAAGGGCGCGATAGCGCAGACATTCTAGATTTAGCCGAAAGCAAAGTTTTTGAAATTGCCGAGCGACGCACGGGGGAAAATGAAGGGCCCCGAAATGTGGAAGCTGTGCTAGGCAAGACTATCGATCGACTTGAGGTATTGGTAAAAACCAATAAAGAAGTAACCGGGGTTACTACAGGCTTCACAGATTTAGATAAAAAGACCAGTGGTCTTCAGCCTTCCGATTTGATTATTGTTGCTGCCCGTCCTTCAATGGGTAAAACAACCTTTGCAATGAACCTTGTTGAAAACGCCATGATGTCGGAAGAGAAGCCGGTCTTGGTATTTAGTTTAGAAATGCCCTCTGAACAGATTATGATGCGTATGCTGGCTTCATTGAGCCGCGTGGATCAAACTAAAATTCGTACCGCCCAACTCGATGACGAAGACTGGGCGCGAATTTCTAACACCATGGCCATGCTAAAAGATAAAGACAGCCTTTTCGTTGATGACTCTTCAGGTTTGACCCCTATGGACGTGAGAAGCCGTGCGCGTAAATTAGCGCGTGAACGAGGCGGCATTAGTCTTATTATGGTGGATTATCTCCAGCTCATGAGAGTGCCATCTTTAAGCGACAATAGAACATTGGAAATTGCAGAAATTTCTCGTTCACTTAAAGCCTTAGCAAAGGAACTCGAAGTGCCGGTTGTGGCACTATCACAGTTGAACCGAAGCCTAGAACAACGCGCCGACAAACGCCCAGTAAACTCAGATCTGCGTGAATCGGGCTCTATCGAGCAGGATGCCGACCTTATTATGTTCATTTACCGCGATGAGGTGTATCACGAAAATAGTGAAGATAAAGGGGTGGCTGAAATTATTATAGGTAAACAGCGTAATGGCCCAATTGGCACCAGTAGGCTCACTTTCCAGGGGCAGTTTTCGCGCTTTGATAATTACGCGGGGCCAGCAGTGGCTGATGACTATTAACGTATAGTGTCGTTAACGTATATACAGCTTAAATGACTTGTCCTGGAATAAGTTGACACTTATTTCGGTTAAAACGCCCGATGTATTTCATCGGGCGTTTTGTATTTTAGAGCCATATGTGGCCGCCTGCCATTGTATATTACTACGGATTCGACAACCATCTTTCTCGCCTCCTCTAAATTACGAGGTTTTGTAAGCAAGTATTCGTTTTTCAGAATACCATTTATCCGCTCTGCAAGAGCATTTTGATAGCAGTCGTAACCATCTGT
>NZ_JAAAWN010000052.1 GCF_010500865.1 Alteromonas profundi
GGGTCTGGCGGCGCTTGCTGGAAAACTCACTATCGGCGAAGGTAAACTGTTGGTTCATGAGCGGTAATGGCTGTGATTTACTATGCAGCTATGATCTCACATTAGAGACTTATTCGCATCTTCCCTAACAAATCAATAGTGGAAGAGTGTTCAATATTCGTTCAAATTTCCTCAATTATCAAGTTTTCAAAATTAACAAACGATGATCGTATGATAGTTGGCTTTATTAAGTGACTAAAAAAGACGCATGATTGGGTCGTTTTCACCCTTGTAGGGCAAAGGATAGCGACTTGTGCTTTTGTTAATCAGTTAAATGCGTAGTATTTGATGGTTTAAATCAAAAACAAATAACACAACCGAATGACCGATTCTTGTCTGAAGCGATCTCGCGAGTAGAAATATCCAATGTCCGCTTTACGGCTCATTGCAGCCTATCATATTAGGCTAGGAGCGATGGACTGCTTTAGTTAAAAGACAGAGCAAGTTTATAAACAACTCCCCTGGGGAACGAAGATGTAGCCTAGCTTCTTATCTCCATATACGGTGCCTTTAGCGTTAATAGAATAGAGACCAGCGATATAAAGGCATTACATTGCGTCAAGAGCATCTTCGTTGGCTTTAAGCAAGCGTCCCTTTAAAGAACCTATATATTCGTCATATATGGCACAAGGCCTTGCGCCCTTCGTAATCACGGCTAAGCGCTTTCTCGCACCCTCGTTGCCCTGATTCATTTTTAATAATGAGCGGAGCATCTATAGCGATACCTTGTAGGTCTTCTTGTTTGGTTAAGTGCTCAACAATTCGTGACAATCCATAAACTGCGGGTTCGAGCGACCCAAGAACCAGTTGGTTGTTTTGAATACAACCAACAGCAACTGCTGAAGGGTTATGCTCTCCCTGCCAAGCTAAATCTATCCAAGCCAATTTCATCAGTATCCCCTATAAAGTTAGGATTAAGATACATCGCTTTCGGAGACTGTAGTAGCGCTTTATATATTTTGAGAAAGGTAAGGTCGGCAGTTACATGTGAAAAAGCTCGGACATATGCCGAGCTTTGAAGATATTTCTTTGTCCCCTATTTGTCCCCCTAACTTTTTAAAAAGCTAGAGGCCAATAAATACGGGGCTTGTAGACTAAAACGGCATTTTGAAGCCAGGTGGTAATGGCATGCCACCTGTTACGTCTGCCATCTTTTCTTTACTTGTTTCTTGTACGCGGCGTACAGCATCGTTAAATGCGGCAGCCACTAAATCTTCAACCATGTCTTTATCGTCATCCATTAATGACTCGTCAATATCAACGCGACGAACGTTGTGGTTACAGGTCATAGTTACTTTAACCATACCCGCCCCGGATTGACCGGTAACTTCAAGACTTGCTAACTCTTCTTGAACTTTTTGCATACGTTCTTGCATTTGTTGGGCTTGTTTCATCATGTTGCCCATTCCACCTTTAAACATAATCTTTTCTCACTTCAATCTGATGTTAATGAATGCTGTTATCTTGCTTTTACCGTATCGGTAATAACGGATGCATCGAACGTCGATAGCAGCGCTTGTATTGTTTCATCGGTTTCGATAACCGAATGTGCATGCGCTTGGCGCATGGCTTGAATATTTTGCTGTATTGCAAATGGCGTTTCAGACGGCGAGCCTAAACTTATTTCAATACGCGTATTTTCACCTAATGTATGATGTAACGCTTCTAACAGTTGCTGTTTTGCACTCTCATTTAGTAAATGCGCCTGACTTTCATCAATTTCAAGCGCTACTTGCTCGCCATTTTTAGAAAAAGAGGCATGTAGCACCAATTGTTTCAATAAACCCGCCACTGGCATTTGCTCAACCAACTGACTCCAATTGTCAATTTGACTGGCATGGACGAGCTTAGTCCCATCATCTAGGTAGGCCTTTAACTCATCTTGAACTGACCGCCGATAAGTTTGCTCATCTATACTCGTATTTTGTGGTGACGCTTGTTCAGCTGTGTCACTCACCGAAAGATGCTCTACAACTTCAGAAGCATCGTCTACGCTTTGCTTCTCACTATGACTTTGCCCAGGTAGCGCATCTTCTACTCTACCAGCGGGCGTCGCTTGGGTATCATTAATAGACCAAGGGGGCGCATCGCTATGTTCACTCTCATCAGCTGATGTCACTGTATCACGAGCATGCGCTGGTAAATTATGGCTGTTTAGTGCTTGTTCATTTTGACTTACCAGCGACGGTGTCGTTCCAGCGGTGTTATCACCTTGCCTATCAGACTCAGCAGAGTGATTTCCTGCTTCATCGGGCGCATAAACCTTGGTCTGTGCAGCGCGACTGAGCCGATTAACAAAACCATCGTCTTTAGCGGGCGCTTGCTTTTTAGCTTCCTCTGAAGAAGCTTGATCTTTACGCTGCTTTAAACGTTGGCGTAGCGCTAACATATCGGCCGTGGTAGTTAATTGTTCAGCGGGGTCTTTCTTAGTTACGCTTGACTGTGCATTATGGCTATCGTCGGTCGATACCTGCGTTTGAAGCGTATTATAATCATCATCGAAACCAGCACTGGCGTCTTGATAATCGGCTGGCGGCATATCATTTTCATATGCGTCCATTGGCGGCATTTCGTCAAACGGAGGTTGCGGCATCGCTTGAGATGCATTTTTCATAGCGTCGGTATTTTCTATATCGACATTTGCGCTTGTCTCGTTTGGTATTTCTTTAGTTGGTATAGCGGCGCTTGAGCTACTGCTATCACTGCGCGCGCTCTCTGCAGTATAGGGGTTACCCTCGTTTTCACTCGGCCCATTATCTTCTTTGGCCGGCGGTACTGATAGAGAGCCATTGGTATTATGCTTAGAGGCCTGATCGTCGTTCTGTTCTTCTGGCTCTGACACACGTTCGCTTTGCGTCGTATTTATTACGTCTGCGGCTGGCGCTGAGGGACGAGTTGACTTATCGAGGGGATCGGCAGTGCCTTCCGTCCCCCTAGTGTCGGAAACTGGTAGGTCCTGTTCAGACTTTCCCGCGCGAATGGTCTCCTCTGTACCGCTCACCGGTTTACTTGGGGCAAACGACATCATTCGCATCAAGGTCATTTCTAACGCGCTTCGCCCGTCTATAGCAAGAGGTAGGTCTTTCCTCCCCTGCAAGGCTATCTGATATAACAACTGAACGTGTTCAGCCGAGATAGTTTTCGCCAATTGATAAATGGCTTTGGCCGATGTAGTTTCCAGTTTACACGCTTCAGGCACCCACTGAGTAAGCGCTATCTGGTGAAGCGTACTTGCTAATTCAGCATGGACCAAACTGTAATCTGGCGCTTGTTCAGCTATATCTTGTACTAACTGCATAACATCCGCAGCGGTTTTATTCACCACCGCATGCAGTATCTTTAGCAGTTGGTTTTTATCCATTAACCCGAGCATATCGGTAACCACGGCAGCGTTAACTGCGTTGTCCCCTTGCGCAATAGCTTGATCGGTAAGGCTTAATGCGTCTCGCATACTTCCCTGAGCAGCCCTAGCTAACAAGGTTAAGGCATTCGCCTCAAACGGTAGAGCTTCTTGCTCTAGAATATGGGTTAACTGCCCCACTATTTGCTCACGCGATAAGGCCTTTAGGTTAAACTGCAGGCAGCGAGATAAAATAGTTACCGGTAACTTTTGCGGATCGGTAGTTGCCAATAAAAATTTCACATGAGGAGGCGGCTCCTCAAGGGTTTTTAGAAGCGCGTTAAAACTGTGCTTCGACAACATATGTACTTCATCAATCAAGTACACCTTATAGCGCCCACGAGTAGGTTTATACTGAACGTTGTCTAGCAACTCACGAGTATCTTCAACCTTAGTGCGCGACGCTGCATCAATCTCTAAAAGATCGACATAATTACCCTGCTCTATTTCACGGCAGGTGTTGCATTGGCCGCAGGGGTTAGCGCCTTGGCCTTGCTCACAGTTTAAACTTTTAGAAAATATACGGGCAATGGTAGTTTTTCCTACCCCACGCGTACCCGTAAACAGGTATGCGTGATGCAATCTGTCGTTATCTAAAGCGTTTGAAATAGCTGCAACTACGTGCTCCTGCCCGACTAACTCACTGAACTTTCCGGGACGCCATTTTCGTGCTAATACCTGATAACTCATTGCCTAATATCTAATCCTTATTCGCCTTCAAACTCGCACAAGCTGAAACTTTCTACGCCTATTTCCGTGAGCTTTTCGCGTCCGCCAAGGTCTGGAAGATTTATAATAAAACCTGCATGGGATATTTCACCACCTAATCGACGGATTAGCGCTGCCGAGGCAGCTATAGTGCCGCCGGTTGCTAGCAAATCGTCAATTAGCAAAACCTTATCGCCAGGTTGAATCGCATCTTTATGAATTTCTAGTGTATCGGTACCGTATTCTAGCTCATAACTTTCACTAACCACCTCTCGTGGTAGTTTGTTAGGCTTTCTAACAGGTACAAAACCAACACCCATTTCTATTGCTAGGGGAGCGCCAAATAAAAACCCACGCGCTTCTGTGCCCGCGATTTTATTGAACCCCATCCCCTGATATCTTTCTAGTAGTAATGATATGCAGCTACTAAACGCTTTATGATCTTCTAAAACGCTGGTTACATCTCTAAATAATATACCTGGCTTGGGGTAGTCAGGTACGGTTTTTACTACTGATTTTATATATTCTGCAGTCACAATTTTGCCTTGAATGTCTGCGTTATAACCAGAAGGTAAACCAGCCGCAGATGATGTGCATCAGCGGAAACGCAAGTAAAGTTACTAATGAAGCGAGAAAGTACCACTTGTTGTAGACTTCTTTGAAATCTGAATTGTCAGCCATTTGCATTACCTAAACAATTAATCGAACCAAAAAATGGTCGTAAATGTTAATCGAAAGCTCGCTTGATTGATAGCGTTAATCGAGTCGAACGGTTACTTTAAATACAAAATCTGTGAATCTTTTGCAACTGACTAAAGCTGCCGCTAACCAAACAGCTTACCACCCTATATTTTGCCGAGTATTTCTGCATTCATTGCGGGGATGCAAGGTACGCCCCCGAATAGATAGGCTATGAAAAATCACCGGGAAATCACGTTAACATGCAGGGTTTAAAGCGTAATACGCTACCTACATGTTTATAAAACCTAAAAATGAAATGCGCTAAAACGCTGTTTAGTAGCCCAAGTAATCATGTTAGAAACTGTCTTATGTGTCCACGAACGAAGTGTAATGCAGGGAGCTAACCTAGGTTAAAATTAACTCTGACCCTGAGGGATCCCCACGAATTTAATTTCATGCACATCCGGCCCAGGCCCCGTCTACTATAGAGCTGTACCATTTGAGTGCAGCTTTCCACTGTCGCATAGTGAATCGTATTCGGCAAGC
>NZ_JAAAWN010000053.1 GCF_010500865.1 Alteromonas profundi
GGTTGTATTTAAAATGGCTTATAACAAAAAAATTAAGCACGCCCGCTGCGCGGGCTGGGACGCAAACACGCAGGGCGGCTTCGCCATTATGCCCTACGTGCCTGCGCCCCTTATTTAAAAGTTATGTGCTCTGGAGTTAGATAATGGCTGGCGGTGCTTTTTTCGTTTTTGTTTTGCTTGTTCTTTCTACCGTTATTGCTTCAATATGGCTATTTAAAGGAAGAGGTTCTCGTAGTGGCAAGGTCGTTCGCGTTGCTTTATATTTTTGTTGTACTCTTTTTCCAGCAATAGTTATCGTGCTTCTACAGAGCATTGCGGGGTACAGTGTCATTCTTAGCAATATGAGTTTCATTTTGTTCTGTTGTGCAAGTGTGTATGGTTTTGTCCTTCCAATATTTTCAGGCTACAAAATTGAGCGGGTTAAAAGTACACGCACCTAACAAAAAAATTAAGTCACTCACTTCGTTCGCTGGGACGCATACACGTGGGCTGCTTCGCATTATAGCCCACGCGCATGCGCCCCTTATTTAAAAGTTATAAGGCGTCAGCCTAAACTGCGTTTGGCTCAATACAAATCCCAATGCAACTGCCCTCTCCTGTTTTCATTAGCATCGCTCTGGCTTGTGGTAGGTTTAAATCCGCCGCTTTCAATTCAAAGGTAGTGTAATAGGCGCTTTATTGACAAGTTCTTATTTTGAGTCAGCAAGCGCCATTACACTCGATAGCTCAGATGGCGGCTAGCTTCTTCCAAATCAAAAACATTTGTGCACAGTCGTTTTGCTTGTTTGTGTTAACAATCAATCGTATTCTGACTTTATTAGTTTTTAAAAAGGCCAAGGGAACAGGCTCTGCTTCTAACAAAGCGCTTAAGTCACTCCCTTCG
The DNA here is from genome assembly GCF_010500865.1 of Alteromonas profundi. Classification (GTDB taxonomy): domain Bacteria; phylum Pseudomonadota; class Gammaproteobacteria; order Enterobacterales; family Alteromonadaceae; genus Alteromonas; species Alteromonas profundi. The sequence continues at coordinate 884 of NZ_JAAAWN010000053.1, forward strand.
GTCGCTGGGACGCCTATACGCGGGGCGGCTTCGCCATTATGCCCCACGTATCTGCGCCCCTTAGCTTAAAGTTATACGTAGAGCAGGCATCAAGGTTGATTTATAAGAAGTTCATGAGAGTATTCAAAGAAACGAAAGGGATGCCAAAGTTATTCCGGTTTCAGCATATGCTCAACTCAATTACATATTCACTGATGGTGCTTTTTGCTTTCTGGCCTTGGCCAAACGGAGAGTATTCGTTGAATGGGCGCAGCCTTACTTACCAAGAATTTTGGTTAACAGGTATGGCGCCCGGCTTTTTGTTATTTAGCATACTAATCATTGCAATTTGCTTTGCTTCCGTGAATAAACACTGGGCTGGCCGTGTTGGTGCTTTTTTATACTGGGCATCTATTATTGCCTTCATGACTTTTTATTCTTTAACTGGGGTTTTAATAGGTGGGGTAATAATAGTTGTTTGGGCGTACTATGTGTTCTATAGCGCCGGCATGAGGCAGTTTTTTGTTCAGTCAAACGTATAACAACCCAATTAACCCTCTCACTTCGTTCGCTGGGACGCATTCACGCGGGGCGGCTTCGCCATTATGCCCCACATGTATGCGCCCGTTATTGGAAAGTTAGAAGGCGTCAGCCTAAACTGCATTTGGCTTAATACAAATAGCAGTTCAACTACCCTAACCTGTTGTTCCCAACTTCGCTCTGGCTTTTGGTGGCTTTAACTTCGCCGCATTAACTTCAAAGGTCGCGCAATAGGCGCTTTATCGCCAAGTTCTTAATTCAATTTATCAAGCGCCATTGCACTTGGTAGCTCAAATGGCAGCTTGCTTCAGTCAAATCACCTGCATCACTACACTGTTGTTTTACTTGTTTGTGTTAATAATCAATCGTATGCTGACTTAATCAGTTTTTAATTAGGCCAAAGGAATAGGCTCGGCTTCTAACAAAGCGCTTAAGTCACTCCCTGCGGTCGCTGGGACGCCTATACGCGGGGCGGCTTCGCCATTATGCCCCACGTATCTGCGCCCCTTAGCTTAAAGTTATAAGGCGTCAGCCTAAACTGCGTTTGGCTTAATACAAATCCCAGTGCAACTGCCCTCATCTGTTTTCATTGGCATCGCTCTGACTTGTGGTAGGTTTAAATCCGCCGCTTTCAATTCAAAGGTTGCGCATTAGGCGCTTTATCGCCAAGTTATTATTCAACGTCAACAAGCGCCAATGCGTTTGACAGTTCAAATGGCAGCTTGCTTCAGTCAAATCAAAACCATCTCTGCACTGGCATTTTGCTTGTTTGCTTTAACAATCAATCGTATTCTGGCTTTATTAGTTTTTAATTAGGCCAAAGGAACTGGCTCTGCTTATAACAAGGCGCTTAAGACCACTCCCTTCGGTCGTTCGGACGCATTTACGCGGGGCGGCTTCGCCATTATGCCCCACGCAACTGCGCCGCTTAGCTTAAAGTTATGTATCGTGCAAAAAAATGAACATCGTTACTAATACAGAAAAAAAAATAGTCCATTTTATAGTTAGGATATGGTTAATCTTGGGCTATGCTTTTGTTGGACATGGCCTTTACAGGGCTTATTCAGAGGGTTATGTAATTACCAAATCGGGTCGCGCTTATTTAATTGATGACCCCGTTATGTTTTGGCTAATCGTAAGCCTACAAATCGTTTTAATCTTGGGGTTTACATTTTATTTTTTCAGGAAGCCAGACCTTGAGGCAATGGGCAAAGATTGATGTATCAAACATCGATACATAACAAGCCAATCAACACACTCACTGCGTTCGCTGGGACGCATACACGCGGGGCGGCTTCGCCATTATGCCCCACGCGTCTGCGCCCGTTATTGGAAAGTTAGGCGTCATTTACTTACAGCATAAAAATGTGGGTTCAACCGTGACATTCCAGCGCCAAGGTTGTTTCGCTAGGTTGTCTTTACGGCTTGCTTTTTCGGTAGTTTCAACGACTTTAGCAACGCGCTTTTTATCAACACCGCAACGCCAACATTCTGCATCACCAGTCTTCTAAACTCGCTCTTTTATCCAGCAATATCGTTAACATCTGGCATTTCGCTCAGGGTTGTTTTATCTTAAATTCAATTATTTAAACACGCGGTCTATTTGGCTAGTGGTGGCAGCAAAGCTGCGTACTTTCAGTTGTACGCCTAACAAAACGCTGTTGGCACTCCCTTCGGTCGCTGGGACGCCAACACGTGGGCTGACTCGCTTCGCTCGGATTTTAGCCCACGTGCTAGCGCCCCAAAGCTTAGCGTTATATGCCATTATGAATCAGCATTTTGAAAACGGCCTTTCAAAGGAAGTTCACCCTCTAATTAAAGTGACAGTGTCTATTGTTTTATGTGTACTTGGTTGTCTGTGTTCGATTCTATGGATCATTACTAATAACCCTATATTGGGGCTCGTCGGCCTGCTATGCGGTATACCTTGCATCATCATGGGAGTTGCGCTGTTATTAGGTCGGGTAAAGCAAACTAGGTTATCTCCGAGTGGCTTAAAAGTGTTCGGGCTTATTCTATTTGTTGGTGGCGTAATCGGTATTTATAAGCATCAACCATAGGCTTCTTTACTTATTGTATTTGCCATAAGCTGTTTTAAAATCGCAAAGCAAGCTGCAAATGTAAATGGCATATAACAAAAAAATTAAGTCATTCACTTCGTTCGCTGGGACGCATACACGCGGGGCGGCTTCGCCATTATGCCCCACCTGTCTGCGCCCCTTATTTAAAAGTTATGCGCCTAAAGGATTAAGCATATGAGTAATAAACAAAAAGCTTTACAAGACATAAGGAATGCTGTTGGAACTGAAGTTGGTGAATGCAGCGTCGACGAATTTATTAGTCATCATTTGGAAGAACTGCCTTCTAGCTATTGGAAAGCGAAAACCGGAGTTGAAGTTCCAGAAATAAATCAGGTTATCGATTTATTAATTTTAAGGAATAAATGGGACGACGAAGAAGTTTACGATTTCACGCTCCCAGACGACGTTACTGATTATGTTATCTCCGTCAAATATACCGATAATGGAGAGTTAGAAGACATTGATATGGAAAGTTAGTACGGCGCATAACAAGTCAATAAACTCACTCACTTCGTTCGCTGAGACGCATACACGCAGGGCGGCTTCGCCATTATGCCCTACGTGCCTGCGCCCGTTATCGAAAAGTTAGCTGCCTGTCGAACCAAAGGGATTTTATGAGCAAATTTGAAATTGCTATTACCACTCTATTTATAGGATTCGTATTGGGTCAAGCAACAGATGTAGCAAAGTACTACCTCATCGTATGGAGAAAGAAAAAGGCTTTCAAGGAGGAGGTGTCAGATCATTTAAACCATATGCATTATTTAAAAGACAGGTTGTGTACTATTGCTAAAGATTTCTCAGCTCCAGAGGTGATCGGGCTACCAATACCCGGAAAGATAAAGACGTACATTTTTTCTAAGTATTACGCAGAAATTCTTCCGCATCTAAGTAGCTCGATGAGGCAGCTTTACATCGAGCACTATGGAACAATAGATTCGTTCAACAGTTGCTTATCGGAAATCCCAAGAACGGAATCAGAGTTGATAGGTAAAAAATTGGTCAATCTTTATTATTATGTGTGCCAGTTAACTGAAACTGCTCGATTCGTATTGAGCGAAGAAAAAGCGAGTGTAAAAGACAACGTTAAATTAATGTCTTCAATCAACGAAAGCGCTAGCAAATTTGCACAAGAATATGATTTGCTTCAGATGCAGTAAGGCAGCTAACAAACCAAGTAAGCGGGACAATAACACGTGGGCTCCCGTCACTTCGTTCCGTATTATAGCCCACGTGTTATTGCCCCTTCTTGGGGCGTTATAAGACAAAGGAAACTCAGTGAACAAGGTTGTTATCAGTATCCTTTCAATATTACTCCTGCTAACCAACGTGTTTTGGTTGTATCAGAGTTTGGATAACGGTGTCTCTTTAACTTACATGGAAGCAAGCCTAGAAACCCAAACTAA
>NZ_JAAAWN010000054.1 GCF_010500865.1 Alteromonas profundi
AGTAGGTCGAAATCCGGCCTAAAACGGCGGCATATTGGCCTAAACTGCAAAATTAGAGTTTAAAAATTAGGCAGGCGATGCTGCGGCTTAACTGAGCGTTAAACTGCGGGACTTATTCGCAGTTTCCCTAAATAAAAGCATGGCCAACGAGCAGCATGTACGTTGTCAGAACGAAGCTTAATTTTTCTTAGGCCAGCAAAATATTCTTCCATGAGTTAAATACCAATTAGCATATAACGCCCGCATTTGCGGAAAATTGGAGCGCAGCGGAAATTTGTCCGAAACATGCGCTTGTTAGGGCTTGCTCTTGATGCCGAATTGCTTCGCAAACTCGGGATCTATCCAAGCCGACTCTACCTGGCCAAGCTCTAATTCAACTTCTTCTGGAGCAGAGCAACTAGAAACAAAATCATTTACTGAACCAGAAAGAAAATGGTTCTCTCCTGTTTCGTCATCCCAGAAGCACACAGCCTCGTTAAGCAGAACGAAATAGTTACCGCAATCGTCTTCGGCAAGGACATTCGAAGTGGATAAGACTTCAGGGAATGGCTCCTTGGCTTTTCGAATTACGCCGTACTCAACGCCGGTTTCGCTTTTGAATACCTTACCAAATGCTCGATTCATATCTGAGCCCTAACTTTAAGCTAAGGGGCGCAGATACGTGGGGCATAATGGCGAAGCCGCCCCGCGTAAATGCGTCCGAGCGACCGAAGGGAGTGGTCTTAAGCGCCTTGTTATAAGCAAAGCCATTTCCTTTGGTCTGTTTAAAAACTGTTGAAGCCAGCATACGATTGATTGTTAACACAAACAAGCAAAACGACTGAGCAGTGATGGTTTTGATTTGACTGAAGCTAGCCGCCATTTGAACTATCAAGTGTAATGGCGCTTGCTGGCTGAAAATAAGAACCTGGCGATAAAGCGCCTATTACACCACCTTTAAAATGAAAGCGGCGGATTTACACCTACCACAAGCCAGAGCGATGCTAATGAAAACAGGTGAGGATAGTTGAACTGATTACTTGGTTGAGCCAAACGCAGCTTAGGCTGACGCCTTATAACTTTTAAATAAGGGGCGCAGGCATGTGGGCTAAAATCCGAACGAAGTGAGCAGCCCATATGTTTGCGTCCCAGCCCGCGCAGCGGGCGAACTTAATTTGTTTGTTATGTCTCATTGGTAAAAAACTTCCTTGAACAAGCTTGGAGCGCAATAGTCATTTAAGCTGACTACTACAAAGTGCTTTCTCACAAGCCCTGCATCTATTTCATACCATGCCATAGTTTGGTTACCTTCTTCATACAAATCTAATGGGAAGATGAAGGTTGGTTCCTCAAGACTGTCTGATATGAGCCATACTGAATAAGAACTTTGACCTTCAATGCTCTCTGGTAATTTGATAGTTACAGTGAAGTTCGAATCTCTAAGGGTTGTATCAATAGTAACTTTTTCACTATGCTTGGAATTGAACTGCTCGCGCATTTCATCGGTGACGATGCAAGATGAGGCAAGGCAGCCAAAATTGACTAACAGAAGTAGTAAAAAAGTTAACCGCATTTATCAATTCCTTCTGAGACATAACATTAAGCTAAGCGGCGCATTTGCGTGGGGCATAATGGCGAAGCCGCCCCGCGTAAATGCGTCCGAGCGACCGAAGGGAGTGGTCTTAAGCGCTTTGTTATAAGCATAGCCAGTTCCTTTGGTCTGTTTAAAAACTGATAAAGCCAGCATACGATTGATTGTTAACACAGACAAGAAAAACGACTGTGCATTGATGTTTTTGATTTAACTGAAGCTAGCCGCCATTTGAACTGTCAAACGCATTGGCGCTTGTTGACGTTGAATAATACCTTGGCGATAAAGCGCCTAATGCGCAACCTTTGAATTGAAAGCGGCGGATTTAAACCTACCACGAGCCAGAGCGATGCTAATGAAAACAGGTGAGGGTAGTTGTACTGGGATTTTTATGAAGCCAAACGCAGTTTAGGCTGACGCCTTATAACTTTTAAATAAGGGGCGCAGGCACGTAGGGCATAATGGCGAAGCCGCCCTGCGTGTTTGCGTCCCAGCCCGCGCAGCGGGCGAGCTTAAGTTTTTTGTTATAAGACATGTTACTTAAAACCCTGAATAGTGCCATTGGTGCCAACAATTAGGCATACGCTACCATAATATAAGCAATCATCTTTTATGAATGGTCGAGAGCCATAAATATCCAGAGGAACAATATTATTAACTTCGTTGACGCTTTTACCTATGAGCTGCGCATTTGTTAGAACGAACAGTTGCTCCGATATTTTAGTTTGGGTTTCTAGGCTTGCTTCCATGTAAGTTAAAGAGACACCGTTATCCAAACTCTGATACAACCAAAACACGTTGGTTAGCAGGAGTAATATTGAAAGGATACTGATAACAACCTTGTTCATTGAGTTTCCTTTGTCTTATAACACCCAAATAAGGGGCATAAACATGGCGGCTATAATCGGAGCGAAGCGACACAGCCGTCATGTTTGTGTCCCAGCGAGCCAGCGAGCGACTTAATTTTTTTGTTAGCTACCTTTCACTGAGCTAAGAAAGTCGATTGATTTAGTGAAATATTCTTTATAAGTATTCTTCGCGTCCGGCAGAAATATTGTTTGGACGTCCTCGCCCCGCCAGCTAGAGTTACTCGATTTTTCAAGTCTAATGAATAATTTCCCTGTTTCTAAGCAAATGCAAAGACTATCATGAATATCATTTTTACCTCCTGTTTTCTGGTAAAGGCAGAGTATTTCTTTGAACCTATTCATTTGAGTTCTCACGTATTTAAGATTTTAATCAACGACGTCAGTCAAAGATTCGTACAAAGCAACTCTTTTGGTGTCATCACTCCCATCCAATAGACGTTTCGCATCGTCCAAATTAACCCAACCTACTGCTTTGCGCGCACTTTGTGTATTCCCCTTACCATAGTCGCGCCACCCAGCAATATTATAAGACCTTAATTTTTCGAGTGCTTCTTCGTACGTGGCAGTGAACTCAATTGCAGGTTTAACGGGGTTTTCACTAACCTTATACCCGTTCCTAGCCTTTTGATGGATATTAAAAGGGATGCAGAAGGTATCTTTTGTTGAAACAGGAATTCTATTCTGGCGCTTTTGTTTAAACACTTTATATCCTTGTCGTTTACTAGGTAGCTAACACCCACATAAGGGGTAGTAACGCATGGGCTAAAATCCGAGCGAAGCGACAGAGCCCATGCGTTACTGTCCCAGGGAGCTTGCGAGCGACTTAATGTGATTGTTATGTGTGAAAAATTAAGCCCCTATACCAAACCCGAAATAAAGAACTAAACCGGCAATTATTGCAGCTATTGCCCCTAGAGAAGTTACACCCCACCATGACGTGTGCCATTTAGGAGCGGTTGGTACTGCTACAGTATTAAGATTTGCACTTTTAGCGCTCACAAAGCTATCGCTCGAATCAATAGCTGTATCATGACCTGATATATCAGCTCCATCTGCTATTACTGTGCTGCCTTTATCCGCTTTGATCCCAGTGCTCATATTAATTATTCCTAAATTACAAAGTTAATCTAACTTCCATATGCTAATTTACACATAACTTTCCAATAACGGGCGCAGACATGTGGGGCATAATGGCGAAGCCGCCCCGCGTGTATGCGTCCCAGCGAACGTAGTGAGTGAGTTTATTGGCTTGTTAGCTGACATTGCCAATAACTACCATCGATTCTTGGTTGATAATGAACTGATATCCAAAAGCTAAGATAATTGCAAATATACTAAGAATATTTAGATAAAATGACATTTGCTTATAGCTTTTTTCATTGTCTCTTTTGTCGTAGTGGTCAATTACGGTTAACGCCGCGTTTATAGCACTGGAGACTAATGCTACGCAGAAAAATAGTAACGGCATGCCAGTTAATTCAACAGAACCAGAGCCTCTTACGCCAGGGTAGACCAATACATCGTTAATGCCAGCGTAGAAACATATACCGATTAAAAAAAGAGCCCAAATGATATTAAAAATTCGTGTCGAATTAGGGATTTTGTTCGGAGAGTAATCTTCCATGAATCCTCTTGGCAGCTAACTTTTAAATAAGGGGCGCAGGCGCGTAGGGCATAATGGCGAAGCCGCCCTGCGTGTATGCGTCCCAGCGAACGAAGTGAGTGATTTAATTTTTTTGTTATACGCGTTTTTCAACGAAGTGCATACCCCAGCGGTTTGATGCAGAAAGCATAAAGGCAAAATAAACGATTGAAAATACACAGCCCAAGAATGCTCCACTTCCTGTTTTTAAGAGTAGAGATTTAAAGAAATTCACTACGAGGCAAAACAGGGCTATAAACCAAACTGCTTTTAAAACGTTATCGTAAATATGGTTTTTTAGAATGCCGCTGTGTTCTTGTAAGCTGAAGAAAAAGCCTGAAAGTTTACAAATAAGCCAAGTTAAGAAAAAAGATGAGAATGAAATGAAGATTGCAGCTGCTATTTCTTGAGTAAACACACCGATAAAAAGCGCTGAACCACACCAAATTAGTGGTAACTTAAGCCCTAATTTTAGAGTAATGAGAAGGTACTTAGGTTTTTTAAGCTGCATTTCTATCCTTGATGCTCATAGCGTATAACCCCCCAAGAAGGGGCAATGACACGTGGGCTATAATAAGGAACGAAGTGACGGGAGCCTACGTGTTATTGTCCCGCTTACTTGGTTTGTTATGTAACTATTTTGCAGGCTCATCGCTAAAAAG
>NZ_JAAAWN010000055.1 GCF_010500865.1 Alteromonas profundi
GTTGAGCGTGCGTTGAATGCGAGACCCAGAAAATGTCTCGGATTTAAGCAGCCTGCTCTAGTATTCAAACAGTTAAGAGACGCAGCTTAATTTAACGAGTGGTGCACTTCGGGGTTGAATCCGCGGGTAATCTTAGCGTCTAAAATAAGGGTACTTATAAAGAACAACGACCAAATAACAACACCAAGGATTGCACCGTTTAGCAAACTTTTCGCAACGCTAATTTCTATTGCTAATAAGGTTGCAATAAAAATAGAAAAAGACATGGTTACTAACGCGAATATTCCAAAAGCAGACGATATTTTTCGCCCTGTACTTTTAGTATCATGATGGTAGCTACTACCCGAACTTGAACTATTATTAGTTATATCTCCAATAGCACTAATTCCTGATGCAACAGCTAAATTACTGAGAAGAAACTGAATTCCTACCGCAATAACAACACCCGTAATAACACTAGTAAAAAACACCCCAGATAGCGATGTAGTATCTTCGACAACGGCTTGCGCATTAACAAGTGAAGGCAGCAGTAGTAGCGCTATAAATAAAAGAAAGTTATGTTTCCGCATGGTGAATCCTTATTCCAAATGAAGGTTAACATCGTGTTGTGACATATCTTTATGAAAGCAACATCGATACCAATGAGACAACCCAAAACCTGTCATTGGAATGACCATAACTTATTGAAATATATGGAATTACCTACATTTAAAATCTAAACAACCAGAGATTTCTAAACGTGGAATGAAAAGGTTACAAAGAAAATGTGTAAAATCTATGCTGCAATATGTGGTTAATAAGAAAATCTTCGTCGTCGATTTGTATAAAAATAATTAATCACTCCCCCACTCTCTAAACAGATACAGTAAATATAGAGAAAGAGACCGTTTGAGAATTCTCTCGCTAAAAAATTATAATTTGAAACACCGCTCACACTGCGCTTTTAAATTAACTTCATTTATTACATAAAGTTACAAAAACAAAAGAACAATAAATAGTTTTATGTGAATACCTATCTTTAGTTTTAAAACCGAACTATCAGAACAAATAGAAAAGACGAATTAAGAGAAAGAAACTTTATTTAATTTAATTCGGTATGCGTGTTGCAACACTAACACTGTCAATAATGTCGTTGTCACAATGCGGTAGACATTATTATGAATCAAGGTAGTCAATATTTTAAAGGAGCAAAAATGTATATTCGTAAAAGACAAAGTAAATCGCCCCTCGCAAAAGTAAAGTCTATTGCTGCGCTGGTCGCAGTAACATGTAGCGCTTCTTTTGTTACTCATGCGCAGGAAGTCGAAGAGGCTGAGCGTTCTCAAATTGAAGTAATTAAAGGACAAACCGATGTAGCAGTGAAACAACCTGCCCCCTCTGTAGACGTTAAACAAAAAGATCCCCAAGTTGATGTTGCGGTAGGGCAACCTGAAGTTGATATTAATTATGAAGATCCTGAAGTTACGGTTCAGCAACAAAAACCAGAAATTAGTATCGTACAGGCAGAGCCTCAGGTGGAGGTTAACGCCGCAAAGCCGAAAGTAAAAGTAAACCAAGCAGAGCCAGAGATAACTATCGAAAGTAGCGAGCCTGAAATTAATATTGTTCGCCGAGATGAGCGTGGTGAGATACGCGAAGATAGCGACAAAGCAATGGTTGCGCATATGACTATTGGGGAATTAGAAGAGGATCAAGTTTTAAGTCCTCAAGGTGAAGAAGTTGCGGCCATTGAAGAAGTGGTTATGCAAACCCAAAATAATCAACTGTTCTTAGTTGTTGAGTCAGGCGGAATGATGGGTTTAGGCGAGAAAAAGAGCGTCGTTCCATTAGATGCGGTGGCCTTGGAAGATGGCGATCTTCTACTGACTTCAAATAAAGACATACAGCAATTCCCTGAATATGTGGAATCACGGTACTCACCTGTCTCACAAAAGCAGGAAACCATAGAAGCTATTTTGGCCAAAAAATAGGTCGAAGTCGTCTCTAGAGTCCAGTTGAATAAGCATAGCAAAAGGAAATTATCATGAAGTTTAAGAAAATCGGCGGTACCTTACTTATTACATCAGCACTGTTTGCTACTCCATCTTTCGCGCAACAACAAATGCCTACGACTACGCAAGAGGCTTCATCACAATATGCAGACATGTTGCAGCGTTACGATGTAAATAAAAACGGCGAACTCGATGAGCAAGAACTAAAAGAGCTTATTGCTAATGAGAAAACCGAAAAACGTCCCGGCGATCAGGTAACGGTTACGCAGAAGCCCGCCGTGGTGACTATTAATCAAAAGCCGGCTCAGGTTACGGTGCGCCAGCCAAAGCCAGAGGTTACCATTACCACTAATGATCCTGATATTACTATCGACCAACCCGAACCTGAAGTGTCAATTTCTCAAGCTGATCCTAAAGTCAATATTGAAGCAGGCAAACCCGCTGTAGACGTTAAGCAAGAAGACCCGGACGTTAATGTGGAACAACCTGACCCTGAGGTGGCGGTTCAAACCTCTAAACCCGATGTAGAATTAGACTCAGATTATATTGAAGTGGACAAATAGGGTGTCGCCAAACACTTTTTTCCCCTTAGCAGCCAGATTTGTTTAGTAGGTCACAATGCATTACTACTTCAAATTATGCGCCCTATTAAAAGCGAGAGTTCAGTTACGCTTAGCTTTTACATTAAAGAGCGACACGCTGCCTAGTAGGGTAAACGTTCTAAATTCTAGCGCGTTTTCCCAATGAAGCGAGCAAAATCAGGGTGGCCTGAGCACTGGGCCACCCTTTAAAGCGTATACAGGGCACGATAATGAAGTTGCCCGCTAAAGGAACTTCTTCAACAGCCATAACTTCAATTTTGAAAAAGGCGCATACCGAAACGGCACGTCAAAGGCGAACGCGCGCTTCATAACGGTTTTGATATGACTAAATGTATCAAATCCAGCGCGGCCATGGTAACTCCCCATACCACTATTTCCCACCCCACCAAAAGGTAACTCGGGGTTAGTCATAAACAACATGGTGTCGTTAGTACACACGCTGCCAGAACTAGTTTGCGCAATTATGTTATCGAGTACGCTATCGTCATCGCTAAAAGCATAAAGCGCTAGCGGTTTAGGTCGGGCATTTATAAACTGAATAGCTTCGTTTATATTCGACACGGTGACAATAGGTAATATTGGACCAAATATTTCCTCTTGCATCACTTTCGCATCGCTTGTTGGGGCTAGCACGAGGGTTGGCGACATTGCTGGCCGCGTCTCATCGACATCTCCGCCATAGACCTTATTAGTTCCCTCTAAATAGCTTTTTAAGCGAGCCAAATGGCGGTGATTAATAATATTGCCATAGTCTTTTGAGGTTAACGGCTTTTTCCCATATTGGGTGGTAAGTTCTTTTTTTATTGCGTCGATAAACTGATGTTCAAAACCACTTTCAATTAAAACATAGTCGGGGGCGATGCACGTTTGTCCTGCGTTCATCCATTTCCCCCAAACGAGGCGGCGTGCAGTAACGGTAAGGTTAGTGTTTTTATCTACAATACAGGGGCTCTTTCCGCCTAACTCCAATGTAACCGGCGTAAGATGCTTTGCTGCTGCGCTCATTACAATTTTACCCACGGCTTCCCCACCGGTATAAAAGATATGGTCCCAACGACAAGCAAGCAACGCAGTGGTTTCTTCTTTTCCCCCTTCGATTACCGCTACACACTTGGTGTCCATATAATTAGGGATAAGACGGGCAATCAGATGGGACGTTTCCTCGGCAAGTTCTGAAGGTTTTAATATGGCACAATTGCCCGCAGCAAGGGCAGCAATATAAGGGGCCAGTAATAGCTGTAAAGGGTAATTCCATGCCCCAATAATCAGTACCGTTCCAAGAGGTTCAGGCTGTTGAAAACTTTTGCCCGGCCACGCCACTAAAGGGGTAGATACAGGGCGAGGACGCATCCATTTTGATAAATGTTTGAGCGTGTGATCTATATCTGAAAGTAAATAACCTTGCTCGGCCACCATAGATTCAGTTTCACACTTTCCTAGGTCGGCCTTTAAGGCCATCAAAACGTCGTGCTGGTTTTCCACCAGCATGCGTTTAAGTGCCATTAATTGCGCTTTTCGCCACTCTAAAGAACGCGTTCGCCCAGAATTAAAACTTATCCGCAGTTGCTCTACATCTTTTAGATAACTAACGCCTGCCTCAACGGCATGAAGGGTGGGCCTTGTTGACATAAAAACGCTCCGCCAAAATAGTGAGAAAAGGGACGATACACACGTATAGCTTTTCCATAATATGACGGAAAACAGCCGCTACAACAATATATGTTACTTATTGTTTAGTATTAGTAATACACACCAGAAGGATAGAGACATCGAGTAGGGTGAGGCGTTACCGCCTCATCCCTCTCACAGAACCGTACATACGGGCCTCGTATACGGCTCATGTACATAGCTATTTAGCGTAATTGCTGAACACATATCCCGTTGCAACATTTT
>NZ_JAAAWN010000056.1 GCF_010500865.1 Alteromonas profundi
TCATGGCGTTTAACCTTCACTTTTTTTTGGCGAAAGATCTGATCACCAAACGTCATGAATGTTCCCATCTTTTTTATCCCACTGATTTCGCTATATTATTTGTGGGGATACCTCAGACTCTGACCCCATTTCTTTTAAGCAACAGTCACTACTGCTTTTTGTTTGGCTTCTTTAGAATAATGAAGCGCGTCATTAAGGTTTTCAAAAGTAAAAACTTGGGGTATTTCTACCACTATTTGTTGCTCTGTTATTTGTCTTAACAAGGTTTCACCGTCGTTCATAAGACGTTGCCACTGCGCTAAATCACCGAAATCGTGTAAAGCGCCTAGGGCAATTTCGTGATATGAAATTGTTCGGGTAAACGGCTCATCCACGGGTTCTTCAACGCGCCCTAAGATACTCACCACATGACCATTCGCTTCCAATAAAGGTACAAGGGCTTTGGCGTTATCAGGGCCATTTGCATCGAAAAGTGCGTAAAAGCTTTGGCCTTTTGGGGCATCACTATGAATGGCTTTTACACCCATTACATCCGCTTGCGCTTGTGTGAAACTGCCGGATATAACGTGCACATTAAAGCCCGCCTGCGATAACAGTTGGGAAAGCAGCTTGTTTACCGCCCCCATTCCGCTAACTAGTACATCAGCACCTTGCCTAACGGGTACTTTACTGAATGCTTGCCATGCCGTAAGCATAGGGCATGGCAGCGCCGCAGCCAATGCAAAGTCCATGCTTTCAGGCACCTCCATTACGCGGCTTGCGTATACCACGGTATGATCAGCAAAACTGCCGTGCTCGTTAAGGCTATGATGATAAGCAACGCGCTTTCCCAATAACCCGTTATCCACACCATCGCCCACGGCGATAACAACGCCTGCGCCGTCGACACCTGGCACATGACCTTCTTGCCAATCGCGGGGATTATCGTCGATAAACTTCCAGTCTACTGGGTTTATACCAATCGCATAATTACGCACCACAATACGCCCGGCCGCTGGTGCCGAGATTGCCTGCTCGTCATGCACTAGTGGCTTACCTGCTTGTTGAAACTGCCAAACCTTCGCTTGCATAATACCTATCTAAAACCTCTCTAATCCCACTCTGGGGCAAAGTCTGGTGTGGCCTGACGATCGCCGCAGTCTAGTGCGTCAATTTTTGCAATGTCTTCTGCGTCAAGCGTCAGCTCAAGTGCTTTGATATTGGTTTCCAAGTTCTTACGCTTGGTGGATGATGGAATAGTCACAAGGCCGTTGGCAAGCTCCCAAGCCACAACCACTTCAGCCGCGCTCACCCCATGCTTCTCTGCAATGGCAACAATGGTGTCGTCTTTTAACACTTTGCCTACGGCAAATGGCATGTAGCCGGTAACAACAATGCCATGTTTTTCACACGCAGCTCGCACCTTAGTGTTGGTCAGATAAGGATGAACTTCAACTTGGTTAGTGGCAATAACACCTTCACCTAAAATACCTACGGCTTGTTCAACTTGAGCCACCGTAAAGTTAGAAATGCCGATTTCTTTGGCAAGGCCTAACGTTTTCACTTTTAGTAACTCACCTAAGTATTCTTCCATGCTTTCACCGTTTTCTGGTGACGGCCAGTGAATAAGCAGTAGGTCTACGTAATCTAGCTGAAGTTTTGACAAGCTTTCTTTTACACTGTCAACAAAGCTCGCTTTGTTTAGCTTATCGTTCCACACTTTGGTGGTAACGTATAAATCTTCACGTGCTACGGCACTGTCTTTAATAGCCCGGCCCACGGCTTCTTCATTGCCATAGATTTGTGCGGTATCAATGTGGCGGAAACCTACTTCAAGCGCCATCGTCACGCTGTTATATGCTTCTTCGTCTTTTAAACGAAATGTGCCTACACCCAGTGAAGGAATGTTAGACTGTGACTGATTTACGTTAGGCATGATGCCTCCTTGTTAATTTCCGTTACTAATGAAAATGCGGTAGCACGTGATCAGCAATTCGCTGTATTGCGTCTTCAACTGGCAGCGTATTTCGCCTGAAGTGAAGGCCAATATGGTTAACGCCCGCGCTTTTCATTGCCTTAAGTTCTTTGATAAGCCCGTTTACGCCAGTTTCAACCCCGAATCGGTGGCGTTTTATCGGCGCTTCGTCGTCTTCAACCAAATTAAGGTGGATAAAGCTAACGTAGGGTTTATTACCTGCAACTTCCCGCCATAAGGCTACGCGTTTTATATGATCGGTTGGCGTACCAGGGTAGGCGAGCCAACCGTCCATGTTTTCCCCAACCCATTGCGGACTTTGCTGTGCAAGTCCGGCAACATAAAGCGGCGTATCAGCTAATTCAGGCTGCGAATTAGGAAGTACCTCCATGCCCTTGGTTAATTGCGCATTGCCGTGTTTTACAATATCGAGCGACTGCCTAAATTGTTCACCCCGGGTGTCAAAGTCGACACCAAAAAGCGGATATTCAACAGGGCGGTCGCCGCTTGCCACGCCAAGAATTAGCCGGTTACCGCTAAGTTTCTGTACGCTCGCCGCGGCTTTCTTTACTAACCAGGGTTGGCGTAAGGGCAGAACGACGGCCGCCGTGCCTAGTAAAATATTGTCAGTAATACCGGCGAGATAGCCAAGGTAAGTGAAGGTTTCAAAAACTTGTGCGGCATCGCCAAAGTTTGGGTCATATATAGGCACATCGCGTACCCAAGCTGCCTTAAAACCTAATTTGTCTGCTAACTGGATGCGACTGTGATGTTGAGTTAAATCAGGTACGCCAAACGGCGTACCTTTTGTAGCATCAAAATGTGCCCAGTCGTTATCGAGTGGAAGCTCTACGCCTACTGAAAAGTAGTGGGCTGCTAGTTTATCAAACGTGTTGGTAGTCATAATGGTGCCCTTACGCATTTATCGTAGCGGAAGCATCACGCTTATCTAAGTAACCGCTGTACCGTGTTACCACTAACGCAGACACAGAAATAGCAGCGCCTATCCATGCGGTATCAGATAGCTCCATGCCCTCTACAATGGCACCGCCAACAATTGAACCTAACGCAATACCAATGTTGAACGCTGCAATGTTTAGCCCTGAAGCAACATCTACCGCATTTGGTGTGAATTTTTCAGCCAGCTGCACAACATATACTTGAAGGCCTGGTACGTTTCCAAAAGCAAATGCACCCCACACTAGAATAGTAATTACTGCAGCAATTTTGTGACCCATGGTGAAGGTGAGGGCGAACAAAATAATGGCTAGAGCACTGAAGATAATAGTGAGTGCGCGAATAGGGCCTTTTTTATCAGCTAATTTACCGCCATATATGTTCCCAACAGCAACTGAGACACCGTAAACCAGCATGATCAAGCTAATCGCAGAAGGCGCGAATCCTGATTCTTGTTGCAAAATAGGCGCAAGGTAAGTGAACGCGGTAAAGGTACCGCCGTAACCTAGAATGGTCATTAGGTATACCAAGACTAAACGGGGCTGAACCAATACTTTCATTTGCTCGCCTAACGACGCAGGTTTACTCTGTTTTAAGTTGTTTGGCACAAGTAACGCACTGCCAATAAGTGCAATAGTGCCTAGTGCAGATACCACTAAGAATGTGGCTCTCCATCCAAAGCTTTGTCCAATCCACGTGCCAAGCGGTACACCTGTTACCAAGGCAACGGTAAGGCCGGTAAACATAATGGCAATGGCACTGGCTTCTTTTTCTTTAGCAACCAAGCTGGTGGCGATAGTAGAACCAATTGAAAAGAACACGCCATGGGCAAGGCCGGTTAAGATACGCGCCAGTATTAGGCTTTCGTAACTAGGTGCCTGCCAGGCAAGGATATTACCGGCAACAAACAAAGCCATAAGGCTTAGCAGTACGTGTTTTCTGTTCCATTTTCCGGTTAATGCGGTTAATACAGGCGCGCCAACGGCTACACCAACAGCGTAGAGGCTAACAAGTAACCCCGCGCTAGGTAAGGTTACGCCAAGATCTGACGCTATAGTGGGCACTAAGCCCACAATAACAAATTCGGTAGTGCCAATAGCAAACGCACTTAACGTTAACGCAAATAATGCAATAGGCATTGTTAATCCTCGCAATAGTTAATGAAATTACGCGCATTTGGTTTGGCTAAATGCGCAATGACAAACGTTGCTCAATAGAGCGGTTGTTCAAGTGCGCACAGTGTGACGGTAATTTTATTTGCGAAAAATAGCACTAATAACAAAACACTTTTGTTATTTTTGAAAATATAAATAAAGGGGTCAGAGTCTGAGGTATCCCCACAAATAATATAGCGAAATCAGTGGGATAAAAAAGATGGGAACATTCATGACGTTTGGTGATCAGATCTTTCGCCAAAAAAAAGTGAAGGTTAAACGCCATGA
>NZ_JAAAWN010000057.1 GCF_010500865.1 Alteromonas profundi
GAATCGTCGTTGTCGACACTCTTAACGAGTGCCCACACAGATTGTCTTGTCTAAATTGTTAAAGAACATAGTGCAGAATCATGACGCTTTTTGTCGTGACTTCTGCGCAAGGAGGACCAACATTACTTTCAGTTGATTCGTTTTCCTTGCTCACCGCGAAGCGCTTTGCTTCTTAGTGGCTCACCCTGTTCGAGTGAGGTGCGCATTATACGCTGGAAGCTTTCGTTGTCAACACTTTTTGAAAATTTATTTTCTGAAGCGTTTCTTCTAAACTCCCGTCTTTACTGACCTACAAAGGTAGTAGAGACTTACTTCAGGAGGGTTGCTGTTTTGCTTTTCCCCCGAAGCGGATGCGCATTGTAGGGATTTGAGCGCTGAGGTCAACAACTATTTTAAAAAAACTGTCATATTCCTTTTGTTTGCACAAAATCCCCTCACAATGCTTACAAAGCATACTGATTGCGGCAAAATATTGATTGTTAGCGGTAGGTACAAGTTTAATTATCCGCTATTCCACTAAAAACTTATCCGAAATGAGCGATTAATGGCACATCAACGATAACAATGAGGTTATCTAAGTGGGGTAGCTATGGCTACCGCCAGCTAAACTGGCGGCGCACGTGAAACTAGATTGCAGTTTTAAAGCGTCATCGAATGAGCTTGTCTAAGGGTTATTACCATATTCACTTGCTTCTAGCTGTGTCAATCGGCTTTGAGTAGGATTTTTAATATAGTTATATAGCAAGCCGAAAAATAAGATAAGCGCGAAAACGGTAGCGACCATGAACCCATATTTTGCGTCACCGCCATTAGCGTCACTAACTAGTCCCATAATAAAGGGGCCCGTAGCTGCTCCTGCCGCAGTGAAAAATAGAATAACGCCTGCTACGCTTCCATGTTGGTGTTTAGGAAAGCAACTTATCCCCTTGGAGTTAAAGGTAGGATAAATCACTGACATAAATATACCGCTTAAAGGGAATAGATAGAGGGCTACATGTTTCCCACCCCACAAACCTAGTGTAAAACAAACTACAATAGCACCGCTAAATAGCATAAGTACTAGTGCCCAATTAAAGTGGGTCATCATCCAAATACCAACGAAACGCCCTGCAGCACGAAGAATGAAAAAAGCCGTGACCGAATAAATAGCAAGCGTTTGGGTGACCCCACTACTATAACAGTCGTAGGTAGCGCGTAGCGAAGTGGCATCGCACACTAAGTAGCTCGGCATCCATACATAAATTGCGCTTTCTGCCGCAACATACAAAAAGGCGCCTACAGAGAACCCTAATGCATAAGGGTTCTTTACTAACCCTAAGCTGCGCCAAAATGAAACTTTTTCTCCGTTGCTATCATCGTTTCGTTTGTATGTAGGGTACTTCACTAGTAATGCGCCTATAATAAGAAAGGTACACACTCCCCCTGCAATAACATACAGCCACTGCCACGCAACCCCCTGGTGAATTAAGTAAGCGACAATTAGCGGCCCAATAATGGCGCCTACCCCAAAAAACGCCTCTGCACCATTCATTGTTGCTGTGTGTTGCTTAGTTGAAGTTGATATGTCACCAATTAACGCTAATGCACCTGTTTTGAAGACGCCCACCGCCACGCCGGATAAACTCATTAAGCTCACGATAAGAATAAAATCATTGGCAATCATAAAGCTGTAACACGCAGCCCCAAACAAAGCTAAGCCCAAAATAATTGTTGGCTTTCTTCCGAGTTTATCGGCTAAAAAGCCAAGAAATAACCCAGATAACGCAATGCCTAGCATGGGTAGCGAATGCATTAGGCTGGCTTGAGCATTAGTTACCGAGAAGGAAACCTTTACCTCCTTTATGATTTCGCCCACAGAATCAGATGTCATTGCGAACATCATAAACATTAGGTAGGTTAACCATCGAATTATACGGCTGTTCGGATCTTGTTGGGTCATTATTATTCTCGCATTCAACAGGTTACGGGCCTGAACCTCTCGACTACCTTAGCCCATTTAGAAAAATGCAACTAACCAATCGAATCATGGGCAAATTAGGTTGAAAAATTAACTTAATCGTTTAAGATGAAAGTTAACAGAATATGAAATCACTGTAAACCTATTAATTTTGAATGGTATCTACAGTGTTTAGCGGCAAGCCACCGCTGAAAGAATTGGAGTGAATTATGAGCTATGCTGCAAATAGCGCTACCTGTTTGGAGCGCATACTGAAAGCGGTTGATTTACAAGGGCTGTCTAAGAAAGATGCGGCGCTTTTTACTCGTCGTCTTCGTACGCATTTTCCTGCCCTTTTTGAAAAATACACTCATGTTTATGGGCATCAATACGATTGTTATTTTCATTTACAAAACTTAGTTGAAGTGCTGCGAGATGGGGTTAAGCGTCGCAAGCCAAGCCTTAAACAATTAGATGAGCAGCGTCTACGTAACCCGCTTTGGTATAAAAGCCCAAAAGAAGTCGGTATGGCGTGTTATGTCGATCTATTGGGCCCCGAGCTTAAAGACTTACACGACCGTATACCTTACTTTAAGGCCTTAGGTGTGACCTATTTGCATTTGATGCCGCTCTATAGCGCTCCTGAAGGAGATAGCGACGGCGGATATGCTGTGTCTGATTACCGAAAGGTTAACCCTAGCCTTGGTACTATGGCCGACTTGGAAATACTTTCTGAAGCGCTACAACGTGAAGGGATAAACCTGGTATTAGATTTTGTGTTTAATCACACTTCTGATGAGCATGCGTGGGCTAAAGCAGCGTTACAAGGCGATACCCAATACCAGAATTATTATTACCTGTTTGATGATAAATCTATCCCAGACCAATATGAAAAGTCGTTGAGAGAAATATTTCCCCAGGTTAGACGTGGGAACTTTACCTATAACGAAACGATGGAAAAATGGGTATGGACAACCTTCAACAGCTTTCAATGGGACTTGAACTACAGTAACCCTGAAGTTTTCAATGCCATTACTTCTGAAATGCTGTTTCTTGCCAATATTGGCTGCGCAGCCCTCCGCTTGGATGCATTGGCATTTATATGGAAGGAGATGGGAACGAATTGCGAAAACCAAGACAAAGCTCATACTTTGATTCAAGCCTTTAACTGCTGCCTACAGATTGTAGCGCCAGCCGTAGTGTTCAAATCTGAAGCGATTGTGCATCCTGATGAGGTGATGAAGTATATTGATAAGGAAGAATGCCAACTTTCTTATAACCCATTGCTAATGGCCCTTCTGTGGAATAGTTTAGCAACCCGTAAAACCCGACTGCTCACCCGTTCGATGCAAAAAAGCTTCACTATTTCGGACCAGTGTAGCTGGGTAAACTATGTTCGTTGTCATGATGATATAGGTTGGACCTTTGACGATGATGTGGCGCACGAACTCGGCATAAATCCCCATGACCACCGCTTTTTCTTAAATCAGTTTTTTACTGGTCGGTTCGAAGGAAGCTTCGCTAATGGTGTACCTTTTGCCGAAAATCCATCGAATGGGGATTGTCGCGTTTGTGGCTCATTAGCCTCTTTGTGCGGCTTAGAGGGTGCGCTCGCAGACAATGATAAAAGCAGAATAGATGATGCGATTAAACGTATGCTACTGCTATATGGAATTACATTTAGTATCGGCGGTATTCCCCTGCTTTACTCTAGCGATGAATTGGCAAAATTAAATGATTATAGTTATCGCAATGACGAAGCAAAGTGTCATGACGATCGTTGGGTTAACCGAATTGCAGTTACCAAAGAGGATACCCAACTTGCCTTAACAGCCCGTTCACAGATGCTGAACCAGGAACAACAGGCAAGCCTTAGAGTGTTCAAAGGGCTTCAGGCAATGATAAAAGTGAGGGGCGAGCGCGACGTATTCGGCGATGCCAAAACGCACATTATTGATACGGGTAACCCTCACTGTTTTGCGTTTTTACGGGCAAACAACAACGGTGAACGTCTATTAGTCATTTGCAATTTCAGTGAACATACGCAGCATATGCATAGCGATATTCTACGCAATCTAGATTCGGGGCAAACTAAAGAATTATTGACGAATCGAAATTTCGTTATAAATAGCGACGCCCTTTCTATTCCTCCTCTAGAGCAAGTTTGGCTCGCTAACTAATCCTTTCATGTTAATCCCGTGTCTTTTGTGGCTTCTAGCAAAAGATACGGGGAAACTATTTTTGTTTATTTTTTGAAGGTGACTTGTCCTGGAATAAGTTGACACTTATTTCGGTTAAAACGCCCGATGTATTTCATCGGGCGTTTTGTATTTTAGAGCCATATGTGGCCGCCTGCCATTGTATATTGCTACGGATTCGACAACCA
>NZ_JAAAWN010000058.1 GCF_010500865.1 Alteromonas profundi
TACTCTTGAGAGTACTGTTGGTCCTCCTTGCGCAGAAGTCATGATAAAAAGCATCATGATTCTGCACTAAAAGTTTTTCTTGGCAGCCATAGCGATACGGTACCACCTGATCCCATTCCGAACTCAGCAGTGAAACGTATTAGCGCCGATGGTAGTGTGGGGTTTCCCCATGTGAGAGTAGGACACTGCCAAGTCCCTATTAGAAAAACCCGCCTTACGGCGGGTTTTTTGCTTTCTGGCGTTTATAAGAAGCATTATGGCGCATTAATGAGCAGGTAAGGGGGTCAACTTTGCCCAAGCCCCTACAAAGGATTATAGTGGCCTTATAGCGCATTTATAATCTGCGTGATTTAAGCTTTTAATTCGTGGTTTGTTCCCCTAACATTGGCGCATTGCTCATAGTTAAAGTGTGTTATGCCGTCACTACAGTCTCACCATACGTTTTCTCTGCAGGCCAATTGCCTGTCTATTGTCGAATTTAATTCCGCCGATGCCTTTATCAGCGCTTATAATCAGGCAGATCATGCCTATATTCTTGGTGAAGGCAGCAATACGCTGTTTTTGGAAGACTACCAAGGTACGGTACTTGTTAACCGTATAGCGGGTATTAATCATTTTGATACCGAGTCCCATCATCATATTAGTGTGGGGGCAGGTGAATCTTGGCATGGGTTTGTTTCTCTTTGTATGCAGAACGGTTGGTATGGCTTGGAAAACCTGGCGTTAATACCGGGGTCTGTCGGTGCCTGTCCTATCCAAAATATTGGCGCATACGGTGTAGAGGTTGGTAAATTTATCAGCTCAGTAGAAGCGGTATTGCTTACTAGTGGCGAAAAGATAATTATTAAAAGTGCTGATTGTAATTTTGCTTACCGCGACAGTATTTTTAAAAATGAATTAGCGAATAAAGTGCTGATTACGCAGGTTAACTTTGTACTTCCAAAAATGTATAGCCTAGAAACAAGTTACGGCGAGCTAAGTAAATTAACAGCCCCTACCGCCCAGCAAATATTTGATGCGGTTATTGCTATTAGAAAAAGCAAACTTCCTGATCCTGCTCAATTCGGCAATGCTGGCAGCTTTTTTAAAAACCCCGTTGTTACTACTAGTCAGTTTGAAACGTTAAAAAGTACTTATGCGGATATTCCTGGCTTTGGTGTATCCCACGATGAAACTAAAATACCCGCAGCCTGGCTTATCGACCAAGCCGGTTTTAAAGGGAAGGTTTTTAATCAAGTACGATGCCATCCAACCCAACCTTTAGTGCTTACAAACCTTGGCAATGCTCAAGGAGAAGATGTTGTTACTTTCGCGAAAGAGATTATTTGCGAAATAAGCCGTAAATTTAATATAAAACTTGAGCCTGAGGTACGGTTAGTGGGCGCGAAAGGTGTAATTGACTTGGTATAAACCTTGTCTTTATGGGTAATATAGAGCAATAAATTTCATTACTTAACAGCGTATTCGTTACGTTAAGTAACACAAGGTTAATTTGGTTATGAGGCAGGCATCAAAAGCAACACGAAAACACATACTCGCGTTGCTTTGTGACGGGCAATTCCATTCAGGTGAAATAATCGCACAGCAAGTTGGCCTATCGCGTACTGCTGTGGCAGGGCATATATCTCAGCTTGCAGATTGGGGACTTAATGTCTTTAAAGTAAAAGGTAAGGGTTACCGATTAGAACGAGGGTTTCCATTGTTAAATGCAGATAGCATTAAAAAACATTTAGGCGATACAAAGCGCGCAATGATTGACGTTGAGTCAGTACTTCCTTCAACGAATACCGAACTTAAAAGGCGCATTGCAAATGCACGGCACGATTTAGCCAACGGTGATGTGCTTTTCGCAGAAGTGCAAACAGAAGGGCGAGGGCGCCATGGCCGCGTGTGGCAAGCGCCTGTAGGCGGAAGCTTAACCTTCTCAATGTACTGGTCGTTTCCCGACGGTTACCAAAGTATGGCAGGGCTGTCGCTACTTGTGGGCTTAGCTGTGTGTGAGGCGCTAAAAGATTTCGGCGTAAACGATGCTGAACTTAAATGGCCAAACGATATTTACCTGCAAGGGAGAAAGTTAGCTGGGGTATTAATTGAGGTGGAAGGACAAATAGGTGCTACAGCCCATTCAGTAATAGGCGTAGGCTTAAACGTTTGTGTACCTGAAAGTCAATATGATGTGGGCCAGCCCCATAGCGACTTAGCTTCCTATCTTGGTGTAGTACCGGATAGAAACGAATTAGCGGCTGCGGTAGTAAAGTCGTTATGGGAATTATTGCCTAAGTTCACTCAACAGGGCTTTACATCGTTTGTTCCTCATTGGGAAGCGTTAGACCTCTATGCTGATAAACGCATTGTATTACAAATGGGCGATAAGCGATTTTCTGGGATTGATAGAGGCGTAGATGCCAGTGGTGCGCTATTAGTAGAAACCCAAGATGGCATAACGCGCTTTCATGGTGGTGAGGTTAGCCTTCGTGGTAACTGAAAAAAGCGTACTTTTAATTGACATTGGCAACACCCGTATTAAATATTCACTGTTAAGTGAGGTGGAAAACGACCCTCACACCTGCGAAACCCTCGATTCGCTGTTTTCTTTTATCGATTCTTTGAAAATAATTTCCCATGTTTATGTTGCGTCAGTGCGAAAAGAAGAGTGGGTTGATGAAATTTCAACCAGGTGTAAGTTGCGCAATATTACTTTTGTAGAAAAGCACACAGAAAAAGAAGCCTTCGGCATAAAAAATAGTTACGCCAATGAACAAAAAATGGGCGTTGATCGGTGGCTTGCAATGGTGTGCGCAGCAGAAAAAACAAAAAAAGCATTTTTTGTTATGGATGTGGGTACTGCAATAACGGTAGATTTTGTTGTAAATGGTCAACATTTAGGCGGTTGGATCGTACCAGGTTTTAAAGTTATGCGTGATGCTTTGGTATCTTCTACTAAGAAAGTGTACGCAAATGATGAAATTCCGAGCACCTTTGGGGTAGGTACTGATACTGAAGATTGTGTGGCAAGCGGGTGTCATGCCGCGCTATATGGTGTTTATTTGAGCGCCGTTGATTATATATCAAGCAAACAAACCGATTTTGACGTTATTTTAGGGGGTGGAGACAAAAAAGTGTTTGCATTCTTAGAATCCGCTGCTAATATTCGCCCCGCTCATTTGGTGGTGCAAGGTCTTGCCCGCTACGCTCGAAAGGAACTTAGTTTGCTTTCTTGTGTAACTCCTAATTGATTGAAAAATCGGTTAGAAAAGAAAAATGAAAATTTTTCAAAAAGACACTTGCACTGAGTAAATCATTACTCTAGAATGCGCAGCCACTTGATGACGTGCCGACTTAGCTCAGTTGGTAGAGCAACTGACTTGTAATCAGTAGGTCGCCAGTTCGATTCCGGCAGTCGGCACCATCATCAATCTGGAGGGGTACCCAAGCGGTCAACGGGAGCAGACTGTAAATCTGCCGGCTCAGCCTTCGCAGGTTCGAATCCTGCCCCCTCCACCACTTTCTTATGAGGTGGCCAGAGAATTAGGATTTGCGGGCATCGTATAATGGCTATTACCTCAGCCTTCCAAGCTGATGATGCGGGTTCGATTCCCGCTGCCCGCTCCAAATCAGTGCTGATATAGCTCAGTTGGTAGAGCGCACCCTTGGTAAGGGTGAGGTCGGCAGTTCAAATCTGCCTATCAGCACCAGTGTTTCTCCCCAGCTCATGTTGTAAAATTTCAAAATTTTTTAATGTAACTTTGCTGGGATAATAGAAATGGCAAAAGAAAAGTTTGAACGTACGAAACCCCATGTAAACGTGGGTACTATCGGCCACGTTGACCACGGTAAAACTACCCTAACTGCGGCAATCACTACTGTCCTTTCAAAGACTTACGGTGGTTCAGCTCAGGCTTTCGATCAAATCGATAACGCGCCTGAAGAAAAAGCTCGTGGTATCACCATCTCTACTTCACACGTAGAATATGACACTCCAAGCCGTCACTACGCTCACGTAGACTGCC
>NZ_JAAAWN010000059.1 GCF_010500865.1 Alteromonas profundi
AATACGATTCACTATGCGACAGTGGAAAGCTGCACTCAAATGGTACAGCTCTATAGTAGACGGGGCCTGGGCCGGATGTGCATGAAATTAAATTCGTGGGGATCCCTCAGACTCTGACCCCATTATTGCTGTGCTATTTTACAAAGCTGTTGATATCTTGCTTTAACGCTAAATACTTTTCTTCATGCTGTTGTTTTAATGGCATATCATCAATAATTTTATACAAGCGCCGGCATTCGTGCATTAGCCCTGGTGTTGTTGTGCCGGTCTGAGTAAATATCTGCGATATGCATTGCAACAGGTTAAGCGTTACGCCTACATTTACCGGTGCAATTTCTTGCGCAAGGGTGAACGATGCTCTGGCTTGTTTGTATTCACCTTGCTGATAGAGCTGTATGCCTTCGCGGTTATATTTTTGATAATCTGCGAGTTTTTGCCTTGCTTTTAATTCTTCCGACGCCAGCATAGCCGTGCTATTTGGATCAAGCGGCAAACCACGTTGCTTTAATAAATCTTTTAACTGAATAGCGTCTTCATACTCGCCTAAGTCGTACATCACTTTAACGCTATCAGGTATAAACGCCGTGGGTGGCGAATCATACTTTTCCTCAATGGCTAACTGAGAGCGGGAGAGTTGTCGTTTGGCGTCAAGCATTTTACCGTCAAGCACGTTAACCCTAGCGTTAATAATGGTGGTAAAAATCCCCACATCGAACTCATCGGTTAAACGTTGCAAATATTCGTCAAACTTACCCCGTTGCACGGCAAGTAATGCCTCTTGTTGATAGCGATTGCGTTGACCTTTGTCATCTGTGTATTCAGCAACATCAAGTAAACTTCTTACATAACCGCACCAATGTAAACTGTCGTAATGCGCAGTACGTTTAGACAAGTCCCAGATAGCTAAACTCGATGCTGAGGCCAGAAGGTAATCGCTGTAGTTACGGGCAATCTCGCAGGCCTGAAAATGACGAGTTAACGAAAAGGGGGAAAGCTTAATCGCTTCTTTAATGGCACTAATAGCCAGTTCACCCTGGTTTTTCCCGTCAGAGGCCTGGGCTAAAATATCTTGTGCATCAGGGCTGAATCGATTGCGTTTAATCACCATTTCGGCCATTTCAATGGCTTTATCGTAATCTTTTAACTGTAAATACGTTTTTCCGAGGGCTACTTGCGCCCACATTATGGGTTTGCCTGATAAATAAGGGGTTAGTACGTCCAGGGCTTTATCTGGCTGCTTACTTTGCCAATAGAGCTCAACCAGCAGCTGTTCGCAGGTTCCCTTATACGGGCTTGGGTTTGCTAGCAAAGTTTCGCATACGTCAATGGCTGCATCTATGTTTTGCTGCGCCATCTGATGATATACAGGCGCGAGAAACTGGCGTTTTTGCCAAGCCCGAGTAATACGGGTTTTAAGTTGCGCCTGCGAAAAGGGCTTAATTAAAAAGTCGTCTGGCCGACGCTCGATGGACCCTAATACTACGGGGCGTGCACTATCGGCACTTATAATAATAAATACGCTGGTCGGTTTAGCTAACCGTCGTACCCGTAATTCTTCAACAAATTCGAAGCCATTCTTTTTGTTCGACCCTAAATGCAAATCGCAAACAATGACATCAAACTTTTGTTTCCGGCACACCGAAAGCGCCTTCTCAGCGGAAGACTTAGTAACTACATTGCTCGCTCCCATCGAGTGAAGAAGTCCGCGAAGTAGAACGAGGAAAGGGCGCTGATCTTCCACTATAAGCACATGCTTATCTGAAAAGTTCATGTCGTGTCCGGGCAGGCAATATCAAAAACTGTAGTCACATGATTAATGAAAAGTGCCAATAGGGCAAGGATAAGCTCAAGAAAAACATTATGTTGCCGAAAACAAAGGTATAGTTTTTGTTTAAGTATTAATTAACGTGTCTAGTACAGTAAATTCAGTTGATAAAAGTATCGATCCTGGCGTTGCCTTTGAGTGGAATGGTATTCTGTCTAAGGCTACCAAAAATGCGCATGCTTTTACGTTATGCTTGGCGATGCAGCAATCAGCGCTAGCTGAGCCAATAAAAATAGCAGGTACCGAAGACGCACCTTTATCTCTTGAAACGCAGCTTGCGAAAATAAATTTTTATCGTCGCCCGCCGCTTTGTAGTGAGGGCGTCGCTTGGCAATCCTTTGATGTTATCAGTCAAGCCATCAACGCTGAACACTTTGCCGATGCAAGACTTCACCTTGCGATGCATCCCAGCCCCCTTGCGCAAGTTAACAATTCGAAAAAGTTAGCTGACGATGTGGTCAATAACTGTTCTTTAGGGACACAAAAGCGATTGGCGAAGGCATATACTAGCGCCATAGCAGAAGACAACACCTTATTTGATAAAGTGATTGAAAACGCTAATCAGGTTAACGCCGCCTAAGCTAGTAATTTAATAGATGCTTTGCTAAACTGCGCGCCGAATTTTGCACTGGTTTTACGTTCCAACTAGCAAAGGTGAACATAAATGACTCAATATATTGTATGCGCAATGTACAAATTTGTTGCGCTTGAAAACTATGAATCGATGCGCCAGCCGCTCCTTGAAGCGATGGAGAAAAACGGCATCAAAGGTACATTGTTATTGGCCCACGAAGGCATAAACGGTACCGTTTCTGGCACCCGCGAAGGTATCGACGCTTTACTTGCCTATCTCAATAGCGATGCGCGTATCAATCCTATCTCGACCAAAGAGTCATTGCACGAAGAACAGCCTTTTTATCGTACAAAAGTAAAGCTTAAAAAAGAGATCGTCACTATGGGGGTGGAAGGTATCGATCCTCGAAGAACGGTGGGTACCTACGTTAAGCCGAAAGATTGGAACGCACTAATAAGCGACCCAGATGTAACCGTAATTGATACGCGTAATGGGTATGAAATTGAAATTGGCTCGTTCAAAAACGCAATAGACCCCAAAACTGAGACATTTCGAGAGTTTCCTGAATACGTTGCGAAAGAATTAGACCCGCAAAAGAATAAAAAGGTGGCCATGTTTTGCACCGGCGGTATTCGTTGCGAAAAGTCTACGGCCTACTTAAAGGAGCAGGGGTTCGACGAAGTCTACCACTTAGAGGGCGGTATTCTTCAGTATCTTGAAGACGTGCCTAAAGAAGAATCTTTATGGGAAGGTGACTGCTTTGTATTCGATAATCGTGTGGCAGTGAATCACGACTTAGAAAAAAGTCAGTATGAGCAATGCTATGCATGTCGTTTACCGATAACAGCAGAAGATAAAGAAAGTGACAAATACGAGCCAGGTGTAAGTTGCCCGCATTGTTATGGTACCCATACAGATGAACAAATCGCTCGCTTCCGTGAACGTGAAAAGCAAGTGCAATTAGCCAAACAACGGCAACAAGAACATGTGGGTACAGAAGCACGGCTGGTAATGGAACAAAAGCGTCAAGAAAAAGCGCGGTTACAGCGCGAGAGAGCGTTGAAAGCGAAAGAAAATCAAGCATAGACACTGAAAGAGAAGGACGTTACACTCACTTCTAAATGTTGTAGCTAAAAGGGAAAGCGAGTGGACGCCCAACTTTCAGATGAAAAAATTGACGAAATAAGAAAAGACTTTAGCTTTTTTGATCGTGACGGTAATGGTCAAATAGATTTAACCGAGTTTATCGAGTTATTGACGGTTATTTCGCCTAAAACGAAAGCAAGTCATGTTGAAGAAGGCTTTAAGCTTATCGATGAAAATAACGATGGCTTTATCGACTTCGAAGAATTTCTTGAGTGGTGGCAAGAGTGTTGGTGGGAATACTAATACGTTAGCCGTTTCACAAATAGATTTTAAAAACGAGCAACTTGCTCGTTTTTTTGTTTGCCCAGCGAAGCTGGCAATCCCGTCAGGTTGGAAGAAACCTGAATCACCCTGACTGAGGGGAAGACAATCCGAATGGCAAGGGCGTTGTTGGCTAACGGCAGGGTCTGAAGGAAGCC
>NZ_JAAAWN010000006.1 GCF_010500865.1 Alteromonas profundi
ACAGAAATCTAAAGGACGACATGCTTCAAATCCAGATGGTACACGCAAAGCCTCAAAGCGCTCAAAAGTGCATGCGCAAGGCGCTAAAGACCCGTGGCTATTAGCCACATCACTGGCGTCTCACCGAAGCTTATCGAAACAGGTCGTTGCTATTTATCGCCAGCGCATGCAGATTGAAGAAGGGTTCAGAGATATGAAAAGCACCAAGTTCGGGCTTGGCTATGAACAGAACAAAAGCGTGAAAAAGCAGCGTCTAACAATACTAGTATTGCTAACCACGTTAGCGTCACTTGTGGCTATATTATTGGGTATGGTGCTCGTCTCATCGAATAAGCATCGGCGCTTCCAAGCCAATACCGAAAAAAGAAACGTCCTCTCATTCCACTACCTCGGCCTCAGAGCTATCGCTTGTCGAATACGGTTTACCATGCGACAGTGGAAAGCTGCACTCAAATGGTACAGCTCCATAGTAGACGGGGCCTGGGCCGGAAGCGCATGAAATTAAATTCGTGGGGATCCCTCAGGGTTAGAGGCTATAGATAGGTCAAGGTGTAAGTAGCCTGTGGCGAAAAGCAATACCCCACCGGCAATACGATAGACTTTTGCCATCGCCCCCGCCACAGAGGCCCGGTACCAATAAGCCACCGCTAAACTACACCAACTCAAGGCTAGCAATACGGCTTCATGATAGGTACTTGCTAGCAACGATGGGTAGCTTCCGGTAAGCCAATAGCTAGGCTCGGTGGTCATATTTAGCGCCACTAGGTGAAGCAACGCTCCTTCAAGCCAAACCTTTAATCGTGGAGAAGGGTTGTAGCGTCGCGCCACGGATAAAACGACAAATAGAAGTGGGTAGATAATCGCCGTCCAATGTACGGTGAATATACGTTCATCACTATAACCTGAGAGCCAAGGCGCAACTGTAATTCGAACGAGAACCAGCGTTAACAACACCTTATAAACCCAATCGGGAAGGGTAACTTTATACTTCACGCTTAACAGCGTCATACTCGCCACCTGCAAGGCCAGCGCAAAAGATAAGGTCGCGGCATTTAACAGCATGGTGAAACATAGGGTTAAACACGCATTCGCTAATACGGCAAAAGTAACCTGTTGCAAACGGTCACGGCTTTTGAGCGTGAGAATAGCGCTAGTCAAGGCTATCAAAGCTAACTCTCCCGCCCAAACACTATAAATCACTTCGCGCCCTTGCAAGGGCATAATGGCGTAACTCACGCCGTAGAGGGCAAGAGGATAAGCAACTAAATAAAACCAAAACGCCGGGCGCGCGCGTGTTTTTGCCATATAAAAGCAATAGGCCATGCCCCCTAGCGCGATTACCTGCACATAAAGGTAACCGCCCACAAATGCATCGCTTATTTCGCCGTTTAGCGCCGTTTGGCTAAACCAAGATATATGAACAAGTGCACTAATGAGGAGTAAGCCGGGCCAGCTGTCTAGTGCGCTATGACGGGATGGGGGGATGAGCAAAACACACGCAAGTACCCCCGTCCCCAACCAAAAGTACGTATTGCTACCATGTAGCAGCAAAAAACAGTGCAACAAAACAACTGGCAGTAGCACGCCCAACTGTTCTTTGCGCGGCATAAGTAAAGTACGTACAGGCAGTACCTTTTCCATCCGTAGTTGTAGTTGCCACCCTAACACATGGGTAAACACAAAAAGGTAGATAGAAAAGACGCAAAACCCTAGCCATACTCCAAAGTCGGCTTGAACTGTATAGGTCATTGCCACGGCAGCCCAGCTAAAATGACCTATTAAACTGGTATACCACGGCCAGTCGCGCTTTACTCTCTGCGCTACCCATATGCCAGATAGAGAAACCGCCGACACAAACGTCAGTAAGGTGGCAAGGTTACTTTCCCCTGTACTCACCAAAGCAGGAATAATATAAGCGCCTGCAATGCCTATCAAAGCCAGCAGCGGCCCAAAGCGTAGTGCAAGTGACGTTGCCCCAAATGACACCACCGACAATATAGCAAATGCCAATAACCCTGGTATAAACTGATAGTACTCGTAGGCAACCAACGTTATGGCATAGCACGTAATAACACCGCTACTGGCTAAGGCCGCACAAATGGTAGGTGAGTAAATACTAAATCGCTTTCGATGACGCGCCAAAAACTCGGCAAAAATAATTAAACCAATACCAAATAGCGCCCCTAGGGTTACTCTAATTTCTGCGGAAACAAGCCCCGCTTCTATTGAATAGTTGGCTAAAAATATCCCGCCCACCGCCAACACTACGCCACCTAACCAAAGTAAGCCGTTTTCTTTTATCGATACCTTTAATCGATGGTCGGTGTGCCATATATCAGCAAACCAGCCAATGAGGCCAGCCCGTTGTTTAGACGAAGGCGCCGTTGGCCCTACTTTGTTTGTTTGCGTGGAGGTGGCGCTTAGTGGCGCGGCTTCGACAGCCCTGCCTTTTGGCGCTGTGTGGAAAGAAGAAGGCCCTTGCGATGATGTAACATTTGAGGGGCTGCTATCAGGCTTATGGACGTTTACTTTGCTATTGAGCAGGCTAGTTGTAGGCGAACTAAGGTTATCAGTGGCAGCATTACTTTGTTCCAATTGTTTCTTTAACGCATCAATCTGCTTTTGCATGGCAGTAATTTCACGTTGCTGGAAAAACGACATAATCGCTCCTGCAAACACCGCAATAAAAATTACTACGCCAAGTAACGCCAACATATCCAGGTCCATTGTCACGCCCTGCGTGTAAACAAGCTAAATTCAATCTGGGTTAAATTGCGCTTTTTAGTGATGGAAGTCAAATAGCTACCAAGCAGCTCTCGTTAATTACTGGCCTTGATTATTACCGCGCATGGGCTTATAACTAGTAACCGTCTTTGCCAACAAGAAATCCTATGTCTGTAAAACATCCTATTATTGCTATAACAGGTTCATCTGGTGCAGGTACTACTACCACCACCAATGCAATTCGTCACATTTTCAGAAACTTAAATGTGAATGCAGCAGTGGTAGGCGGCGACAGCTTTCACCGGTTCACACGCCCTGAAATGGAAGTAGAAATTCGTAAAGCACAAGAGCAAGGTAGACATATTAGCTACTTTGGTCCACGCGCTAATGACTTTGAACTGCTCGAATCACTATTTAGGGAATACGGCAGCTCTGGAACTGGCCAATTTAGACAGTATTTACACACGTTTGATGAAGCCGTGCCATTTAACCAAATGCCTGGTACTTTTACGCCATGGCAAGACCTACCTGAAAATACCGATTTGTTATTTTATGAAGGTTTGCACGGCGGGGTAAAAACCGACGAAAACGATGTGGCCAAGCACGTAGATTTATTGGTAGGCATGGTACCTATTGTAAACCTTGAGTGGATCCAGAAAATTGTGCGTGACACTACCGATCGCGGTCATTCTAGAGAAGCGGTAATGAGTAGCATTGTGCGCGGACTAGACGACTACTTTCAGTATATTACTCCCCAATTTTCCCGCACACACGTTAACTTCCAACGTGTACCTACCGTAGATACGTCGAACCCATTTAGCGCCAGAGAAATACCTACCCAGGATGAAAGTTTTGTCGTGGTTAGGTTTAGGCGCGAAATGAAAAGCGTAGACTACCCCTACTTACTGCAAATGATTGATGGCGCCTTTATGTCGCGCATAAACACCTTGGTAGTCCCTGGCGGGAAGATGGGCCTAGCGATGGAACTTATTTTAACCCCGCTGCTAGATGAAATTCTCACTAAGAAACGCCGCGCCGGCCATCAAATGGACTGGTTAAACGCAGAAGATTAGCGGGCGCTTACGCCAGTCTATGGTAAAAAGAGTGCAGCATTTATTTTGGCTGAAATATTCGCCATTCCTATAACTATATATTAACCACGACAAGTCGCAAAAAACACCAAAGTGCGCCATGGTATGTTCATCTATTTACCGTTTGGACAGTCGCCATGACAGCAATTACCGCTACTCAAATATGGGTCAATCAACAAAACCTAGCCAACACCCGTGTCGTTACCCTTGATATTGATACCGACAATTTGGGAGAGGATGAAGTGCTACTTAACGTTGATAGCTTCGGGTTTTCTGCCAACAACATTACCTATGCTGCGCTGGGCTTTAAAATGGGCTATTGGGGCTTTTTCCCTGCCGCTGAAGGCTATGGCATTGTACCTGTGTGGGGCTTTGCCACGGTTGTCGCGTCTAATCATAATGAGGTTAAACCCGGAGAAAAAGTTTTTGGCTACTTACCCATGGCCAGTCATTGGGTTATTAAAGCAGGTAAAGCCGCCACCCACGGTTTTTCAGACATCCATGAAAAGCGCAAAAGTATCAGCCCGGTTTATGATCAATACCTACGGGTTGCTAACGACCCCGGCTATAACTTAACGCGTGAGGCCTGGCAGCTAAACTTTCGTCCTCTCTACATGACTTCATTTGTACTCGATGACTATGTCGCCTCCCTCTCACACGGTGAATCACTGCTGCTATCTAGCGCGTCTAGCAAAACCGCATTAGGCACAGCGCAGCGCTTAAAAGCACAAAAACAAGCACGAAACGCCACTTATCAGGTTATTGGATTAACGTCGCCTGCAAAGGTAGACATGGTTAAACAAACCGGCTGCTATGACAAGGTGATAGGTTACGACAATCTACATAAACTGGATAATACCTTGCCTTATTGGTTGCTTGATTTTGCTGCCAATGGCGGGTTAATAGACGAGGTAACCAAGGCTTTAGGGAAACAATTAAATAACATTACTTTAATTGGTGCTACGGATTGGAAAGCGAATACGAAGCCAAACCCAAAAGCCCTTGCTGCAGAAATATTTTTCGCCCCCGCGCGGGTTAAACTACGCCAACAGGAGTGGGGCCATGAATCTTTTCTTTCCCGCTACGCCGAAGCATGGAAGAGCTTTGCAAACAACATCAACGATACTTTTTACGAACAACATCATGTGGGCACCGATGACATTATTACGCTATACCTTGCCACGCTAGATGGCAGCGCTGATACCCAAGCGCTGAATGTGCTGTCATTCAACTAACCCTTCGCCAAATAAGTCACCAACACAAGCAGGGGAGCCACACTGTTGGTGGCATTGCAATCAGACACTATTTGTAACAAACAGACGCGTATATTCGCACTTTCTTTCTTTTGTATTTGTTCCCTAGTGGTATAGTGAAACAAAAGCAATATCAAGGGTATGAGTATGGGTCAGGAAACCTCTAAAATTCTTGTAGTAGATGATGATATGCGTCTACGTAACCTGTTAGAACGCTATTTAATTGAGCAAGGCTACCAAGTTCGTAGCGCTGCTAACGCAGAGCAAATGGACAGACTACTTGAGCGAGAAAACTTTCATCTAATGGTGCTCGACCTTATGCTGCCGGGTGAAGATGGGCTTTCTATTTGTCGGCGTTTGCGACAAGCCGAGAACGAACTGCCTATTATTATGCTTACCGCTAAGGGAGACGAGGTCGATCGTATTATTGGGCTAGAAATGGGAGCCGATGATTACCTTCCAAAACCCTTTAACCCAAGGGAATTACTCGCCCGCGCCAAAGCAGTGTTACGCCGGCGTAGTAGCGAAGCGCCCGGGGCCCCCTCAAAAGACATGCAAGTAGTCGAATTTGGCGAATATAAACTCAATTTGGCCACCCGTGAAATGATGGCTGGAGAGACCCCACTAACCCTCACTAGCGGTGAATTTGCGGTACTTAAATCCCTGGTTACTCACCCAAGAGAGCCCCTGTCGCGCGATAAACTTATGAACCTAGCCCGGGGCAGAGACTACAGTGCTTTAGAGCGCAGCATCGACGTTCAGGTTTCACGGTTGCGTAGAATGCTTGAAACTGACCCTGCCAATCCGCGCTATATCCAAACAGTGTGGGGCTTAGGCTATGTATTTGTGCCTGACGGTGAACACGTGTAGCGGCACAATATTGCCAATACTTATGGGTTAGACGATAAATTAACGGACAAAATGAGAATAATTCCGCAAAGCGCCTTCGCGCAAACCGTGATGCTAATTGGTATTTTATTGCTGATTAACCAAATTGTGTCTTACTTATCGGTAACCTATTATTTTATTCAGCCAAGCTATCAGCAAATCAACAGCTTACTAGCCACACAAGTAAAAAGTGTGCTGGCAAATGATCTCCTCGTTAGCCAGGAAAAGCAGCGCCAAAGGTATTTTGAACGTACGTCGGTAAAGGTACTAGATAGCAGCCAAGCCAAGTTAGAAGGGTTGAATAATGCGGTGTACTATTCGTTTATTTCCTCCCAGGTGAGCCAGCAACTCAATCAACTTGCCGACGTTAGAATTAGTACCGTCTCTCAGCAATCAGATACATCGGCACCCTATACGGTGTGGATCGCTTTATCTCGATATCCCGATACTTGGATTGCCATACCAATAACGGGGTTAAACGAGGCGAACATTTCCCCTCTTACTATGTATCTAATGGTTATTGGCATTCTAAGTGTTGCAGGTGGCTGGCTGTTTGTAAGGAGAATGACTCGCCCCTTACTGGCCTTACAGAAAGCGGCGTTAAAAGTGGGTAAAGGCGAATACCCTTCGCCACTCGAAGAACAAGGCAGCACGGAAATGATTCAGGTAACCCGTGCCTTTAATAAAATGAATCAGGGTATTAAACAACTTGAACATGATCGCACGCTGATGACGGCGGGCATCTCCCACGACCTACGCACCCCCCTTACGCGCATTCGCTTGGCATCTGAAATGCTGCCAGAAGATCAAGACTGGATAAAAGACGGCATAGTTAACGATATTGAAGACATGAACGCCATTATCGATCAGTTTATCGATTATGCGCGTTATGACAGTGAAGAAGAAAAACAAGACACAGATTTAAATATGCTAATTAGCGAGCTTACTCACGCTCGCCATATTGAAGAAGGTCATCATATTGAGTTAAAGCTAAATCCATTACCTTTTATAAGTGTCAGGCGAATAGCCATAAAGCGGGTTGTAGACAACTTAATTGAAAATGCCTTTCGCTATGGTTCAGACAACATCGTTATTACCAGCTTTTACGATCGCAATAAAAAACGCATTTATTGCAAAGTAAGAGATTTTGGCCCTGGTATTCCACCCGATGAAATTGCCAATGTCTTTATGCCTTTTGCGCAAGGTAACAAAGCCCGCAGCTCATCTGGATCCGGTCTTGGACTCGCTATTATTCGCCGCATTATAGAGGGGCATGATGGTGAAGTTGTATTGAAAAACCATGCGGAGAAAGGGCTAGTGGCGGAGTTTTCTCTTCCCGTTTAGCCATGTTGTTGTTTCACCAAACGGCTGTACCCCCATGTGGCTAGCCATAAAATACACCCACCCATAGGTATAACCCAAAACGCGGTTGTAAGCGGCGCGTAATTTGCCCATACCCCAGTGGAAAAAGACGCCACTTGTACGCCGGTAGAATTGCCAATAATACAAATTCCCGACAACACAGGGCCATTATTACTGTCTATATTCATAGCGGCAGATAGCATAAGTGGAAATAGCCCGCCAAGCCCTAAGCCTAACAGCAGGTTTCCTGCGCCAATGCCATATAAACTCGGTACGAGTTTGATGGCAAACACACCACATAACGACGCCGTAGCCATTATTACCATTAATCGATGAACTGAAACAAACCGCAGTAAAAAGGGAAATACCAGACGGCTGACGACCATACCAGCGGTAAAACACGCCAACAGATTTCGTGATTGCTCTCCGGTAAATCCAATGCCGTTTTGAGCATAGCTGACAAACCAATTGGCGTTCCCAAACTCCACAGAACCATACCCAAAACTTAACAGCGCCATAAATATAAATATCGGCTGCTTAATAACTGCATTGAAAGAAAGGGTTTTACGCTCAGCTTTAGGTTGCCCTTTTAACATTTTTGCCTGTGAGCGTGCAGCCAAATAAGTATAGGCTGACAAGCACACCATAATGCCGCCTAAGACCTGAATCGGCAGACGCCAATTTTCAGCGGCCAAATACAATAACGAAACAAAGAAGGACGCAGCAAAGGTGCCTAAACTAAACATAAAGTCCATAAGCCCCATCATGGTAAAACGCTTCGCTTCATAAAGGCGTGCAATGAGGGTATGCCCTAAGGTGAAAATAGTAGAACTGGCGATACCAATAAGCACCGCCACAAATAGCACCCATTGCCACATGGTTAGTAAAGAGATTAACCACAACAATGAGGCGTTGATACTAAGCAGCGCCGCTAACAAGGGCATATGTTCAAAGCGGCTGACGTACTTTCCACCAAGTACCGCACCTAGCATCATGCCAATGCTAAATAGGGAAAAAAAGGCACCACTCACCAATTCAGACATTTTCAGATCAGTGGCAATATCAGGCAGTAAAATACCCCATAATATAAACAGCATACCCAGCAGAAAAAAACCTGAGAAAATAACAATAGTGACAGGGCGACGGCTCATCCGGTCTCCTTTAAAACATAAGAAAGTAGCGCGTGTTGCACGATTATAGGTAGGGTATTTTGTTATTTTTCGAGGTTGATACCGCGAGCAGGTACCAAGGTGCTTAGCTTACGCCTTTAGTATAATGCACACAAGATGTACGAAAAAATATAAAAAAGCCCACGACTAAGCGTGGGCAAAACATCAATCACATAAAAAGTGATGAACGTTGGGAAGGGGCAGGATTAAATCCCCCTATATCTAGGCCAACCGAGCCTAACGAAAATGAACACTAAACTCGGTTAGACAAGATTTAGTGACCAGGCCCTGCGTTTACGATGGCCTCACTTACCTCATACTTAGCAAAGTTTTGATTAAATTCTTTCACTAAGTTAGTTGCAAATTCTAGGTACTTATCTGGGTCTTGCCACGTATTCTTCGGTACTAGCAGCTGGCTATCGACACCAGAAACCGCAACCGGCACATCTAAGTTCAATACATCGATATGCTGTGTTTCTACGTTGGCCAACTCACCGGATACTATGGCATCAATGATTGCCCGAGTGGTGGGTATATCAAACCTTTGCCCGGTGCCGTAGGGGCCGCCGGTCCAACCGGTATTAACTAAATAGACTTTGGCACCAAAGGCCTTCACCCGCTTAATAAGTAGCTCAGCATAAACCCCAGCAGGGCGGGGGAAGAAGGGAGCACCGAAACAAGTGGAGAATGTGGACTCTATATCAGAAGTAGAGCCTATTTCCGTGGACCCCACTTTAGCTGTATAACCACTTAGAAAATGATACGCCGCCGCTTCTTCACTTAAAACAGAAACCGGCGGTAGCACACCGCTGACGTCACAGGTTAGAAACACCACAGAGCGGGGCTCACCAGCGCGGTTTTCTGCTACCCGTTTTTCAATATGGGTAAGGGGGTATGCAGCACGGGAATTTTGGGTCAAGCTAGTATCTGAATAATCTGGCCTACGTTGTTCATCTAGCACGACGTTTTCCAAAATGGTACCAAATTTAATAGCGTTAAAAATAACCGGCTCATTTTTTTCAGATAGATCGATACACTTGGCGTAGCACCCACCTTCAATATTAAATACGCTACCTTCGCCCCAACCATGCTCGTCATCGCCAATTAAGAAACGCTTAGGGTCGGCAGAGAGGGTGGTTTTACCCGTACCCGACAAACCAAAAAATAAGGTTACATCGCCTTGCTCTCCCACATTGGCAGAGCAGTGCATAGGCAGAATATCTTTAGCCGGTAACAGAAAGTTTTGCACCGAAAACATGGCTTTTTTCATTTCTCCGGCATACCGCATTCCTGCGATAAGCACCCGCTTAGCGGCAAAGTTGATAATAACCGCCCCATCACTGTTGGTGCCATCACGCATAGGATCGCACTCAAACCCCGGTACATTTAGCACTTGCCACGCCTGTTGCTGATGCGGATTCCACTGCGTAGGTATGATGAACAGGTTACGTGCGAAAACATGTTGCCACGCAGTCTGGGTTCTAACTTCGAGGGGCAGCGCGTGAGTGGGATCGGCCCCCACTTGCAAATGTGAAAGAAAATGCTCTTGTGTATTGAGAAACGCCTCTACCTTTTCCCAGAGGGCATCAAATTTGTCAGCGTCGAAGGGCTTATTCACTTTGCCCCAGTCAATTTCGTTTTCAGTGGTCGCTTCTTTAACTATAAACCGATCATTAGGTGAACGGCCTGTTCTTTCGCCCGTTTCAACCACCAAAGCTCCATTGTTATCTAAAACCCCTTCACCGCGCTGCACTGCGCGTTCAATTAGTTCTGCGTTAGGTAAGTCCACCAGTGGTGAAATTTTCAAATCTGTTTGTAATGACGCCGCCGCACTCATAGCCGTAACCTCTAATGTAATATTTCAAAAGCACTTTCAAAAAGTAACACTCCAATAAGCATAATGTAAACAGGCACTTTAGGTATATTCCTATACTGGATAGTGACTATTTACCAGACTTAACTTTCAGAAATATTGTAAAAAAATTACAAAAACAGATAATTTTGTGGGTAAACCCCCATACCGAACCCACTTTAGGGCAATTTAGTTAGTTTGTTTCAAAATATAAGTACAAAAACGAAAACGCCCCTGACGGAATATTCACGTCAGTGGCGTTAAAAATATATAGGAGGGGTTACTGATTGGTGTTTGAAGAAGGCATATTGCCGTTATGAATAGCTTCAACATCAATGCTATCGAAGCGATATTCGGTGTGACAATATTGGCAATTCATTTTAATCGCCCCCTCTTCTTCAATAATGGCCAACAACTCAGCTTTTTCCACATGGCGAAGCGCTTCTGCACTGCGCTCTTTCGAGCAGGTGCACGCAAAGCTTACTGCTTGAGCGGGAAATACTTCTACATCTTCTTGATGATATAAACGATGCAAAATTTCCTCTACCGACAATGCAAACATTTCTTCTTCAGTTAGGGTGTCTGTAAGGGTGGCAATGTGCTCAAACTCGGTGGCTTGCGACACATCGGTAGCACTGGCATCTGTCGGTAGCACCTGCAATAGTACGCCGGCCCCTTTGGCATTTTCAGGGTCTTGCAAATCAGTCATTAACCGCACCCGGGTGGCGAGCTGCTCTGACTGGGCAAAATATTCTTCTAAACACTCAGCAAGCGTAGGTTTTTCCAACGCTACGACCCCTTGATAACGCTCACCCTCATCGGGGGTAATGGTTATTACCAGTACCGCGTCTGTAAGCAGTTCGCCAAACGACTCGGGTAAGCTCGTTAGTGTCTCGTCCCAGCGCGCCACACCTCTAAGCGTTTGGCTATGGGTTGCATTTATTACTGCATAGCTCACCGGCCCTTTACTTTGAATTTGTAGAGCAATTTCGCCTTTAAATTTCAACGTCGCGGTTAATAGCGACGTGGCAGCGGCCATTTGACTCAGCAAACGCTGAATTTGTACGGGATATTCGTAACTATGCACAATATGGTTCAAGCTTTCATCAAGGCGAACCAACTCGCCGCGCACATTCGCGTTAGGAAAGATAAAACGGTGTAATTTGTCGAAGGCACTCATAAGCTAATCCTGTTCTACAGCAATTTACTGCTGTTTAAATTTAATAATCTGTCGGCGTTGTTTTTTGTCTGGTCGATGCGCAGGCTTCGGGCTATGAAACGCGTTCAATTTACGCGCGGCTTGATTTTCTTCACGTTTGCTTACACTTTCCTGCGTTTCTTCATAAAGCGTTTGCGCTATTGCTGCGCCCACACGTTTATCGCTAAGACCAAGCACACGAATTTCACGAATATCCCATCCTGAGGGAACTTTTATCATTGCGCCGAGCTCTACATTTTTACTTGGCTTAGCGCGCTGGCCGTTGTAGTGAACCTTTCCTGACTGCACCATCTCTCTGGCGATGGCACGGGTCTTACAAAACCTCGCTGCCCATAGCCATTTGTCTAGCCTAATATTTTGTGTAACATCGTTGTTTTGTTGTTTAGCCATGTATTAATTTCGTAACGGTGAGGCTTTAGTATTGTGACCCCGACCTTTACTAGGCTATCATGGGGCGGCCAAAGCGCGGTTAACTAAAATTTTACTTTTAATAAAAGCAGTACCATCAGTGGCAGCATGACATTCAATAAAATCAATCCACAATCTCTGGTTGTTTACGTAAACCAGTATCAGAAACAACTGCATACGCTTATTGTCGTGCTGTTGAGCCTGTATCTCATCGCATTCGCTGCCAAACTCTTATGGCGAATTATACCTGAACCTCAGTTATCTGCGACCACCGAAGTAGCACGTACGCCAGTGACGACGTCAACATCAGTGCAAGGTGGGGTCAACCTGAATAAAATACAACAGCTAAATTTGTTCGGTGACGTGGCCGCCGCGCCTAAAGTAGAGGAAGCCCCTGTTACCGATGCACCAGAAACCCGCCTTAACCTAACCCTTACCGGGGTGGTGGCCAGTTCGCTGGAGTCAGCGGGAACCGCGGTAATTGAAAACAGAAATCAACAATTGGTCTACGGTTTAGGGGATAAAATAGACGGCACCAATGCCACCTTAAAACAAGTGTATGCAGACCGAGTAATAATAAAGAACGGTATTCGTAATGAAACCCTTATGCTAGAGGGAATTGATTACGATGAAGCGAACAAAAAACGTCAACGTCAGGCTCAGCGCCAACCTACGCCGGCGCCAAGCGATCGAGACGAAAATGAAAGCACACGCGAAATTAGTGGTGAAGCCTTGCTGGTAACAACCTCGCTGCGAGAGCGCCCGGCCAGCTTCACAGATTTCATCTCGGTTTCGCCGAAGTCTGAGGAAGGTCAGCTTATTGGCTATCAAGTAGGCCCAGGTGTTGACCCTACCCTATTCAAATCAGCCGGCCTTAAGGCTGGCGATGTAGTAACCCAAATTAATGGTTTGGACTTAACCGACATGCAACAATCGAAAGAAGCATTAGGTGAATTAAGAACAGCCCAATCTCTTGAATTTACGATAATTCGTGATGGTAGCCTGACCACGCTCTATCTGGATTTGCCAGAGCCTTCAGACGAATAAGCAACAAAGGAAGACAGAATGAAAAGGCGCCCAAGCCAAAAAATCCTCTCCCGCTTAAGCACAGCACTATGCACCGCGCTTCTGTGCTTTTCAGTGACTGCGGCCGAGTACATGCCTAATTTCAAAGATACAGATATTAATGAGTTCATTAATATTGTAGGCAAGAATTTATCACGCATCATCATTGTTGACCCCAACGTGCGGGGAAAAATTAGTGTGCGTAGCTACGATATGCTAAATGAAGATCAGTACTATCAGTTCTTCTTAAACGTCTTGCAAGTATACGATTTTGCCGTGGTTGAAATGCCCAGCGGCATATTAAAGGTGGTACGTTCAAAAGATGCCAAAACCTCAAATATCCCGGTAGTTGAAGGCTCTGCCCGTGACGGCGATGAAATGATCACCCGCGTGGTGCCTGTCTATAACGTACCTGTGCGCGAATTAGCGCCTATTTTACGCCAACTTAACGATCAAGCAGGGGGCGGTAATGTGGTCAGCCACGACCCCTCGAATGTGATGATGATTACGGGTCGTGCTGCTGTGGTAAACCGTTTAGTTGAAATTATCGAACGTGTTGACCGTGCTGGCGACGAAGAAGTTGAAATCGTTAAGCTGCGTTATGCGTCTGCCTCAGAAATGGTACGAATTATTGAAAGTATCAATAAGTCACAAGGCAAAGCCACCACAGCAGGTAAATCAGAGCCTCGCGTTGTGGCCGACGATAGAACTAACTCGGTAATAGTTAGCGGCGATATTAAAGCCCGCCAGCGGTTGATTAACCTTATTCAACGCATGGACCAAGAGCTTGAAACCAATGGTAATACCCGGGTAATGTTCCTTAATTACGCAAAAGCTGAAGATCTCGTTAAAGTGCTACAAGGGGTTTCTGCCAGTATTCAAGCAGAAGAACAAAGTGGGGGCACAACCCGCCGCGCCTCAGCCAATCGAGAAATTAGTATTGATGCCCACGAAGACTCGAACGCGATTGTTATTACTGCTGAGCCAGACATGATGCGCTCATTAGAAGAAGTCGTTCGTCAACTCGATATTCGCCGAGCGCAGGTACAGGTAGAAGCGATAATTGTTGAAGTGTTTGAAGGCGATGGCACAACTTTTGGGGTGCAATGGGTATCAGAAGAAGGCGGTGGTACGCAATTTAGCAACGGTATTGTGCCTGTGGGATCTCTTGCTGTAGCCATTGAGGAAGCGTCAGAGTCCACCGAAACAGAAACCTATGTGTCTGATGACGGCTCACCTTACACGGTAACCAATACCAGTGACGGTGATTACACCTCACTTGCGAGTTTATTGGGGGGAGCAAATGGCCTCATCGCAGGTATTATTCAAGATGGTTGGGGTGCCGTTGTTCAAGCAGTAAGCACCGATACTAATTCAAACATACTGGCCACGCCGCACTTAACAACCATGGATAACGAAGAAGCTTTCTTTATTGTGGGCCAAGAAGTTCCCATTATCACAGGTACCACTACAGGGTCGAATAATTCAAATCCATTTCAGACCGTTGATCGCCAAGAAGTGGGAATTAAACTAAAAGTGACCCCCCAAATAAATGAAGGTGATGCAGTTCAATTATTAATTGAACAAGAAGTTTCCAGCGTAAGTGGCGCCACCTCGGTGGATATTTCAATTAATAAAAGAGAAATTAAAACCACGGTTATCGTTGACGATGGCGGCACTATTGTACTTGGTGGTTTAATTGATGAAGACGTGCAAGAAAGCGTATCTAAAGTACCTTTGCTTGGCGATATCCCGTTGCTAGGTCACTTGTTCAAGTCAACCTCTACCACTAAGCGTAAGCGTAACCTTATGGTGTTTCTAAAGCCTACCATTGTTCGCGATGGTGCAACCATGAACGCAATTAGCCATCGCAAATACAACTATATTCGTGCGCTGCAGTTGAAGCGTCAGCAAGAAGGCATCTCGCTTATGCCTACCGAAGAAACGCCCACTATGCCTAATTGGGATGACAAACTTTCTCTGCCGCCTTCGTTTGAAGAATATTTAACCGAGAAAGCGCAGCAAGAAGAAGGCAACGAATAATATGG
Source organism: Alteromonas profundi (assembly GCF_010500865.1). Taxonomy (GTDB): domain Bacteria; phylum Pseudomonadota; class Gammaproteobacteria; order Enterobacterales; family Alteromonadaceae; genus Alteromonas; species Alteromonas profundi. Next base: position 15,080 of record NZ_JAAAWN010000006.1, read on the forward strand.
CCGGGCAAGACGAACAGCTAACCTTAGCAGTAGCAGCACAGGAAGAAGCGCTAGAAGCGATGGAGCATGATGAGGGCGTGCCTGAGCAGCCCCCCGGCCCCAAACAACTGTCGTTTAGCTTTGCCAAACGCAACCAGGTGTTGCTAGAAACCAATGAAACCCCAGCGGTACTGTATTTTACTGAAAATACACCTTTTGAAATTTTCGCCGAAGTGCGTCGCTTTTACGGCGAACCTTTTGTGCCAAAAACCATAGCCGCGGATGAATTTGAAAACTTGCTCACCAGCGCATTTCAGCGAGACAGCTCTGCGGCCAAGCAGTTAATGGAAGATTTAGGGAATGAAAGCGACTTATTTACCTTAGCTGAAGATTTACCCGATACCGAAGACCTACTAGATAATGAAGATGACGCACCTATCATTAAGCTTATTAACGCTATGCTAGGTGAAGCCATCAAAGAAGGGGCCTCAGATATACACATTGAGACCTTCGAGAACCAATTGGTTGTGCGCTTTCGCGTGGACGGCGTATTGCGTGAAATTTTAAGGCCAAATAGAAAGCTTTCTTCTATGTTAGTGTCTCGTATTAAAGTAATGGCAAAGTTAGACATTGCTGAAAAGCGCGTTCCGCAGGATGGCCGTATTACGCTTCGTATCGCAGGGCGTGCGGTTGATGTGCGGGTATCTACCATGCCATCGAGCCACGGCGAACGTGTTGTATTGCGTTTATTAGATAAAAACAATGCACGTTTAAACTTACAAGATTTAGGAATGACCCAAGAAAACCGAGGACATTTCTCTACGCTAATCAGAAAGCCCCACGGAATTATATTGGTAACAGGCCCCACAGGTTCGGGTAAAAGTACCACCTTGTATGCCGGCTTAAGTGAGATAAACTCGCGAGACCGTAACATCTTAACCGTAGAAGACCCCATTGAATTTGACTTACCCGGCATAGGGCAAACCCAAGTTAACCCACGGGTAGATATGACCTTTGCCCGAGGTTTACGGGCGATATTACGTCAAGACCCCGACGTAGTAATGGTAGGTGAAATCCGCGATATTGAAACCGCGCAAATTGCCGTGCAAGCAAGTTTGACCGGCCACTTAGTGCTTTCCACTTTGCATACCAATACTGCTGCAGGTGCTATCACGCGACTAGAAGATATGGGGATAGAACCCTTCTTACTCTCTTCAAGCTTATTGGCCGTGCTCTCGCAGCGTTTAGTACGAACCCTATGCAGTGAATGCAAGATAGCGCATACCCCTGACCTCCAGGAAAAGGACGTATTGGGTATTGCCGCTGACGATAATATCACTATCTATTCTCCGCATGGCTGTGCCGCCTGCAACCAAACAGGCTATAGAGGCCGTACGGGCATCCATGAATTACTCTTAGTGGATGAAAAAATTCGTGAAATGATGCACGAAGGCGTAGGCGAGCAAGCGATTGAAAAGTATATTCGCCAAAGCACGCCGAGTATTCGAGAAGACGGCTGTCGCAAGGTGCTGTCTGGTGTGACCGCATTAGAAGAAGTCTTGCGCGTTACCAGAGAGGATTAGCATGGCGGCTTTTGCGTACAAAGCGGTTAACGCCCGTGGCCGTAACGCCAGTGGCGTATTAGAAGGTGATAATGCACGACAGGTTCGCCAGCAATTACGTGAGAAAGGGCTTATTCCGTTAGAGGTGGAGCAAGTAGCAGAACGCAATGAAAATGCGCAAAGCGGGCTTCATTTTTCGTTATTTAAGCCTCGTATATCAGCCTCTGACTTAGCGCTACTTACCCGCCAGCTAGCCACCTTAGTTGAATCGTCACTTCCCATCGAAGAAGCACTACTAGCTGTGGCAGAGCAGTGTGAGAAGCCTCGTCAGAAAAATATGATGATGGCGGTACGCAGTAAGGTAGTAGAAGGGCACGGTTTAGCCTACGCGTTAGCGGAGTTTCCCAGTGTTTTTGACGATCTTTATCGCGCCATGGTTGCTGCGGGAGAAAAGTCGGGGCATTTAGACACCGTACTTAATCGGTTAGCCGATTACACCGAACGCCGCCAGCAAACCCGTAGCCAAATTGTTCAAGCTATGGTGTATCCGTCATTAATGCTGTTTTTCGCATTTGGCATAGTGTTGCTATTACTGACAGTGGTTGTACCCAAAATTGTGGGCCAGTTTGACCATATGGGACAAGACTTGCCCGCCATTACTCAGTTCTTGATAGCGGTAAGTACCTGGTTACAAAACTATGGCCTAGTGATGTTTCTTGTTATCGCAGTACTGACAATTATAGTGCGTCGGGTATTACAGCAAAAAAACATGAAACTAAGGTATCATCGCGTACTCTTAACCTTACCCCTTATCGGAAAAGTATCCCGCGGTATGAATACCGCCCGATTCGCTCGTACCTTAAGTATACTCAGCGCTAGCGCAGTGCCCTTACTTGAGGCCATGCGTATTTCCGGTGATGTACTTGAAAACCAATATATTAAAAATCAGGTGGCCGATGCCGCTATTAATGTAAAAGAAGGAAGTAGCCTTCGTGCCGCCCTCGATAATACAAAAATATTTCCACCTATGATGATGCATATGATTGCATCGGGTGAAAAATCCGGCGAGCTCCAGCAAATGCTGGCCCGCGCTGCCGACAACCAAGACAGAGAATTTGAAGCCTTAATCGGTATATCTTTAAAAGTCTTCGAACCTCTCTTGATCGTTTCCATGGCAGGCATAGTTTTGTTTATTGTTATGGCGATTCTTCAGCCAATTTTGGCCTTGAACAATATGGTGAATATGTAATGAAAACCTTAAAACGTAATTCTGGATTCAGTTTGATTGAAGTTATGGTGGTACTGCTGATTATCGGCATTATGGCCTCAATGGTAGCGCCACAGATTCTTGGGAACCAAGAAGAAGCTCAGCTTAAAAAAGCCGCTGTTGATATTCAGCAATTAGAAAGCGCCTTAGAAATGTATAAACTGCGCAACAACCGCTTTCCTACAACCGAACAAGGGTTAGACGCGTTGGTTACCGCTCCTACAATCGATCCTATTCCACGTAACTACCCTGATGGTGGGTTCATTAAGCGTTTACCTGAAGATCCGTGGGGAAACCCTTACGCACTAATTAGCCCAGGAGAGTTAGGCGCGGTAGACTTATTTTCAAACGGCCCAGATGGCGAAGCAGGTACTGATGACGACATTGGTAACTGGAATATTAACGAATACCTAAACTAAGAATCTGTATGCCCGGTAGACATCTAGCCCCCCCCAAAACCCGTGGCTTCACGTTACTTGAAGTAATGTTGGTGCTGTTACTCATGGGGCTAGCTGCTGGGTATGTAATGTTCAACGCATTTGGTGCCAGTCAAAGCGACTTGTTAGCAAGCCAGGCTAAACGCCTTCAGGTGCTTGTAGATATGGCCAGCGACTATGCCGTATTAAACCAGCGTCAACTTGGTATTCGTGTTGAAGAAAGCGATAACGAGTATTATTTTGTTTACCTTGATGACGAAGACAAGTGGCAGCGCATTGAGGATGAAGAAATTTATGCGCCCTATACCTTACCTGAACCTTTTACCCTCACCCTGAATCTCGACGATTTGCCCTGGGTTGTAGAAGATCAGTTATTTGATAGAGACCTGTTTGATGAAAACTTAAGTGTATCGGAAGACGGTGTTGAGATTGGCAATGAAGAAGAAAAAGAACTGCCACCGCCACAAATACTAATTATGTCCAGTGGGGAAATAACCCCGTTTAGTTTAGGTTTTAACTATCAAGGTGGTTTCGATGATGACCCTGTTTACTTTTCTCTCCAAAACAAAGAAGCCCCACCGCTTGAGCTTGTAGGCCCCTTGGATAGCCCGCAATGATAGAGCATACATCTTACACTTATAAGCAACAGGGCATGACATTACTTGAGGTAATGGTGGCCCTGCTGATTTTTGCCCTAACCGGATCCGCAATCTTAAAAGCAGCAGGCGATCATTTGAATAATGTCGGTCAGGTAGAAGCTATTACGTTTGCTAACTGGGTGGCGAGCAACCGGCTTAATCAGCTGCAAATTGAAACCTCTTGGCCCCCTAAAAATAATGTAAAAGGGCAAATGGACATGGCAGATCGCACCTGGTATTGGCAGCAAAGTGTGGTTAAAACTAACGATGAAGATTTGCGCGCAGTAACCGTGAATGTAGGGCTAAACGAGGACTACAGTGACAATGTAACCAGTGTCACTACATTTGTCGCTAAACCAACCTTGGGTAACAACTAATGCAACGGGGTTTTACGCTACTGGAAATCCTCATTGCTATGGCTATCTTCACCCTTATAGGTTTAGCATCCACCGGCCTATTAACCACAGTAATAGACAGCAATGCCTTATCAAGTGAGCGTTTTGATAAGTTACAGCAGTTACAGCGGGCAATGATTATTATAGAACGAGATATTCAACAAGCTGTACCTCGCGCGGCTCGAATTAATGGTGAACAGCAAAACGTGGTAATGGCTGGCGGCGAAAGCGACGCCGGAGATGGCGATAGCATAGCATTTGTCCGTAGCGGATGGCATAACCCTCAACTCATGCTACCCCGCAGCACCTTACAATACGTTGCATATCGGCTTGAAGAAAATAGGCTTGAACGGTTATATAGCAACTATGTAGACAACGTAGTGGGTCACGAGCCAAAGGTGCGCGTACTGCTTGATAATGTAGAACGTTTTACGGTGGAATTTTTGACCGATGCGAATAGCAATAGTGATGATGGGGAGAATAATAACTGGTCAGAAAGTTATACGGGCGAGGTGCTTCCCAAAGCGGTTGCAATAGAGTTTGTCAGTAAAGATTTTGGCTTGCTACGACGAGAATTCTCCCTAACCACAAAAGAGCAGTCATCGTGAGAGCCTCTCCCAAAAAACAAACGGGTGTAGCACTGATGATAGTGCTGATGATAGTTGCTTTAGTGGCGGTATTAGCCACCGAAATGGGCAGCCGCCTACAATTGCAAATTCAGCGTACCGCGAACTTAAAAGACAGTAATCAGGCCTATTGGTATGCCATGGGGGCGGAAGCCTTCGCAAGAAAATCGATTCAAACCCTGGTGCAAGAAACAGGAGATCAAATTTCTCTCGATCAACCTTGGGCGCAACCAATAGCCTACCCACTTGAGAATGGCGGTTTAGAGGCGCACCTTCAAGACTTACAAGCGTGCTTTAATCTTAATGCTATTTTGCAAGGTGGCACGAGCACAAATGCCAGCAGTGGAAACGATACTACCGAAGCCATGGATGCCTTCCATGCTATGTTATTAGCCTTACAGGTTGAAGGACTGGACAATTATACCGCCGACACTGTGCGTGACAGTTTAGCCGACTGGGTAGATAAAGATGACAATATGCGCCCCTATGGCGCAGAAGATAGCGAATATGAATCTCGTGAATTTCCTTATTTGGCGGCCAACGCGCTGATCGCATCAAAAAGCGAATTAAGAATAATAAACGGGGTATCACCACAATGGCTAAAAAGTGTATTACCTTTGGTTTGCGTAATTCCCGGTATTGATACTATGGAAATTAATGTAAATACCATTGAACAAGATAATGCAGCATTATTAGCTGGGTTAACTGGGCTAGATATTTCTCAAGCAAGCAGTCTTATAGGCAGTCGCCCCAAAGACGGGTGGGATGACGCTGCCGACTTTTTAAATGAACCAGTGATTGCGGCGCTCGAGCTATCCGATAGCCGTAAAGACTGGTTTAAAGTAACATCTGAATATTTTATTTTGCACACTAAGGCCCGCTACAATAAGGCCACGTTTAAGCTGTCCACCGTGTTTCATGCAGAAGCGAGTTCGGGCGTAAGCATTATGAAACGCGAGTTTGGAGGAATTAATTAATGGAACAACTTCTTGTCAGACTGGGGGCCACCGACACCGACCCCATCAGCTGGTTAGTGTGGTCTACCACGGAAGAGGAAATAATTGCATCTGGCGAACTTCCTAACGCCGACAGTTTGGCGACACTGAGTGAACGCGCTGGCCATCGTGCGGTTATCGCCCTTGCCCCTAGTAGTGAAATATTACTTAAGTGGGTAACGCTGCCACCAAGAGCGTCTCGCAAAGTTCTATCTGCCTTGCCTTTTATGTTAGAAGACGAACTGGCAAGTGATATTAGTGAGCAGTTTTTTGCCGTAGGGCCACGCGTAGGCGACCAACAATCTGTGGCCGTGGTTAGCCATGAAAAGCTTCGTATGTGGCAGCAATGGTTAGCTGATGCCAATTTATTCTGCGATCGCTTAATACCCGATGTATTGGCCGTTCCGCAAACGGAAAACGGATGGTCTATTTTAACCTTAGGCGAACAAATGTTGGTGCGCCAAGACACTTTTAAAGGCATTCAAGGCGAACAAGCCTGGTTGCTGCCCACCTTAGGTCATTTTACCGCGCAACAAGAAGCCCCTGTGGTTATTACTAACTACGCGGGCATCGACCTAAGCGGTACTGCAAATATAAGTGTTAACAATGCTCCTCTCGAGCTGCCTATGCACGTACTGGCAAAAGAAGCATTAGCAACAAGTTTTAATTTGTTTCAGGGCGACTATAAGGTTAAACGCAAGACCAATAGCTTGTGGTCTCAATGGCGAGTAGCAGCGGTGTTAGCCGTGCTTGCCCTTTGCACCAGCTTAGTTGATAAGACGGTAACCTTATATCAGCTTAAAGCAGAAAATGCGGCGCTAAAGGCCAGTATTAATAGCGAAGTAAAAGCAGGATTTCCTAATATTGGTACCTACCGTAACGTTAAACTAAAGCTACAGTCAGAACTCGATCAGCTCACACGCAATGGGGGCGACACCTCAATGCTCATCATGTTAGAGCAGCTAACACCCGCCTTTGCAGCCACACAAGTTAAACCGCAAACATTGCGCTTTGATGTGAATAGAACAGAAATTCGTATTCAAGCTATAGGTAAAAGCTTTGAGTCCCTTGAACAGTTTCGCCGAGAAGCAGAAAGCGCAGGCTTCTTAGTAGAGCAGGGTGCCATTAATAATAGAGATGATGTGGTTATCGGCACGGTATCAATAAGGAGCGCATCGTGAATACACTTGTCGAAAAATTTAGAGGCTTGACGGAGCGAGAACAGCGATTAGTCATAATTTCTGCTGTCGTTGCGGCCATCGCTATCTTCTATTTTGCAATTTGGTCTCCAATTAATTATGCCCTTACGCAGCAACAACTGCTGCGCGACAATCAACAACAACTGTTAACCTGGGTACAAGAAAGTGCGGCTAGAGCCAAACAGCTGCGTCGAAGCAGCAGTACTACACAGACGCTGACCGGTTCGCTACCGCAGGCGGTTAACCGCACGACCACTCGCCATAATATCGAAATTTCTCGTATGCAGCCTCAGGGTGACGAGTTACAAGTATGGGTAGACCAAGCCCCCTTTAATGATGTACTTGCCTGGTTAAAAACCATGGAGAGTATGGGAGTGGTTATCTTACAAGCTGATATTGCAGAAGCAGACGCAGCTGGTTATGTAAAAATTAGACGGTTACAGTTAGGAAAAGCATGAAGTTACGTGTTGGTTGGATACTCGGGGGCATAGTTGCCTTTATTATTTTCGCTATTGCTTATATGCCTGCTACTCACCTTATCGGTCGAGTTTCCCTCCCTAAGGGCGTGTCTGTGAATAATGTGTCTGGAACAGTTTGGTCTGGCAGAGCACAACAGGCAATAGTTAATGGCTTACCGATAAATAACCTACGTTGGGAGATATCTCCTTTAGCCTTAGTTACAGGTACTTTGTCAGCAGATATAAGCGGCGGCAATTTACGCAACAGTGATGATATTGCGTTTAATGGTAACGTGGCCACCAACTTACTTAGCCTTGACCATCTTAAAGCGCATGATTTTATTATTTATCTACCGGTGGATAGAGTGTTAGCCCAAGTTAATTTACCCCTGCCTGTGAATGCGGGCGGGCGCTTTAAAGTGAAATTAGATGACGTTAGCATGGGCGAAACCTGCCGGACATTGTCTGGCACAGGTGATTGGCTAAATGCCACTGTGGCCGGCACTCAAGGGCCCATCGATTTTGGCACTTATTCGGCAACCCTGCGCTGCGAAGGTGACGATATCGGCATACTCGTTAGCGAACCAAACCTTTTAGGTCTATCTATGGATGCAGTGGTTGCGCCCAACTTAAAGCGTATTAGCGTTGAAGGGAAGTTTAAGCCAGATGAGAGTTTGCCCGATGAGGTACATCAGGCGTCCCGTTTCTTCGGACAACCTAATAACGACGGTTACATCGCTATTAAGCTTTAACGCCCTCATTAAATAACGACACCTATTACAAAGGACTGTTTATCTTGAAAAAAATTATTATAACTAGCGCGACAATGACACTTGCTGCCTTGCTTATAGCGCCCAAATTTATTGGCAACACTCTCCAATCGCAGCTTGATGAGGTTGTAATTGCCCTTGATAAACACCCCATTTACGGTGCCGAGGTTATTTCATACCAGCGAGGTTGGTTTCATTCAAAAGGCGAGATAGCCCTAAGTATTAAAGTGAACGACGTTTTAGCGGCGCAACAAGGTGTACCGTTAGCGCAGGCTGATAACCCAACCGTTATTGCTTCCTTTAGTGTTAATCACGGCCCCGTATATGCAGGGGATGCAATAGGCTTAGGGCGCGCTCACTTTGTTATTGATATACCAGGCAATGAGTTTAGAGAGCATCTACAGTGGGATGCCGATACCCCTTTCTACCACAATGAAGGGGCGATAGGCCTGTTTGGCGGGCTAAGCTATGATGATGTAGTACCTTCATTCGCTGCTGAACTAGAAGAGCAAGACTTGGCTGTTTCGTTTTCAGGCTATCAAGGGACTGCGCGCAGTGAAGGCGATGCTATTCATTATGAAGGCATAACCACCATGTTATCTATGCAGTTAGAAGCGGCGACAATTACCTTATCAGACCTTGATATCAACATGACCACCTATGGCGATGTAATGGCAGCCATCAATGGTGAAATTTTTGAGTCTGATGCCCAGGTAGCCATAGATACGTTAACCCTTGAAGGTGAAGAATCGGTTGCGTTGAACGACATGTTACTTAGCTCCAGCTCCACCCTTTCAGAGGATGGAAAGCTTGCCAGCGTGAACCTAGACTATGCTATCGCTTCGTTGGTGGCAGACGACTTTACTGCGAACGATTTGAGTATAGGAATAGCGGCAAATAACTTAGATACCGATTTTATCAAGGCGTATCAGAAATTTAACAACGAAACATTATCTACCTCTGTTTTAGCATTACCCGAAAAAGTAGAAACACTGGTTGAAAATCACTTGCTTCCATTTTTAACTGCCTCGCCTGAATTTAATATAACATCGTTATCAGGAACCTTCCCTGAAGGCACACTGGATGCGCACCTAAACAGTAAAGTGGTTAACGTCGACGCCTTGCCTGCGGCCTTAGATGATGCCTCTTTTTGGCTTAAACACATGGCCGCTGATAGCCGTATTAAAGCGGACAAAGCGGTGGCGCAATGGATGGTTACTAGCTATGTTACCAGTCAGTTGATGGCAACACCGCAAGCGCAAGGCCTGACGCCAGAAGAACTGAACGCCGTAGTAGCGCAACAAGTTCCTATGGTATTACAAACCTTCGTGCAACAAGGAATTCTGGTAGAAAACGACGAAAGTTACGAAGCAGAACTTGTATTAAAAGACGGAAACGCCAGCGTTAACGGTACAACAGTGCCTATCCCGCTCTAAGTAGTGGGGATAATCCCCTGGGCCCAGGAGCTTGCTTCAGTGGCATTTGCCTCAGCAGCCTTTAGTTAGCCAGCGCCACTAGTAGTCAACATCAAAAAGGGCAGTAAAAACTGCCCTTTCGCGTTTACAAACCCCCGCTACCGTAAGTAAATACTATTTACTCACGGTAAGCGAAGTACAGTTAGTGTCCCGCACTACGCTTGTTTTTCAGCTACCATAATCGTTTTAACGTTAACAAATTCACGCATGCCATAACCGCCATGCTCTCGGCCATAGCCACTATCTTTTACTCCGCCAAAGGGCAAATTGGGTTGCGCCAGAGAGTAACCATTTATGTTCACCATGCCGGTGTCGAATTCATTTTTCGCCAACTCAATTGCACTATCAGTATCGGCACTAAATATTCCACCGCCAAGCCCGTAGCGAGAGTCGTTTGCCACTTCCATCGCCTGCTTATCATCGCGCACTTTAATTAATGAAGCCACCGGACCGAATAATTCATCGTCGTAGGCTGGCATGCCAGGCGATACATTCTCAAGTACCGTTATAGGGTAGAAGTAGCCAGGTTTATCTGGTACTTCGCCGCCTAATGATAAGGTAGCACCACTGTCCAGTGACGCGGTTACTTGGTCGTGCAACTGATCGCGTAAATCTTTACGCGCCATAGGACCAAGGTCGGTGTTTTCATCACTCGGATCGCCCACCTTCAGTTTCTTACATTGAGCAACAAATTTATCACGGAACTCTTCGTATAAGCTTTCAACCACCACAAAGCGTTTAGCGGCTACGCAGGTTTCACCGTTGTTGATAACCCTGCCCTGAATACACATTTCCACCGCATGGTCGATATCGGCATCGGAAAGTACGATAAAGGCATCGTTACTGCCAAGTTCCATTACGGTTTTCTTTGACAAGCTAGCAGCCTCTTTAGCGACCTTTTTACCCACCTCGTCGCTGCCGGTAAAGGTTACGCCGCGAACATACTTATGCTTTATAAGATCGTTTGCTGTGCTGCCATCAATTAACAACGATTGATAAACGTTTTTAGGGAAGCCCGCATCTTCATAAAGCTGCTGAATAGCTACTGCCATGCCGAATACATTTTGCGCGTGTTTAAGCACAGTAGTATTTCCGGCCATAATGTTAGACACGCTATAACGAATTACTTGATAAAGTGGAAAATTCCACGGCTGTATGCCAAGAATTACACCAATGGGTTGATAGGTGATAATAGCCCGGCCACCCTCAAAAATGCGATGCTCGTCATCTAAGGTGTCAGCACCATGCTCAGCAGTATAACGACAAATACCTGCGCACAATTGAACCTCTTGCTTCCCTTGTGCTGTAACCTTGCCCATTTCACGGGTCATTAAGCTCGCAAGATCGTCCACCCGCTCTTCCATTAGATCGGCTAGGTTGTTAAGCAACTTCGCACGGGTTTCAAATGACGTTCGACGCCAGTTTAAATAGGCTTCCTGTGAGCGGGTGATAGCTTGTTCTGCGTCATCCGCTGACATCAAGTGATAATGATCTAACTTTTCACCCGTAGCTGGGTTATAGGTATTAATCGTCTCGCTCATAGTTACACTCCTTATTCGTTTGTTAAAACGCTGTTGCAACTAAGAAGCCAAGTTTAAATTAACTAAAAATAAACAATTAAATCAGATTGATAGGGAGTTTAATAGCGGCCTAACCCAGATACATCGGTATTTAGGTTAGGTAAAGATTACTAGATTAAGTAAAGATTTCAGCCTATCTTAAGCCACCTTCAACCCATATATTAGTCGGTATATAAGTCGGGGTAATGAAACTTTGCCATTGCCAGCGTAAGCGCTACTTTATAAACACTTTGACGGGTAGCGTGGTTATGGGTGAGTAACCCAATTGCGCCGCCTTTCTGCTTCACGTTTTGGGTACCAAATAATGCGTCCATTACATCACCAAGCTCTTTACCCCGCTGAAGCGCTTGGTAGACACTCACAGGTAAGGGTAAATTTGCGCTACGCCCTACCGACCAATGCCCTTGATGATATATAACCACATACGCAAAGGTAGCTGGGCCATCTTCAAAAACATCCACGCCTCCTTCGATAGCCACATACCAAGCATCACCCACCGAACTATCGTGCAGTGTTAAAAGGTTTTTCACGCGGTTAATGGCACCGGCACGGGTTTCTTCCTCGCTCATGGGCTGATCTGACACGCCGCTCGGTACCGATATTCCCTCAACCTCAAACGCTTCATCTAACGTATCACTAAGGGTTTCAAGAGCCGCGTTAATTTTCACTGGATTTTGCGAGCCTACATACAAGTTGCTAATCATTATTTTGCTCCACTGGATGCGCATTGATGTCATCTAGCATCAATCGATAATCAGTAACAGCAGGAAATTCGTCAATATTTCGGTTTGGTAAGGTGCTATCTGGGTTATCTACTGCAAGTAGATGTTTAATCCCGAATTGTTGTGCAGCGCCTAATATAGGTAGCGAGTCATCGACAAATAAAGTGCGTGCAGGGTCGAAATTGAGCCTTTTATGCAGTTTTTGCCAGAGCAATTGCGACTCTTTTGTAACCCCAAACTCATGGGTGGAAATGAGCGTATCTATATGCTCATTTAACTGGGTAAACTCAAGTTTTAACGCAAGACTATGAGGGTGTGCATTGGTCACCAGCACCACTTCTCTGCCTGAGGCATGTAATGCCTGTAAAAAGGGTATAGTGTCGTCGCGTAACGCTAATAAGTGTGCAAGCTCTCGTTTTAACGGTAAAAATTCTTTTTCTAAGTTTAGTTCTAATGACTCAGCCCAATAATCAAGGCAGTACCATTGTATTTGGCCAAATACGGCTTCATACCTTTTAGACATTTCTGCCTGACTTTGCGCAGGTGAAATACCACGAAGTTCGGCTAAACGCTTTGGCAAATGGTGAAGCCAAAACTGATTGTCGTAGTGAAGGTCTACCAAGGTGCCATCCATATCTAATAACACCGTATCAATTTCATTCCAGGGCAGAAAGGGCAAGCGATTTTCCTTATAATGAAGTAAGCTAGATACTGAAGGTATGATAACAAAGTTGTAGCGAGAGACATGCGAAAAATTGACCCCAACAAGCCGTTACCACAAATTCACCATCGGGAAATTGTTGCCCAGAGTAAACTCTTTCGAGTAGAGCGCCTAGATCTCGAGTTTTCTAACGGCGCCACCCGGCAATTTGAACGTATGGCTGGGGGAAATAGAGGCGCTGTTATGATAGTGCCTATGCTGGATAAAGACACCTTAGTGCTTATTCGCGAATATGCCGCAGGCACCCACTCTTACCAACTTGGTTTTCCTAAAGGCCTTATTGACCCCGGGGAGAGTCCTCTTGAGGCGGCGAACCGAGAGTTGAAAGAAGAAGCTGGCTTTGGTGCCAACGAATTATACGAATTGCACACCGTTAGCATGGCCCCTACCTTTTTTAACGCCAATATGACCATCGTCATTGCCAAGGATTTATATCCCCAAAGCCTGGAAGGTGATGAACCTGAACCACTAGATGTCATTCATTGGCCGTTAGCAGAAGCCGATGCGTTACTTGCACGGGAAGATTTTATCGAAGCCCGTTGTATTGCCGCACTATTACTTGCTCAAAAGTGGTTTGAGGAACAATAACTTATGCCCGATGATGCTCACGAAGACTTACTTGAACTGGCAAAAAAAGTTGCTGTAGAAGCAGGCGAAGCCGTACTTGCCGTATACGACGAAGGCGACTTCGATGCCTATCAAAAAGAGGATGACTCGCCAGTTACCAGCGCCGACTATCTCGCTAACGATATTATTACTAAAGCGCTGCTAGCGGCTACGCCTGACATCCCTATCCTTTCTGAAGAAAATAAACATGCTAGTTTAGAAGAGCGGAAAGACTGGCAGCGGTATTGGCTTATCGACCCCATCGATGGCACTCAAGAGTTTATTGCTCGAAGCGGTGACTTTGCGGTTAACATAGCGCTTATAGAGAATAACCAACCCAAAATCGGGGTTATATTCTGGCCTCCTGGTCAGTCGCTATACTATGCCGAAAAAGGCAAAGGTGCGTTTAAATCGTCTCCCGATGGCGATCATCCCATTGCCGTGCGAAAACTTGATGACCCGAAGAACAGCGTTGTGATGATAGCGATTAGCCGACGTCAATCACGAGAAAAAGTGCTGGGCCGAATGTGCGCTAAACGGGTTTACCAAACCTTGCCCTTAGGCAGCTGTTCATTAAAAGCCTGTTTTATTGCCGAAGGTAAAGCTGATGTATTCATGCGTATTGGCGTAACGGGCGAATGGGACACAGGCGCATCACAGTGTATTGTCTCAGAAGCGGGCGGCAGCATAGTTGCCGCTAATTTTGAGCCGCTAACTTATAATCAGCGTCACTCGTTGGAAAACCCAGATTTTGTGGTAATGGGCGATCAACGGGTACCTTGGCAAGACGTTGTGCAATATAATGATTTTGTAAACCCCCATACCAAATAGCACGTCTTTTTTGACGTGAAGTTAATTCACTGTGAGTCACCCTCGCAGGTCTATTGTTTGACTGATGAAAGGAGCACCAACATGAAGGCAACTCAATTACGAGCCTTGTCTGTAGCGCTATTAACCTGCGGCCTATCTTTTCCTGCGCTGGCTGACTGGAGCATTGATCAAAACGCCAGTGCACTGCATTTTCTTTCGACAAAAAATGCCCAAGTTACTGAAGTACATCAGTTCGATAGTTTCGATGGACGCTTGTCTGACGATGGAACATTGACGGTTTCGGTAGATTTGTCGTCAGTGAATACGTCTATTGATATTCGTAATCAACGTATGAAAGATATGCTGTTTAATGTCAGTGAATTTGCTGAAGCTACCTTTCAAGCTGAACTACCTGAATCGCTAACTACACTAGCCCCGGGTTCACAAGCAATGAGCAAAGTAGACGGTATCCTTTCTCTTAACGGTAAGGCAGTATCAAGTAGCTTTGAAGTACAAGTTACCCGCGTAGATAAAGACACGCTAACCGTTAGCACAGTGTCTCCTACCTTGATTAAAGCTGAATCGTTTGGCCTCGCTGAAGGCGTTGCTGCACTACAGAAAATTGCGGGTTTAAACAGTATTACCACTACGGTACCGGTCACCTTTTCGGTGACATTTACGCAGTAAAAAATCGTCTTTATCGTATGCATAAACAGCTTCACCAATAAAAAACGGGCTAACAATAGCCCGTTTTTTTATTGCGTAACAAATCAGTCTACTACGCAGCCTGGCGAGTCCCTACCTGCTTAGGTAGCGGCTTCTCATTTAATGCCTGTTCTGGCATAGACACCCACAAGCTTCGCGGTAGGCGCGGAACATCGGGCTGATAATGAGAAATTGCAAAATGTTGCATGCTTACACGCAAACGTTTTAATGCAGTACATTCGTCAACCTCTTGGTCGATAACGAATACGCCCCAACGACGCATTTGAATACCTAGGGCATCAGAACTGGTTAAACGAATAACCGGTGCCGCTAATACCATGCCTATTAGCACTGGCAGTAACCACATAAATAGCGACGGCGTAAAATAGAAGGTTGTTACCCCCCATGCAACCGCTAAACAACTCATTATTTGCGTATGTTTAATTGCTACGCCCCAGGGTACTTTTCGCCCTTCACGCTCTTGCGCCTCCCATTTCACAGAATGGCCAACAAATACGCTTAACACAAAGTAACTGTGATAGAACATCATTAATGGCGCAATAAGCACGGCCATAAATAGTTCAATTGCCGAACTCTTAATAAGATTAAATGTGCCGCCAAACTCCGCTCTACGCTGAATAAGCGCAAGCGCAATACCCAATAATTTAGGTAGGAATAATAATGCTGCTGTACCCCACATCGTTACCATCATCATATCTTGACGGGCTATTTGCCAACTTGGGAAAAGCTGATACTCAGACATAAAGAATTCTGGCACAGACGTGGCGCGGATAAGCGCATCTGTGGTACCTAGCGCGAGCATACAGAACAATACAAGAGAAGATATATACGCAAACGCACCAAACAAGAAGTGCAAACGATTGGCCGTTTTCAAGCCTTTTACCTTGAGCAAACCTAAGTGTTGGATGTTACCTTGTACCCAACGACGATCACGAATAGCGTAATCAACGATGTTGCTAGGTACTTCTTCGTAACTTCCTGTGGTGTCGGTAAGCAAATAGGCCTGCCAGCCAGCACGACGCAATAGCGCGGCTTCAACAAAGTCATGACTTAGAATTTCACCACCAAAAGGGGCTCGTCCTTCAAGCTTAGGCAACCCACAATGCTGCATAAACGGGGCGATTCGAATGATAGCATTGTGCCCCCAATAGTTGGCGCTATCGGTTTGCCAAAAAGAAAGTCCAGTGGCTAACATGGGGCTGTATAAATGTGCCGCAAATTGAACAAAACGGCCAAAGAAGGTATTTTGACGTACAGGCATTGGAATGGTTTGAACCAATGCTGTATCTGGGTTTTGCTCAATTCGACGGGCTAAGTCTAGCATGCGCTCGCCGGTCATGATGCTATCGGCATCAAGGACAATCATAGATTCGTAGTTCGCGCCCCAACGCTCACAAAAATCTTTCAAGTTACCCACTTTACGATGTAAGTTCTTTTCCCGACGACGGTAAAACACTTGATTAGAAAACCCACGTAAGCGCTTGGTCATACGTTGCCACGCGCGTAGTTCTGCATCCGCTTTGTCAGCGTCACGGGTGTCACTTAGCATATAAAAGTCGAACTGACTGGCGTGAGGCGTATTCATAATTTCACGAACACAGGCCTCAAAGCCCACCATAATACGACGGGTATCTTCATTATATACAGGCATTACGATAGCGTGTCGCTGGTTAATATCACTGTCACTATCAGGAGCAGCTTGTTCCTTACGTAAGCTTAGAGGGTCGATATGAAATAGTTTCAATACGAAACCAATAATACCTGTCCAAAACGCCATACATAGCCAAGCGAATAAAGTAAGCCCTAATCCTAACTGCGCAATTTCTAGGTTAGTTAAACCGTTCGGTAGAAAAATTTCATATAAACTCCAACCGGCAAGCGCCGTGCTTGGAATAACTAGCATTGCCATGATAAACAAACGCATATGCTCTCCTTTGGTAATTAGGTTGCTCTTTGTGGGCGCCTGATTTGCGTCCTCACATGTATTGGCCGCCGATAACTGGGGGCAACTGCGATTACTGTGGTTGGTAGACATAATTCCATACCTCACTTATACGCTTGCCGTCATGTTCGATATACGCTCGCATATCCACTGTTTTTTGCTCTTCAGGGGTTACTAAGAATGTTGCTCTCCATTCTTGCCCATCGGCCACTGGATAAAGGCGCGCCTGCGCGATACTTCCTCGCGTGCTTTGCACCGTTAGTTTGGTGTTTTTCGGATTAAACTCAGCCCCTGCTGGTACTGAAAAGTCGATATTAAACTGACGCGTTGCATTTAAACTTTCGTCCTCAAACTCATCGCCAGGTAGAACGGCTGACCCTTGACGCGTACGCACCACTGACGCAAGTTCACTTACGAAGGGGTTTTGCTCTACCGTGCTTAACTCGTAGGCAAAATATAAGGCATCGCCTGCCACAACGGGCTTCTGCGGTGTCCAAAAGGCTACAATGTTGTCGTGAATTTCTGACGATGTAGGTATTTCAACTACCTCTAAACGCCCTTCTTCAAACCCTTTCTCAGGCGTTACCCATAACCCCGGACGCAGGTGATAATTCGCTTCTGCATCTAAGTAGTTATCCCATTCGCCGTCTCTTTGCAGCATACCGAAGCCTTCAGGGTTGCTATCGCTTAACGAAGTAACTTGTAAACGACTTGGGTTGGTAAGTGGGCGCCAAATTTGTTCGCCAGCGTGGGTTACCATAAGTACACCATCGCTGTCATGAACCTCGGGACGATAGTCATCGTGACGCTTCTCGCTGTTCTCGCCATAAAGGAACATACTGGTAAAAGGAGCAATGCCCAGCTTGTTCACATCATCTCGGGCAAACAACCAGGTGTTAACATCGACCTTGGTATCAATGCCAGGCTCGATAACAAACTTATAAGCACCCGCCATAGATGGGCTTTCTAATCTGGCGTAAATCGTGATTGGCTGCCCTTCGCGTGGCTCAATTAACCAAAACTCTGTGAAATGGGGGAACTCTTCGCCTTTTGAGAGTGCTGTATCGATAGCAAGACCACGCGCTGAAATGCCATAAACCTGATTTTTACCCACTAAGCGAAAATAAGATGCGCCGAGAAATACCGCGAATTCATCTTTGTACTCTTCGTTTTTAATAGGGTAGTGAACACGAAATCCAGCATATCCGAGATCATCAGTAGTATGCTGGGCGAGCGGCGCGGCCTTATCATCATAACTAAATCTAGTCTTATCAAAAGGAACCTTTGTAGCGTTGTTGTCAGCATCAATCACGTTTACGGTAACAGGCAACTGATAAAGAAAGCCGGGGTGAAAAAATTGGACTTCATAGTCGTTTTCACCATGCCACAAGCTCTTCTCTGGTTGGAAACGGATAGCACGATAGGTTTGGTAGTCGATATCTTTTAATGCATCGGCTAAACCGTGATCATTCTCTGTGTAACTTTCTTGCGCAGATTGTTTCGCGCTATCAATAATAGACTGAAGAATAGGTGATGACTCACCCGGTAAATCGGCTTCACTCATAGTAGCTGCTGCCGCCATTGGTGTTGCGAACAAGGCGAGCAAACTGGTAGCGAATATCGCAACGCGGCGAAATGATGCTGTAGATATCATCGATTTTTTACTACCTTTATTTACTGTCGTATACACCGTTTATCTCCCTTTAAGAAAAAGTGCGTTAGAACTCGTCAATGTCGTAACCGCCTCTGTGCGCTACGCTATCCCTAGGCAAAACACGAATCGTTACTGGTTTCTCTAAAACGCGATAAATCAAAAAATAAAACTGCAACTTACACTCTTAGACTAGCAAGACTTGTTCCACTCTTTTGATGACAATAAATAATCCATATTAATCAAAAATATAGCATTTATTTCTGGTGAAATTTATAACCATGCAAACGTGTAAATAAGGGTAGGTAGGTTAGACAAAAGGATAAGTGTTGGTTTTTAGCAACACAATTCCCCTCTTCGAAAATCTATGCAGGTGTACACATCGCCATTATGGTTACTGTCTTTATACTATCGGAATAAAGATAAACATAATTAACCCTTTAAATTCAACTACATAAAAAGTTAATAGCCGCAAGCTCTAGGTCAATTTGGGCAATCTGGCAAAGCAATTGCTCTACCTCTTTAGAACGGCATCATTAGAACGCAGATAGTGGTTATTCTGCGAAATACTAAGGAGTTTTCCTAATGTGTAAAACACTCACACTACTTGCAGTGGTGACTGCAACCTTATCTTCTTACTCAGCTATGGCTGACACGCCAGATTGGCAATATGTTGAAGGGGGGTACACCAAAGTAGATTTTGATGGGAATGAATCTTTTGAACCAGATGGCCTTAACATTAACAGCAAGTACTTGCTTAATTCCAACGTTTACCTAAACGGCGAATATAGCTTCTTTGAAGAAGGAGAGGCGGATTTCGATATGCTTACATTAGGCGCAGGGTACCGTTTACCGGTAAACGCGACCACTGATGCGTATTTTGGCGCGAATTTAGAACGTTTAGGTGGCGACTTTGATGATGAAACCGGCTACAGCATAAACGCTGGGTTGCGTTCTATGGTAACAGAACAAATTGAACTGGCCGGTGAAGTTGGTTATTACGATGTATACGACGGTGAAGCCACCGTAAAAATAGGTGCGAACTATTACATTACCCCACAATGGGCGGTAGGTGCTAGCTACGAATCTATTGATGAACTCGATATCTTGCAGGTTACTGCTCGATACGCTTTTTAACGCCCTCTCCTCCTCAGAAGGCTAGCCGGTCGCTCGACCGGCTTTTTTATTTCTACAAAGCCCTTACTCTTCTTGAGAGGCACTCATCTCATCTTTGGCACGAATATCTACACTTTCATGCAACTCTGAATACACTAAAACCGCGTCACCGCGTGTTAATGCGTCGATTACCTGCTCAACTTTTACTGTTAGGCTTACGTCTTCGGCGCCATATTCTGTACCTTCCCGTAAGACAAACCCTTCTACAATACTTTGTAGGGTTTCTTTTTCTAACGCATCTAAAGGAATAATCATGGTTGCTCCACATATGGGGTGTTTAAATTTACCGGCAGAACGTCACTAACAAATCGCTTTACCCTGTCATGTAGCCAAACCTTGGGGCTGAGTATTGAGCCTTGCATAAACCCAACGTGCCCACCTCGCTCACTTAACTCAAGTGTAACGCTACGTGCTAACTCTTGTTCTTTTGGCACCACTAAATGGTTCATAAATGGGTCATCAATACTATGTAACACCAAGGTTTTACAGTGAATGGCACTTAGAAAGTGATAGGCGCTACACTTTTCATAATAGTCTTGCGCATCGGCAAACCCGTGTAAGGGCGCCGTTACCTTTTCATCAAACTGAGCGAAGCTGGTAATACCGTCTACGTCTTCTTTCGTTAGCTGAATAAGCTTGCGATAATCGATAAAGGCCATTTTCTTTAGCAGTGTATGTTTCATACTTGCTAACAGGTACTTTTGGTACACACGGGAAAAGCCTTGGTTTATCGACCGCCCACACTCTGCCAGTTTAAGTGGCGAAGATATCGCTACCGCTGCTTGTAACCATTTCTGAGCTGGGTTCTCACCAAGGAGCTTAAGTAGCATGTTCCCGCCGAGTGAAAAACCTATAGCAACTTTAGGTAACTGCGGAAACTTATCGCTTAGCCATTGTAAAAAGAAGCTAGGATCTTCGGTTTCGCCCGAATGGT
Source organism: Alteromonas profundi (assembly GCF_010500865.1). Classification (GTDB taxonomy): domain Bacteria; phylum Pseudomonadota; class Gammaproteobacteria; order Enterobacterales; family Alteromonadaceae; genus Alteromonas; species Alteromonas profundi. The sequence continues at coordinate 35,749 of NZ_JAAAWN010000006.1, forward strand.
AGGCTCGGGCGGTTAAATTTGGTACGCCGCTACAACCACGGTAGTGCATCATAACAACTTGCCAGCCATTGACCGATAAATTAGCCATCATATCGTTGGCATAATGCGACCTAATACTGCCTTCCAGCCCATGAAATAGTACGACAACACCGCTTGGCTCCACCGGCTTCGGCCCCCAAGCTATATCAACAAAATCATCATCGGGTAAGGTGAGCCGTTCCATTTTATAATTTAACGGCAAGCGTTTTTGAATAAATCGTGGCCAAATCGTTTGTACATGCCGGTTTTTCGCCCAACGAGGTACACGAAACTCACTTTTTACAATTTTTCCATGTGATAAGGCGGGGTTAGTCATTCTTTGTATTTACTCTTAAGGCAACTGTTTTAGCAGTAATGACAGCAACGCGCGTGCCTCTGCTTTATCTTTAAGCTGATATAAATTTATAAACGCAGCAATAGACGCATTCATCATCGAGGTTACGTGTTCACCTTGGCCGGCTATTTGGGTTAACTGGCATTCATTCACCCTTTGCACTAACACAGCTTGTTGCTCACGCTCTAGCGTAAGCTCTTGTTGCTTTAACGCTTCGTATGCCTCTGTTAGTTCTCCCTTCTTTGGCTTGGCCGCTTTGCGCTTACGTCTAAGTACCTCTAAGGGACCACTTTTCGCACTTACCTCTTCAGCAACATAACGAAGTTGTAATAGGTTAATAATGACGCCGTGTTCTATGCACCAACATACTAACAATAGTATGTTCACATTAACCCCGAAGCGATCTTGCAGGGTTATAGCGATAGGCGCTATATCATTACGCTGATAAGTGGTCACACTGTATTGCCAAAAACCTTCGTCGGTAAGTTTGCTATTATTGCGCGTCATAAGCTGCTCGCTCTTGTTCCATTTGCTCCTGAGCATCTAACCAGGCCATTTCATGCTCTTCAAGTGCTTGTGTAAGCTGCGCTTGATTATCAAGCAAAGCTAATAACTCTGCCTTCCTATCGTCATCGTAAAGCCCTGTATCAGATAACGTAGCCTCAACTTCTGCGAGATCTTTGGCACATTTATCCATCGCTTTTTCATGTTTTTCGAGGGCTTTTTTCAGCGGCGCTATTTGCTTTCTGAACTCTGCTTCTCTGCGTTTCTCTTCCTTTCTATCAAGTTTACGTTCCGTCTTTTCAGGCGCTTCTTGGCTTTGTGCCTTTGCGTCACTATTTGCTTGTGCTTTTTCAGCGGCTTGTTGTTTCAAGATCCATGTTTTGTAGTCATCTAAATCGCCACTAAATACGGCAACGTCACCACTATCCACAAGATAGAAATCTTCGCACACTGATGATAGTAAAAAGCGATCATGAGATACCAAAACCATTGCGCCTTCAAAGCCTTGTAAGGCAATATTGAGGGCGTGGCGCATTTCCAAATCGAGATGGTTAGTAGGTTCATCAAGTAAAAGTAAATTAGGTTTTTGGTAAACAATTAGCGCCAATACCAAACGGGCTTTCTCTCCGCCAGACATAGGCGCTACAGGTGATAATGCTTCATCGCCATTAAACCCAAAACCACCCAAGTAATCCCGCAACTGCTGCTCGGTGGCTTTTTCATCAATACGCTGTAAATGCAAAATGGGTGTAGCGTGAGGATCGAGGGTTTCTAATTGGTGCTGCGCGAAATAGCCAATTTTCAACCCTTTGGCGGTATTGAATACCCCTTGTTTTGGCGCGTGCACCCCCGCCAATAACTTAATTAGCGTTGATTTACCTTGTCCATTTCGCCCCAGTAACCCTATACGGCTGCCTGGCACTAAATTTAGCTTCGCTTGCTGCAAGACAATATGTTCGCCATACCCTAACTGCACTTTTTCCATCCGTACTAAAGGGTTAGGTAGCGCCGTAGGAGACGCAAATGAAAAACTAAATGGGCTAGCCATATGGGCAGGCATTAGCGTTTCCATTTTCTCTAGCTGCTTTATGCGACTTTGCGCTTGTTTTGCCTTGCTGGCTTTCGCTTTGAAGCGCGTAATAAATGAGGTGAGATGCGCTACTTTTTGCTGCTGCTTCTCATATTCAAGGTTTTGCAACCGCAAACGCTCGGCGCGTTGCGTTTCGTAGGCGGAATAGTTGCCTGTATAAGTAATCAGCTGTTGTTGCTCCACACTAATAATTTGCCCCACGGTGCTGTCTATAAAGGCTTTGTCGTGAGAAATCAGTAAAAGAGTGCCATCATACCTTTGTAGCCATTTCTCCAACCAAATAACAGCATCTAAGTCGAGGTGGTTGGTGGGCTCATCGAGCAACAGCAGATCAGAAGGGCATAGTAGCGCTTGCGCCAGATTAAGCCGCATACGCCAGCCACCTGAAAAATCAGACACGGGAGCTGTAAGCTGGACATTCGTAAAGCCAAGTCCGGATAAAATGGTGGCGGCTCTTGCTTCCACATCGTAGGCTCCGGCTTGCTCAAGCTGGCCATGAATTTGTCCTATTGCGACACCATCTTCTTTTGCTTCGGCTTCTTTCAAGGCCGCCTGTAAACCACGAAGATGTTTATCCCCATCAATTACATAATCGATGGCATTTCTGTCTGTGGCTGGCGTTTCTTGCGCCACACTTACAATTCGCCACTGCGAAGGCAGCGAACACTCGCCCGCTTCTAAGGTAAGTTCATGACGGAGTAAAGCAAATAAAGACGATTTACCGCAGCCGTTGCTGCCAATCAAGGCGACCTTATGACCAGGAAAAACTTGCGCCGATGCCTCATCGAGCAACAGTTTTCGTCCTCGCATCAGCGATACATTAGTGAGCTTTATCATTCAAGACCTTCAATAGAACAATTCAGGGCGCGTATGATAGCAAAAACTAACGTTAAAAGCTGATCAGCACGCGCCTTTTCACGGTATAATATAAGCATTTGAAAATAACGAGACGTATTATGCCTAAACGAGAAAAACGCCGCTTTGTTGCGGGAGCCATCTGCCCAAAATGCCAAGAGTTAGACACTATATCGTTATATTTCGAAAACAATGTAGAAAAACTCGAATGCGTGGCCTGTGGTTACAGTGAGGCTCAAACCGATGAAAAGGTTGAGGCAGTTACCCGAGAAAATGAAAGTGTTATTGGTATTTTCAAGCCACACTAAAGGGTAAATATTACCTTGCAAGCTGTAGAACAAACATAGTTGCAAGGTATGCTCCCCTTTTCATCTTATTCTAAATCTTTAAAAACTCAAATATTACAACTAGTTACAACCCACATCAGCAAATGGTTTCTCGGCATGTTACTTGAAGCTAAGTTAGCAAAGGAGTGATTATGCAAAGAAAAACATTCGTTACCTTAGCCGTAATTGGGGCTGTTGTAGTTGCCATAAGGCTCAGCCTTCCTTACGCGGTACAAGGCTATATAAACAAAACCCTTAGTCAACCGGGCGCCTATAATGGCCGAGTAGGCGATGTAGATTTAATGCTTTGGCGCGGAGCTTACCGCCTTCAAGATGTGCTTTTGTACAAGGCAAACGGTGAAGTTGACCGCCCACTATTTCGGGCTCAAGCAGTAGATTTCTCTTTGTTGTGGTCTCAACTATTTAAAGGCGCGGCGGTGGGAAGTGTTACCCTAACAGCCCCTGAAATTAACTTCGTTGATGGGCCCAGTGAAAGCCAAGACCAATCTGGTAAAGATGAAGATTGGTTAAATATTGCCAATCAGCTTTTCCCTCTACAAGTTGAAAAACTGGAAGTAATTGATGGAAAAGTGACCTTTTATAATCCGCAATCTTCGCCGTCCATCGACATATCTTTGCATGACATTCAAGGGAAGCTTACTAACTTAGTTAATAGCGATGCGCTATCGTCAGATAGGGTTGCGCAGGTTTCTGCCCGTGGGCAAACCGCGCAACAAGGCACGCTTACCCTTGAAGGTGAACTCGATCCCTCCACCGCTAATCCCACGTTTGATGTTGATATTCAAGCCGACAATGTAGCGCTAAAAAACTTTGAAAATCTCTTTGATACCTATGCGCCCTTCGACTTAGAAGCAGGCTCATTAACCCTTGCTGCAGAGCTCGCCGCTGATAACGGGAAGCTTGAAGGCTATATCAAACCGATTATCCATAATGTTGAAGTTTTTTCGTGGAAGCAAGATATAGAGGAAGATGGCGATGGCCCCATCGAAGGCGGCATAGAGATACTCGCAGCCTTTGCGATGGAGATATTTGAAAACCAAAGCGAAGATCAGTTCGCCACCCGCATTCCCCTAGAGGGTGATATTGCCGACCCCGAAACCAGTATATGGTCGTCCCTTGGGGCCGTGGTGAAAAACGCCTTTATACAGGCCTTTTCAGGGGATGTTGAAGATTCAGTTGACCTAGAATCACTTGGAACTAATACGGATAAAGCAGACAAAGATAGCTCAGCGAACAGCGATCGAAACGACTAGTAATGCGGTGGTGGCGTTTCTTCAGATTGCTTGGCTATATTGGACGGCTGAATAGACTTTACTCTGTCGATTACATGACGAAGTTTATAGCTTAGCTCGTCCATTTGACACTGTTGAGATGCTAACGCTTCGTTGAGTACTTCAATGGTATGCTCTTGAAACGCCACTTTCGTTTGCAGTTCTTCAATACTGTCGTGAGCAGTAGCAAGCTGCTGGTATACTTCAGGGTCATTACATTTATCAGTCATTACACACTCTACTTTTTTCGTTGCCACAGTTCGGCAAGGCCACTACTACTTTCGGTGACAATGTTACCATCTGTAGTAAAGGCAACGCCATAGACAACTGCCGTAGGCGGTGACATAGTATCGCGAGCGGCCACTTTCCAGCTTTCTAATTCTTGGCCACTTTGAACATCCCACAGATATACTTGCCGCGCCGGTGAGCCGGTAAGTAAATACTTGCCATCCTCTGAAAATTCGATGTCAGTGAATATTTTTTGACGGGCAAAGTAGCGCAAGGCGCTTACGGGCTCCCCTGTTTGTACGTTCCATATCTGCGATTTGCTTTGACTATCTGCGGTAAGCGCATAACGCCCTTTATCATCGAGCGCCACCTTACTTACCCGGGTAGGATGGGTGAAGGTATGAATAATCTGACCTGAGTCTGTACTCCACAAATAAGCGGTATAATCGTTGCCGCCAGTAAGAGCATACTTTCCATTTGGGGAGATATCGATAGAGTTCACTTTTTCTTGGTGGCCTAGAAACTCTAAACGCCTTTGTGTCTGTGGTTCAAAGTACATTACAGTACCGCTCGACCGCGCCACTAATATCCCTTTGCCTTCATTGGTCACAGCTACATCACGTATAGAAGACTCATCGATGCGCCAAAAACCTACTGGCTCACCGGTGGCTAAATTCCACAATGCAAACGCCTCTTTATCTGCAGTCACCACATGGGTTTTATCTGCAGAAATATGCACCGAAATAACTAAATTGTTACCCTCGCCCTGATGGCTCCAATGAAATAATGGTTTCTCATCACCAATACGCCACACATTTAGTCCGTTATTAATGCCTGATACCACTGCTAATGTACCGTCTGTAGAAATATCGGCCGCATAAGCCCCGCCTTCCACATGTCGCCAATGGGCAAGGGGGGTAGATTCAGGCACGCTACATCCTACCAATGCACATGTGAATAAGGTGAGTAACAAAATTCTACGGAACAAATAAGCCCTAAACATAATCAAATGGGTTTCGCTTTGTGATTGCTAGGTTTAACATAGCACGGATCACGCATCTTTAACTATCGTGCACACTGCCTTAGATGCAGCAGTATAGACATTGAAGCATGATGATAAAATTAATGGAGACATTTTTATGCAGAAGTCGCTTGTTGCCCTATCTACCGTTGCTGCGCTAGGTTTATTTGCCTGTCAGCCAAATACGTCAGATGAGGCTGCTAACACCAGTGCAGAGACTACAGAGTCTACCGACGCAACGTCGATGACAGACGCACAGAAACAAGCATACGCCATGGGTGCCAGTATGGGCTTGTTCGTGAACAATCGTGCACAGCAGCAAGAACAGCTAGACATGCCACTAGACCAAGCCGCATTAAAACAAGGATTTAACGATGGTCTAAACGACAACCTTAAGTTCAGCCAAGAAGAAATTCAGCAGATTGCTCAGCAAGGCGAACAGGTTCTACGTGAAAAACAACAGCAGATGGCAGAAGCTGCAGCTGAAAAAAATAAACAAGAAGGCGCTGCCTATCTTGAGGAAAATGCCAAACGTGAAGGCGTAACGGTGACTGAATCTGGTCTTCAATATGAAGTACTTGAAGAAGGCGAAGGCGAAAGCCCCGCCGCAGAAGATATAGTAAAAGTGCACTATCGTGGCACATTGCTTGATGGTACCGAGTTCGACTCATCTTATAAGCGCGACGAGCCAGCGGAATTCCCTTTGAATCGCGTTATTCCAGGTTGGACTGAAGGTGTTCAGTTAATGAAAGAAGGCGCGAAATACCGCTTCCATATCCCATCTGACTTAGCCTACGGCACACGTTCTACTGGCGCTATCACGCCTAACTCTACATTAATCTTTGATGTTGAGTTACTTGAAGTATCAAAAAGCGAAGAAGTAGCTGGCGAAGAACAATAAGCCAAGTATGCGATAACGAGAAAAGCCGGCACTTAAAAAGTACCGGCTTTTTTATGCGTGAAACAGCGTATTCCTTGCTTACCTTTTCCCTACGAACGCTGTGGAATAAATCCTCGCTCGTGCCCACATGGTAATGCGGGTTATTCGTTTAGGTTCTCGAATTCACACTAAAAAGTATAGTGCTGTTTCTGCGTTTTCGCCGCTGAAAATTGGGCGTTTTTTGGACTGATTTGCGATAATACCTGCTTATTTAGAACAATTCGTTGTAAGCATAAAAATTGGCATTATCGCTGTAACGTTCGCCTTCGTTCGGGCGGTACCTTAAAGGCAGCAAATCGGTTTAATATACCTTGACCCACCTTAAACATTACATACCCTAAGACGAGGTAAGCAGCGGTTCTAAGGCTATCAATGCGAACGACAATATCGATAAAGCCGTAGAGAAGCAGCAAAGCGCCGGTAAGGAACAATAAAAAACCCACAATAGTAGCAACCACTACAAACTGACTATTGGAGGATGCGGCTGAAATATTTCGGTTTCGGGTTGATGATTTAACCATGAGAGCGCACTCCTCAGCTATTGTCATTTATACTTCATCAACGACATAAAGGTTTATGTACAAAATTTAACCGAAGTTTCACTAGTGCGGGAAAATGACAACTTCGCATATTGCCTTCTTCATGTTTACCCACATACAGTAGGGTAACGTTAATTAATGTACTTAATTACTTGTGAAAACACCACTAATTACAAGAAAAGGATATCTCGCCCTCCAAAGTGAGCTCGATCACTTATGGCGCGAAGAAAGACCCGAAATTACCAAGAAGGTAACGTGGGCGGCAAGTTTGGGAGATAGAAGTGAAAATGCCGACTATCAGTACAACAAGAAAAAGCTGCGCGAGATTGACCGCCGGGTACGTTATTTACGTAAATGCCTTGAAAATTTAAAGGTGGTTGATTACAACCCACAGCAAGAAGGTAAAGTATTTTTTGGTGCCTGGGTAGAAATTGAAAATGAAGCCGGCAAGGTACTTGAACTTCGCTTAGTGGGTTATGACGAGATTTTTGGCCGCAAAGATTATATCTCTATCGATTCCCCCATGGCGCGTGCGTTGGTAGGAAAAGAAGAAGATGACGAATTTGTAGTAAAAACTGAAACCGGTATCAAGGAATGGTGGATAAACCGCATCTGGTACGATCCCACTGACAAATTATAGTACACAGAACTTAATCGTATAGCGGGCGTATTCAATGCTATTTCTCGCTATTTCATATAATTCACAATGCTATACTTGCCACCATACATTCACATTAACGACGTTTGTCGATGCGACTGAGTTTGCCCTCGCACAAACCATTGCCTAGAGCGAATTATGATTAACAGTAAAATTGCCGAGGAACTCTCGGTTCAGCCAGCCCAAGTAGACGCTGCCGTTAAACTCCTTGATGAAGGCGCTACCGTGCCTTTTATTGCACGCTATAGAAAAGAAGTAACGCAAGGGCTAGATGACACCCAACTTCGTAACTTACAGCAACGTCTTACTTACCTGAGAGAACTTGAAGAAAGACGCGGGGTCATCCTTAAATCTATAGATGAGCAAGGCAAGCTTACCGATAGCTTAAAGCACAGTATTGTTTCTGCCGACAGTAAAACCTCTTTAGAAGACTTGTACCTACCTTACAAACCGCGTAGACGTACTAAAGGTCAAATTGCTATTGAAGCGGGCCTTGAACCTTTAGCTTCCGCTTTGTTTGAGGATGCCACGTTAGACCCGAATGTGCTCGCCGCCGAATACGTTGATGAAGGTAAAGGGGTGAAGGACGTTAAGGCAGCCTTAGAAGGCGCCCGCTTTATTCTTATGGAACGCTTTGCTGAAGATGCTGCACTGCTGGCCAAAATTCGTCATTATCTCACCGAGAACGCCCATATCCGCAGTAAAGTGGCACCGGGAAAAGAGCAAGAAGCCGCCAAATATAAAGACTACTTTGAACACAGTGAGAAGTTTAAGAACGCCCCCTCCCATAGAGCGCTTGCCATGTTTAGGGGCCGTAACGAAGGCGTGCTTCATATACAGCTTGATGCAGATCCTCAGCAAGATGACGCTTCTGCACCTTCGCACTGTGAGCACATTATTGCCAGCCACTACGGTATTATGCAGCGGAATCGCGCCGGCGATGATTTTCTAGCTCAGGTGGTTCAATGGACCTGGAAAATCAAAATTGCTTTACACATGGAAACCGAACTTTTCAGCACGTTACGAGAACGCGCCGAAGAGGAAGCCATTGAAGTATTTGCTAAAAACCTTAACGACCTCTTAATGGCTGCGCCCGCTGGCGCGAAAACCACTATGGGGCTTGATCCTGGTTTGCGTACCGGGGTGAAAGTGGCCGTGGTTGATAAAACCGGAAAGGTGGTGGCTACCAATACTATTTTCCCCCATGTACCACAAAATCAGTGGGACAAATCTATGCGTACGCTTACCACCTTGTGTAAGCAATACAAAGTAGAGCTTATTAGCATAGGTAATGGTACTGGCTCACGGGAAACTGATAAATTGGTAGGGGAAATGCTAAAAAACAACCCTGACCTGGGCGCTCAGAAAATTGTAGTTAGTGAAGCGGGCGCATCAGTGTACTCAGCGTCAGAATTAGCGTCAAAAGAGTTACCCGACCTTGATGTATCGCTGCGTGGCGCTGTATCTATAGCGCGGCGCTTGCAAGACCCACTCGCTGAATTAGTAAAAATTGAGCCCAAAGCGATAGGTGTTGGTCAGTATCAACATGATGTAAGTCAAAGCCAATTAGGTAAATCCCTCGATAGAGTAATAGAAGATTGTGTAAATGCGGTAGGGGTTGATTTAAATACCGCCTCGCCTGCCTTACTCAGCTACGTTTCAGGCTTAAATAAAACCTTGGCCCATAATATTGTCCATTTTAGAGACAGTCACGGTGCATTCGATAATAGAAAAGCGCTGTTAAAAGTGGAGCGTTTAGGCCCGAAAGCGTTTGAACAAGCGGCGGGCTTCTTGCGTATTTTCAATGGCACTAACCCACTGGATTCCTCTGCGGTGCACCCAGAAGCTTACCCAGTGGTTGATAATATTGTAGATACTACTGCCGTTGCAGTTAACGATATTATTGGTAATACAGAACTATTGAAAACCTTGTCGCCAGAAACCTTTACTAATGACGCCTTTGGTTTACCTACGGTAAAAGATATTTTGAAGGAATTAGATAAACCGGGACGAGATCCACGCCCTGAGTTTAAAACAGCCGCCTTTAAAGAAGGCGTAGAAACGATTCAAGATCTTAAACCAGGCATGATTTTAGAAGGTGTGGTTAGCAACGTTGCTAACTTTGGGGCGTTTGTGGATGTGGGAGTCCATCAAGACGGACTGGTACACATTTCGGCCCTAACCAATAAATTTATATCTGACCCGCGAGAAGTGGTAAAAGCTGGCGATATTGTTAAAGTAAAAGTGCTTGAGGTAGACGTACCTCGCAAACGTATTTCGTTTACCATGCGCCTAGATGATACCCCGGCTGCGTCAAACAGCGAAGGCAAGCGCTCGACACCTGCACCAAAAGGTAAGCAGCACACCCGAGGTCCACGCAACGACAAAGCCTCGCCACGAAGTAATAAACCTAAGGCTCAACCGCAAAACAGTGCCATGGGCAATGCATTCGCCGATGCCTTTGCAAAAGCCAAAAAATAACGTCAAATAGTAAAAAGCCGGCGAAAAACGCCTACCTCGGGTAGGCGCCCACTCACCGGCTTTTGTGTTTTCATACTTAGCTCTTGAATTTAGCCCTAGGCGCTAGCAGAAAACCCTTCTTTGCTTGGTGTATAACTCGCTGCATAAACGTGCTGAATTCGGGAAATACGCGCTTGCATGTATTCATCTGCCGCTGAATTAGCAGCCCCGTTAGGGCTTGCTACTGAATATTTATTTTCGCTGCTATGTGATGTGTCAAAAAGACTTTGTGGCTCCATCTGGACAGAAAATAACGATGCACTTTCCAGTCGGCGATTGGGGATCTCAACGCGTTGGGTGTCGGTCTCACCCACCTTACCTAGTGGCAGTGATTCACTATCATTGTCGTGACTTTCATTAGACACAGCGGGGGTGGTCTGCGACTTTTGTTGCGCTATTTCTACGCGTGCTTCAGATTCCTTCTGTACCGCTTCTGCTGCCACCTTCAAATCTTGTGAAGAAGGCTCAGCGGGCGCGAGCGCAGCGGCGCGCACTTGCTGCATTTTAGATACGGTTTGCTCAGGTGTTTGCGCCTTTGAAACATCAATAGATACCTCGCCATCGGTAACATAGCTTCTATTGTCCGGCCCAGTGGTATACTGGTACTGAGGTGAGCCTGCATATTGCCCTCCCGCAGCTGCGTGTGCCTGTTCGTGCGTTCTAACTTCAGCATCCCGTTTTTCCAGCGCTTCTATTTCTTCTTGTTCTTCGGGGATCTTTCCTTCAAGGCCTTGTTCTTCGACCTGCTGCTTGGCATGTTGCTGCGCTTGTTGTTCGTTTTGCGCATCCTGTTTGCCAGCGCTTTCTTGTTCACTGTTATTTAAATCTTGCCCAAACACATTATCAAATGCGCTTTGCACATCGCTTTGCGACTGAGGACGTTCATATGTAACAGGCGCAGGTTGCTGACCCGGGTTGCGGGCTTTATCGGTTTCAGACCCCAACCCTTTTTGCGAGGCGCCTTGTTCAGCGCCTGCCGCTTGAGGAATGGTTTCACGGAGCACATTATCACGCCGAGCAGACTCGGTATTAACGTTTGCCGTAGGATAGGCTAATGCTGTGATAATAGGTGTGACAATATTCACCGAACGCGTGCTCTCTACTTACGTTAATGTCGCAAAAATGGTGCTAACAGGATTATGAGTGAAGCCTCGGCCAATACCGCTTCGCTACCGCCCTCTACCCTCTTATGAGCAATTATTAACCAATTCATCGGCAATGAAAAGGTTTTCGTCGCCTATGCCCGCTAAACAATAGTGCTCTAAGAGGTTATTTGGATGTCTATTAAATTCCTTTAAGCCCTTAAGCGCCCCTTCTATGACGCCTTCTGCTGATAAATATTTGCCGCAAAAGAAAATAATATATCTGCGGTTTGCTGAGGGTGCGAAATAAAGGGAGCGTGTGAGGCGTGGGGCAATACCACAGTATCGGCCTGAGGCTGTAACTCGCAAATACCGTCTATGCCACTGGTAGGCACCAAGCTATCCAAGCGCCCATATAGACGTAACGTTGGCAACGTTATCGCGCCTATCTCACTGCGCAAATCTTCCGATGATAAAATGTGCAAACCTTCTTTTAGCGCGAATTCTGATGGCGAGGGGTACTGGGTAATTTGCTCTCGAATGGCTTTAATATCTTGCTTTGCAGTTTCACTACCCATCGCCTGAATGGCTAAAAATCGCTCTAGTGTTTTACTAAAGTTTTTCTCTAATTGACGTTTAAATGTGGTTAGTACGTCAGCTGCAATTCCGGGCCATCTAGGGCCTGCAACGAAACGCGGAGTAGAAGCAATAGTGACGAGCCCGGCGAGTAGGTGAGACTTTTTCGCCGCTAATTTTTGCGCCACTAGCCCCCCTAAAGACCACCCCACTAAAATACTTTTAGCGGGAATATAAGGCGCAATCATTTCCGCTAATTGCGCAATAGTGTATGGCTGAGGGGAGTGCTCCGCGTTTTCACCAAAACCGGGCAGATCGATAGTAGTGATCCGAAAGTGCGCACTTAAATAGGGAATAAACGATGTAAAAGCACCACTATTCATGCCCCATCCATGTAGGAAAACCAGATCGTTTCCTGTCCCTTGAGTACGGGTGACAAGCGGTATGTTGGTATGCAAATCTTTCACTGTATTTAATCCTTAATATATAGCGAGATAAGGGTGAGGATAAGTTTATCTGCGCAGTAACTCAGTTTTTTAAAACCCGCTTAACTGCGATGAAACGAGCGGTGAATTTTTCCTGTCTACTATGCTATCAGGCAAGTCCTACGCCAGTATGTCAATGGTGTGAACATGACCTCTTTATTTTTACTTGCCCACAGTATAAAGAAAACCTGCTTGAATTTGGTCCTATCAGTCGACACGTGCGCCATAGCGCGTACCATAAACTGTGCTTGCTAGGGCTTTATGCCCCCCCTCTATCTACCTTGATACAAGCGATGAAGTTTCGCCACTCTCTAGTCTCTGCCAGTGAAATAGCTCGGCTTTTTGTTGCTAAAATGCAACAACATGAAAGCCCTTTACCCACGTTACTATTGCCAGTACCAATTAGCCCTCTACGTATGGCTCGCAGGCACTATAACCAAGCGGCAGTCCTCGCTTCAAAGGTGAGTGCGCTGACTGGCATTCCTTTGTGTAACAGTTGGGCCCAACGCAAAGGTGCATCTACCCAGCATAGGCTGTCAAAACAAGCGCGCATACAAAATGCCCGGCGCTCGTTTTCCTTAACCGCTATATGTCTTGATTCGATGTTGGAAAAGCCGGATATTCACCTACATGTAGCCATCGTGGATGATGTAATTACCACCGGCGTAAGCGCTGACGTATTAGCCGCACTACTTAAAAAGCGCTATCCAGAGATTTATATTGAGGTATGGGCGATGGCGTTTACGCCACCGCCAAAAAGCACGCTATTAAATTAATAGCGAATAAAATGCGATTGATAAATTGCGTTACTTAACATTTTGTTGGTGGCATACCAATAGCCCCTGAACTGGGTATTATCTACAAAACCAATAACCACCCCTTTACCCCGTTTTTTTGTAACCACAGCTGGGGTTTGTGCAATCAAATCTACCATGGCATCTGCGCTAAAGCCTGACGCTAAAGGTGCGTTGGTATAGCGGGCAGGTGTACTAAAAACAGAGTAGTGATTATCTATCACCATATTGCTGGTTTTAAACATTGCCAGTGTATCTGACTGGTAGCCATAAAATAGCGGATGTGAGTTATCGATTTGTGCGATATACGCCGAACCTGCAACTAGCTTTTGCGCTGCATGGGCTGAACGGTCTGCATACGTTAGTCCCTCTTCATCAAAATGGCTATCAATTTCCCCCCGTTTAACCACACTTATATTCAACCATTCATTTTGCGCAAAATAGCGTAAAGCTGATTTTTGCCCAATTAACACGCCGCCCTGTTCTACCCAGGCGATAAGCTGCTGTTTAGTGTTCTCGGACAATATGAAGCGGCCACTAGGAAATATAATGTGGCTATACTTGTTGGTTAACGCAGTTAGAAGATTACGTTGTTCCACAATAGTGGTAGGTAGCCCCACTCGGGTATCAAAGTAGTGCCACATTTCTCCCACTTCATACTCACTGGTTCCTTTTCCTCCCACTAGTAGCACATTTGGGGGGGTTATAGGCGCAATGGAGCGGCTTCCTAAATCGTTTCCACTGGGGGTAAGGCCGCTGGTAATAGCATGAACTTGAATGCCAAGGTGCTGCGCGTTTTCCTGTACAAGGTGTGCAAGATTTTGTGCTTGGCCCATGCGACTGGGCCCCGCCGGAATAATAATACTGCCCGGGGGAAATGCCTTGCGGCTACCGTTGGCTGTCTGCGCGGTAAAGCCGCTTTCTGAGCTGCGGGCTTTAACCCCTGCTTCCAATAAAGCTTGTAACAGGGCTGGCGCATAGTAATCAGTCCAGTCGAAAGCGTATGCATAGGCGTTATCCGCCAATGGCGTGTGATAGGTAGCTGCGTCCCACTGGTTATTTGCTGCGGTTTTAATACTGTTTGCTTGGCGGTGAGAAACCCCCGTATATTGCACGTTAAAAGCTAAAGCGATATTCCAACTAGAGACATCATAAAAGGTGTTATTTTCAAATGACGTTTGAGTGGAAAATAACGATTTAACGAGCCGGTATTGGGGTTGAGACAAGGGCACATAAATCGCGTTGTTGGCGATATATTTCGTATCATCAATAGAAATATCTCGAGTGACGAGGTTAAACACAACCTGGTGTTGGTTTAATAAGTCAATAAGCGCGCTAAATCGCCCGCTATCTTTAGGAATGGCCAGTAAATAGCCCGCCTGGTCATCGTCATTCGCTTGTTTACGGGTCTCTTTAATAAAACGTGACTGATAATCTAAAATAGCAGGCTTATTGGCTAATGCGCCTTCAAAGGTGCTTAACGACGTTGAAACTTGGTTGGCTATTGTGTCAGCAAACGCTAACTCACCGTTAATCGATTCCTGCAAATGACCCCGAGAGCTTGCCTGCTCAAACAAGATGCCAATGCTGCCATGAACATCGGGGTAGGTAGAGCCTTTACCTACGTAAAAATCATCGAACCCCTCTTCAGTAAAATACAGTTCGCCTTTGCTATCTAGAGCCTTAGCGTGATATTGCGCCATAGCTTCTGTAAGAGTGACATTACCGTCGGGCGTCATCGGGTTTTTACGCGAGCGTACGCCGGGTTGGAAAAAATAGGTACTATCGGTAGACATTTCATGAAAGTCAGTAAGCACATGAGGCCGCCACTGATGAAATTGTTTAATCCGTGCGCGGGATTCTGGGTGCGTAAGCAGAAGCCAATCGCGGTTTAAATCAAACCAGTAATGGTTAGTTCTACCAGAAGGCCACCCTTCGTCGTGTTCGCGGTGATGGCTATCGGCAACCAATTGCTTCCCTTTGTGCATATTTGCCCATTGAGCGAAACGCGAGAGGCCGTCGGGGTTGAAAGACGGGTCAAGAAGCACAACATTATTGTTTAGCAATGCAGCAATGTCTTCGCCTTGCGCGGCGGCAAGGTAATAAGCAATCACAAGTGAAGCATTAGCGCCGGAAGGTTCATTACCATGAATGCTATACCCCATGTAGATTATAAGCGGGTCGGTGCTTTGAGGTTGCTTACCTGTAGCGAGTCGGTCTAGGTGGGCTTGTTGAAGGCTAGCTAAACGAGGCTGATTATCCGAAGCGGTAATCTTTAGCAATAGCAGCTCTCGATTTTCGTGGGTTCGACCGGTAACCTCTAGGCTAATTCTGTCTGAGGCCTCGGCTAGTACACGCATATATCTGACAAGTTGATCATGACGCACGTGCCATTCACCTATTTGCATGCCTAGCACAGATTCTGGAGTGGGTATATCGGGGTTATAGTTTATATTCTTCGGCAAATAGTCATGCACCGGGCGGCCGCCAGTATCTACGTTGACTGTCGCGCCACTAGCGCTAAGGGATGATATTAGAAATAAGCACACGCACAGGCATTTTGAGTAGGAAGAAAATAATGTTTGCGTGCCGGCGCTGATCAATGTAGCTAACATAGCGTTTTCCATCTTGTTGTTTTGCTGAAACATCGAAAACAAGAATACTTGACTGTTTTAGTCAGGTTTTTTTGTTATCATAGTTCAAATTTTAATGGTATGTAGGACTTGCTGATGATCACTATATCAGAAGATGCTCAGGCTCACTTTGTAAAATTACTGAGTAAACAAGAGCCTGGCACAAATATTCGCGTATTCGTCGTAAACCCGGGCACCTCGAGTGCAGAGTGCGGCGTATCTTACTGCCCACCAGATGCGGTGGAAGACAATGATACTCGCTTAGAGTTTAACGGTTTTGACGCCGTTGTAGATGAAGAAAGCGTACCTTATCTTGAGGAAGCCGAAATTGATTACGTTACTGACCAAATGGGTTCACAATTAACCCTAAAAGCGCCTAACGCGAAAGCCCGTAAAGTGGCTGACGATGCGCCTTTGGTTGAACGTATTAATTATATGATTGAAGCTGAAATCAACCCTCAACTGGCGAGTCACGGCGGTCAGGTGATGTTGGTTGAAGTAACCGAAGAAGGTTACGCTATTCTTCAATTCGGCGGCGGTTGTAATGGTTGTTCAATGGTAGATGTTACCCTTAAAGACGGCATTGAAAAACAAATGCTAGAAGCCTTCGCGGGTGAAATAAAAGGTGTACGCGATGCCACTGAACATGAAGCGGGCGAACATTCTTATTACTAACGCTGGTCGTTAATAATGTTAGATATAAATAAGAGCTGGCAACGATTTAAACTTGGTTTAGGGCTGTTCGTTGTCGGCGCTTTTTGTTTACTGTTGCTTAGTCGCTTACATCCTGTCATTTATTTTATCTCCCTTGGTACTCTTTTGTTGGGTTTTGCCATTGCCATGCTTGGTTACTTGGGCATTTTTCTCCAGCGTTTCGCTAGTTTTAAAAATAAAAAGACACCCCCTCGTTTTTAAACTCACTTTGCCTTTATACTGGTATTTTGCCGGTGTAAGTATGGTGATATATGAAAACATTGGGTCTTATTGGCGGTATGAGCTGGGAATCCAGCGTAACTTACTACCAACAAATCAACCGTCTTGTAAATCAAGCACTGGGTGAATTACATAGCGCTAAGCTTTGCCTCTACAGTGTCGATTTTAATCAAGTTGCCCATTATCAAAACACCGCACAGTGGCACGCTTGTGCACAAATACTGATTGAAGCCGCCCACAGCTTAGTTCGGGCGGGCGCAGAAGCCATTGTGATTTGCACTAATACTATGCACAAAGTCGCGCACCTCGTGGCCGAGGCTATTGATATCCCTCTTCTACATATTGCCGACGCTACAGGGTTAGCGCTTCAAAAAGACCACATTAAACGCGTAGGGTTACTCGGCACCGCTTTTACTATGGAAGATGACTTTTACACCTCTCGTCTGGTAAACCAATTTAGTTTAGATGTACTCACGCCCTCTCCTTCTCAGCGCCCCTTGGTGCACGATATTATTTATACTCAATTATGCAAAGGGGTGATTTGTGATCAATCACGAACCCAGTATATTGAAATCATCAATGACTTGAACCAGCGAGGGGCACAAGGGATTATATTAGGCTGTACTGAAATAGGCCTGTTAATAAACCAAACCCATACTGAGGTTCCGTTATACGATACCGCTGCTATTCATGCACAGGCAGCGGTAGCGTTCGCACTAGAACAATAACCATTAGAGAGAGCGGTAATTATGTTTAGTCACATTATGATAGGGGCCAATGACCTCGAAGCGTCAAAGGCTTTTTACGATGCCACTTTAGCAGTATTAGGTCATGAGCCGGGGGTGTACGATGAACACGGCCGCGTTTTCTATTACACCTCGCGGGGTGTTTTTGCATTAACTAAGCCAATTAACGGCGAAGCGGCCACCCATGGCAATGGCACTACGATAGGGATTGCCGCAAGCTCACCTGAGCTAGTAGATGAGTGGCATAAGGTAGGCGCAGCGAACGGGGGTATACCTTGCGAAGACCCACCAGGCATTAGAGGAACGGGGGAGCGACAACTTTATTTGGCGTATCTTCGTGATCCAGCAGGGAACAAACTCTGCGCTACCCATTTTGTTAAAAAGTAGTTCACCTACACTAGCGCTAGGCTCACCTGCATTTGCGTCAGGGGTGGGCCTACGCCTATTTTAATCGTCTCCCTTAAAAGCGTGCTACTTACACAGCCTGCCGTGCTTATCTAGCCGATAAAACATCAGCGCCAGTGTTGCGCCCCGTGCGAAAACAAAGCCTAACAAGGCATACCACAAACTAATATTTCCAATGTCTTTATTTACATACCACAACGGGAAAAATACTAATAACGCACTGAAAATCATACTATTTCTCATAGCGTCGGCCCGGGTTAAACCAACAAAAACGCCGTCGTAAAGAAAACACCAGTGCGCCAATAGGGGTAAAATAACCATTAATGGCAAATAACCTAGCGCCGCACTCACAAGGTGTTGATGCTCGGTAAGCAAAGCGATAATAGTTTCGCCAAACAGATAAAACGCCAACGAGTATATAACGGCCACAGCAGAAGACCACACTAACCCCTGGTACGTACGACGCTTAATTTCGTGGTTATCTTGCGCGCCTTTCGCCTCTCCAACCAGTGCTTCCACCGCGTAGGCAATGCCATCTAAACCAAGGGCAATAAGGACGAAAAACTGCATTAAAATGGCGTTAATTGCCGCTGGAGTTTCACCTAAACGAGCCCCTTGAATAGTGACAAAGGCAAGGCACCCTTGTAAGGCTAAGTTTCGTAGCAGCATATTGCCGTTTAACTTCATTAGAATTTTACGTGCAGCACGGTTAAACCACGCTCTATCGGGTTTCACTCCCACCACCTGTTTAAAGGCAACCCAAAGTGCCATACATGCCATGCTGTATTCGGCGATAATACTCGCCAACGCTACGCCAGGTACTGACATACCTAGCCCATAAACAAATAGCACATCTAATCCAGCATTGAGTAAGTTTCCCACCACCTGAATGATCAAAACCGAACGTGTTTTCTGTTGCCCTACTAGCCAACCGATAAGTGCTAGATTAAGCATAGCTGCTGGCGCTCCGAACACGCGAACATCAAAATACGCGACAAGATGTTGCTGAACCTCTAAAGTCGGGCTCGCTAGCGCAACACCAACGTAGAGAATAGGCGCCTGAAATACTAACAACCCCAAACCCAGTAATAGTGCTACCATCATGGTTTGCCAAAGTACTTTGGCTGACGCTATTTTTGTGTCTTTAACCCCTCGAGCCTGAGCACTTAACCCTGTTGAGGACATTCTAAGAAAGCCACACAGCCAATATATCTGGGTAAGAATAAGGGCGCCAACTGAGGCGCCTGCGAGCATGGCGGGAAGTTGCATATGCCCCAATACAGCGGTATCAACTAAGCCAAGAAGAGGTGTGGTAACATTAGCTAAAATCATGGGTATAGCTAAGGCCACCAAGCGGGTACTGTCGTGCCAAAAATTTTTTTGATCCCTACTTACTGGCAGTGGCATACAAACTCTCTATTCTATTTATTCAACTAATGCGTATAGCTACCATTTTACCGGCTGTCTGCGCACATTCATATTGAGGGGAAAATATGAAAATTACCTACCCACAATGGCGTTTAAGCCGTTTCGCTCATTTTACACTTATATGCCTATGTTTTATGTGGATAGGGGCGGCTACTTTCGCCGATGCGAAGACCCAGTCTACGATAACCCCCGCGGCAATACCCCAGCACAATAGCGTTATATTATTGTATCACCACGTGTCTGATAGTACGCCTAAAAGTACCAGTGTAACGCCTGAAGTATTTGCGCAACACATGGCGTATTTAAGCAATCATCATACGGTTATCCCGTTAACCAAGGCCATCGATGCACTCCAACAAGGAACGCCATTGCCGGAAAATAGTGTGGTAATTACCTTTGATGATGGTTATGCAAATATTCTTCACAATGCCCATCCAATTTTGGCGAAATACGGTTTCCCCTATACGGTTTTTATAAATCCGCAAGAAATTGGCAGTAACGCGCAGCAACTCACATGGGAACAAGTTACCGCAATGCATAATGATGGTGTTACCTTTGCAAACCACACGCTTGATCATATTCATATGCTGGACAACCAACATGCAGGGGGCGACTGGTTGACGCGGGTTTGGGAAAATGTCGTTGCTGCAGAGGCCAGTATTGCATCGCATATTGGACAATCGCACCAATATCTTGCCTACCCGTTTGGCGAGTTTAATAGTGCCTTGGCTAATAAGGTAAACGCAGAGGGATACATAGGTTTTGGCCAACATTCTGGTGCTATAGGGCCATATAGTGACTTTCGTGCGTTACCTCGTTTCCCCGCTGCGGGCCCCTACGCTAAGCTATCCACCCTTAAAACTAAACTTAACAGTCTGGCTATGCCGGTTGTGGATAATTCAATAACAAACCCAGAAATGCGCAGTAACCCAAAAGGTGTGTCAGCGACACTGAAAATAAGTGGTAACGATGTAAATCTGGCTCAGGCCAACTGCTTCTTCGGATCACAGACTCTCGTCACCCATACGAGTAAAACGCAGCTCTCGTTTACGCTTGATACACCTTTGCCTGTAGGGCGCTCACGGGTAAACTGCACAGCGCCTTCCTTTGCCCATCCAGGCCGCTATTATTGGTATTCACAACCCTTTTTTGTGGCTAACGAAAAAGGTGAATATCCAAACTGATAGCGTTTAAAGAGGCTGGATAAAGCGTACGAATTTTTTAGTGAGTGTGTCCTCGCTAAATGCCAGAGCCTGATAAAATCGTATAGCCGCCGTGTTGGTGAGTTCTACATCTAATACAATACTTTGTTTATTCATACTCTTAGCTTGGGTTCGCATGTTGTCTATTAACATGCTTCCTACACCCATACGCCGGCTATGCGCAGCCACCGCTAGATGACCGAGCATAAATTGGGTTTTGGTCGGTGGCGCTAACTCTACCGCTAGCACCTGATTGCGCATAAGCACTTGCACCGCCTCGTCTAGCGAAAAGAAGCTGGTGATACTGTCTAAAGTGGCGCGATCGAAGGCTGCCCCTAATGCAACATGCCACGCGGTAACAACACCGACAATACGCTCATCTTGCACTGCAACCCAGTGGCTACTACAGCCGTATTGACCGCCTTTCAAACGCCACGCATGCTGCAAAAAAGTAAGCGCCTTAGTCGCATCATCTGCGCCAAAAATAGCCGTTAATATTCCTTGCGCCGCAGAAAAAATAAGAGGCGCAGCTTCGGTAGCGTCGTCGGGCTCGCCCGGTCTTATTGTAATACTCATGGATTACTGCGCGGCTATAATAGCTGGCATATCAGCCAGTATTTGCTCGGCGTCACTCACCGATAACTTTCCGGGTTCGCGCTTTGGTTTGAATCGGCCCACAGCCTGCGCTTTAGGATTGACTAAAACAATAGACGCACTATGGTCGACTAAATAATCAGGTTTATCTGTGCTTTCAGCAATGGCGTACATCATTCCTAAGTTTCTGGCGAAAGGAAATAAGTCTTTATGCTCGCCGGTAAGCCCAATAAAGCTTTGATTAAAGTACCCCACATAATCGGCTAAACGGGGCACGGTATCGCGCTTGGGATCAACAGAAACAAACACAACTTTAATAGGATTTTCGGTAGGCAGCTGTTGCAGTTGCGGATAAATTCTATTGAGCTCCGCCATGGTGGTAGGGCAGATATCCGGGCAAAAGGTATAGCCGAGGAAGATTAGCGACCACTGATCTTTTAAGCTGGTTTCGCTAAACGTCTCTCCATGATGATTGGTCAGAACAAAAGGCGCAATATTTCGCGCCTCAGGGTAGGCCTGAAAATAACGAACCTCGGTTTTATCGAGATCAGGAGGCGCAATATATAATGCGCCAATCACGCCTAAAATTAATGCGATAACAGCAACAACACCAACAACAACTCTTTGATTCATAAACTTAGTGGTACATAGTGATCTAAAAGTAATACCACAAACAATAGCATGAGATGGAGAATTGAAAACTTAAAAGTTTGCATAGCCGTTTGCGCTTTTGCTGCAAATTTTAGTTTAATCGCGTAATACAAGAACCCGGCATTTAACACACTTGAGCCTATTAGATAAATGATGTCACTCATACCTATTAGGTAAGGTAGTAAACACACTAAGCTTAACAGCACGGTATAGAGCAATACCGAGGTTTTTGTAAAGGCCACACCGTGGGTAACGGGCAGCATAGGCACTTTTGCCTTGGCATAGTCTTTTTCTCTATGGATAGCCAACGCCCAAAAATGCGGGGGGGTCCAGGTGAAAATGATCAGCACCAATAACAATGCATGGGCGTGAATCTCGCCTGTCACAGCTGTCCAGCCAAGTAGCGGAGGTGCTGCGCCCGCAAGACCTCCGATAACAATGTTCTGTGGGGTCGCACGCTTTAGGTACACTGTGTACACCACGGCATAGCCCACCAAACTGGCTAAGGTTAACCAGGCCGTGAGCATATTTACAAACAAACATAAAATAGCAAACCCTACTACGCCCAGTACGCCAGAGAACCATAACGCCCGGCTAATGCTTACCTTACCCTTTGCTACTGGGCGGTTAAACGTACGTGCCATCACGCTATCAATTTGATGATCGACCACATGGTTTATCACCGCCGCCGAGGCGGACAACATGCCAATACCCAACATGCCACTTATTAATACAGTGGCATCTACCCAACCAGGGGTGGCCAGACACATGCCCACCAGCGCAGTAAGTAACAGTAACATCACTACATTGGGTTTGGTTAATTCATAGTAGTCACGCCATGTGGAATTTTTACCCTGACGAACGCTTGAAGAAATAGACAAAGATTTAGCCATAGTGGCCTCCGTGGGTAGTAGAGTGAGATACCCGTTGTTGAGCGTATAAAAGTGACCAAGTTAACCAGACGAGTGTAAGTAATAGTGCTGCAGCAACGCCATTGTGTGCGACGGCAACCAGCAAGGGTAAACTCAACACCACATTGCTAATGCCAAGAGCTACTTGCAGACTTAGCACTGCAAGCATAACCATAACGCCCCTTTTTACTCGCTTGGTCAGCGAATGCGTACGTAAACAATAGACTGCGACAAACACTAAGTATAAACAGGTAATTACAGCGCCTGCTCTATGCATAATGTGCATTGTCATGCGTTCATTATAATCGTGCGCCCCATACTCGTAGTTTTCTGCTTCAGGTACACTGTAGGCGCCAGAGAAATCAAGCCGTTGCTGCCACCCCTCTTCGCAAATCGGCATCTCGGTACACGCTAGCGCGGCATAATTGGCAGAAGTCCACCCTCCAAGGGCAATTTGCCCCACCAGCACTACAATACCTATTGCGGCAATAGGCAAAATGCGGGAGTGAGGTTTCGCTAAGGTACTGCGAGGCAACGAACGCTCACCCGTTAACTTTAGATATAATAAGAATAGACAGGCAAGGACACTAAATCCACCTAATAGGTGCCCCATCACCACCACCGGCAGTAAATTCAACGTAACCGTCCACATGCCCAGCGCCGCTTGAAATATCACTAACCCTAATAGCAATATGGGTAGCTTTACCGGCGTACCTTTATGTCTATTGCGCAGTGCAATAATGGCAATGGCAAGAATGCACAAGCCCAAAGCGCCTGCAAAGTACCGGTGGATCATTTCATTCCACGCTTTACCTGCTTCAACTGGCCGGTCTGGATAGGCCTCATTGGCGGCCAGCACTTTTCCTTCTGACGTTGGTACTGTTAGGTTACCATAACAGCCCGGCCAATCAGGGCAGCCAAGACCTGCATCAGTCAGGCGCGTATACGCGCCTAGAATAATCACCACCATGGCTAGGAATAAACTAAACGCGACCAGTTTTTTCATTACTAACTCCTAACCTATACGGGATAACTTGAGCAGTTTTTTTATGTCTGCCAACATGTTCCTACTCTCTAACACTGCCACCTCGCGATCACTATCCACCTGATAAAACAACATGGCATTATTGAGGGTATCCACAATATAGACGCTTTGCGATGCAAGCATATTGGTAGCTTCACCGTCTACTTCTTGCGTACGCACGTTTGGATAAGCATCTAACGCGCTAAGCGCTTGCTTATCGCTGGTGGGCGTAACTAATACTAACGGCTCGGCTCTGTCCGACTCTTTACCTAGTGCTAACCACACCTGATTAATGCTGAACAATGCATTTTCACATGTTTTGTCACACGTAGAAGGAAGTACATACATAAGCCGCCATTTAGGCTCGTTACCCGCTCCCTCACTGCCCACCAATAAAGAGGAAACATTCAGGGTGGGTGATAGCAAGTTTCCCTTGTTAGTAACGCCTCGATTAAACCAGTCATGATCTAACGCTAATTTAGCTAAAACCACAGGGAGCACGAACACGATTACCATCAATATGAGTGTTTTTTTAGAGGCGTTATTGGTCATGAATTATTCCCTTTTTTAAAAATTGCTACAGATCCAATTAGCGCGGCCGCAATAGCCAAACCAAACCACACCATGGCATACCCCAGGTGTTTTTCTGGCGGCATTACCACCGGCTGATAGTCGCGTAAAAAAGTGTCATCTTGGTCGGTAAGATAGATAACGTATGGCAGTAGCTTATGGTTTAAAATGTCGGTTAGATGGGTAAATGAAATTTCTTGTATAAGTGCAGGAAAAGCAGGATCTTCCGCTAGGGTCTCAGTGGTTAAAGGATTGCGGCTTGGCACGCTCACTACACCATTAAAACGCTGCATGTTATTCGATATATTAACGCTAGGCAGTGTTCGTCTTAAATCGGGGGCCGGCAGCCATCCATAATTTACCAGTAACCAACCCGCGTTCGTGCGTACCGGTACAATAACGTCAAACCCTACTTTGCCGCCTTGCACTTGGTTATCTAATAACAATACATGCCCATTATCGGGTGTTCCGTTAAATGTTATGGCAACATCGCGAGGCTCATCTAGTGCTAACGCTTCTAATAGTTGTAGGCTTTCATTCCCTTGCTTTTGCGTTATGCTAGATAAACGTTGCTGCTTATGGACCATACGCTGTAACTGCCACACACCCAGCCCGCTCATTGCCACTACAGCAATGATGGTGACGCTTAAAGCGAATAATGTGGTGGTGTTAACTCGCGTCATATTAGAAACCAATGCAGCCTAAAAAGAGGTTTATATGCTAATAAAAATAATTCTACTTGCTTTGGTGATCTACATGATTGTAAACCTGTTTATGGCCATGCGAGTCATGATGAAAAACGACCCTAAAGATGGCCCTATGAGCAAATATATTGGTCGAAGGGTGCTAACATCAGCCATTATCGTTATATTAATTTTATTGGCTGTAGGCACCGGATTAATTACGCCAAACCCCCGACCTTATTAGGGCTTGGCGCTTATCAATTACAAGACGTAAACAAACAGATAAAGCATTACCCACACCACATCTACAAAGTGCCAATACCAACTACCGGCTTGAAATGCAAAGTGATTTTCGCCCGTAAAATGGCCTTTAAGGACACGTAAAAACAGTACCATTAAAATAATGGTACCCAGGGTCACGTGCATACCGTGAAACCCGGTTAGCATAAAGAATGTATTGCCATAGATACCCGACTGAAGGGTAAGTCCTAAATCTCTATAGGCATGCACATACTCTTCTACTTGTAAAAATAAAAAGCCAATTCCCAACAATATTGTGATGCCCAGCATTACTGTAAGCTGCTTTCTTTTGTTCTGCTCTAGCCCAACATGAGCGAAATGTAAGGTTATCGATGAGATCAACAAAATAATGGTATTAATTGTAGGTAAACCGGCAGCACTCATTTTTTGCGTAGTGATGCCACCTGGCGTAGATACCAAGGGCCAAATAGCTTCAAAAGATGGCCATAACACGGCATTGGTCATCTCGTTATTTGATGCGCCTCCTAGCCAGGGGACCGAGATAAAACGGGCGTAATAGAGAGCGCCGAAAAATGCCGCAAAAAACATCACCTCGGAAAAAATAAACCAACTCATGCCCTGCCTATAAGAGCGGCCAAGTTGTGCGCTGTAAAGCCCAGACATTGATTCATCGATTTGGTTTTTGAACCAGCCAAATAGCATGACCAGCAATACCACTATTCCGGCGGCTAAAATATGGCCGCCATAGCCAGGTTCGCCTTTTGTAGATTCAATAACAAAATTACCTGCGCCAACGGCGATAAGAAACAACGCCACTGCGCCGACAATGGGCCAAGGGCTTTGGGCGGGCACATAATACTTTTCATATTCTTGCTGCATACTTTCTCTCCTTATCCTACAACCTGTTATATATCGCGGTTAGGTTGAGGGACCATAAAGGGATTCGGTTTTGTAGTTAAGTCAGACGCTCTCGCGGTGACATCGTATAAGGTGTACTGCAGGGTAAAATAAGTAATCTCTTCGGGTAGTTGTGGGTCGACATAGAACTGCATTGGCATGTAGGCTTCATCACCTGCATCAAGTGGCTGCTGATTAAAACAGAAACATTCTGTCTTATTTAAATACAGCGCCGCCGTACCTGGCGAAACAGACGGTATCGCTTGTGCCACGATATCGCTAGATGCTGGGTTTCTGACGTAAAACGACACCGTAGTGAGTTCACCCGGGTGTACCTTTACCCGTGCAGTCTGCGCTCTAAATTCCCACGGCATACCCGTATTGGTACGCGTAATAAACTCAACGGTTATCTCGCGGCTTTCGTCTATTTCGATATACTCATAACTTGCTGCGCTATTTTCGGTTTTTCCATTAATTCCTGTTACATCGCAGAACACATCGTATAGCGGCACTAACGCAAACCCGAAACCAAACATGCCGACAACAATAACCAGCAGCTTGACCACCATTTTATTATTCGCCTTGCTGTGTGACATCGGGCTCGCCTCCTTCGCGCTTTACTTAACGACCGGTGGTGTCTCAAACGTATGGTAAGGAGCGGGTGAGGGAATTTCCCATTCCAACCCCTCAGCGCCTTCCCATACCTGGCTCGACACAGGATCACCGAGTTTCTTGCAAGCCTTAATGACTAACGCAAGGAAGATTAATTGCGATAAACCGAATGCAAAGCCCCCTACACTTATCCATTTATTAAAATCGGCAAATTGCAGGGCATAATCGGGTATACGACGAGGCATACCCGCTAAACCTACAAAATGCATAGGGAAGAAGAGTAAGTTCACTGATACCAGAGAACACCAGAAATGCCACTTTGCTAATGTAGTGTCGTACATTTTGCCGGTCCATTTAGGTAACCAGTAATACACCGCGGCCATAATGGAAAATATAGCGCCAGTCACTAATACATAATGGAAGTGAGCCACGACGAAGTAGGTATCATGGTATTGGAAATCCACCGGGGTAATGGCCAACATAAGCCCAGATAGCCCACCAATGGTAAATAGCACAATAAAGGCAATAGCAAACATCATGGGCATTTCAAAAGACAAGGAACCGCGCCACATCGTTGCCACCCAGTTAAACACTTTAACGCCAGTGGGCACCGAAATGAGCATGGTGGCAAACATGAAAAACATCTCCATGTACACCGGCATACCGGTAGTAAACATATGGTGGGCCCACACCACAAAAGATAGCAAGGCTATTGCCCCTGTGGCATAAACCATAGATGCATAGCCGAACAGTCGTTTGCGGGAAAAGGTAGGTACTATTTGCGAGATAATACCAAAGGCGGGCAAAATCATAATATACACTTCGGGGTGACCAAAGAACCAGAATATATGCTGGAACATAACAGGGTCGCCACCGCCTGCGGCATCAAAAAAGCTCGTGCCGAAGAATTTATCGGTTAATACCATGGTAACCGCACCGGCTAACACCGGCATTACCGCAATTAATAAAAACGCAGTAATTAGCCATGTCCATACGAACAAGGGCATTTTCATCCATGTCATACCCGGGGCACGCATGTTGAATATGGTCACAATGACATTAATTGCCCCCATAATGGATGAGATACCCATGATATGGACGGAAAATACGAATAATCCGGTTGAATCGCCACTATAGGTGGTGGACAACGGCGCATAAAAGGTCCATCCAAACGCGGGGCCGCCACCTTCCATAAACAACGAGCTCAATAGAATTAAAAAGGCGCCCGGCAAGATCCAAAAGCTCCAGTTATTCATGCGCGGCAACGCCATATCAGGCGCCCCTATCATCATAGGAATAAGCCAGTTTGCCAACCCAGTAAAGGCCGGCATAACGGCACCAAAAACCATGATAAGGCCGTGAACTGTGGTCATTTGGTTAAAAAAGTTAGGCTCCACTATTTGTAAACCTGGCTGGAACAACTCAGCCCTTATTACCATTGCCATGGCGCCGCCCACTAAAAACATAATGAACGCAAACCATAGGTAAAGCGTGCCTATGTCTTTATGGTTGGTGGTAAATAGCCATCGGGTAATGCCCTTAGGTATATGGTCGTGATGTTCGTGATCTTGTGGCGCCACTGCATCTGGCGTCATTATTTCTGTTGCTTTACTCATAATGCGCTCCTAGTTACCATTGGCGACAGCATAAACGTCTTTCGCTTGAACCATATCACCCGTGTTATTCCCCCACGCATTACGTTCGTAGGTAATAACCGCCGCAATATCTTTCAGGCTTAGCATCTTGCCAAAGGCCTGCATGGCTGTTCCTGCTTTTCCATGCAGTACTATGTCAATGTGCCCTGGCATATCTTCAAGGGCCATTTGACTGCCTTTAAGAGCAGGGAAAACGCCCGGCAAACCTTCGCCATTAGGCATATGACACGCTGCACAGGTAGCGTTGTATACCCGTTCCCCTTCTCTCATCAATTCATCCATAGACATATTCATTGACAACAGACGCTGTTCTTCTTCTCTTGCCTCTTTGGCAATGGCTTCTTGCGCATTCATCCACGCGTCAAATTCGGCGGGCTCTTTTGCTATAACCACTACTGGCATATAACCATGGTCTTTACCACAAAGCTCTGCGCATTGGCCCCGGTAGATACCGGGCTCATTCACTTTAGTCCATGACTCATTAATAAACCCTGGGTTAGCATCTTTTTTCACCGCAAAATCGGGCACCCACCATGAATGGATAACATCGTCAGAGGTAATTAAAAAGCGCACTTTCTTGCCTGTAGGGATAACCAGCGGCCGGTCAACTTCTAAAAGGTAGTTGTCACCTTTGTCGAAAATGTTTTCTATTTGCTCGCGCTGAGTCGCTAGCAATGAGTAATACTCGACGTCTCTGTCCATGTACTTATAATGCCACTTCCATTGCGACCCCGTTACGACAACGGTTAAATCCGCTTCGCTGGTGTCTTCCATAGCAATTAAAGTTCTTGCAGCAGGTACAGCCATAAATATAAGGATAAGGAAGGGTACAATGGTCCACGCAATTTCCACTTTTACGTTTTCATGGAAGTTAGCCGGTTTTGCCCCTCGTGATTTGCGATGTAAATACATAGATGTAAACATCACACCAAAAACCAGCACCGCAATTGCTACGCAGATAAAAAACATCAGCATATGTAGGTCATAAACCTGCCCACTGATGTCTGTGGCGCCTTGGCGTAGGTTAAGAGAAGAAGCTTCTCCTGCTGTTGTGTCAGCAAAAAGCAAAGAAGAAAATAGCATAAAGGGTAAATGCCACGCCCACTTTGCGACCTGTGTTGTTAGTCGTTTCACTCAGCACCTCCGTAATGGCAGACCCCTTCGCGCTATAAGAATGCGCGTAGTCGCTACCTAGTGGTTTCCTGTTACAGACTCTTACAACACTTTCTTACACATTCATGTAAACACAAGTTAGAGTCATTGTTATTATTTTGTTATAACTTGTCTAAGAATTGCGCAATAAAATGGCTACGTCTAGTCTTTTCTTATAAAAAACCTGTAAATAGAATGTATTTAAACCATTCGTTTGGTTATAAAGTACTGGAGGAATAGGCTGAATGGGCCGCCATACGGCACTTTTGTATGTGTGTTTCAAACACATATTTTGAACATTGCGCAAAATTATTGCAGTGGAAGTTAATTCGTTAATTCAGTGAGTAACAAGATGAATTGACTAATTTTCAAACAGCAAGATGAATGGTAAAAAACGTTCCGCAGAAAACAGCCATAGAAGTTTAAAGCGCCCTAGTGACTATCGGGCTATGCAGTATTCAGTAAGTCTATTTTGCGTTCTGTAGGCAACATTGACGTCATTATCCCTTATTAAAGACACAAAAAAACGGCCTATAGGCCGTTTTTTCTTTAAAGCTCGCGAATTTACATCCAATCGCCGTTTCTAATAACGCCAACCGCAATACCCTCAATAGAAAAGGGTTCAGAGGCTAAATCTACCTTTATGGGAGAAAACTCTTCGTTTTCCGCATGCAGTAGCACCTCTCTTCCGCGCTTTTCTAGGCGCTTGACGGTAACATCTTCATCTACTCGGGCTACAACTACCTGGCCGTTATGAACGTCGGTGGTCTTATGAACAGCTAATAAATCGCCGTCTAAAATACCAATATCTTTCATACTCATACCGCTGACTCTTAGCAAAAAATCTGCTTGCGGCTGAAACAGCGCAGGATCAACTTTATAGTGAGACTCGATGTGCTCCTGAGCCAAAATAGGTTCGCCCGCAGCCACGCGGCCAATAAGCGGCAGACCATCTTCTTCAGATACTTCATCTTCAAGAGGTATGTTTAGCTTAATGCCCCGAGAGGTACCTGGCAGAATTTCAATCACACCTTTTCGCGCGAGAGCTTTCAAATGCTCTTCTGCCGCATTAGCAGAGCGAAACCCCAAATGGCTGGCTATTTCTGCACGCGTAGGGGGCATACCCGTAGCTAGCATGTTCGATTTAATTAACTCTAGAACTTCGGTTTGTCGAGCAGTGAGTGGGCGCATAAAAGACCTGTGTGTCTATACAGTTCCTGTGATTATATACACCTACAAGTAAATGACAAGGGCGTATCACCGCTTTTATGTTTATTCAAACTGCTAACAACTCACGAGTATAAAACACGAAATGAAACTTTTTTTAGGTTGGCACCTTATAAACCAAGAATGCCTACTTAAGGAGGGACTATGTTAGGAAAATCATATTTAGTGGTAGCTAATCGTTCTGAAGCTAAAATTTTACTTGAGAAAGATGGCGCCAATGATCTTGAAAGTGTGACCACCTTGGTAAACGATGATGGTCGAGCGTC
The DNA here is from genome assembly GCF_010500865.1 of Alteromonas profundi. Lineage (GTDB taxonomy): Bacteria > Pseudomonadota > Gammaproteobacteria > Enterobacterales > Alteromonadaceae > Alteromonas > Alteromonas profundi. Next base: position 66,882 of record NZ_JAAAWN010000006.1, read on the forward strand.
TGATGGTGATTTAGTTACTGACCGACCGGGCGCAGTATCAGGCGCGAGTGGTTCAGTACCAGGGGTTGATGCTATGAGCCGCAAAGACGCCTCTGATACCGAAGCTGACCGATTTGCTGGCACCGTAGCTGACTGGCTAGATAAACGTCGAACAACAGACAAACTGTATCATGTCGACATTATTGCCGCTCCCAGCTTTTTAGGCCGACTGCGAGGGAAAATGAATAAACAGTTAACAGATCTTGTTCGCCACGCAATTAATAAAGATGTGGTTAATGAAGATCAACAACAATGGGTAGACTACCTAAAAGACGCGCCTAAAAGCGCAAACAGCTAAGCGTATCCCAACAATCACTGTTAAGTGAAGTACATAGCCAAAGCTATAGGTGCCTAAACGGGTGTTTGGTGTTGGCTTTACAATCTAAGCTTAAAAATGGCCAGTTACTACTGGCCATTTTTCGATGGAAATAGCGGTTAAAACTGATATTGCAGGCTAAAGCGGGCGTTTATCGGCGCGCCAGTGGCAATATTGTTGTCATTATGCGCCGACGGGAAATAGCCTTCATCAAACAAATTTTCAATATTAAGCTGTAACTTTAGGTTCTCGCTATAGTTATAGTATACCGCAGTGTCTATACGGGTGAAGTTTGGCAAGGATACATCGTTGCTAAGCGATGCATACTGCTGTGATTGATACACAAGCCCAAGCGCTACACGCCAAGTGTCGTTTATCTGGTATTGATTCCAGATTGTTAGCATGTGCTCGGGTAGTTGAGCTAAGTCACGATTAGCTAATTCGCCGTCAACAACGCGTCCCATTTCTTCGCCATCAAGGTTACTGTAGCCAGCATTGATGCGCCATTTTTCACTCAGCGCACCTACTAACTGAAGTTCAAAACCTGTGGTTTTTGTGCCTGTTAATATTGAAGCTTCAGGGTTATTAGGGTCTTGGGCTGTACCGTTTTCGCGCTCTACCTCAAACGCCGCTGCAGTAAAACTTAAGTTATCGCTAAGATTCCACTTAACACCCACTTCTTTGTTTTCAAATTCTTCAGCATCCAACGCCTGTGCGCTTAATGACAGCGTTAAAAATTGATCGCCTGAGCGGGGTAAGAAGGATTGACTGTAGCTTGCGTAAAACGACATTGACTCAGACGGCTTGTAGATTAAACCTGCGCGAGGGGAAACTTGAGCGTCAGAGCTCGCTAGCAAGCCATTGTTGCCATCGTCAGCTCCGTTATTCACTTCAATAGTATCGACAACATCAATGTCAAAGTTATCGTAACGGGCACCTGCAACCACAATCCAGTGTTCATTTAGTTTAATTTCGTCTTGGAAAAAAACTGAAGTGAAGGAGACATCTGACGCTCTATCACGTACCGCATCGGTTAACGTCATTGATGGAATAACAAGCGGATCGGAAAAGCTGAAGGTAACTTGATCATCTTGCGAATCGGCAAAGAAAGCATCACGACGGGCATTTGTTGTGTCTTGGTTACCGTACTCGATCCCCGTAAGTAGTGTATGTTCAACGCCCCCCATTGTAACTTGACCAATGAGGTTAAGCTGCACTAAGGCGTTTTCTCGGGCCGTCGCATCTTGATAGCCATCTAGGGTTACCGTTCCCGCTTGATCATCAAAGTTTACCGGATAAAGATTCTGATACAGTTTATCGTAGTCAGCAAATTGAACCGTTCCGTTAAGGTTCCAATGTTGCGATATACTGTGATCGACACGAAGGCGTGCAATATGTGCTTCAAGGGTTGTGTTATTAAAGTCAGGATCGCCAAAGTAGGTATCTTCAGCATCCTGTAACGGTTGACCGTTTAACGAAGGTACACCTCTATCTACTACCCGATCATCATTTACGTATTCGTAAGATGCCATCACTGTAGTGTCATCATTTACGGCCCATGTATAGGTAGGGTTTAGCGCGTAGCGTTCGCCGTCTTTAAAATCACGGTGGTTATCTATGGTGTCGAACACGCCATTGAAACGGAACGCGTTATTCCCGTCTATCACGCGGTTAGTATCAACGCTCACCGAGGTTGCCGCGAAGGTATCAATGCCGGCTCCCATGCGAGTAAAGTCGTTGGTTAAGTCAGCAACTTTGGTCACACGGTTAACCACACCACCGCCGCCACCGCGACCAAACAATAACGCATTGGCGCCCCGTAAAATTTCCACACGCTCTAGGTTATACAAGGGTCTGAAGTATTGAACGTCATCGCGTAAACCATCTACAAAGAAGTCTGCGGTGGTGTTTTGCCCCCGTATGGTAATCTGGTCTCTATGATCTTCTCCTAAGCCGATGCTTACGCCAGGCGTGTATTGCATTACATCAGCAATACTGAAAAGCGCCTGCTCTGAAATTTGTTCGGCGCTAACGACAGAAACAGACTGGGGAACATTCACCAATAAAGTTGGTGTTTTCACAGCAGTTGCCACTTGTTGCCCAAAAAATGCACCGCGAACCGTTATCCGCTCTACACTTTCTTCCAACGTTTCATCAGGCTGGTTTGCATAAGCATTGCCGCCGTAAAGTGTGAATAACACAGCAGCTGATAGGGTGGTCGTAACAAATTTCAAATGCGTCTCCTTGGTATTTACGGCTATAGGAACACCATAGATATGTCTAAGCCTTTATTGATGACGCGAATGATAATTGTTGTTAATAGCAATTAAAAGCACTTTTAACTTATTTTGATTAATAAGTGTTAATAAATACACCGTGTAGCAAAATACAGGTAAATGGTTGTTCCAAAAATCTCCCCACTAGGTGTCAACTCGCACATAGTGACGCTGTGTTATAGTGAAGCGCGGGAGCGCCATGCTATGCTAGCCCCCTTTTAACCATTATGTGCCTATCTGAATATGCTACGTTTTATTGATTATGCGCCTACTTTAGCGCCCCATTTTCATCGTATAAATAGAGAGTGGATAACCGATATGTTTCGGCTTGAAGCTGTCGATGAAAACGTTATTGGTAACCCTCACAAGTATATTATTGAAACCGGCGGTCATATATGGTTTGCCGAGCACCCTACGCTTGGAATTGTCGGCACTTGTGCGCTTATGAAAAAGCAAACTGGCGTATTCGAACTGACCAAGATGGGGGTCGCTAGCGAGGCGAGGGGTATGAATGTAGGGTCATTATTGCTTCAGCATGTATTAACCCGTGCACCAGCAATCGCCTTCAATTGCTTGTTTCTATTAACCAATAAAAAATGCGAAGCTGCCATTCATTTATACGAAAAATACGGTTTTGTGCACTGTAAAGATATTATGCAAAGGTATGGAAGTGCCTATGAGCGCTGCGATGTGGCTATGCGCTATCAAAAGTAGACAACTGCCTGTCCCTTCAATAGTATCTGGCTAAGCAAAGTGTGATTGTGAGGCGTTATCATCTTCGCCTACAATGCCTGAAACTTCAGCGAGTGTGATATACTTAGCGCGTTTTCATTTCAAAGGATCAATACGTTCATGTCGTGGATGCGAAAAGCCCTTTTGTCGGTGTTTCATTATCCTGTTAAGTTGCTGGTAAAGTCTCACAGTATTCCTGCCAATGTTGAGGCCGAGCTTGGGATAGATAAATCCAAGCCCATCATTTATTTGCTACCAACCAACTCAGTCACCGACCAACTTGCGTTGAAAATGTCTGCCAAAGCGCTGAATTTATCCAGCCCCACAGACGCCATAACTCTCGCTGGCCGAGAATATCCTTCAACGCTGTTTCTGCGTAAAACCCAGCCTCTTTTTAGGCGTGCTGCCGATAACACCGGTATTGAGGATATTTTCACAGAGCTATTTCATTTACATCGAGACAACGCCAATCTCGACTTGCAAGTGGTTCCCGTCTTCGTTTCGTGGGGCAGGGCGCCAGGTAAGGGTAAACCCGGGCTAGGCGACCTTATTGCCGATAAAGCAGCCCCTAGCTGGTTGCGCAAACTGTTTATTGTTTTGTTCCTTGGCCGCGATAATTTTATCAGCTACTCCAAAGCGGTCTCCACCCGCACTATGGCCAATCAGCATGGAAGCGATCAACGCATTGCCCATAAGCTGGTTCGTGTAGCAAGCACCCATTTTCAGCGCAAACGCCAAAGTTTAACCGGCCCCACACTTCTTGAGCGTCAAGAACTAAACAATAGCGTTTTAGGTTCAGATGCCGTGCGCCGTGCTATGGCCGAAGAGTCGCGCAGTAAGAAAATTACGCATGAGCAAGCAAAGGCGAGAGCTCAATCTTATGTTACTGAAATTGCGGCGGATTACCGTGAGGGTTTGGTGCGATTTGGCGATCGACTGCTTACCCGTATATGGAATAAAATCTATAACGGTATAAGCGTGGGTCATGCTGAACGCATACGTGAACTTGCCGCCAATGGTCATGAAATTGTGTATGTGCCATGCCATCGAAGCCATATGGATTATTTATTATTAACCTATGTCATTTACCATGAAGGCATGGTAACACCTCATATAGCGGCTGGGATTAACCTAAACTTCTGGCCTATCGGGAAAATATTCCGTCGTGGGGGCGCCTTCTTCTTACGTCGCAGTTTCGCCGGTAATAAATTGTATACCTCGGTATTTAGAGAGTATTTAGAACTGTTGTTTAATAAAGGCTACTCAGTTAAATATTACCCTGAGGGCGGTCGTAGCCGCACCGGCAGGCTTATACCGCCGAAAACCGGCATGCTCGCCATGACAATTCAAGCCATGCTCAAAGGTGTTAATCGCCCAGTAAGCATAGTGCCCGTGTATATTGGCTATGAAAATGTGATGGAAGTAAAAAGCTACCTGAACGAACTAAAAGGTACAAAAAAGAAAAAAGAATCGAATTGGCAGGTATTCTCGGCAATTAGAAAGCTAAAGAATTACGGTCATGGCTATGTAAACTTTGGTGAGCCTATTCAACTCAACCAATTTTTAGAAAACCAGGTGCCTAACTGGCGCGATTGCAAAGATGCAGAGCCAGAAAAAAAACCGGCGTGGCTAACGCCCGCGGTAAATGAGTTAGCCAATAATGTGATGACGCGAATAAACCGCGCAGCAGCATTAAATGGAATGGCCCTTACCTCGTTATGTTTGCTTTCATCTAAAACTCATACTATGAGTGAGGCAGAGTTGAAGCAGTCGATAGGCGACTTTATGACGCTGTTTAAAACCGTGCCTTTTAGTGCCGATGCCACTATTCCTGATGTCAGTCCCGAAACCTTATTCAACGAAACCATGAGTTTAGGTAGGTTTGACATTAAAGAAGATGACTACGGGCGGCTAATTAGCCCGCAGCCTAAATCGGCTGTGTATTTAACGTATTATCGCAATAACATTCTGCACTTATTTGCACTACCGGGCCTTATTATGGCAAGTATATTTGCCCACAAAGGAACAACCAAAAACGCGATTTTGCAGCTTATTGCAGCCTTATATCCCCTACTTCAACGTGAGTTATTTCTGCACCTTTCTCAAGATGAAGCTCTCGCCCACACAGATGCGTTAATGTCTGCCTTACTAGAGCAGGGTTTGATACGTCAAAAAGGGGAAGAGTTGCTGCCACCAGAAGCCCAGCATAAGCAGTTTCATTCAGCCTGGCTATTAAGCCGCTGTATGCAAGAAACTCTGCAGCGCTACGCGGTAGTACTCACCATACTAGACAAAGAAAAAACCATAAGCCGAGGGGCGCTAGAGCGCACAAGTCGGCAAGTGGCCGAGCGCTTGTCCGTACTTTACGGGTTAAGCTCGCCTGAATTTTACGACAAGAATGTGCTATCTAGCTTTATCTCTGCCTTAAAAGACAACCATTGGCTAGATACCAATGAAGATGGGTGTTTAAAGTATTCAGAAGAATGTGAAGGTTTACGGGGCGATGTAATGGATCTTGTCTGGCCGGAAATGGCACAACATTTAGAAAACGTAACCCTAAACCATACTCAATAATGGCGATATCTTTGGCCCTAGGGTGGGGAAGATGGGCTTTATCTCGCCCCTAGTTAAGCCGAGGCTTAACCAGGAGCGAGGTAAAGCAAAAAACCGTATTAATTAGGTTGAGATAGAAAGAATTGATAGGCGAGGTTATCCGTCACTTCTTCCACTTTATAACCTAGTTTTACAACGTGCTCGTTGAAAGCTGCTCGGCTTTGCGGGGCAATGTCGAAACCTGCCAATACAAGACCTTCTGCGGCACCGTGATTGCGATAATGAAATAACGTGATGTTCCATTGCTCGCCCAGTGTGCTTAAGAAATTTAACAGGGCGCCGGGACGCTCAGGAAATTCAAAACTAAACACTTGCTCGTTAAGGATAGTGGGCGGTCGCCCTCCTACCATGTGGCGAACATGAAGTTTCGCTAATTCGTTATTGGTTAAGTTGAAACAGGCATAGCCTTTCTCTTCAAGGTCGCTCTGCAAGGACGCAAATTCCTGCTGCCCACCTTTAAGCTTCACGCCAACAAAAATATGTGCTTCTTGCTCATTGGCATAACGGTAGTTAAATTCTGTAATAGCTTTGGCACCCACACACTCACAAAATTGCTTAAACGCGCCTTTTGTTTCAGGAATTTTAACTGCAAATACGGCTTCTTTTTGCTCACCTAATTCACAGCGTTCAGAAACATAGCGAAGTGTATGGAAGTTAATATTGGCGCCACACAGAATACCGCCTAATTTCTTGCCGCTAAGATCGTGCTGTTTGGCATATTTTCGAATGGCGGCGACAGAAAGCGCACCAGCAGGCTCTGCAATAACCCGGGTGTCATCAAAAATATCTTTAATAGCACCGCAAATTTCATCATTAGACACAGTAATGGTTTCATCTATTAGCCTGCTACACAGACGAAAGGTTTCTTGCCCCATTACTTTAACTGCCACGCCATCGGCAAAAATACCCACGCTATCAAGCTCAGTAGGTGCGCCCATCTCTTGCGCTTTAATAAAGCATGCCGACTCTTCAGACTCTACGGCAACAATCTTTATACTTGGCTTAAGCTGTTTTAGGTAAACGGCAATGCCCGCCGCTAAACCGCCTCCGCCTACCGCCACAAACAAAATATCAATATTGGGGTTTTGCTCTAATAATTCTCGTGCCACGGTACCTTGTCCCGCGATAACATCTGGGTCGTCAAACGGCGGAACAAAGGTGTAGCCATGAGTTTCACACAGTGCTTTGGCGTGGCCGCTTGCTTGATCAAAGCTGGTACCGTGCAAAACCACATTCACGTTTTCACCGCCAAAGCGCCGTACCGCGTCAATTTTAATGTCTGGGGTGGTTTCAGGCATCACAATTGTTGCTTGAATTCCCTTCATTTTAGCGCTGTAGGCTAGCCCTTGGGCGTGGTTACCCGCAGACGCGCCAATGACCCCAGCATCTAGCTGTTCTTGGCTAAGTGAGCAAATACGATTATAGGCGCCGCGTAGCTTAAAACTTTTAACGGGTTGCTGGTCTTCGCGTTTTAAATAAATATCGTTGCCTAGCTCCGCAGAGAGCAAAGACATATAAGATAGTTCACTGGCCACTGCGACATCGTACACAGGAGCCAGTAGAATTTTTTTCAGGTAGTCGTGATCACTAACGGTCATAGGTTCTCCAGTTTAGTGACGTCACGTACTGCGCCTTTATCCGCACTGGTCGCCAATGCAGCAAACGTTTTTAACGAAGTTGAAACTTCACGAACACGGTTCTTCGGACGCCACGGCTTATCGCTGGCTTCCATTTTTGCCCGACGTTCAGCCAATTCTTCATCGCTGATCAAAATGTTGATTTTGCGATTAGGAATGTCAATTTCAATTTTATCGCCGTCTTCCACTAGTCCAATACCACCGCCGCTTGCCGCTTCTGGCGAGCAGTGACCAATAGAAAGTCCGCTGGTTCCACCACTAAAGCGACCGTCTGTAACGAGGGCACAAGATTTACCTAGCCCTTTCGACTTAAGATAAGACGTGGGGTAGAGCATTTCTTGCATACCTGGGCCGCCGCGAGGGCCTTCATAGCGGATAAACACAACATCACCCGCTTTAACTTCATCCCCTAAAATCCCTGCTACTGCATCGTCTTGGCTTTCGTAAATACGCGCTGTACCATTAAAGGTAAGAATTGATTCATCCACACCTGCCGTTTTTACGATACAGCCGTTTTCGGCCAGGTTACCATACAGGACAGCTAAGCCCCCTTCTTGGCTAAAGGCGTGGTCAATAGAGCGAATACAACCATTTTCGCGATCATCATCAGCAGTATCCCAACGACAACTTTGGCTAAATGCTTTAGTTGTGCGGATACCCGCTGGGCCAGCACGATAAAATTCGATAGCTTTTTCGTTTTGTGGATTGGTTATATCCCATTGGGCAATAACCTCAGGTAGTGACTTCCCTAATACGTGATTTACGTTCTGGTTAAGCAAGCCAGCTTTATTTAGCTCATTTAAGATACCCAATACGCCACCGGCGCGATGAACGTCTTCCATGTGATATTTAGGTGTCGATGGGGCGACTTTACAAAGATGGGGCACCTTACGCGAAAGGCGATCGATGTCGTCAATGGTAAAAGGAACTTCACCTTCCATCGCAGCAGCTAATAGATGCAAAATGGTATTGGTTGAGCCACCCATAGCAATATCTAGGCTCATGGCGTTTTCAAAGGCATCGAAATTTGCAATGTTACGTGGCAGTACGCTGTAATCATCGTCGCCATAATAACGCTTGCATAACTCAACAATTTGTCTACCTGCCTGTTTAAATAACTCTTCACGATCGGAGTGGGTAGCAAGCATAGAGCCGTTACCAGGTAAAGAAAGGCCTAATGCTTCCGTTAGGCAGTTCATTGAGTTAGCGGTAAACATACCTGAACAAGACCCGCATGTAGGGCAGGCAGAACGCTCGATTTCGTCAGTATCAGAATCGCTCACTTTGTCATCAGCCGCGGCGACCATGGCATCTACCAAATCTAGTTTAATAATTTGGTCAGATAGGGTGGTTTTCCCCGCTTCCATTGGCCCACCAGAAACAAAAATTACTGGTACGTTCAAGCGCATAGACGCCATCAACATTCCTGGTGTAATTTTGTCGCAGTTAGATATACAAACAATAGCATCGGCACAGTGGGCGTTTACCATATACTCAACGCCGTCAGCGATGATTTCTCGTGAAGGTAAGCTGTAAAGCATACCGCTGTGACCCATAGCGATACCATCATCAACAGCAATAGTATTGAACTCTTTTGCAACGCCACCGGCTTCTTCGACGCTGCGCGCTACAAGCTGCCCGAGATCTTTCAAATGTACATGGCCAGGCACAAACTGCGTGAATGAGTTGGCAATAGCAATAATAGGCTTTCCAAAATCGGAGTCTTTCATTCCAGTTGCTCGCCATAGGGCGCGAGCACCTGCCATATTTTTACCTTGCGTAGTAGTTGCAGAACGTAACTTGGGCATAAATCCTTCCGGTTAAATTTGTAGAACTTTAAAAATGCGCGTCACTGATACTACATGGTTTCTTTCATCTGATATGTAAAGAAACGCGCTAGCATCATCATGATGTCAGCTAAAACGCTTTGAGTACCTAGACGAATAGCACATGGCTCGAGATACCTCAAAACGCCTACAGTACCTTTGAATAATATTCTGTGTTATTCAAGCAGCAGGTTGACGCGAACATAGCAACATTGTCTTTTATCGTATAAGCACGAGGGCAAATAAAAGCGAGTGTACAATAATTAACCCATTGCTTTTATTGACTAATTTGACGAGCAATAACGAAATCCATGTGCTATTGCTTTAATGAATGGTTATTCTAGTGGGCTTATGGCTGATACCCAATTTTCGCACGGTAATAATAATACCGGTGGAATAGGCGAAATAAATAGCACAAACTAGGCCCCAAAATCAAGTATTTTGCGGTGTTTCCTCCGTATTTTCGTCTCGCAAGAGGCAATAGCAAGAGTATCAAGAAGGTTACATGATAGATTGGTTTCATTGGGCAAATTTAGCCGGCGTTGCGGTATGCGCCATCTCAGGCACCTTAATGGCGTACCAAAAGCGAATGGACGGCTTTGGGGTTATTGTGCTGGCCAGTGCTACTGCAATTGGTGGAGGCACACTTAGAGACATGATGTTAGATGTACCGGTATTTTGGATAGCGGATACCGATTATCTGTATACCACGCTAATTGCTGCCTTTATTCCTATTATTTGGTTAAACGTTAGCCCTCGTTTTCCCTTTCACTATTTACTTATCGCCGATGCCTTTGGTTTAGCATTATTTAACGTTGTGGGCATAGAAAAAGCGCTGGCAAACGACACCGGTATGGCAGTGGCTATTGCAATGGGCACCATTACGGGGGTGTTTGGCGGGCTACTACGAGACGTAATTTGCCGTGAAGTTCCTTTGGTACTAAACGGTGAGCTATATGCTATGACCTGCATAGTAGGCGGGGTGGCCTATGGTATTGCGTTGCAGTTAGGATTGGCTACCCAATGGTGTGGTGTATTAGCCCTTGCCACCACAGTGCTTTTTCGTTTAGGCGCCATGCGCTGGCACTGGCAAATGCCTGTCTTTAATAGGGAACAGTAAAAAGGTGGGGGCGCATATTCCCGCCTACAGTACAGTATTTATCCGCGCCAATGTTCATTACATTAGCTTTTCAGGAGGAAGCATGTATGAGTATGGCGGTAGTAAAAACCTTTGCAGGGCAGGGTGTATGGGCGCCCGAAGTAGCCGTTGAAGTTCATTTAGCTAACGGGCTACCCGCTTTTCAACTGGTGGGTATGGCAGAAACCAGTGTGAAAGAAGCGAGAGAGCGCGTGCGCAGCGCGCTGATTAATAGCGGCTTCGAGTTTCCAGCAAAGCGTATCACGGTTAACCTTGCTCCGGCGGATATCCCCAAACACGGCGGCCGTTTCGACCTGCCTATCGCGGTAGGCATTCTTGTGGCTTCTGGCTATTTACCCGACACCTGCCTGTACGACATCGCCTTCGTAGGCGAATTAGGTTTAAACGGCGAAATCAAGTCGGTTGGCGGCCTGATCCCAATTCTCATGGCCAGCGCTAAAGAAGGTTTGCCCCTCATATTTCCAGGCGTTAACGATTTAGATGCAGCCATAGTTTCTGGGGCTATACGCTACCCCGCTTTCGATTTACTTAGCGTGTATGAGCACCTCGCAGCCACTAAACCGCTAAAAAAAGGTGTACCGTTTACGTTGCCTGATTTACCTGACCACGTATTAGGCTGGGATGACATTATCGGTCAAGCGCAAGCGAAGCGAGCTCTTACCATTGCCGCTGCAGGAGCGCATAATTTGCTTATGGTAGGCCCACAAGGTACGGGGAAAAGCTTATTGGCCAGTCGCTTACTTAGCTTACTGCCGCCTATGAGTGAGGAGGAAGCGTTGGAAGTTGCTGCTATTGTATCGGTCAAAGGGGATGCGATTGTTGCCTCGCAGTTTACTACCCGCCCCATGCGCACGCCACATCACACATGTTCTGCCGTTGCGTTAACCGGTGGCGGTTCGCAGATTGTTCCCGGCGAGGTCTCACTCGCGCACCACGGCGTATTGTTTCTCGATGAGCTGCCCGAATTTGGGCGTAAAGCACTTGAAGTATTGCGCGAGCCTTTAGAGACCGGCGATGTTCATATCTCTAGAGCATCGGGCAGCGCAACCTACCCAGCTAACTTTCAGCTTATTGCGGCAATGAACCCAAGCCCTACTGGGGATATCGACGATAACCGTCTTACGCCCCAACAACAGCTAAATTATTTAAATCGTCTTTCTGGGCCATTGTTAGACAGAATAGATATTCAAGTAGAGGTTCCACGCTTAGAAAATTATGATTTAACGCCCCCCATAAATAACAGCGATGACTCAATACACCATGCTATTGAGCAGGTATTGGTCGCGCGCGCAATACAACTTGAACGCCAAGGAAAACCAAACGCACACGTAAACGGGGGCGAACTCGCCGCCTTGTGCCAGCTTAGTCAACAAGATTTAGCTTTTCTGCAAGCGGCAGCCAAACAACTTAATTTATCGATGCGGGTTTTTCACCGCACATTAAAAGTGGCCAGAACCTTAGCCGACTTAGACGCCGAGACTAAAGTTAACCGCCAACATCTTAGTGAAGCGTTAGGCTATCGTGCTCTTGACACGTTAATTAAACAACTAAGCACCCACTAACGAGCAGAAGCTATATCAAGCTTTAAAAACGCATCGATGAGTGGCTCGTGCTGCTTGGTTTGCAAACAACACAACCCTAAGGGGTAAGGCTCAATGTCTTTTACCGGAATTTGCGTCACCGAATTTGCCATACTGGAATGATCAAGAACAACCTTTGGCACAAACCCAATGCCACATTCTAATGCTACCATACTTACGATAGCCTCATTTCCCCCTACCGAGGCGTACACGTTAGGCCGTACACCATGTTCGGCAAACCAATGGTAAGCAATCCGCCGAGTAGGCCCATGTTCTGGCATTACCACTTGGTGCTGTGTCCAATCTATTTGAGACAATTGAGTAAGCCGCCACTCTTTTGGCGCGATAAGCACAAGTGGAACATCTTCTAAAGGGGAAAAGTAAAGGTCGGTAGGCATATCGGGCGTATGAATGGCAATCGCCAGGTCACATTCTTGTTGCTTTACTTTATCGATAGACAAAGCAGGGTCGCCGGTTACCAAGCGAATATCTACCCCCGGATGTTGCTGCCGAAATTGACGGAGTATGGCGGGTAAATGGCTTTGGCTTGCTGTAACTGAACAAAATAAACTGATCTCGCCCTGTAGCGCGTCTTCGTCTTCTTTCAGATTAGCTTTGAGTTGTTGCCACTCTTTTAACGCCTGAGTGGAAAAAGCCAAAAGCTTGTGGCCACTATGTGTTAAGGCAACTTTCCGGTTGTCTCGTTTAAACAGTGAACAGCCCAACTCGTCTTCTAACCGTTGAATAACGCGGCTTAACGTAGAAGGAGACACATACATAGCTTGCGCGGTATCGCCAAAATGTAAACTGGTGGCAAGGTGGTTAAATAACTGTAAGCTGCGAAAATCCATTACGTTTCACTATTTGCAATATTATCTTGCAAATATATCATTTTCCAAAACAAAAGAAATCCCTTAGTCTTCACAACAAGTCGTCATAGACGAGGTCATCAACGCCACGGTTGGTCGTTGATAGTGACGAAAATGAATGTTGTTCGGAAATTTTTATGGCTAATTATTTCAACACCCTGTCTCTTCGCCAGCAGCTAGATCAATTAGGCCGCTGCCGTTTTATGGCACGCGAAGAATTTGCTGACGGATGTCAGTTTTTAAAAGGTAAAAAAATCGTAATCGTAGGTTGCGGTGCGCAAGGCCTAAACCAAGGCCTGAATATGCGCGATTCAGGGTTAAATGTTTCTTACGCGCTGCGTCAAGCAGCGATTGATGAGCAACGTGACTCTTACAAGCGTGCAACCAGTAATGGTTTCACAGTAGGTACTTATCAGGACCTTATTCCTGATGCGGATTTGGTTTATAACCTAACTCCTGATAAGCAGCACGCAAGTGTAGTTGAAGCGGTTATGCCGCTAATGAAGAAAGGCGCAACGCTAAGCTACTCTCACGGTTTTAATATCGTCGAAGAGGGCCAGCAGATTCGTAGCGACATTACAGTAGTAATGTGCGCACCTAAGAGCCCAGGCTCTGAGGTACGCGAAGAATATAAGCGTGGTTTTGGGGTACCTACCCTAATTGCAGTACACCCTGAAAACGACCCTGAAGGTAAGGGCTGGGATACTGCAAAAGCCCTGGCAAGTGCTACCGGTGGTGACCGTGCAGGCGTACTAGAATCTTCATTTGTGGCAGAAGTAAAATCTGACCTTATGGGTGAGCAGACTATCCTTTGTGGTATGCAACAGGTTGCAGCAGTACTTGCCTTTGAAAAGATGGTAGATGATGGCATTGACCCAGGTTATGCCGGTGCGCTTATTCAGTATGGGCTTGAAGCGATTACTGAAGCACTGAAGATTGGTGGCGTTACGAATATGATGGACCGCCTATCTAACCCAGCTAAGCTTAAAGCTTATGAGCTTTCTGAACAATTGACCGACCTTTTGCGTCCATTGTTTGAAAAGCATCAAGACGACATTATTAGTGGCGAGTTTTCTCGCACTATGATGCAAGACTGGGCGAACGGTGATGCAAACCTTCTTAAATGGCGTGAAGAAACCGGTGAAACCGCGTTTGAAAATGCGCCAGCGTATGAGGGTGAAATCAGCGAGCAAGAATTTTTTGACCACGGTATCTTATTAGTTGCCATGATCAAGTGCGGTGTAGAAGTTGCCTTCGACGTAATGGTTGAAGCAGGTATTTTACCTGAGTCGGCTTACTATGAATCGCTACACGAAACACCACTTATCTCAAATACTATTGCGCGTAAGCGTTTGTATGAAATGAACGTGGTAATTTCAGATACTGCAGAATATGGAAACTATTTATTTGCTAACGCAGCAATTCCAATTTTGCGTGAAAAGTTTATGCCTGCTATCGACACAACTGTAATAGGTAAAGGCTTGCCAGCTACTTCTAATCAAGTAGAAAACAAGCGCCTTGTTGATGTTAATGAAGCAATTCGCTCACATGGTGTTGAGCAAGTAGGCAAAACCTTGCGTGGCTACATGACTGACATGAAAGCCATCATAGGTTAGGACAGTTTCTGTCGTTAGGTGCTTAACTAAGCCCTCTTGCCCGACCATTTTGGTCGGGCTTTTTTATGCCTGATAAAAAACTCACTGCCGTTTGAAGGCGTAATGCTTTTCCACCTTCAAACCTCTTAATCGCTGGCCCGTACCTTTTCCGCATAGGCTACAGCGAGATAAGCTAAACAGAAGAAGATTAAGAAGCCCACCCCGATAGGAAACAAATTTCCATCCAAAAAGCTATCCACTATCAGCGCGATAGGTACAGAAAACAAACTCGAAAGAGAGCCAATAATTGCCGCACCTAGCCCCGCCATTTCACCTAATGGCTGCATCGCCATTGAATTTAAGTTGCCAAATAAAATACCGACAAAGAAAAAGCCAGCGAACATAGTTATTAAGGTAGGTAGTAGTGGCGGCAAACCGTCAAAAGCAACAAGTAACCCGAAGTACACCACCGCAAATACGTTTACCCCTTTTAACGCAAATCGACATAATCTACGCATGCCAAATTGCATTACCATCTTGCCGTTAAAGTAAGACGCTAATCCTATAGAAAAAGCTAATAGTGCAAAAATATAGGGAAACAGATCGCCAACACCATAAAACACCTGAAAGATCGTTTGAGAAGCACTTAAATAGGCCAAGAACGCTCCGAATACACAGGCCATGGAAAAGGTATAGCCCATAACTTCTGGGTGGGTAAGAATATATTTAGACGATACGAACAGCTGTTTCCATGCGAAAGGACGACGCCTACTTCTTACTAACGTTTCTCCTTGTCGCGCAAAAAACCATATGCCTGAGAGGGTAGCCACCAGCAAAAAGAAGCTAAAAATATGAAACCATGAAAATAGGTTCATTACCGTTTGCCCGATAACAGGGGCCAGCATGGGTACTAGGATAAACACCATCATAATAAAAGACATTACGCGAGCCATCGCATCGCCCACATAGAGGTCGCGGATAATAGCCATAGACGCTATTCTGGGCCCAGATACCCCGAAGGCCTGCACAACCCGCCCCACCAGCATGGTTTCTAAATTCGTGGCCGCCATACAAATAAATGTGCCAAGCGCAAAAATACATAGGCCTACTAAAATGGTGAGTCTGCGCCCCCTGGCGTCTGAAAACGGGCCAAAAAACAATTGCCCAAAAGCCATACCCACAAAAAATACGCTGACGATAAGATGAGTATGGTGTGCCTCTTCTACATTGAGGGCTTCACCTATTTGCAATAGTGCCGGCAACATTGCATCGATGCTAAGCGCCACCAAAGACGTCATGGTGGCCATTAAGGCAACAAATTCAAAAATACCAAGCGCCGGCTTTTTGCCATGCATAATGACACCAGACGTAGTTTCGTTTGAATGTGACATAGAGGTTTTTCCTACAAAAAGGGCTTATCCCTTAAATTTTATACCCTTTTCCACCTTATACCTTTAAGGTTGGTGGTTCAGATAAATGGGGGAGCGTTCAGTATGCGTACTAATTAAGCGTATATTAGTTGCGAGCATATTAACCCACTTACAAACAAAAAGCCGCCAGTATCACAACCCACCCTGGGATTCATTGGCTTGTACATCGAATACGCCCGCTTTGTTTTGTATAGCCTTTTTGCCTTCTAGACCAAGTATATTCGCGCTTTCATGGGGAAATAATCCTATCTGGCGATGATCCTTTTTAGGTCATTTTACCTTAAAAACTATGCGGCCGAGTAAGTACACAATGATGAGAAAACCGAGATCAGCCGATGCGTATTCATATTGAGAATGAAGATTCGCAGATGATTAAGGGTTACTCACCGCATATTCTCATTTGTAACGCGTAGGAGCGCTAGGGTGTGTTGGTCATTGTGCTATCATGGCACCATATGTACGGCGCTATTTTTCAAATACTCGAAGGAATAGCCAACTACACCGCTTATTTTAATTTCGTGCTAAAAGGATTCGCATTTTTCAATGCCACCGCTTTTTTTCTTGTTATTACATCTAAAGCAACTTGTGCGCTTCTCGGCGCTATTACGTTGGCAAGCCCGCGGATTAAAAACGTTGCTCACTGTGGGGCTATTGTCAGTACTAAGTATTTCTCAAGCCTACGCCGTCTCTTATACAATCAAAGGGGTAAAGCAGGATAAGTTAAAAAATAATATTCGAATCCATTTGGCAAATTTAGATGTAGATACAGAGTTACTTTTCGACCCTTTTTGGCAAGACGAAGTAAAATCTACCGTAGCAACGGCAGTTGAACCATTTGGTTACTATAATAGCGAGGCCACCGTAACGGTAGAAGATGACAATGTAGTGGTGTCCGTTACCTTACATTCCCCATTAATTGTCGCTAATATCACCCGCGAAATTATCGGCGCTGGGCGTAGTGACCCCAATTTCAGACAGAAGTTTAATGCCTTTCCCTTAAAAAAAGGCGACGTTCTAATACAACCCGAATACTCTTCCTTTAAGTCCTCAATGTTTAACTATGCGTTGGCCCACGGTTACTTTGACTTTCATTGGCAAGCAACACGGCTTGACTTAGTGCGAGAAGAAGACGAAGCCAACATTCTACTTATTGCACAAAGCGGCCCTCAGTATAATTTTGGCAAACTTAAATTTGTGGGCGAAGATAAGGCGAGAAGCATTATTGCACGCCTCACCCCCTTTGAAGAAGGTGAACCCTACTCCTCCGCAAAATTAACAGATTTCAACCGTAGACTAAATCAATCTGGGTATTTTAACCGGGTTATTGCGCGGCCAGTGGTTAGTGAAGCCGAGGGGCTAAACGTACCTATAGAGGTAGCCTTATCACACCGTCCCACCGACACCTATAATGTCTCGTTAGGCGCAGCCACCGACACTGGCCCTAGAGTAAGATTAGGCTGGGAGCGACCTTGGGTGAATGATAAAGGCCACTCAATTAGTGCCGACCTTTTCGTTTCCGAACCCGAACAATCTCTCACCGCAGATTACCGTATTCCAATGCGCAACATCACCCGAGACTATGTAAGTTTCGAGGCAGGCTATCAGTTTATTGAGTACCCCAATACATCAATAGAAAGCGAAACCTTATCGCTTTCTACCCATCGATATTGGCAATATGACGAATCGCCTTGGCAGCACGACTTTTCACTCACATATTTAAAGGAAACCTATGATGACGGGGATGCTAGCGAAGCCACCACCTCGCTAATTATGCCCGGCTATTCGTTAACGTTTCTTGAAAAAGACGATGAACTCAACGTACAAAATGGGCAATATTTTCACGTTTCAACGCAACTAGGCAGAGACAACTTTGGCTCAGATATCAATATCGTTAAGTCAGTACTTGAGGGCGCGCTGATACATACCTTTGCGGATAAGCACCGAGTGACTGTACGCGGCGAACTTGGTGCGATTAAAACCAATGACTTCTCCCAAGTTCCTACCTCTATCCGTTTTTATGCAGGGGGTGACCAAAGTATTCGAGGGTTTCAATACCGCGATATCTCACCGAAAGCGAGTGTAATAGACCCGGATACTGGGGAGAGTGAAATTGAGTCGGTGGGTGGAAAATACCTTACCACCGCCAGTGTTGAGTATGCCTATCGCGTGGCTGACAACTGGCGAATTGCCGGGTTTACTGATGCAGGTACCGCCACCAATGACACCAGTACCACCCTAACCTACAGTGTGGGCTCTGGCTTTCATTGGTTATCACCTATTGGCCCTGTAAGGGTTTATGTTGCACGAGGTTTTGCGCCTGACGAAACCACGTGGCGCCTGCATTTGATTCTAGGGCCTGAGCTATGAAAAAGCGTACTATCTCAGCAATTGTTTTGGCGCCTGTGTTCTTGTTGGTTTTCCTTTATGCGCTACTTATCAGCCCTTTGGGCGGACCTACTATTGCCTCTATTGCCAATTTTGCCGTGTCAGGGCTTAGTATAGATGACATAGAAGGCGGATTCGCTGAAGCGTTCACCGTGCGAAAACTGCATTGGCAAAATGAACAATGGCAGGTTAGCCTAGATGAAGGTGATTTCGACATTACTTGGCGCTGCTTGTTCGAACCTAGGGTCTGTATAAATCATCTTTCCCTGCGCTCATTACACGTTAAGCAATTGGCTGCGTCCGAAAGTGAAGATGAA
This sequence comes from Alteromonas profundi, assembly GCF_010500865.1. Lineage (GTDB taxonomy): Bacteria > Pseudomonadota > Gammaproteobacteria > Enterobacterales > Alteromonadaceae > Alteromonas > Alteromonas profundi. The sequence continues at coordinate 85,656 of NZ_JAAAWN010000006.1, forward strand.
CAACAGAGCTCGCAAGAATTTTCATTGCCGTTACCGTTCGATGTTACCCATGGCGAGCTTGAAGACTTTCGCCTTTCATTATTAACTCAAGACATTCACCTAGCTGCGCTCTCGTTAAACGAACTACAGGGGGAGCAAAAAATAGAGCTAGGCGAACTTAACGTAAACGCCCTTACGATTAGCATGGAAGCAGCGCCGGCAAGCACACAAGCGACCACGACGAACCAACTGCCCAAAAGCTATGCCATGTCTTACACGGCCCCTGAATTGCCGACTATTGCCAGCCCAATTCCAATTCTGCTGCACAATTTTTCATTGCGCGAAGCAACACTCGTTCAAGGCCAAGATGAGCAAACCGTTAGCCTATTAACATTTGAACATCTCTCGTTTGAAAAAAGCGCATTTTCATTATCAAATGTCACCATTGTACACCCCCAAGGCCGCGTTGAAGGCAACATAGGTGCCACATTAGAAGGCACATATCCACTGGAAGTGAATATAACTGGCGCGGTGAATATTGATGGTGGGGAAACCCCACAACGTTTTGACGTTGACGCCTCGGGGTCATTGGCCGCCCTTCAGCTTGGTGTAGAAACGGATGGAATGTTTAATGGTGTTATTCAGTTAAATGCCAATGTTCTTGATGACAGTTTGCCGATGTCGTTTACCGCCCGCTGGCGCGAACAACCGCTACCATCGATGCCTTCTGCTACCTTACATGAGGGGACTATTTCACTGAAAGGAGAAATGGGTGACTACCTATTAACGGGAAATAGTGCAGCAACCGTACCAGAGATGGGCAAAGTACCGGTAGATCTAAACGTTATTTTAAAAGAGAAAAACATCTATGTTACTCAGGCGCAAATTAGTGCCCTTGGGGGCACATTAAGCAATACAGGCACCTTATACTTAGATCAAGCCATTTCCTGGCAAGGTAATACAACACTTAGCGAAGTGTCGGCCACCCAGTTCTCTCGCTATGCACCAGAGAAAATTTCAGGTCAGTTTGATAGCGTTATGCAATGGACACAGCGCGGTCTAGAAGTCAGCATTCAAGATGCTGCGCTTGATGGTGTGCTCCAAAACAAGCCACTTAAAGTGCGCGGGGCGTTGGTCTATTCACAGCCCAATGACTTAGCAGTTGCCAATTTAAATGTGGAGCAACAGCAGAATCAAATTACCGTTACTGGGCAAGTATTTAATAATCGCTATTTGAATGCCGACATCAACATGAACATAGCGGCTATCTCTAGTTTATACCCAGATGTTAGCGGGGCCATTAACGGTAAGATTAAGGCTAATGGCCCATGGCAAAACCCCAATGCCGAAGGCAAAATTCTATTTTCAGATGTCGCCGTATCAGAACAGTTATCTGCCGCTGTTGCTGAGCAAGGGCCCTTTAAGGGATCTTTGGCGATTGACGGTGCGTATACTGGCCACAGGTTAGGTATTGACGTGGCCTCAAGCGAGCATGATGTCCAATTAACCCTTGATGGAAAATGGCAGAACAATACGTGGGAGGGGCAAATAGAAAGTAGCCGTTTAAATGTAGCCCATATGCAATGGAATTTGCAATCGCCGTTCTCTTTAAGTGTAGATACCACCTCCTTTAATACCAGTGTTGGCGACCACTGTTGGTTGTCGCGACGTGAAGGTGAGCTGTGCATTGATAACATCGACTATCGCGACAGTAATGCGCAATGGGCGCTTTCTGCCTCAGATTTACCCCTTGGACTGTGGGCCCACGAGCTTCTGCCCGAAGTTGTTTCTAAGGCATCAGAGGCAACCTTGTCATTTTCAACGAAGGGCAAATATTCCCCGCAAAACCCAATTGACGCTACGTTTAATGCGCAAGTATCGCCCGCTCAGTGGCAGTTAGGCACACGTCGACCGCTCACCATTAATATTAGCGATGTGCAAACTACCGGCGCATTCAACAATGGCGTTTTAACCACACAGTCAGTGATTACCAGTGACGACTTAGGTCATGTGGAAGTAAACCTTAAAAGCGAATTACTTGAGGAGAACACCCCAGTTTCTGGCCAAGTCGTGCTAAACGATATTGACGTGGCGCCCCTTAAACCATTGTCTCCCGCCATTAGAACCTTAACAGGGGTATTAAACGGCAATATTTCAATAAACGGCAATGTTGCCTCGCCGAAATTAAGCGGCAACATGTCCATTTCTAATGGCGCCATTGATATTGAAGATACGCCAGTATCGCTAGAAGACTGGCAACAAACGATTACGTTAAACGGCCAGCAAGCAGAATTTGATGGGCGCTTTATTCTTGGCGGTGGTGAAGGCTCACTCGATGGTAGCTTCTCGTGGAACGACCAACCTACTGCGTCGATAAATGTGAAAGGCAAAAACTTCGAAGTCAGGCAGCCGAATATGCGTTTGCATGTATCGCCAGACATTTCTGTGGCAGCTACCACCGAAAAAGTGGACGTCACGGGCAGTGTTAATATTCCTTGGGCACGCATTGAAATAGAATCGCTGCCAGAAAGTGCAGTATCACCCTCTAAAGATGTACATTTGCGCGGAGAACCACCTAAAGAGGAGCCGCTGGATATTGTTCATGCTTCAGTAATGGTGGGAATTGATAGAAAGAAAACCGGCGAAGTGCAATTTGAGGCCTTCGGCTTAAAAGCCAGTCTGCATGGTGGTATAAGAGTGAACACCCAACCCGCGCTTGTCGGCTATGGTGACTTACAAATTTTAAACGGTCGTTACAACGCATATGGCCAGCAGCTTGTTATACAAACTGGTGAAGTACAGTTTAATGGCCCTATAGACCAGCCTATGTTACTGGTTGAAGCCATACGCGATCCAGATAAGACCGATGACGATGTTATCGCCGGTATACGCATTGATGGAGCTGCTGACGCGCCCAGCATTAACCTATTTTCAGACCCTGCAATGGACCAACAAAATGTTCTTTCTTATTTACTCACTGGGGAAGGCGCAGACTCTTCATCGGGCAGTCAAGATCCAAACTATGCAGCTTTATTATTAGGGTTTGGTCTATCAAACACGAAAACCCTTACCGGCTCGGTGGGCGAGGCCATTGGTATCGATGACTTTAGTTTAAGTACAAATGAATCGAAATTGTCAGTAAAGGGGCAAATTAATGATCGCTTGTCTGTGGAGTACAATGTAGATGTAGGGCTTAGCAACAATGATACAAACGCCACCCTTCGTCGCCGTCAAGCGCCCCCCGATTTAGCGCTTAGATACCGCCTACTTCCTCGTTTGTTCTTAGAAGCGGTACAAACCACCATTGAAGATCAATCTGAATTTGCTTTAGACCTCTACTATGAGTTTTTCGTAGGCGTTGAAGATGAAGAAAAAAGAGCGAAGCGCAAGCGGCGGGCAAAAACAGATAATGAAGATGATGAAGAATAAATGAAATAGACAGTAGATGGGGCGCGATTATCGTGCCCCTTTTCGTTTAACGTATCTCTTGCATTTCTCGTAAACTGCGCAGTTTTTCTTGCAGTCGTTTTTGCCGCTTATTGGCCAATACATACCACACCGCCATACCCCCACTTATTGTTAGAACAATAAATATATTTCGGATTATTTTCTCATCGCTTAGGGCACCATAAAAATACCGTTCAGTGAAAAACAAACACATGCAAAGGGATGCAAGCCACGTTGAGTGCTTAGTGATAAAAGCAATGCGAACATTGTTCTCGATTTGCTTAATAAGATGCGTTACATGGCAGTGGGTTTGGTCTGCGCGATAAAACGCTGCAATTCGCCGCAGCCATAACTGGTATACCAACATGGGTAAAGCGACCGCCAACATAATAGCTTGAAATGCTTGTGAAGCGGGGGAAAAATCATCCCAAAAACGGTATAGCACATACAGTAGGGGTAGCACTGCGCTGCAATCCAATAACATGAAAAGACGTTGCTTGCGCCTTTCACTGACTAAACTTTGTTTTATCTGTGCGAGATCAACAGAAGCAACAGGCTGCGCTTGCCATAATTTAGCAAGATCACGATTTTGATTATCCACGAGAAGCTCCTTGCATTACGCTCTTCTTAGCGCGCTTTAATATTACCCCCACATGACTTTTGCTAAGCCCGCATACGTCGGCTATTTCATCGTAAGATAGCCCCTCTAGCGAAAGCGTAAGTACTTGGCGAGGTTTAAGGGGCAGTTGCCTTACTGCCTCTAAAAGTTGCTGTAGTGACTGATGTTGACTGGTTACCGTTTCAGGCGAATGCTGGGTACTGATATAACTATCACTCGAGTCATCATAGTGCGCCGTATCTACACGCTTAACTTGGTTTGCTACATGGGTTACGGCACGGTTATGGGCGATACGCAAGATATAGGTTTTCACGCTACTACTGCCTTCGAAACGTGATAAACCTTGCCACACTGCAATTGCTATTTCCTGCAATAACTCTTGTTGCATTGCATCATTCGCTTCGTAACTATTGGCTACCCGGCCTAGCAAGGCGCCATATTGTGCGAAGACTGCTTCGAACTCCTGTCCCACTCATTTTCCTTTTTATTGCTAAATCGCTATCTAAAGTTCGAACTTTAAAGATAGGCGTAAAGCGCTACGGGATTACCCATCATTCATAATCAATTAGTCAGATGAAACAATAAAATATTACCAACTCGGTGTAATTTATTTTAAAAACCGAAGACTGAAGGAGTGGATAGCGCACTATTTGGAGGCAAAAAATGGCGACTCTCAGTTTGGTACTGTTAATGACAAGCGTGGTATCTATCGCGTTGCTAGCAAGTTACTTAGATGCAAAGTTTCAATGGCATCCAGTTCGATTACAGGAACAACTGAAGCAAAAAGATACGCAAATTGCCTCTCTACAGGCACACATTGAAATACTAGAAGCTAGCATCACCGAACTGGATTACCCGCTAAACAACAACCATTAACACGCGGTAGTTTATGCTGTAATAAAGTTGTTTAAATGTTTAACCACAATATCGAGCAATCGTTGCCGTGATGCCAACGCGCCCCAAGCGTTATGAGGAGAAATCAGCAAGTTAGGCAGCCGTGCTTGCATTAATGGATGATCTTTCGGCGGGGGTTCAACACTGAGGACATCAAGCCCGGCGCCCCCTATTTGTCCTTGTTTAAGCGCAGTTAACAACGCATTTTCATCAATTAACCCGCCCCGGGCCGTATTTACAAGAATACTGCTAGGTTTCATTAACCCTAATGTTTGAGAATTGATAATGTGCTTATTGTCGTCGGTTAGCGGGCAATGCAAAGTCACCACATCAGCACTAGGTAGCAATGATGCTAAAGAAGGGCGAGGATCGTCTTTTTTGCCAGGGCGCGCAGCGATACTTACTTGCATACCTAGCCCAGTTAATAAATGCTCAACGCGCTTGCCCAATTCACCATGACCTAATATCACCGCATGTTTGTCGGCTAGCTGGGTAATGGGAAAGTCTAATAAGCAAAAATGAGAAGATGTACTCCATGCACCTTGTGTAACCTGCTGCTGATAACGGGGAAATTGGGTAGCCAAATTCAAAATAAGCATAAGGGTATGCTGGGCCACGCTGTCAGTGCCATAACCTTCGACATTTTGAACTTTGATATTGTTTGCGTTACAAAAATCCAAGTCGATATTGTTCATGCCGGTGGCGGTTACGCCAATATACTTTAGGTTTACAGCCGTTTTAAGTGCCGCTTCATCAAGGACTACCTTATTAACTAAAACAAAGTCAGCGTGCTCGATTCGCGACTTAACCTCCTCAGGCCCCGTAGTTGGATAGCAGGTAAGAGAAACCGCGAGTTGATTTAGCGCTGTGCAGTTAAGTGAGTCTAACTGTAAGGTTTCTGCATCAAGAAATACCCCTTGTGGCTTAGACATTTTCAATACTCTCATCAAAGATAGACATTAAAGCCTGCTTTGTATGGGCCGGAATGGGAATAGCGCGGTCTGTACGCCGGTCAACAAATACATGTACAAACTGTCCATGTGCCACTCGACGTTTGCCCTCGCCAGCATAAACACTTAGCCCATAAGTAACCGAACTTCTACCAACCTTAATTACCCGTAGCCCCACATATATAGTATCAGGGTAGGAAGCGGGTGAGATATATTGACACTGACTACTCACCACATACGCCACTGCATTGCCATCATGAATATTCAACCCGCCTTGCTCTATTAAGAAACTGTTTACTGCCGTGTCGAAAAAGCCGTAATACATGACATTATTAATATGGCCATAGGCATCGTTATCCTGCCAACGTGTAGAGATGTCAATGTGGTAGGGGTAGTCGTTCAAAGAAGGAGTAATGTCTGTCATATGTGGCCGTTTCCTATGATTAGTTAAATGAGTACCAAGTCGTCACGATGCACCGCAACACGCGTCGACTCGTAGCCAAGTACAGCGGCTATATCCGCCGATTTTTTACCTTTTATCTGTAACAAATCGCGGCTGTTGTAGAGCGAAAGCCCTTTTGCGACAACCTGGTTGTTACAGCAAATCTCTACTGCATCTCCTTGGTTAAACTCACCCTTTATCTGCTTAATTCCCGACGGCAGCAATGATGCTCCTTTGTGGGTTAGCGCGTGTTTCGCCCCTTCGTCTATGTGTATTACACCACATGTTGTTAGGGTGTGGGAGAGCCATAAACGACGTGCTTTTTTAGGCGACCCATTAGCAGTAAATAAGGTACCAGGCACTTCACCACGTAGTAATGCGTCGAACGTTTGCCCTTTTTTCCCATTAACGATAAGGGTTTGAATTCCACTTTGGGTGCTTTTCTGCGCCGCTTGTATTTTAGTGCGCATGCCGCCGGTACCTACCGATGTACCTGCGCCACCTGCGAGGGCATAAATACTATCATCAATATGTTCGACCTTAGGGATCAGCTTTGCGTCGCTATTTTTACGCGGATCGGCTGTAAATAAGCCGTCAATGTCAGAGCAGATAATAAGCGTATCGGCTTGCGCAACTAGTGCGGTGTAGGCGGCTAAATTGTCATTGTCACCCACCTTTAATTCATTCACTGCTACTGTGTCATTTTCATTCACAATGGGCAATGCATGATGTTTAAGAATTTCTCTCAACGTGTTTTTGATATTCACATAGCGGGTTCTATCGCGCAAATCATCCGCGGTTAGCAATATTTGAGCACAGGGGAAATCGAAAAAACGTTGCCAGTTTGCCATCATTTTCATTTGGCCAATAGCAGCCATGGCCTGCTTTTCCGCGATAGAGGCGGGATGGTGGACGGTGACTTTACTGCGGCCAGCGGCAACGCTACCAGATGAGACTAAAATCACCTCTTTCCCAGCAAGGCGGGAAGCAGTAATAAATCGAGCAAGTTCAAGCAGATATCGGCCGCTGCATTGATCCCCTTCAGGTGCGATCAATGCACTTCCTACTTTAATGACAGCGCGCTGCCACGAAAAACAGTTCATAGGTAATTCAAAGAAATGAAGAGTACAGCAAGAATACGACAGTTAAGGCGCGAAACAAACGGTCTGTTACACTTTTTTTGCGCCCAAACAGGGGTAGTTTACGTTCAAAAGCTAGGATTCGATAAGTGACGCTTATATACTATGAGGCTTATTTATACTAATAAGTAGATAGGAAACTGCATGAGAAAGCACAAACGACACCTCCTCTGGGTTGCCCCCGTGTTGTCAATGCTGATTTATTTACCCTTCGCTAGCGCCGCTATTAAACAAACAAAAGGCGATTTTGAAGATAAATTCCGTCAGCTTGATGAAGTACTTCCCACCCCGAACGTATATAGAAATGCTGCCGGTGAGCCAGGTCACGAGTACTGGCAACAGCAAGTAGATTATAAAATTGATGTTAAGCTGTTAGAAGGCAAACGTCGCATTGAGGCAAGTGAAACAATCACTTACCACAACAACTCTCCAGATACCCTAAAGTATCTTTGGATACAGCTAGACCAAAACAAATTCCGTGACGACTCAATGTCGGCGCTTACAACCACATTTGGTGGCATCGGAAACCGTGGTCCAGCGACACAATCTGCTAGCGGTAGTAAACCAGCTAAGCTAAGTATGGGCGCCCTTCGTCGTCAGCAGTTTGTAGAAGATAATGAACTGGGCTACACCATTTCTCGCGTGGAAAATAAATCTGGCACCGACCTTCACCACGTAGTGGTGGGTACCTTAATGCGTGTGGATTTAGCTACGCCGCTTAAGCCTGGTAAAAAAGTTACCTTTGACATCGACTTTGCCTTTAACATCGTAGAAGAAGATGCCGTATCTGCCCGTGCAGGTTATGAGCACTTCCCAGATGACGAGCGTGAAGGCGGCAATGATATTTTCTTGCTAGCACAATGGTTCCCTCGTTTAGCTGCGTATACCGATTATGAAGCGTGGACCAATAAAGAGTTTATTGGCCGAGGTGAATTCACCTTAGAATTTGGTAACTACGAAGTCGATATTACAGTACCTGCGGATCATGTTGTTTCAGCTACTGGTGTTCTGCAAAACCCAAGAGATGTATTGACTAAAACTCAACGCGATCGCTTGAAAAAAGCAGAAACGGCAGAGCGTACCGTTTTTGTTGTTACCCCTGAAGAAGCCATTGAAAACGAAAAAGAAGGTACAACTAAGCTTAAAACATGGCGTTTTAAAGCCGACAATGTACGTGACTTTGCGTGGGCTTCATCGCGTAAATTTGCATGGGACGCGCGCGGTTATCAGCAAGGTGGCGACACGCAACCTCTCGTTATGGCGATGTCATTCTACCCGAAAGAAGGGGGTGAGCTTTGGCAGAAGTACTCTACTGAGTCAATTATTCACACCATGGATGTATACAGCCGTTTCAGCTTCGATTACCCCTACCCAGTAGCCCAATCGGTGAATGGTCCGGTAGGCGGCATGGAATACCCCATGATCACCTTTAACGGCCCGCGTACAGAGCTTCGTGATGACGGCTCTCGTACTTACTCACTGGCTGAGAAACGTTTCCTTATTGGCGTAGTTATTCACGAAGTAGGTCACATCTACTTCCCTATGACAGTAAACTCTGATGAACGCCAATGGACGTGGATGGATGAAGGTCTAAACAGCTTCCTTGATGGCGTAGCAGGTCGAGAGTGGGATCCAAATATTCCATGGGGTGTTGAGCCACGCGATATTACGGGTTATATGAAATCACAAACCCAAGTGCCAATTATGACACAGTCTGACTCTGTGCTTCGTTTAGGCCCTAACGCCTATACTAAGCCAGCTGTGGCACTAAATATCTTGCGTGAAACTATCTTAGGTCGTGAGCTATTCGATTTTGCATTTAAAGAATATGCACAACGTTGGATGTTTAAACGTCCTACACCATCTGATTTTTTCCGCACTATGGAAGAAGCATCAGGTGTTGACCTTGATTGGTTCTGGCGCGGTTGGTTCTATACCACAGACCACGTAGATATCAGTATAGATAGCGTATACAAGCTTCGTTTAAACACCGAAGATCCAGATATCGACTTCGCCCGTGAACGTGCCGCTGAACAGGATAAGCCTAAGTCCCTAACTGTTACTCGCAATGAAGAGGAAGGCAGAAGACTATGGGTTGATCGCTTTGAAGATATCAGCGATTTTTACGACGAAAACGATCGCTACACAGTAACTAACAAAGAGCGCAATAAGTATAAGAAGTTCTTAGAAAAGCTTGAGCCTTGGGAGCGTGAAGCCTTCGAACGTGCAGTACGTGAAGACAAAAATTATTACGTACTTAACTTCAGTAACCTAGGTGGTTTGGTAATGCCTATTATCCTAGAACTTACCTATGAAGATGGCACTAAAGAAGAAATGCGTATACCTGCTGAAATTTGGCGTCGTACGCCTAAAGCAGTGAGCAAGCTTATCGTTACCGAAAAGAACAGAGAACTGGTTAGCGTAACGGTTGACCCTCACTGGGAAACAGCGGATGTGGATGTGGAAAACAACCACTATCCTCGTCGTATCATTCCATCGCGCGTTGAAGCTTATAAGTCTAAGCCTCGTAACACGTACGAATATCGCGATTTGATGAACGATGTGAAAACTGAGCTAGATACCGATGATGAGGAAGGTGATGACAACTAAGTTATCAACTTCTACGAAGCAGCTGAGCATTTTTGCTCTGCTGCTTTTCACCATCGCGTTCAGCCTACTTAATAGTGCTGCTCAGGCGCACCAGATTAAAGCGGCTATTACTACTGTGCTGTTTAACCCTCGCACAGAGAACATTGAGGTTATGCATCGCTTTAATTTGCATGACGCCGAACATGCCGTTAAAGCCTTATTTAACAAAAGCGCTGATATCATCGACGATGAAGAAACACAGGCTGACTTTGCTGACTATGTCGCCAAGCACTTTGCTCTTTTAAACAGTGAAGAAGAAGCGCTTGATTTAAGCTTAGTAGGCTACGAAGTTGAAGGTAAGCATTTTTGGGTATACCAAGAAACCGCTCAACCGCCTGCGCTTGATGGGCTTAAAATCCGCCATGACGCATTACGTGATCTTTGGCCATCACAAGTTAACACCATTAACGTAGAAGGTAACGGGCCGTTAAAAACCCTTACTTTTACCGATAATGTAACCTTGCTTGAAGTGGGTTTTAACAACGACCATCATTAAGTCTGTAAGGTGACCACAGTGCGTCACCTTGCTTCTTTTCTTATCTATCCTTTTTGTTATCTAGTCCTGAAGTCTTATTTTATTTTCTTGTTTCTTTTCCTAATGTAGTAAGAGTTAACGACAAAAAGCGACTTCGTATGCCAAACAATACACCTGTAACCCCGACTATAAACCCTAACCAAATTATCTGGGTGCTGTTAAGCGGCGCGATGGCGCTTACCTTTATCGTAATGTTATTTCTTCCACAAAGCGGCGCTGGAGAAGGTATGGTAGCTACTTACTCCTCAATGCTATGGTGCGGCATATTTGGTGCTACATTAATGCGATACCTAGCTCGTAGTGGCTGGGTGGGCTTCGCCATGGGTAGCGCACTTGGTTTCTTCATCCATCTGATATCGCAAGTTTTTTAATAATTACCAAATAAAACGTATACATCCACTACCCGTGCAGTTACGTATAAGTAACCATTACTGACGTTCTAAGAAACCATAAAATTGTGCCTATGAGTGAAGACAATGACGATAATCGTAAAGGCGAGAAGCCTTTACGTAAAAATAGCGCGGTACCTTCCTCTCGGTTTCGTAGGGTAAGTAGGTTAGGCGCACTGGCCACGCAAGTAGCGGGAAATGTGGTTGCGAATGGGGCAGGGCAATGGCTCAAAGGGCAGCGACCGGCGTTATCCTCACTTATCCTTACCCCCAAAAACATCTCCAACATTGCCAATCAATTGGCGAGTATGCGCGGTGCTGCTATGAAGTTAGGGCAGCTAATATCAATGGACAGTGGCGACTTTCTACCGCCAGAATTGGCCAGTATTCTTGCGCGCTTAAGGGATGATGCGGACCCTATGCCGAAAAGCCAATTAGTAGACACCTTAGATGAAGCTTGGGGGGCCGACTGGCAAAACACCTTACTCTACTTTTCGTTCGCGCCTGTGGCCGCTGCTTCCATCGGGCAAGTGCATAAGGCCATAACATTAGACGGCAAAATACTGGCTATTAAAGTGCAGTATCCAGGCGTAAAAGAAAGTATAGATAGCGATATTGATAATGTCGCCAGCCTAATAAAATTATCTGGGTTAGTGCCGGCTTCGGTAGATCTCAATACCTTGCTCACCCATGCTAAGCAACAGCTTCATGAAGAAGCCGACTACCAAAGAGAAGCAAAGATGCTGGTGCGCTATAAACAGGCACTCGCGAAAGAACACGCCAAGGTTAATTCGCTGTTTGTCGTACCAGAGGTTTACGCGCCATTAACCACTGCAAAGGTACTGGCCATGGATTTTGTTAATGCCGCTCCCCTTGATGTATTACAACAAGAAGATCAGCAAACCCGAGACATAGCCATGACCGCTCTAATGACGCTATTCTTTAAAGAAGTCTTCGATTTTCGCTTATTGCAAAGTGACCCAAACTTAGCAAATTACCAATTTGATACAAAAACCAAGCAATGGGTGTTGTTAGACTTTGGCGCCACCCGCGAAATTCCTGAGGCAATAGCTGAAGCTTATCGTAAGTTGCTTATTAGCGCTGCCCATAATGACACATCCGCCATGTTAAAAGCTGCGCTATCTATCGGCCTTGTAACGCAAAAGCATAGCGACACACAACAACAGGCAGTGGTTGATATAGGGATGGAAGCCTGTGAAGCAATAAGGTGGCAGGGGCCTTATGATTTTGGCCAAACCGACTTAATATTACGGCTCCATGAAAAGGGCATGGCGCTGACCGCAGAGCACGATTTTTGGCACACGCCCCCTGCTGATGCGCTTTTCATACACCGTAAACTTGGCGGGCTATACTTACTGGCTAAGCGCCTTCAAGCTAGGATAGATATGCGAGAGGCAGCCAAACCATGGTTGGTAGAACGTGGCTAAGGCTAATAAGGCAATGTCATGCTAAAGGGCAAGGCCATTTGCTCAAGGCTTTTAGGGGGGTTGCCAATCATTTCGTCATAGGGCGTATCGTGCTTCATGACCGCGTTTTTTACGTGACAGTGGGCAAACGCTTCGCGAATATGGCCGGCGCTAAAAAAGCGCATTGGTGTACCTTTGTGCTCGTCATAGAGCATACCGCTGTTGCCGCCTATCTGAAGAAAAATCAAATAAATATTCATCTCATATGACTGTACTTCGAGATAGTCAATGGTGGTAGATGCCTTACTGATATCGCCGAACTTAAACTTGTGCATCGTCATTTTATGCAGTCTCAGTTTTTTGTTTAAATACGCGAAGCCCAGGTTTCAGGTTCAACAATGGTTTAACACAGCGAGAGGGTAAAAAGAAAATGGGTTATCAGAAACATAGTGCTCTTTATAGTTGTGATTATTGCTTGCCTTGATAGTGTTATAGCTGAGCGCCAAAAATAGGGTTAAGTGGCTATAATTAAAGTAAGAACCGATCGAAAAGTGACACCAATACGTTTAAATAACGTCTTAATAAAGGAAATACGCGGCAAGTAGTATATTTCTCTTGCTTGATATTCAAATATTCGGTGTTATCTCTGATAGTATTAAGGAAAGGACAAATTTTTCAGCGGAGACATTATGAGCGAAACGTCAGAAAAACGTACGTTAGTTCCCCACTTTGTAATTATTGGGGCAGTTATTGTGGTCATATTGGCCATCATTTTTTGGCCTTCCGAAGAAGAAACGCCGGTGGCGCCAGAACCAGAAGTGGTTCAGCCTGAACTTGAAGTTCCTGAGGAGCCAGAGGTATTTGAACCCCGTACCACACCCCCGCCTGTAGAGCTTGAGGAAAAGGATGAAGTAGAGCCTCTTCCTGAGCCAGAACCCTCAGAACCCGAGCCACTTGATGTAAGCGACCCTGCGGTAAAAGCATCGTTGCGTGATATTTCTACCGCCGACGACAATATGGTAAACCGTATTATTGTTAATGTAGGCTTACTACAACGCTTTGTGGTTACTGTGACTAACCTGGCAAATGATGAAATGGCGCCAAACCAATCGTTATTAACACCGCCAGAGCAATCTTTTAGGGTATATTCCCAAGCGGGGAAACAATGGATTGATGCAGCAAGTTATAAACGCTACACCCCCTATGTGGATATGTTGGAGTCCTTCGATAATCAGGCGTTACTTAGTGTATACAACACCTACAAAGAAGATGTACAAGCTAAGTTTGCTGAAATAAGCGATAGCCCTAACAGAGACTTTAATAGTGTACTGCTTGAAGCCATTAACCAGTTACTCGATACCCCTGAGGTACCGGTACCTGTAGAAGTGTATACTGACTCTGTAGCCTATAAGTACTCTGATGCCCGCTTAGAAAATTTAAACGAGCCACAGAAGCAACTGCTTCGCACCGGGCCCGACAACATGCGCAGAATTAAAGCGAAACTGCGCGAATTGAAAGCGTTAATTGAATCCGATGGATCTCAATAGATTTCAACAACAACTTAAGGGCACGTCGGATGCGGCGCGCCCTCTTCCGCCAGTTGATAAGTGGGATCCCCCGTTTTGTGGCGATATTAATTTGACTATTGCGCTGGACGGACGTTGGTTTTACGAAGGCAGCCCTATAGGAAGAATAAGTTTAGTACGTTTATTTGCATCGGTGTTAAAGCGTGAAGGTGATAATTACTACCTTGTTACTCCGGTAGAAAAAGTAGGCATTAAGGTAGAAGATACGCCATTTTTGATTACCGAGTGGCATAAAAAAGATGACACCTTGGTGCTTGTTACACAAACAGGGGATGAGATCCCATTGACCAGTAGCGCGCAACTTGAGCTACGTACTCCACCACCTGCTATCAGCGATGACAAGGCCACGCCCATCCCCTATATCTGCGTACGACGTAATTTATGGGCGCGCTTGCACCAAAATACCTACTATCAACTATTATCCCACGCCAACGAGGCCCACACACAACAGGCAGAAGGTGGCGATATTACCCGCTTTACTATCCGCTCTGGCCAGCAGGAATTCGTGATTGGCGAAGTCGCTGACTAAGGCTAATTTTACTCCCCCGTTTGATAGTTTCAATAAACACCTGTTAGCACAGAAAAAGAGGGTTTATTTGCGTTCCCCTTGCCGCTCTTCTACATTAACTGTTCGTCTATTCACCAATCAAAAGAAAAATATCATGAAAAAGACACTAGTTACATTAGGCGTGGTGGCGGTTTCTACAGCCCTTGCAATAACGGCCCAAGCCGCAACACTTATTCACGCAAAAGACGTATTTACTGGCACCTCGGATACCCTTAGATCTACCGTCACCATTGTGGTTGAAGGGAATAAAATTAAAGCCATTGAAAATGGTTTTCTTCAACCTAGCGATGGCGATACCGTTATTGATTTAAAAGACGCCACTGTTATGCCGGGGCTAATGGATATGCATGTTCATTTATCTACCCAATTTGGCGGGCCGCAAACTTATTTAGATCGTTATTCGCTTAATGAGGCTGACTTTGCATTACGCGCTGCACACTATGCAAATACTACACTACAAGCGGGTTTTACTACTGTACGCAACCTAGGGGATGGGCATTATGAAACTGTCGCCCTACGCAATGCTATTAATCGAGGCTACGCGACCGGGCCGCGTATCTACACGGCGGGAAAGTCTATTGCAACCACAGGTGGGCATGCCGACCCTAGCAACGGCATCTCCCACCTTCTGCGCCCAGATGTAGGCCCTAGAGAAGGCGTAGTAAATGGAGAAGTTGATGCCCGTGAAGCCATTCGCTCGCGCTACCAAGATGGCGCAGATCTTATTAAAATCACCGCAACCGGCGGCGTGCTTAGCGTGGCAAAAAGTGGTCAAAACCCCCAGTTCATGGCTGATGAATTAAGCGCCATTGTAGAAACCGCCGACGACTATGGCATGACAGTGGCTGTACATGCCCATGGCAAAGAAGGGATGAAACGGGCGATAGTGGCAGGGGTTGATTCAATTGAGCATGGCACCTATATGGATGATGAAATTCGTGACTTGATGAAACAACACAGTACCTACTATGTACCTACCATTATGGCTGGAAAGTTTGTTGCCGATAAAGCAAAAATAGATGGTTACTTCCCCGATCTTGTGCGCCCCAAAGCCGCAGCAATAGGGCCACTTATTCAAAACACCTTCAAAAAAGCACATAGAGCGGGCGTAAAAATTGCTTTTGGTACTGATAGTGGTGTCTCAGCGCATGGCGATAATGCACAGGAATTTGCTCTTATGGTAGAGGCGGGAATGTCTCCCGCCGATGCGATATTAAGTGCCACCGTAAATAGCGCAGACCTACTAGGCATAAGCGATACACTAGGAACACTAGAGCCCGGGAAGCTTGCCGACATAGTGGCAGTTAAGGGCGATCCATTAAAAGATATAGGGTTGCTTGAGCAGGTATCGTTTGTAATGAAGGATGGCAAAGTTTACAAACAATAGGTAAAAGGGTTACATGGCACTGGGAAAAAAGCTAAAGCGAAAAACACGCCAACTGGTTGACTCAAAACACATGCTAACGGGTATGACCCTAGCTTCATTTTTAGAATCAACCATTGTTCCCGTGCCCTTAGAGGCCGTAATGGTGCCGCTAATGCAAGCGAGACGCGACTGCTTGTGGCGAATTGCGCTTGTCGCCACCCTAGGGTGTATTTTAGGTGCTGTTTTCGGCTACGCCTTAGGCTATTACCTCTTTGACTTAATCGGTGAGTGGGTAATAGATACCTTCTTTAGCGAACAACAGTTTGATAACGTAAAACAGCAGATGCAGAACCAAGGTTTTTGGTTTGTAATGACCCTAGGAATAGCGCCCATACCATTTCAAGTCGCCATGTTGGCCGCTGGCGCCACACAATATTCTTTAGGGCTGTTTTTATTAGCAACTGCGATTGCGCGGGCCATCCGCTACTTCGGCTTGGCCATAGTTGTGTATTACACCGGTGAACGCGCCGAACAACTCATTAAACGTTATAAGATGCGCGCCATTCTCGCGCTATCGCTATTAGTTGTACTAATCTGGTGGGGGGCAAATCAATTTAGCGGTTAAATTGAGGGTCTCGATAAAATGCATCGTTTTTTTGAACTTTACATTTGATAATGATTCTTATTTGCACTAATGTAGTATTTAGGAGGTGCAAATATGAAAACACACCATTTATGTCCCGTTTATCGCAAGTGGTTACAGCTTAACCCTATGATTGCCCGGGCGCATCGCAGTGCCCTGCAAAACCAGACACAGCAGGCACATATAAAAGGCGATACGCAGGAAGCGAAGCGTTTAGGCTATCAAACCTTTGAAGCAGCGAAGGTTATTATAACTGCGCTTCAGCCGGTATTGCCGGATAGGGTTAAGCCCATACATGAAGATATTTTAGCCTTCGGTACCATGGGCATGTACTTGGCCACCTTGCTTATTAAGAATGATGAAATTAAAGAAGCTCACCGTGTTCTTCAAGAATCTCAGCAACAGCTACTGGCTATTTTGCCTTTGCATGCCACAACCCCCACGGTATGTAGGCTAATTGCCACCCTACAGCAATCTCTTGAAACGGGTAGCCAACACCTTCTTAGCAAAAAGCGTCAAGGACAACTCCCTTCAATATGCCCCCAGCTTGCTTCTGCAAACGTACATTAGTAATACAACGAGGATGCAAAAAATGGCAACTAAATCGAGCGTTAACAGTAACGATTTCATATCAGTCAACGTAAAAGCCTCGGTGCTTCGCAAAATGTTAAGTGGTCGGAATATTCATCTCACCGATATCCACTGCTCGTGCACCCATAGCAAACAGCAGTTACAACAACTGCTATTACAAGCCTTAAGCGAAGAAGAGCACTAACAGAAAATTTACGCTGCAATGGACTAAAGTGGTTTAAATCTTGATTACCTAATAACGTATTTATTATTAGGAGAAGAGGAATGTCGTCATCCACAAATTGGCTAAATGTGATTGCTAGCGTGGGCTACAGCGCGAAAACCGTGATGTATTCACTGCTTGGTTTGTTCATCCTTTCCTCTGTAATAACTGCCGCTGAACGTGAAAAAGCCACACAGAAACACGTTTTTGAAACCCTCCAATCCCAACCTTTTGGCAAAGCACTATTATTTGGCCTTATTGTCGGGCTAGTTTGTTATGCATTGTGGCGCTGGCTACAAGGCTTTTTAAATACCGAGTCGTTACAAATGGACAAGGCGAAAGACATCGTGATGCGAGGTTTTTTGTTTATCTCAGGTTTATTTTATTTTGCGGCGGCTTACCTAGGAGTAAGAGTCCTGATGGGCACCGACCAGAAAAGTGGTGGGTCGAGCAGTGAGGATGTAAGTCAACATCTTATGCAGTACGAATGGGGAATATTACTCGTCGCCGCAATAGGCGCAGCTATTATTACGTTCGCCTTTATACAATTCAAACACGCCTACACGGCAGATTTTTTGAAAAAGTTTGAGCAACACCGGTTAACAGGAACGCATCGACAAGCGACGAAAACGGCTGGCCGAATAGGCTATTTCGCGCGTGGGGTAGTGTATTTATTCGTGGGCAGCTTTTTCGCGCTTGCTGCGTATCAAAGTGACCCATCTGAAGCTGGAGGGTTACAAAAATCACTGACCACATTAACCCAACAGCCCTTCGGGTTATACCTTTTAGCTGCCGTTGGTGCAGGGTTCGTCATGTTTGGGGTTTATTGTGGGTTTGAAGCCAGGTATCGTCGAACGTAGCCTACGCAATTGGCGTAACCTTGCGTACACCTTGTAGAAATAGATATAAAAGGGCGTTAGCTAACGCCCTTTTTAATCACATATTGATACGGCATGTTTTCGGTTTGTGCGGCAATAAGGGTGTGCTCCATAAACCGACAAAAACTAGGAATGTCCCTAGCAGTAGAAGGGTCGTCTGCCACCACAGATAAGGTTTCACCTTCTGCTAATTTGCGTATTTCAAGGCGCACCATCATTACGGGTTCAGGGCATCGTAAACCCAGCGCATCAAGATGCGCGCTGGCGTCATCAAATAACGTTTGAATATCAGATGCCATAGCTCTCACGGTATGCGTTAATTCCGTTAATTTGCTCCTCGTGACCGCCTTTTTCCTTAAGGTAAGCCACTACGTCAGCAAGCGACACAATAGCGATAACCTGAGTATCAAAGTCGCGCTCTACCTCTTGAATTGCCGACAGTTCACCCTTGCCACGCTCTTGTCTGTCTAGCGCTATTAGCACACCTGACAAGCTAGCTTGTTGTTGCTCGATAAGCGCCATAGATTCACGAATAGCAGTACCGGCGGTAATAACATCGTCCACCAGCATTACCCTGCCGCTAAGGGGGCTTCCCACTAAATTGCCACCCTCGCCATGAGTTTTCGCTTCCTTACGGTTGAAACAATAAGGTACGTCTTGGCCGTGGCTATCGGCTAACGCTACCGCTGTAGTGGTAGCAATAGGTATACCTTTATAGGCCGGGCCAAACAATACGTCAAATTCAACGCCCGCATCAACCAAAGCATCTGCATAAAAGCGACCTAGCTTCGCCAAATCGCCCCCACGGTTGAATAAACCTGCATTGAAGAAATACGGGCTAACGCGGCCAGACTTTAACGTGAACTCACCAAATTTAAGCACCTCTCGGGCTATCGCAAATTCAATAAAATCGCGCTGGAACGCCTTCATGCTAACTCCTTATGCCAATGCTGCTTTTTGAATGTCGAACAATTCACGAAGACCGTGCTTCGCGATAGTTAGCATTTCATCTAGTTCTTGGAAATCAAATGGTTCGCCTTCAGCAGTACCTTGCACTTCGATAAGCTTACCGGTTTCCGTCATAACGATATTCATATCCGTTTCTGCTTCAGAATCTTCGGTATATTCTAAATCGGCAATAGGCGTGCCTTTGTAGATACCTACCGACAAGGCCGCGATCATATGTTTAAGGGGGTTAGCCTTCAGAATACCTTTTGCGCGCATGTAAGTAAGCGCATCAACTAACGCCACACAGGCTCCGGTAATAGACGCAGTACGTGTACCACCATCTGCCTGAATAACATCACAATCAAGCGTGATAGTATTTTCGCCAAGTAGCTTCAAGTCGACCGCTGCACGTAAAGAACGGGCTATTAAACGTTGAATTTCTAAAGTACGACCACCTTGCTTACCACGGGCCGCTTCACGACCGCTGCGTGTATGAGTAGCGCGAGGTAGCATACTGTATTCAGCGGTAATCCATCCTTTGCCTTGGCCTTTCATGAAGCGAGGAACACCTTCTTCAACCGTTGCGTTACATAGCACTTTGGTATTTCCGAATTCCACCAATACTGAGCCTTCAGCATGACAGGTATACTGACGAGTAATAGTAACTGGACGAATTTGACTGGCGGTTCTGCCGCTTGGACGCATAGTGTTCTCCACAACGTAAATGCATTAAATAGGGCATGTACATATACGCAACTGCGCTGCGTAAATGCCATAGGCCTTATGGTATTAAGAGACATAGTATACCCCACTAAGCGCACCTGTTAAAAACGAACTTTTAGCCTATTAACATAACGGTTTTCCCTAATTGTGCGCTACTATATGAAGAACGAGAACACCTGCCCGATCTGAACTAACCACAATGTGCACTGGCCCGTTGTTTTTGCAGGTTTTCACAATTTAATTTAAGGACACTTATGATTTACAGCATGACAGCGTTTGCCCGCGTAGAGACGAAAAAAGACTGGGGCTCTGCGGTTTGGGAAATCCGTTCGGTAAACCAACGCTTTTTAGAAACCTATTTTCGTTTGCCAGAACAATTTCGTTCACTAGAGCCTGTATTGCGTGAACGTTTTAGAAAAAAACTGGCCCGCGGAAAAGTAGAATGCGCGCTTCGCTTTACGGCCAACGATGCCGCTGTCACTAAACTAAGCCTTAATGAAGCACTCGCAAAACAAGTATTGCACGCCGCCGACTGGGTACAAGCCCATGGTCAATCCACCGGCGTAAACCCCCTTGATGTACTACGCTGGCCAGGCGTTATTGCTGCAGAAGAAGCAGACATGGACACCATACACACAGATGTAATGGCAGCGTTTGACCAAGCCTTAACCGATTTTATTAGTGCCCGCGCCACTGAAGGCGAAGCGTTAAAAGACATGATTATACAACGTTTAGATGCGATTGAAGTTGAAGCAGAAAAAGTAACTGCTCGGATGCCAGAAATAATGCAATGGCAAAGAGACAAAGTGCAAACCCGTTTTGAAGAAGCAAAGGTAGAGCTAGATGCGGGTCGTTTTGAACAAGAAATGATTATGCTAGCGCAAAAGGTAGATGTCGCCGAAGAGCTCGATCGCTTAAATACTCACGTAAAAGAAACCCGCAATATTTTGAAAAAAGGCGGGGCAGTGGGCCGCAGGTTAGATTTCATGATGCAAGAGTTTAACCGCGAGTCGAACACGCTAGGGTCTAAGTCTATTAGCACAGACATTACCCAATCAGCTGTTGAACTCAAAGTTTTAATTGAGCAAATGCGAGAGCAGATTCAAAACATCGAATAGGTTCCTGGGTAGAAAGTCACCCGTCCAAGAATGTCTTAGAAGCCCTGTTATTTGCTTGTAAATAAAGGGCTTTGTAATTTTTCCCGTCCAAATCGGTTTGCAGATGTCCGTGCAGCAAACGCCTGCACCTCTTCACGGAAGTGTTCAAAATCGAATTGAATCAACGGCACTCGCTCAACGTCATCATTATCGAAGTATTTTAACATCAGCTCAAAAGGCTCTGCCTATAGATCACTGTAGGTGGAATACGCCTGAAAGGACGTGGCGCTGATCTCAGCACGGCTTGAAATTGATCTGAGAGCTTGGCGTGCTTGAGCGTTTAAATACCCATCCAGACGCTCGAATTTATAGTATTGATATTCGCTCACGATGACCTTGCTATGTATTTATTGTGAATTGAAAAGTTTGTTTTAATAAAGGCAGTACCTGTACCGCTCTACCAACAGGTTTCGTGTTAAAATAACGTCTTGGGTCAATGGTCACAAACCCCCAAAACTGCAAAAATCGCTCAATAAATCGTGCTTCAATGAGCATGCTTAAGTTTCTTTCTGGCGAGAAGTAATCATCCGTAGGGAATGCCAGCAATAGATCAGGGAATGCTGTCATCACCTCTTTCACAAGCTGATCCACACTGTTGTGGCTTTGGATACGCCACAACATAAACAGCCAAAAGGTTCGCAGGTCGGCATCAAACTCAAAACCGTCCAAATAGCCCCAGTTATATTTGCTGATGGCAGCCTCTAACATAGGTTTGAAAAAAGTCTGTATGCCTAAAGCTTGATACTGCTTTTGCGCTGATTTTTTTACATGGTAGCGACCACTGCGCCGATAAATAATACCGCTAATTTCGGCAAGCACTCGGGTGTAATGCAAGGCATTAAACTTGTCTTCGTTGCTGCCGGCAAACTCACTGATGCTTATATCACGTTCGAATTGGGCAACAGCAAACTCAGGCAATAACTCACTGGCCTGTTTGACTAATTTAGCCGGTAAGTTACCTTTACTTGTGGCTTTGAAGGAGCCTTCTTGGGCCATGGCCTCATCAAGAATGAGCGCTAAATAGCGCATGACTGGGCTGGCTGCAAGGCTGTCTGGCGTACTGATTGTGACCCACTGTAATTCAGCAAAAGGCGCATACAGCCAATTGGCCATTTGCGTTGGCGTTACGCCACAAAAATCGGGATGAGGTTGATTATTGCGATCGTGCACTTTGTGCTGCAAGGCTGCGTTGAGTTCATCAATACTCAAATTTCGGTTCATTGCCAGCATGGTTTCAACATCATCGAAAACTTGGTCATGTTGCTTGGAAGCGCTGCCCATACAACAACGTTTAAATTTTTTACCACTGCCACAATGGCAAGGATCGTTACGACCGAGCTTCATAGCTGTCCCTTCTTATTGTTATAGAAAAAGCGCTGCATTTTCCTGTTTGCGCTGATCCAATGTCTTAGCAATCGCAGACACTGTTGTTTTACTGATCCCTTGCTGCTGTGCCAGATACGTAAATTGGCTGATGGCTTCTGCAACTTCTTCAATGACTTGCCTTGCCTTGCATCATTCCAATTCGAAAAGCCTGCACTGGTAGCAAGTTTTTGCATTACCTTAAGCGGTGGCGCTTTGCCATAACCTCCGAAAGCAGTGGCGTGTTCGTTGAATGGATGTGGGCTGTAGGTAACATCGTAAAAAGGTGCAGGCTCCCATTGACCGTCATCCTCGAGCAAAAACACCTTGGCGATTTTGCGCCAAGACCCCTACAGAAACCTGTTCACCTGAGCTTAACGTACGAGTTACAGTGAGTTTTTGAATGGGTTTAAAACTCATCTTTTAGCACCTCATCAATGCTGGTGGGCATAGCAGTGCGTTCTTTGCTCGGCTGTGTGAGTTGAAAGAGCCTATCTAGCGAATCAAGCGTCTGCCAAAGCAACAACAATTGGCGAAATGAAATTTGCCCAGTTAGCTCAAATTTCTTAATGGTGGCCGCAGGTACACAGCTTCGCTCAGCCAACGCAGCTCGTGATAGCTTTGCCTGCTTTCGTAACTCCCGTAAATAAGCCGCATAAGCTTGGCTTACATCGGTATCATCAAGTAAGGTAAAATTCATCCGCAACAACCAAATGGATACAATTATGTCCATTATAGCGCAGGAAAGCTAAAAATGGATATTATTGTATCTATTAGTGGATGGGGCGTTGAAAAAATTACTCAATAAAGCCCTTCAAAACTGCTATTTTTAGACCCTAACAGCAGCATAAAAACGGCACAGTTTTTCCGTAGTTTTAGCCAAGAAGCACCACTAAGATTTAGTAAAAGCCATAGGCAAATGGTGGGCAGTTTGGAGGGCAAACAGCCATTTTTGAACGGTTTCTTTTCGGTAAGCTATTGGGTTTATTATGGTCTAGGCCACTACTCAATGAGCAGATCCAGAATATTGAATAAAGCTCACTAGCGCTCAAAATAACTTACAACCAACTAAAAAACCTCGTTTTATAGCGAGGTTTTGTTTTTTATCGTTCCGTATTTTTTCATTCTGTTTCATCCAGTGGGTGAGTATTGTGGAGAGAACTTTTCCTTCCTTGTCTAAAACTACCTCTCGTAGAGACGCCGTTGACGCCCAACAAATTTAGCGTTATTCGTAAACTGAGTAGGTCAACTATCTGAAGTCTACTTTATGGGTAACAATCTGTAGACCTTAATGTCTACCATTTGAAGCTCAGGCTTTCCCTTCTATCAGAAAGTGATTGCTGATAGTACCCGCTTGGCGTGCGTGTAAATGGGGGAGATAGTCGGGGTCAGTCATAAACGACTTTGCTGATGCAACAGACGGCCATTCTATTATCGCGCGCACGGCGTCTTGGTTACCCTTACCTTCAAGAAATTCGTAATCATTGGAATTGGCTAGGTAAGTGCCGCCGTACTTCAAAACTATCTCACCTACACTTTCCATATATGCTGGTATCCAGCTGTCATCGTTAATGGTTACCTCTAACACTGAGTAAGCTTTCATTTGGCGGCGCTCCTAATAAATAATAACGTTAAGTAGAAACGCAAAGACTAACAGCTCAATGTATTTTGATAATATACCTTATTATTGAATGAGTTTTTTGTTTTACGCGATAATTACGCTCTGCTATTAACTGCTAAATACTTATCTAAAAACGCTTGATGAGAAGGTAACCTTGATACCTGTATATCTACCTGTTGCTTCAATCCCATCATAAATCGTTCTAATTCCGCTTCAGACATCTCATCGGCCACCTTATGGTATTGATTAGGTGTTAAACCTTGCCCCAACATTACTTGTGTCCACGAATCTACGCGAAAAATATCACCATCATCTAGGAAAACTCGCCCTGTATCTTTGAACAAATTGAGCTTGTGGGTGAGGGAAGGGGGAATAGGCATGTTTTTACAGTGCTGCCAAAAAGGTGAGTCTTCTCTATTGGTCACCTTGTAGTGCATAACAATAAAATCGAGAATAGCGGCCATTTCACTGTCGTATTTGGTGTTGTATTCGTCTATGGCCGACTGGGTAACCCCATCGAATGGGAATAACCGCATTAGCCTGACGATACCTGTCATAATGAGATGAATACTGGTGGACTCCAAAGGTTCGATAAACCCACTGGCAAGGCCAAGCGCCACACAGTTTTTATTCCAGCCTAACCGACGTTTTCCCGGTGTAAACTTAATAAAGCGAGCGTCGTTAACGGGTTCACCTTCTACCTGTTGCACAAGGGTCGATTTTGCCTCGTCATCGCTCATGTATTTACTGCAATACACGAGTCCATTTCCCACCCGATGTTGTAAGGGAATTTGCCAACGCCAACCCGCCTTATGGGCACTACTTTTTGTGTAGGGAACGGGCGCAGCAACAGTCTCAGTTTGCATTGCCACCGCGCTATCACAAGGCAAATAGTGGCTCCAGTTGTCATACCCTGTATGAAGGGCTTGTTCAATGAGCAAACCTTTAAACCCGGTACAATCGATGAAGAAGTCACCGTTTACTTCTTGCGACTCATCAACTTGTAAACTGGTGAGGTTACCAGTTTGCGAACACTTACTTACGTTAGTTATATTACCCACGATATGGTGAACGCCGGCCTCTGTGGCGAGCGTGCGAAGGAATCTTCCGTAGGCCACTGCGTCAAAGTGATAAGCAAAATTGAGTGGCATAGACTCATTGGTGAAAAACTTGTTGGCTTTAGCCGCCTGCAATTCAGGGCAATAATCACCAAACTCACCACCAAACCCTAACTTCTGGGCACGCAGCCAAAAATGGTGAAACTCGCCTGCCCAGCATTCTCTACCGGTTACCCCAAATGAGTGTATATAACTATGGTTTTCTTCGCGCCAGCCTTCAAATTCAATGCCCAATTTAAATGTTGCCTGCGTCGCTTTCATAAAGGCTTTTTCGTCAATATTAAGCAGTTTATGAAAGGTTCTAATAGGGGGGATGGTCGCTTCGCCAACACCAATAATGCCAATATCTTTAGATTCAACAAGGGTAATATTGAGTGATTTGCCTAATAGTTTGACTAGCGCAATGGCGGCCATCCAACCGGCAGTGCCTCCACCTGCAATAACTACGTTTTTCACCGGCGCTAACGTCGCGCTATCAAATGTGGACATGGTTATGCTCCTTATTACCCTTTTCTTCATGTAACCCACAAAGCTCATCAAGTAACGCTCTGTTACTTGGCAATGCATGTAAGTAGGCTTGTTTCATTTGTGTCATTTTGCTGCGTATTGCTTTCGCTTTTGAAAGATCGGCATCACTTAGCGCAATAGCGGGTAACGCCGTGTTATACCCCATACCATACAATACATATTGGTAGCTGGCTGAGGGAAATATTTCTTCGTTTTCAATTAGATCTAAGCGTGAAGGGGCCTGATATTTCCAAATTTCTAATAGTGTGGATAGCGAGGGTGGAGTGCGACTTTCATGACGCTGGGCAAGCCAGTAAGGTTCATTTCTTTCGCTCAGTACATAGTGAAGTTTTAAGAAATCCACCACGCGCTGCCAGCGATATTCAAATCTCTGATTGTAACGTTGACTAACATGCTCCATATGTTCTGCGTTGTGTGGGAAGGATTCGCACAACATACGTAGCCCTAATTCCACCATGGCAATGGCTGAGGCTTCTAAAGGCTCAACGAACCCTGAGGACATGCCTAAACTTAAGCAGTTCTTTACCCAGAAGGCTTTGCGATAGCCAGGTTCAAAGGAAAGGGTTCTTACACTTAAATCCTGCGCTTTGGCATGGCTTAAGCGTTGGCTTACTTGTTTGAATAATATGTCTATTGCAGCGTCTTCGTTGCAGAACTCACTGGCATAAACTAACCCCACACCACGCCTATGTTGTAAGCCTATATCCCATGTCCAACCCACACGTTGAGCAGTCGCTACTGTAGTACTGCTTATGGCTTGATCGTCGGGAGCATAGGGGGCTTGAACCGCCATGGCTCGATTGTTTAGCATGGTGGTTTCAAGTGACAACCAAGGTACATTAAAGTGTTGCTGAATGAGTAATCCGCTTTTGCCAGAACAGTCTATAAATAAGTCGCCTGATATTGCCTGACCATTATCGGTGAGGAGTTGGCGAATATATCCATTGGGGTGTTCTTCAACCATGCTGACATGGGCTGATACGTAATGTACACCAAGGGTTTCAAGGCAGTGTTTTTTCAGCAAATTCGCTAATGCCGTGGCATCAAAGTGGTAACCATAATTAAGCACATGAGCGTAATCTGGGGTGGTGGCTTGCTTTGGCGCCTTCCCTTGCGTGCACATCAGGCTTTGTAGAGAAAAACTGTTTTCGTAGCTTTCATGCTTCGCTATTGATTGCCAGCAAGCATGAATATCTAACTCATTGTATGCCGTAGGCACCGTAAAAGGATGGTGATATTGGTGGGCAAAGGTTTGCGAGTTAGCAGCACAAGCGCGCCAGTTGACGAATGAAGAGCCTTGCTTAAACGTGCCCTTGCAGGCCGTTAAAAATTCCCGCTCGTTAATACCAATGTCAAGTAGTGTGTCTCTAAGCGATGGCCACGAACCTTCGCCAACACCTATTGTGGGTACATTAGGTGATTCTATAAGGGTAACTTTGTAGTCAGGCTTTAGCTTTGCCGCCAGTATGCCTGCGCTTAACCAACCTGCTGTACCGCCGCCTACAATAACAACGTGTTTCACCAATTTATTCATAACACCGCGTGGTTTATCATTTATGGCTTGTTTCACTATGAAAAAAAACCCGCCCAAGTGCAATAAAAATACACGAGAGCGGGCTAACACACCCTACATCTAAAACTGGTATCTAACGCCTAATGCGTAACGGGCACCAAGTTCATCTAACTTCCATAGCATGGCACTGGTTCGTCCATGTCTACGAATGTTTTCATCGGTAATATTGATACCTTCAAAAGACACAGTTAATGCATCCGAAATATCATAGGAAACACTAAAGTCTATTTGGGAATAGGCTTCTGTGTAACCCGGTTCGTTTACGTACTGAGAAGTGGTATCTAGGAACTTGTCTCGCCAGTTATAGGCGATACGAGCTTGTAAGCCTTCATTTTCATACATGAGCACAAGGTTCGCCGTATCGCTTAAACCCACTAAAGCAAACTGTGTGATGGAAGGGTCGGCGTCATTGTCAAAGCCAATATCCCCCGTGACTGTGGTGTAGTTACCCAAAACACCAAAACCGGTATCACCAAAGAAGTGCTGTGCGGCAAGCTCGAAGCCATAAATGTTGGCACTTTTGTTATTCACCGGTTTAGAGTTAATGAACGTAAGCGTTGGGTCGTCGCCATTTGGTAAAACATCGTAAGCCGCTTCAAATTGCTCATCGGTCATCGAGTCGTAGTCAACACCATTTTCCATGGCTGCAACCATGTTAAATAATGACGTATCGCTGATGGGTATACCTCGCGCTTCAAGCTCTTCCATTGCCGCTTGTGCTCTAGGCCCGGCGGTGGCATCACGTAAGTCGTAAATACTTTCTTCAACCTGCTCGTTACCAATAAAATTTTTCACGCGCTTATCGTAAAAACCTAACGATACATAACTGGTTTCATCAAAGTAGTATTCTACTGAAACATCTACGTTGTCCGATTCTAACGGCACTAGTGTTGGGTTACCTGAACTGGCAGTAGCTGTAGCGCCATCAGTTAATAATGTTGGACCACTCGGTGTATTCACCGTTGCTGCCGCACTTAAGCTGTTGTAAGTAGGTCTAGCAATGGTTTTACTGTAGGAGAAACGGGCAATCACGTTTTCAACTACTTCAATATCAAAGTCTAGCGCAGGAAGAATGTGGTCGTAACTCGACTTAACTTCCACGTCTTCCATCGCGCTACCAAAACGAACGTTAAAGTCGTTGTTGCCTTCCCATGCAATACCACT
The DNA here is from genome assembly GCF_010500865.1 of Alteromonas profundi. Taxonomy (GTDB): domain Bacteria; phylum Pseudomonadota; class Gammaproteobacteria; order Enterobacterales; family Alteromonadaceae; genus Alteromonas; species Alteromonas profundi. The sequence continues at coordinate 114,154 of NZ_JAAAWN010000006.1, forward strand.
GGGCAAGCTGATGTTGGCGATAGACGTCACATCGGTATTTTCGTAACGTAGACCTGTTAGTAGGTTATATTCCATCCCGTTTAGTTCGCCAGAAAGGTCGAGTTCGAAATACAGTGCCGTTATATCTTCTTCTATGGTTCTATTGGTTGCATAGGGGTTATCCGCCACCAAATTGAAACCGTAGGTTTGCGCGGCGAATGCGCCAATTTCTGCCACGCTTCCTGTAAAGCCTTCTGAGTACATGCCATCAGTATTGAAATCGCTAAATTCACTCGCAAAATCTAACGGTGTTAGAGAACCTGCTGGCAATTCACCCGGGTTTTCAATACCCCAGTTACCCATAGTGTGGCGGGTAAGTGACTGTAATGAGGTACTTTCCATTGCGCGCGATTCAATACCGAAGTTAATGCTGCCGGTGTCTAAAACATAGGTTCCATCAATTCTGGCTTGGGTAATTTCGGTATCTTGCGACGAGAAGTTCATGTCTAAGATAGACGTACCCACATCATCTTGATCTAGCATGCCATTTCCGTTGAGGTTATCTCTTGCGGCATCATCGAAATCAACGAGCATGATGGGGAAGTCGCCGGTGAAATCGACACCCTGACCCTTAACCACGTTTGCCCCTAAACCTAAGTTTGTCCATGTTCCATAAGGGGAATCAGGGCGGCCTTCAGCTGATGAATTGTGTAAGTCAAAGATCAACGTGAAATCATCGTTTACAAAGTACTCAATGTTTAAACCCACAGACTTGTTTTCATTAACTTGGTTCAGCTCTTGTAGGGCTAATCCCAAGTCTCGTGGCAATAAGTCACGTCTCTCTTGCGTGATTAAAACAGGCGTTTTTACATTCTCATTGTCAAAGGTTAACTCGGTGAAATACCTGTCATCCATCCAAATTGACTGCTCTGCACGTGCTTCGTAAAGATCCTGCTTAGAGTAGGTATAATCTAGCGTAGCAACGAGGTTTTCACTCGGTGCATATTGGAATGTTAATTGTGCATTTGTTCTTTCACGCTCTCTGTCTGCCATGTAATAACGTAAATCGGAAGGGATCGCGAACAGCTGCCCCATTGCTGGCGCATTATTTAAAACAATAGGGTCGCCGCTATCTGGGTTAGCAGGGTCTGGGGACTGTGGAATACTGCCGTCAAACGGGTTCACACGCCACTCGTTTACAAAAGCACCTTGAGCTGCGCTGTCTCTTTGTTGAAAAGACCCAGTAAAGGTCACACCAAATTTTTCATCATCGGCAAGATAATTGAAGTAACCCGAGACCTCGGGGGTAACATCACTTCCTACACGGTTAGTGGTATCATGCAGCGCTTTTGCACCTACACTTGCCATAAAACCTGTTTCAGGTGCGTCGAAGGGGCGTGCCGTGCGGATATTGATAGTAGCACCAATACCTCCCGTTGCTATGCTCGCTCTTCCCGTTTTATACACTTCTACAGCACGTACACTTTCAGAAGCTAAGTCGGAAAAGTCATAGGCTCGCGAATTAGGTGTACCACCGCCGCCAGGCAGTGCCGAACCTGGCATGGTTCGCCCATTAAGGGTAACCATGTTGAAATCTGGTCCAAAACCCCGCGCCGTTACTTGGCTACCTTCACCGTTATTTCTGCTGATTGAAATACCGGTAATACGCTGAAGCGACTCAGCAAGGTTGGTGTCAGGGAACTTACCTATGTCTTCAGCAGAAATAGCATCTACCACCCCAGCTGAATCTCGCTTAATTCCCATGGATTCTTGCACACTACTTCGTATACCCGAAACCTGTATTACCTCTACATCTTCCGGTGATTCCTGCGCATTAACAGGGAATAGCAATCCAGTTCCCAATATTAAAGACAGACTCTTAGCAATTTTCGATTTGTTTAAGTGTATGTGTGTCACTGTCTTTCTCTCTTTGTTGTATTGAGTGATTTTCGTCTCTTTCAAGAAAGGGCTTTCTCTCTTTACTAAAAGCAAATGCCCTACATAAGAAAGCGCTTTCTCAAAGTTAAGTCAAAACAACTACAACTTCAACATATATTTTACACTTAATTTACACTCAATCAGTTAATGGTCTGCAGATTATAAAAATATAAAGGAATAGCAGGCACTTATTATAGTAAAGAAAAACGAGCGATCGCAGAAAAAAGAAATATAAAATTTACATAAAAATAAACAACTTCGATAAAAGCCGGCTAATTAATCTGGGAAAGCGCTTTCTCAAAAAGCCTCTGTTGTGCTATAAATCAGTCACTATATGTACGCTTAAGAAATTAAAGGGCGCAAATTGCACGGATAATCTTTGAGCAAAATGCCTAAATAGGAAAATCAGTAATGACTAAAAAAATATCGCTTTCCTCTACTAGCCCTATGCTGAAACCTTCATTTTTATTTGGTACCGCTACGTCGTCTTTTCAGATAGAAGGTGACGCAGAGGGCCGATTAGAATGCATATGGGATGTATTTTGTCGACAAGAAGGCGCTATAGCGGATAAATCAGACGGGCTACATGCTTGCGAGCATATCAAGCGTTGGAAAGAGGATGTCGTACTTATAAACAGCCTCGGCGTAGATGCGTATAGGTTATCACTTTCCTGGCCTCGTTTAATGCAAAAAAATGGTGAAATAAACCAACAAGGCTTGGCATTCTACACCATGCTACTTGATGAACTTAATAGCCTAAATATAAAGCCTTTCGTTACGCTTTATCATTGGGACTTACCCCAATACCTGGAAGATGAGGGAGGATGGCTAAATCGTCAAACCGCCTACGCGTTTGAGCATTATGTTGATAAAGTTACTACCGCGCTAGGCGATCGCGTGTATTCGTATGCAACCTTTAATGAACCTTTTTGTTCTGCATACTTAGGTTACGAAATTGGCGTTCATGCACCTGGCAAAGTGGGGAGAAAAAAAGGCCGTACTGCAGCCCATCACATACTCTTAGCGCACGGTTTAGGTATGCAGGTATTGAAGAAAAATGTACCTACGGCGCTAAACGGTATTGTTCTTAATTTTACGCCTTGCTACAGCGCAACTGAAAAGCCTGAAGATATTGCTGCAGCAGAAAGAGCCGATGAATATATAAATCAGTGGTACATGCAGCCCGTAATGGAAGGGTGCTATCCCGATGTTATTAATAAGCTAGATGACAATGACAAACCGCCTATTCAACCAGGCGATATGGACATCATTTGTCAGCCACTCGACTTTTTAGGTGTTAACTTCTATACACGTTTACACTACTCAGCAGCAAAAAAAACCGGTGAGCTATACTTTGAACACCAACACTACCCCCCCAAAACCGACATAGGATGGGAAATTCATCCACCCGCACTCACCCAGCTACTACTATCATTACACCAAAGGTACAAACTACCGCCTGTTTACATTACGGAAAATGGCGCAGCGATGGCCGATGTTGTTGTGGACGGTAGGGTAGAAGATAATGATCGTATTGACTATTACCAAAACCATTTATTAGCGGTAGAAGAAGCCATGAATCTTGGCGTGAAAGTGAGTGGTTACTTCGCTTGGAGTCTCATGGATAACTTTGAATGGGCCGAAGGGTATGAAAAGCGATTTGGTATTGTTTATGTAGACTTTAACAATCAAGCTCGCATATTGAAAGATAGCGCGAAAGCATTTAAAGCCCTACTGGCTCAACGCAAATAATAACAAGGTAAAGGCGTCTGGCATGGAACAGAAATTATCGTTATCAGAGAAGATTGGATATGGCTTAGGAGACGCCGCGGCTAATTTAGTGTGGCGAGGCGCGCTCGCCTATTTAACCGTTTTTTATACCGACACATATGGGTTAAGTGCTGCAGCAGCCGCTATGTTATTCCTTGTTGTGCGGCTCTCTGACGGTGTTACCGACATTATTATGGGTATGATTGCCGATAGAACGAAAACTAAAATGGGGAAGTTTCGTCCCTGGATATTAGGCTCAACACCGTTTTTAGGTCTGTTCATGGTACTTTGTTTCACCACGCCTAATTTGGGTAATGTAGGGTTACTTGTGTACGCCTATCTTACTTATATAGGGCTAACGCTCGCCTATACCGTTAACAATGTTCCTTATTCTGCACTTATGGGCGTAATAACCAGTGACGATAGGGAACGCACCAGCCTATCAGGGTTTAGGTTTGCAGGAGCGTTTTTAGGCGGGTTATTGGTTATGGGGTGCCTACCTATGATGGTTTCTTACTTTGGCGAAGGAAATGATGCCAAAGGTTATCAATATACTATGTATGTCTTCGCGACTTTGCTCGTCACCTTAATGCTAATTACAGTCTATTCTACTAAAGAGCGTGTACCCGTTGCTATAAATAGTACGGCTCCTTTGAAACAGGAGCTTATAGACCTAAGTAAGCATTTACCTCTTATACTTATCCCCCTTGCATCAATAACTGCATTTTTCTATTTTCGTAACCTTCTAAGTGGAACTATCTTCGTTGCAGTAATGGGCATTAGTGCAGTGTTCGTGAAAAAGCTACTTGCCCGCCCAGAATCGTTAAACAGCCGTTCTCAACAAGACATCGTCGACTTACTGACAAACAAACCTTGGTTAATACTTTTAGGCATGGGGTTTCTCACTATGATGTTTAACGGCATTAAGTACGGTGTTATTGCTTATTATTTTAAATATTACATTGGCGAAGAACGCCTTATTGGATACTACTTTATTTGCCTATTGGTAGTTTCTATTTTCGGCGCACTGGCCACCTCTTGGTTATCTGAAAAATTTGGCCGCAAGCCGCTATTTATTATTTCTTTATTAGCGAGTAGCTTATTTACCCTTGCCATTTTTTTCGTACCCCTAGGTTCAACAGTTGGCATCTTTACCCTTGGCTGCGCGGCGGAGTTTTTCGCTGCGATAATGCCAACGCTATTTTTCTCAATGCTAGGAGATTCGGCAGATTATAATGAATGGCGCACTGGCAGACGGGCTACGGGGCTTATTTATTCTGCAGGTTCCTTCGTTCAAAAAACCGGGGGCGGTTTTGCTGGCGCCTTGGTACTCATTGTCTTAGGAAGCTATGGCTACGATGGCATGCAGCCTGCCACTATAGGGCAAAGTTTACCCGGCATGCGCGACTTAATGAGTTGGATCCCAGCCTGCTTTGGCTTTGCTGGTGCGCTCCTCTTCTTGCTCTACCCATTAAATGACAAGAATCAACAAGAAGTCACCGAAACCCTACTAAAGCGTCGTGGCGTACCATCGACAATAACGGCATAATGATGGATTGAAAAATTCAATGGTCTTTCACCTATAGGAGCAGTAATTCGTGGCTACCATATATCAAGTTGCAGAACGCGCGGGGGTATCATTATCAACGGTATCGCGGGTGTTAAATGGGAAAACCACAGTTAATGCTACGTTAAAAGCGAAAGTTGAAAAGGCCATGGTGGAATTGAACTACCGTCCAAACTCGGTAGCGCGCTCTCTCGCCACTAGCCGTTCAGATAGTGTAGGAATATTGGTATCTGAATTAAATACGCCTTTTTTCGGCGACTTAATGCAGGGGGTTGAATCTACACTTAGGGCTGCGGATAAACACGTTATTATTACGGTAGGGCACAACAATTTAACCACTGAACAAGACGCGGTGGAGTTTCTTATTAGTAGAAACTGCGATGCCCTTATTATGCATGCAGAGGCAATGAAAGATGAAGACCTTATTGCGCTCAACGAAAAACGTTTACCTATATCGTTGGTGAACAGGCAAGTAAAAGGGTTAGAGAATAATTGTATTGCGCTTGATAACGAAAAAGGCGGCTATCTGGCTACTACGCACTTACTTGAGCTAGGCCATCGTGACATTGCTTATATCTCTGGCCCGATGAAAATTCGTGATGCCTGTCAGCGTTTAAAAGGACATAAACGGGCCTTAGAGGAAGCCGGCGTAGCCTATAATCCTTTTCTTACTTTTGAAGGGCATTACGAAGAAGAAGACGGGAAAACAGGGTTATTGGAGCTCATGTCTCGCGATACGCCATTTTCTGCTCTTGTATGTGCAAATGATTGGATGGCCTCTGGCGCAATGAGTTGCGCGCGGGATCTTGGCATGGATTTACCCCATGATTTATCCATTGTGGGGTTTGATGACGTGGTGTTTGCCCACCATGTTTATCCCCGGCTCACCACAGTCAGTAACCCTATAGCTGATATGGCCAAAATGTCAGCACAGTATATTCTCAATACGCTCTATGGCCACACGCATAATGTGCAGCGCCTTTTCGAACCTACCTTGGTGGTGCGAGAATCAACCATGGCTTACGAAAGCTAACGCTTAACCCTAAAGTGTGTATAGCAACGTCTTTGAGATTTACCCCCAAAAGCAGTTATGCTGGGGCAAATAATAATATAAGAAAGGGTTTATATATGAAGTATGTGATGCTAGGTGTACTGGTGTTTGTAACACCACTAAGTTGGGCTAAACCAGACGATAAAACAGCTATCAATGATGTATTAAACCAGTTACACGCACACGCCTCAGCGGCTAACTTTAATGCTTACTTCGCCTTATACGCTAAAGAGGCTACTTTCATTGGTACCGATGCAAAAGAAGTATGGGATATCGAAGAGTTTAAAGCCTATGCAAAACCTCATTTCGATAAGGGAAGAGGCTGGACTTACCACCCAAGCGCCCGCCACATTTATTTGTCCGCTACTCAACAGGTCGCTTGGTTTGACGAGTTACTGGATAATAACAGTTTTGGGGAAACGCGCGGTACGGGAGTGTTAGTACGTCAAAACGGACATTGGAAAGTCGCCCAATATCATCTTGCTATTCCTATCCCTAATGCTTTGGCCGATGAAATCTCTCGGCAAATAAAGGCTTTTAAGCCGCAATAAAAACGCCGCATAAAGCGGCGCTGTCATCGACTAAATATAGCTTAGGTATTCGACTGTGTTAACGGTTGAATTTCCAGTTCTACTCGACGGTTCATAGAACGGTTAGCATCGCTACTGTTAGGTACCTTAGGTGCATATTCCCCCATACCTACAGTAGTAATTCGTGTCGGGTTTACCGAATAGTTAGTCAGTACATTTTTAACCGCGCTCGCTCTGCGTTCCGATAATGCTTGGTTATATTGCTCTGACCCCGTATCGTCAGTGTGTCCTTTGATCATTAGCACGGTTTTTTCGTAGTTATTCACTACCTTTGCTACATCTTGTAATACAGGGTTAAAGTTCGGGCTGATAGTAGAGCTATCGGTAGCAAAGGTAATATCCCCAGGCATAATCAAACGCAGGTTATCCCCTTCGCGTACTACCTGAACGCCAGTATCGGAAAGTTCACTGCGAAGCTCTTCTTCTTGTTTATCCATATAGTTACCAATAGCACCACCGGCTATGGCACCTACGGCCGCGCCCCATGCGTAACGACTCTTATCGTTATCTCCGGTAGCCTTACCTAATAACGCCCCTACAACTGCACCAATGGCGGCGCCTTTCTGCGTATTATTCGGATCGTTAGCACAGCCCGCAACTGTTAATGATGCGGCAATAAAACTTACGGCTAATGTCTTTTTCATAAGATCTTACTCCATTTTCAATTTAGCTAATACACGTGCCTACGATATCGAAGCTACGTGTAAAAACAGCCGATATCTATTCATCTGCTTTTGCGCGAAGAATAGCTAAAGTATATTTCTCGTTTGGCGCATTAGGTAAAACGTAATAGGCCTAATATGTGTTCATAACTCATAGGGCAGTGCGTAATAAAACGCTACTGGCTATTCACTGCTGAATTGATCTAACGAGTTTTCTGGCTCGTTTTTTCAATGCATATTACGCTTAATCTGCAATTTGTATTCCACAAAACAACCTTTTACTGCTTTGTGCGTCTATCGCCCCGCATTAAGGGCTACAGAGCGAGCATACATAAACAAAGATGAACCTAAGCTAAACAGACGACTGAAAAAACGATATGGAAAGGAAAATGCTACAGGGAAGCGAGTAAGATCTCTCTTTGCGTCGCTAATTAACGACAGCGACGCAATGTTAGCCGATAGAAACTGAGCGTTCGAAAAACGCATTCACATCTATTTTATAATCGGTGGCTATCGCCGCTTTAACTACTTTCACGTTCTTTTCTGCCGTAAGATTTAAATCTTTAGGTTCCAGAAAGTGACTATTTCTTACTGAGTAAAACACCTTAACAATAGGAGATAGCGGGGAATTAGTTTGCTCTATCACCATGGCTAAACGTTCATTGGACAGTAGTACTAAGCTTCCTACGGGGTAAATTCCCATGCATTTGATAAACTGCTGTACTAAATGCTGGTCGAGGCGGGAAGGCGCGTCGTTCATTAAAATAGAAAACGCTTTTTGGCTAGACATACCCGCTTTATACACCCTATCCGCCGTTAGGGCATCGTACATATCTACAATGGCCAGCATTCGCCCTTCATAGCTTATTGCATCGCCCTCTATGCCTGCGGGGTAACCTAAGCCATCTAAACGTTCATGATGCTCACTAATGACACGGATTAACTTGCTGTCTAAATCAGTTGTCTCTAAATAATCAACGCCGTGTGTTACATGCCCCTTCATTACTTCCATTTCTGCGTCGGTAAGACGCCCGGGTTTATGCAGTATTTCATCGGGTATTAGAATTTTACCTAGATCGTGTAAAAAGCCTGCGTAGGATAGATCGTGAACTTTAGCCTCGGACATTCCCAAAAAGCGCCCAAAGTTAGCCAGTAAGATTGCAACATTCAGTGAGTGCTCGAGCAAGTAGTCATCTTTTTCACGAATTTTAGTTAAGCACAAAAGCGCATCGGGGTTACGATCTATGGAGGACACCAAAGCACGAGAGAAGGTTTTAGGAATACTTGTATCAAAAGGCTGCTCTTTCTTCACACTATTAAGCAACAGTTTTTGAATAGCTTTACCTTGCTTATGTAAGTGTGTAGCTCGGGTTAGCTCATTTTCTAACGCTACTTTTTTACGCGGCTCGTCGGCTTTTGGCTCGCTTTTGCTTTCTGCCACTAGGTTACCTTCAGGCTCAGTGGCAAACGCTTTTGAAGTATCAATTACTAAACTTTTAACGCCTTTCTTTTTAAGCGTATCCACAATGGCCTGGGAGGTTACTCTGCCTTGGCTCTTTACCGACAATTGACCTTTTTGCTCGACAATTTGGTGTACATACATACCCGGCTTTAAATCATTTATTGTTATTTTTTTTAGCACTGATGTGGTCATATTATCTCTAAACGTTTTTTCTACTCATGCCCAACACATTGTTAAGCGTAGATTTAATACTCAAGTTTTGCCAATAGCGTATAGATGTCAGGCTGCCAAGCGTATATAGACATATTAACTTTGTTTTTGCGTATTACAATGCCTTCAGCCATTAAACGTTGGCATTGCTCTTGCGCCTGTAGAGAGCCTGCTGGAAAAGCAATTTTCCCATCGCTTCTAACTACTTTGTGCCAGTTAATAGGCTCTTCGGCTTGCTTTAGGTACTTACTTACCATGCGAGCACGTTTGGGCAACCCTGCTAAATCGGCTAGCTTTCCATAACTAATAACCTGACCTTTTGGAACGAGCGCAAGGGTATTTAGAATACGCGATTTTACCGTTACCTCGGCCAAAGTACACACTCCTTTAAGGGGGCAGTTATCTACTCAAGTTCGATTACTGCAAAATTACTTTTACTGGGGTTAATATAACGAGAAAATACCTTCGGAATATTTATACGAGAATGTCATGCGACAATATTGTAACCGATGTAGCTATCCTCAGAAAACCTGCGTGTGTAAACATGTTACCAAGGTAACCCTTCCTATTGAGGTGGTCATTATCCAACACCCAAAAGAAGCCGCCCACGCTAAGAATACCGCACGCCTTATTGGCCTATCTACGGCGCAAGCGCGCATTGTAAATGCAGCAGATACAGAGCAAATGGCGCAATTAAAAGCATGCTTACAGCCCTATGCAAGCATTTTACTCTATCCAAATGATGGCAGCGAAGCGTTGGAGGCAGTAGAGAAACAAACCCGTGCTAGGCTACAACAGCTTTTTGTTATTGATGGAAGTTGGAAGCAGGCTTATGGGATTGTAAAACAACATACTTGGCTACAGTCGATACCTGCATATCACTTCTTACATGCCCCTAGCACCCGCTATCGCATTCGACATACAGATATTGAACAGGGGCTGTCCACTCTAGAGGCGTCAGCATATGCGATGCATTGCTTATATGGTATCGACACCGGCCCCTTTATCCGTCTACAAGCGGCCATGCAGGATAATTGGTTAGGACCATCGCACCATCAACGAAAGACAGTTAAGTAAATGTAGATATTATGCCTGCATGGGAATAAACCTAGGCTGCGCCTCTACCAGCTTTATCCAATTTCTTATTGCAGGGTAAGCCGATAAGTCGAAACCACCCTCATGCGCTACGTGGGTATAGGCAAACAAAGAAATATCTGCCAACGTTAGATAGTTACTGACAAGAAAAGGCGAATTGGCTAAGCGGGCTTCCATTACCGCTAAAGCGCGATAGCCACCTGCTTGTTTTGCAACATATTCAGTACGATGAGTATCTGGCATTCCTAGATACAAATTGATGTACCTTGCTACTGCAATATAGGGCTCATGACTGTACTGCTCGAAAAATTGCCATTGAAGTAAGACCGCCATGTCAAACTCAGTGGTGGGCATAAGATTAGAACCAACAGCTAAAAAATGCATAATAGCATTAGATTCTGAGATAACGCGGCCATCGTCTAACTCTAGAATAGGGATCTTGCCGTTCGGCGATAGCTGTAAAAACCCATCGGTTCGGCTTTCCCCTTTTAGAATATCAATATCTTCCCACTCACATTGCTTGTTTAAAAGAGCAAGAAGTAACTGCAATTTATAGCAGTTTCCAGAACGTCTATCGCCGTAAATTTTCATCTTACCCAGCATTCCCATTCGTTAGTGTACGCCGTTTTATATTTACAATAGCTTACCTAGCCCTAGATGTAACCTAAATGGCCTGCTATCCGCTTTAAGCGGCGCTAAGCAATTAATATGAGGGGGATGCAACCACCCATTCCAGCAGTTTCACCAATGTCCAGGATAGTGGAATGCTGCTTAAGCAGGCAGCTAAACGGGTTTGATCGCTAATATTGATAATTCGGGTCGATACACCTTCTACCGCTTCTCTTTGGTTTTCAAGCTGCTCAAGGTCATAGGCAACTTGCACCTCAGTTTGGTTATTATAACCGGCAATCGCGGTAGCAATTTTACTGTTTAAACTATCTAACACACGCACTTTGTGTTGTTTAAATTGCTGTATTAATTTGAACACTGGCCAAAACAGGTACAAGGCTAAGCTAAACGTAAACAGCGATAGAATAAACACATCAATGGTGGGAATGTCTTTTTTAAACCAGAATATAGGCAGAAGCGCGATAGCCCCCATTGAGAAAATAGCATTAGTGAGCCCAAGTTTAATCAGTGATACCAAGGCGTCTAAATGATCAATTTCGTTTTGGGCGTCGGGTAACACTTGCTTAATAATGTAGCGAGTATTTGAGGTTACCTGAAACAAAAAAAGGAAACAGAAAAACCAAAAGGGTACTGCGGCAGCAGTAAGTATTACCACCTGCACCTCTTGGGTAATAGATAGCAAATTTTCAAATGCGCAATACACAAACGTAACCAATAAAGCTAAAAAAGCAGCATTAAAAATGTGATGTTTAAACTCGACGGCTAAGCGTTCTCGATGAGAGGAAAACTGGCCAAGCTGGTTCGTTTTAACTAATAGCGAAATAAGACTACTTGCTACATTTTGGTGTAATACCCGTAAAGAAAACCACAAGTAACCGGTAATAGATGACATTGCTATAGCAGAGTTAAAGTTACGTTGGGCATCTACATCGCCTTGGGCAGGCCAATGTAATGCACCTGTATAGAAGTGCAAACACAACAACAATAGTGTGACAAGTAAAGGGTATATACCAATACTTGAGTGGTGTTGCGGTTCTTTATAGGGATTAAGCTTCATGATTTATTTTAATTATTATCACACGTTCAACGTACTTTTGAATACTGTGTGGGGTGATGATGCTGTTAGTAGTCTAATTCGCCACTCCCAATAAGCCAATCGTAAACTATCGTTTTGTAAAGATTAGTTGTAACTAATCTTGTCTAACAATTTATCTTATTAATAGACATAAAAAAACCCGCGTGATGCGGGTTTTTATTTATTGCTGCTCGCTTATTTACGTAACTTCTGAATAAGACGAAGTTGCGCAATTGCTTCAGCCAGCTCATGAGCGGCTTCGGCATAATTAAAGTCTGCGCCTGGGTTGGCGATGTGCTCTTGTGCACGTCGTTTGGCTTCTTGTGCCGCCTGCTCGTCAAGATCGTCAGCTCGAACTGCAGAATCAGCTAGCACGGTGACGTTGCCAGGTTGTACTTCTAGTACACCACCAGCAACATAGATAAGTTCTTCTTCACCGAACTGTTTAACCAAACGCACCATACCAGGTTTAATAGCAGAGATAAGTGGCGCGTGACCAGGGTGTATACCCAGCTCACCTTCGCTACCTGTCACTTGAATCGTTTCTACTAAGCCAGAGAAAATTTGTTTCTCTGCACTTACTACGTCCAAATGTACTGTCATTGCCATGTGAACCTCCAGAATAGGTACGTTAGCACTACTAAGGGGTCAGCCGAAACTGACCTCTCAATTATGCTTTATTGGCTTTCTCTTGCGCTTCTTCAATCGAGCCAACCATATAGAAGGCTTGCTCTGGCAGATCGTCATACTCACCGTTCAGGATACCTTTAAAGCCACTGATAGTGTCTTTAAGCGATACATATTTACCTGGAGAGCCAGTGAATACTTCTGCTACGAAGAAAGGCTGAGATAGGAAACGCTGAATCTTACGAGCACGTGATACCACCTGCTTGTCTTCTTCAGACAATTCATCCATACCTAGAATAGCGATAATGTCTTTCAACTCTTTATAGCGCTGAAGTACAGTTTGCACGCCACGTGCTACATCATAGTGCTCTTGACCGATAACTAGCGGGTCAAGCTGACGTGAAGTTGAATCTAGTGGGTCTACCGCAGGGTAGATACCAAGAGAGGCGATATCACGTGAAAGAACAACGGTTGCATCTAAGTGAGCAAAGGTTGTTGCCGGAGATGGATCCGTCAAGTCATCCGCTGGTACGTATACCGCTTGGATTGACGTGATTGAGCCCGTCTTCGTTGATGTAATACGTTCCTGAAGTACACCCATTTCTTCTGCAAGCGTAGGCTGATAACCTACCGCAGATGGCATACGACCAAGAAGTGCAGATACTTCAGTACCCGCTAGGGTATAACGGTAGATGTTATCTACGAAGAAAAGAACGTCACGACCTTCGTCACGGAACTTCTCAGCCATAGTTAGACCGGTAAGTGCAACACGTAGACGGTTACCCGGTGGCTCGTTCATCTGACCGTAAACCAACGATACTTTATCAAGTACGTTAGAGTCGTTCATTTCGTGGTAGAAATCGTTACCTTCACGAGTACGCTCACCCACACCGGCGAATACAGAGAAACCACTGTGTTCGATAGCGATGTTACGGATAAGCTCCATCATGTTTACCGTTTTACCAACACCAGCACCACCGAATAGACCTACTTTACCACCCTTAGCGAATGGGCAAACTAAATCGATTACTTTGATACCAGTTTCTAGTAGTTCAACCGAGCTAGACTGATCTTCGTAGCTTGGCGCTGCGCGGTGAATAGACATACGGTCTTCTTCACCAATTGGGCCAGCTTCGTCGATTGGGTTACCCAATACGTCCATGATACGGCCTAGTGTAGCTGTACCTACTGGAACCATAATAGGGTTACCGGTGTTTTCTACGTCTAGTCCGCGACGCAGACCATCAGTAGAACCTAGTGCGATGGTACGAACAACACCGCCACCTAATTGCTGTTGCACTTCCAGGGTTAGCCCTGACAAGTCACCTTCGGTAACTCGTAGTGCGTCATAAACTCTTGGTACCGCTTCTTGTGGAAATTCAATGTCCACAACGGCGCCAATGATTTGGACGACCTTACCTTGACTCATAATTAGTCCTCGTTATCTTTTTTAAACCTTTGCCTACACCGCTGCGGCACCGCTAACAATCTCACTAATTTCTTGTGTGATTGCAGCTTGACGCGCTTTGTTATATACCAGTTGCAACTCATCAATAAGGTTGCCGGCATTGTCGGTTGCTGCCTTCATGGCAACCATTCGCGCAGCTTGTTCTGACGCCGCGTTTTCTACAACACCCTGATACACCTGAGACTCAATGTAACGTACCATTAATGACTCCAAAATTTCTTTTGGGTCTGGCTCGTAAATGTAGTCCCAACGATGTTGGTATTCTTCGTCTTCAGACTTTGGCAAAGGCAATAACTGATTGATCACTGGGCTTTGTGTCATGGTGTTAACGAAGTCATTAAATACCAAGAATACTCGGTCTAATTTACCTTCGTCGTACGCTTTTAGCATTACACGTACTACACCAACAACATCACTCACAGACGGCTTATCACCCAACCCAGATTCAGCGGCAAGCAAAGTGCCCCCAAAGCGGTTAAAGAATGAGCACGCCTTTGAACCTAATGCAGCGAAATCAACCTCTACATCTTGTTCACGCCATTTTTTGACGTCCTGAGTGACTAGCTTAAATTCATTAGAGTTTAAGCCACCACATAAACCTCGGTCAGTAGATATCACTATGTAACCGACACGCTTGATTTCACGCTCTTCCAAATAAGGATGGCGATATTCAAGATTACCGTTTGCAATGTGACCAATCACTTTAAGCATATTTTGTGCGTATGGACGACCAGAAGCCATGCGTTCCTGCGCCTTTTTCATCTTAGACGCGGCAACCATTTCCATCGCACTGGTAATTTTTTGAGTATTTTTAATACTCCCAATCTTACCTTTTATTTCTTTACCGCTGGCCATGACTATATCTCCGATTACTCAACGTGTTGCCGGTGGTGTGAAACACATCACCGGCTGCATTGATTACCAAGTTTGTGTCGCTTTAAAGTTATTTAGAGCGTCAGTCAACTGAGAGGCAATCTCGTCGTTGTAGTTACCTGTTTCGTTGATAGTCTTCATCAGGTCAGCATGTTCGCTGTTCATATAAGAATGAAGTGCAGCTTCAAAATCTAGGATTTTGTTAAGCTCAACATCCTTAAGGAAACCTTTTTCTACCGCGAACAGGGATACACCCATATCAGCAATTGAAAGTGGTGCGTATTGCTTCTGCTTCATCAGCTCTGTAACGCGCTCACCGTGTTCTAGTTGCTCACGAGTGGCTTCATCAAGGTCAGAAGCAAACTGCGAGAATGCCGCAAGTTCACGATACTGTGCTAGTGCAAGACGAATACCGCCACCTAGCTTCTTGATGATTTTCGTTTGTGCTGCACCACCTACACGAGATACCGATACACCCGCGTTAACGGCTGGACGGATACCTGCGTTGAACAAGTCAGTTTCTAGGAAGATCTGACCGTCAGTAATTGAGATTACGTTAGTAGGTACGAAGGCTGATACGTCACCGGCTTGCGTTTCGATAATTGGAAGCGCAGTCAATGAGCCCGTTTTCCCTTTCACTTCACCGTTGGTGAACTTTTCAACGTACTGCTCGTTTACACGTGCTGCACGTTCAAGTAGACGTGAGTGAAGATAGAAAACGTCACCTGGGTATGCTTCACGGCCTGGTGGACGCTTAAGTAGCAATGAAATTTGACGATAAGCAACAGCTTGCTTAGACAAATCATCATAAACTATTAACGCATCTTCACCGCGGTCACGGAAGTATTCACCCATGGTACAACCAGAGTAAGGCGCTAGGTATTGAAGCGCTGCAGACTCAGACGCAGACGCAGCTACGATAATGGTATGCGCTAGCGCACCATGTTCTTCTAGCTTACGTACTACGTTGGCAATAGTTGAAGCTTTCTGACCAACCGCTACGTACACACACTTAACGCCTGTACCTTTTTGGTTGATGATAGCGTCAACTGCCATAGCAGTTTTACCACACTGACGGTCACCGATGATAAGTTCACGCTGACCACGACCTACTGGGATCATGGCATCAACTGACTTATAACCAGTTTGAATTGGCTGGTCTACTGATTGACGTTCAATTACGCCAGGAGCAATTTTTTCAACTGGCTCAAAGCCCGCTGCGTCAACCGCACCTTTTCCATCAATAGGTTCACCTAGTGTATTTACAACACGACCTAGAAGCGCATTACCTACTGGTACTTCAAGAATACGGCCAGTAGATTGTACTTTATCGCCTTCTTTAAGATCCGCGTACGGACCCATTACAACAGCACCTACTGAGTCGCGCTCAAGGTTTAGTGCAATTGCGTAACGACTTCCAGGAAGCTCGATCATTTCACCTTGCATTACATCGGCAAGGCCATGAATGCGGATAATACCGTCAGTAACTGCGACGATAGTACCTTCATTGCGTGCTTCACTGCTTACATTGAACTGTTCAATTCTTTTCTTGATCAGTTCAGCAATTTCAGTGGAATTAAGTTGCATGCTCATATCCCCGTTATGCTTGCAACGCGTCTGCGAGACGGTTCAATTTCGATTTTACGGAACCATCAATAACTGTATCGCCGGTTTTTACAACCAATCCAGCAATCAGGGCAGGGTCCACGTTACAATTAAGCTTCACTTTACGTGCCAAACGTTTTTCCAACGATGCAGCCAATTCGGCTTGTTGTGCATCATTCAGCGCAGTGGCTGAAGTTACGTCTACTTCTACTTCTTTGTCGTACTCTGCTTTAAACGCATCGAACATAGTAGAAATTTCAGGTAACACGGCTAAACGTTTATTTTCAGCCAATACCTTAACTAGGTTTTGACCATGATCATCGAGTTGCTCACCACATACATTAGTAAAAATGTCTGCCAATGTGTCTGCGGCAACAGCACCAGTTAACAACTGGTGCATTTCTTCGTTTTCCGCTACTGCACCAGCAAAGGTCAGCATTTCTTGCCATTTCGCAACGGCTTGTTTCTCGACGGCGAAATCGAAAGCTGCTTTAGCGTAAGGGCGAGCTACGGTTGTCAATTCAGACATGGCTCATCTCCCTCTTAAAGCTCAGCGACAAGTTTTTCAACAATGTCGTTTTGTGCGTTAGCATCAATTTCACGTTGTAAGATTTGCTCTGCGCCAGCTACTGCTAGTGCAGCAACTTGCTTGCGCAAATCTTCTTTGGCACGATTGCGTTCAGCTTCAATCTCGGTATAGCCAGAAGCAATAATCTTCTCGCGTTCTGCATGGCCTTTCTGCGTTTCTTCGTCAACCAACTGGTTGGCGCGCTTCTTGGCTTGCTCGATAATTTCGGCTGCTTGCGCTTTCGCATCTTTCAATTGCTCAGTGGCTTTCGCTTGAGCAAGTTCTAGGTCTTTCTCTGCGCGTTCAGAAGCTTCTAGCCCATCAGCTATTTTCTTTTGACGCTCTTCAATCGCTGCCATCAGCGGTGGCCACACATATTTCATGCAGAACACCACGAATACAGCGAAGGCGATTAATTGACCGATAAAAGTGGCGTTAAAATTCACAATCGCCCCTCCTCTTAAAGTTCGCTAAAAAAGTGTTTAGTAAAATTAGGCACCAACAGCGAACAATAGGTATAGAGCGATACCAACACCGATCATCGCGATGGCGTCGATAAGACCCGCTACGATAAACATCTTAACTTGTAGTTGAGGTGCTAGTTCAGGTTGACGAGCAGCAGATTCTAGGAATTTGCCACCTAGTAGACCGAAACCAATAGCGGTACCTAGGGCACCAAGACCGATCAGTAGTGCAACAGCGATGTATAACATGTACGTCTCCGATTTAAGTTAAATTTAAAGTTAATGTTAAAAGTAGAACTCGGTTATCAACCGTGCCGATAATTCCAGGTTATACCGACACGGGTTAATGCTTATTAATGGTCTTCACACGCTAAGCTTAAGTACACGATGGTTAACATCATGAAGATAAACGCCTGTAGCGGAAGTACCAAAATATGGAATACAGCCCACATAAAGTGCAGTGGTAGCTGGAAGTACCCAATGGTAGCAATCAGAATAAAGATTAGCTCACTGGCGTATAGGTTACCGAACAAACGTAGCGCCAATGATAATGGGCGAGCCAGCAAGGTGACGGTTTCCAGAATAAAGTTCACTGGAATGAAAAGCGGATGACCGAAAGGCTGCATAGTCAGTTCTTTTGCAAAGCCAGTAATACCCTTCATTTTAATTGAATAGTAAATAATGAGTACAAAAACACCCGCTGCCAGCGCAAACGTTAGGTTAATGTCGGTAGTAGGTACCGCTTTGATGTAAACATCGTGGGGGTCCATACCAAAAACATTAGAACCGACAAGACCAGCAATCCATGGAATTAAATCTACTGGTACTAAGTCCATCAGGTTCATAAGTAAAACCCAAACAAATATGGTTAGGGCTAACGGTGCAATTAGGGCATTACGGCCATGAAAGGTGCTCTTAACGTTGTCATCAACAAAGTCGACAACTAACTCTACAAACGCCTGCATTTTACCAGGTACGCCTGTGGTTGCTTTTGAAGCTACGCTTTTGAACAGCGCTAAAAATAACACGCCAAGTCCGATGGAAAACGCCAATGTATCCACGTGCCATGTCCAAAAACCAGCATCGGCACACGCTTTGTTAAACGCGATCCCGTTGTCGGTTGAGCACATGGTGGCATTGGTCAAGTGGTGCTTGATATATTCTGAGGTAGTGTATTCAGATGCCATTGTTTAACCTAAGTTGTAAAGTGTAAAAATTGGTGACTGGTTCCAGTTCATATTCACTGCAAGACACATTCATATTCGTTTTCGTTGTTATTTTGCGCCATATTGGAACATGGCCAGTGCATGACTGGCTGTTGTAATGACAAAAGCCACAAAAACTTCAAGTGGCGCGGCACCTAAGCCTGCGAATGTCACTACAAATAAAATGATTGTCAGCGCCAGTTTCAATTTCGACCCCTGGCTAAAGCTTCTTGCGACAAGTGCGTTTTTACTGGCCCCTGCATAACGAAATGCAAAGGCGGAAAACACTAACGTAGGAATAATGCTAACTAGTGCCCCAGCTGCTGCTGACATTGCAGAATGACTCCCACCTGCAACCGCTGCGATAACTAAAATAACCAAGGCTGTAATAATCTGAAAAAGGAGACCTTTCTTCGCAAGGTTAATTCCCTGTCCAGCCAACTTATTCTTCACGCTGTCTCGCTACTTGTTCACGACTAACAAAAAGCGTCAGAAGTATACTGTTTTAACGATAATTTTCAACAGTACATCGCTTTTTGAAAGTTATTCTGAAAATTTTCTATTCCTATAACCGGAAAGGAGACTGTCCGCTTTGGACGTCGCAGCACCGAGGTAGTAGCAAATAGGGTAAGCATAACACCTACTAAGTAAAATATAACCTATTGAATTTTAGATAAAATTCCATCTAATTGCTGAAGATCACTAAAGCTAATTACCAGCTTTCCTTTGCCTTTTGCATTGTGATCAATGGATACTGGCGCGCCTAAATTTTCTGACAGTCGTGTCATAAGATTTTGCACGTCTGGGTCGATAGGCTTATCTTTTTTCGGTTTCGCCGGCTCTAACAGCTTTTTAACTAACTTTTCCGTGTCTCTTACTGTTAAGCCTTTACCTGAAACCACCTGTGCGGCTTGTGATTGGTCGTCACCTTCAAGTGCAAGTAATGCGCGGGCGTGACCCATTTCAATATCGCCATGTTCAACTAGCAATTTAACATCGTCGTTAAGGTTATTAAGACGGAGTAAATTAGTCACTGTGGTACGTGATTTACCCACAGCTTCGGCAACTTCTTGGTGGGTTAGCGCAAATTCATGCATAAGGCGGTCTAAGGCTTGCGCCTCTTCCATTGCATTTAAGTCTTCACGCTGAATATTCTCAATGAGCGCGATGGCCACAGCTGCTTCATCGGGCACATCTTTAACTAAACAGGGCACTTCATCGAGTTGCGCAAGTTGAGACGCGCGCCAACGGCGCTCACCGGCAATAATTTCAAAGCGATTTTCATCAACTTTACGCACAACAATAGGCTGAATTACGCCTTGGGCACGAATAGATGACGCCAGCTCTTCTAACGCTTCTGGCGACATATCTTTACGTGGTTGATATTTTCCAGGCACTAAATATTCAATAGGCAATTTACTAAGTTCGCTTTGAGTGGCGTCAACCGAGGCTGACTCCCTATCTTTTTGCGATGACGACTGGCTGGTTGCTAGTAAAGCATCCAATCCGCGACCTAGCCCTCTTTTTCGTGCTGACATAATACCCTCAATGGCATGTGCTGATGCATTCAGCTTATTCTCGTTTAACCTACTTTTGCCTGTGCTGGCGCTAACTTATCGCGACGGCGCAGAATTTCACCCGCTAAAGCTAAATAAGCTTTGGCGCCCGTTGACGATTTGTCGTAATACATGGCGGGTGTACCGAAACTAGGTGCTTCGGCTAAGCGCACGTTGCGGGGAATAACCGTTCTGTATACTTGTTCACCAAAGTGCCGTTTTAATTGTTCTGACACGTCGTTGGCAAGCCTATTACGCGGGTCGTACATAGTACGCAATACGCCTTCAATCTTCAATTCAGGATTCACCACAGAGGCTAATTTTCCGATGGTGTCCATTAGGGCGGTTAAGCCCTCAAGCGCATAATACTCACATTGCATCGGCACCATTACAGAATCAGCCGCGGCAAGTGCATTAACCGTTAGCTGGTTCAGTGAAGGCGGACAGTCGATAAATACAAAGTCATAATAATCTATTACAGGCTTAAGTGCGTTGCGTAAACGTACCTCCCGGGCAAACATTTCCATCAACTTAATTTCTGCTGCGGTTACATCACCGTTAGCCGCAATTAAATCGTATTTTCCCGAGGTATTTTTAACAAT
The DNA here is from genome assembly GCF_010500865.1 of Alteromonas profundi. GTDB lineage: Bacteria > Pseudomonadota > Gammaproteobacteria > Enterobacterales > Alteromonadaceae > Alteromonas > Alteromonas profundi. The sequence continues at coordinate 135,151 of NZ_JAAAWN010000006.1, forward strand.
AACGTCGTCTATAGGCTTTTCTTCGATCAGAAGTTCAAAGGCAGTGGCATCAACCTCGTATTTATCCACGCCACTTCCCATGGTTGCATTTCCTTGCGGATCAAGATCGATAAGCAGTACTTTACGTTTTGTTGCCGCCATCGAGGCAGCTACATTTACAGCAGTGGTGGTTTTGCCCACACCGCCTTTTTGATTCGCTATCGCGATTACCTTTGCCACAATGAATCCTGTTATGCTTTTTTAATCCAAACCAGATGTCGTTCGCCCACCAAATTTGGCACAGTGAGGTTTTCCGTTTTGATTACTTGGTAGTAATCACTCACTTCTTCTATTTCGTCTTGTGGGAACTGACCCTTAAGCGCCAAAAATTGCCCTTCTGAATCTACCAGATGCTGGCACCAGTGCAACATATCTTTTAGCGAAGCGAAAGCGCGACTTAGCACAATCTCATACGCTTTTTCAGGTGTGTGCGCCTCTACTCTGCTCTGTAGCGGAGTCACGTTTTCTAATTTTAACGTGTGAACGCACTGAGTCATAAACCGAACGCGCTTCCCTAAACTATCGAGTAGGGTAAATTGTTTGTCTGGAAACGCAATGGCAAGTGGCATCCCCGGTAAACCAGGGCCAGTACCTACGTCGATAATATTATGCTGGGGTAAATAAGGCATGATGGCTAGTGAATCGAGAATATGCTTCACCATCATTTGTTTTGGACATCTTACCGACGTAAGGTTATAGGCTTTATTCCATTTATCCATTAGTAACACATATTCAACCAGTTGGTTTTTTTGATGTGTACTAAGATCAACGCAAAGGGCCTCGATACCTGAGGCCAATATATCATGCAGTTCTTGCTGTAAGCTCATTTAGGGGGCTCTAATTAGGCACTAATTTTATCTGATTTTCTCAGCATGCCGTGCTTTTTCAAATAGACTAAAAGCAACGAAATAGCCGCTGGGGTGACACCTGAAATACGCGATGCTTTTCCTATGGTTTCAGGACGTGCTTCGGTCAATTTGGCAACCACCTCATTTGATAGGCCAGAGATTTTAGCAAAATCCATGTCCATTGGCAGTAGTGTATTTTCATGACGTTGCGTCTTTGCAATCTCATCCATCTGACGCGCAATATACCCCGCGTACTTTATCTGAATTTCTACTTGTTCAGCAGCAATAGGATCCTCAATACCCGGGCCAAGTGCTTCAACCTGCATTAACTGTTGATAAGTCATTTCCGGTCGACGGATCAGTTCTTCAAGGGAATGTTCGCGGCTAACCGGGTTTTTAAGCATACCGTTTAGCTGTGTGGTGGCCACGTGATCAGGATGAATCCATTGACCCCGTAATCGTTGCAGTTCAGTTTCAACCGCTTCTTGTTTTTGATTAAACGCGTTCCAACGTTCATCATCTACCAAGCCAATCTCTCGGCCAAGGGCTGTTAGACGACTATCGGCATTGTCTTCTCTTAACAACAAACGGTATTCAGCGCGGCTGGTAAACATGCGATAGGGTTCTTTGGTGCCCATTGTTGCCAGATCATCAATCAATACCCCCATGTAAGCCTGATCGCGGCGAAGCAGTAGGGGATCTTTCTGTTGAACCTGGAGGGCAGCATTAGCACCTGCCACAAGCCCTTGCGCACCCGCTTCTTCGTAGCCGGTAGTACCATTAATTTGACCGGCAAAGAACAAGCCATTAATAAACTTCGTTTCCAGCGTCTGTTTTAAATCTCGCGGATCAAAGAAATCATACTCTATGGCGTAGCCCGGACGAACAATGTGTGCATTTTCGAAGCCTTTGATTGATCTTACAAGATCAACTTGCACATCAAACGGTAAGCTCGTTGAAATACCATTAGGGTACACCTCAATGCTGTTAAGGCCTTCTGGCTCAACAAATATCTGATGCGATGATTTATCAGCAAAGCGGGTAATTTTATCCTCGATACTTGGACAATAGCGTGGCCCGATCCCTTCAATAACCCCAGTAAACATAGGCGAACGATCTAACCCGCCGCGAATAATATCATGCGTTTTCTCGTTCGTATGAGTGATATAACAAGGGATCTGCTGAGGATGCATTTCGCGGTTACCCATAAACGAAAATACCGGCGTAGGGCTGTCACCCGGCTGAGCTTGCATTACTGAAAAATCCAGTGAACGTGCATCAAGACGTGCAGGTGTACCCGTTTTTAAACGATCTACGCGAAAGGGTAGAGCGCGTAGGCGGTCTGCCAATGCTATCGACGGCGGATCGCCAGCGCGACCGCCACGGTAATTTTCAAGGCCTATATGGATGGTTCCACCAAGAAACGTGCCTACCGTGAGTACCACAGCTTTAGCTTTAAATTTCAGCCCCATTTGGGTAACAACGCCAGTTACTCGATCATTTTCAACAATAAGATCATCAACACTTTGTTGGAACAACGTTAGGTTCTGCTGGCTTTCAACGATGTTGCGAATAGCATGTCGATACAAGGTGCGATCTGCTTGTGCGCGAGTAGCACGTACCGCTGGTCCTTTGCTTGAATTTAAGGTTCTAAACTGGATACCACCTTGGTCGGCTGCTAATGCCATAGCACCACCAAGGGCATCGATTTCTTTAACCAAATGTCCCTTTCCGATCCCACCGATCGCAGGATTACAAGACATCTGTCCGATAGTTTCGATATTGTGGGTCAACAGCAAGGTATTAGACCCCATACGCGCAGCAGCCAATGCTGCCTCGGTGCCAGCATGCCCACCGCCTACAACGATGACATCAAATGCTTGGGTATAAAACATGTAAAACCTCACAATTAACGAAAAACGAAAGTTAAATTTTTCTTCAGATTGGTCTGAAAAAGGGCGCGTATTTTAGCTGACTTATTGGTGAAATAAAATGGTTAAATTTTCTTCAAAGCTTTTTGTGCTTTTGGCTCGATCGCTTTTAATGATCTTAAGATCTCTTTTAGATCTGTTTATTTTTACTTTTATTAGGATCGCCTAGATCTGTGGGTAAGCCACTAAAGCATATTCAGATCATAATGTTACACGATCAACAACCTTGGGAAACACAGATCCATAACCGTGTTTAATCTTGTGCATAAACCCCCTATTTATCCACAATCGAATTTGTGGATAAAGTTATGCCATTCACGATCAGAGCTTATACACAGTGGTTTGTGGGATCCTATCCACAGGAGTGATCAAGATGTGATCGGTCTGGGGATAAAATGTTTGCTATTTACTATGCAAGATCGTTAACAAGGCTATTTATATGGCCCATAGGGCGATCTTGCTGTGGAGGAGATCTTTCCACAGATTGACGCATGATCACCTGATCGCAAAGAAGTGATCACTGAAATAAAGGGAACTATTTTTAAATTTTTTATACTTTTTTAATTTTTGAAACAAAAAAAGGCCTAACTGATAGGCCTTTTTCTTTGATTAAACGCTGATCTTACCAAGTACGATCTTAACTTACCGTACTTGGTTCGGTTGATATCGAGGTGGCACACTCTGGGTTTCTGCTTCATCTTGGATCAAACCTTCACGCCTGCTTGGCCCTTGAAAGCGCACTTTATAGGTGTCGTATTCCTTTATGGATTCAAAGCAATATCGTCCTAATGCATGTTCAAGTTCGCTTAAACTGTGGTTTGTAATGATGATACAGTTCTTTTTATTAACAAGGCGCTGACGTAATAAATTGCCCAACCAGCTTTGGGTATTCTTTTTTAGCACCGTTTCATTAACGCATACTTCATCAAGAATTAGCAGATCCACATCCAGTAATTCCTGACTGGCTTCTCTAAACTTCTGCCCTACGTGGTCTTTCGCACTAAAGTCATAAGAGAAATACCGCATCTCTAGTAACGTAGAAAGCTGTCGGTAAAGCACAGATATCTCGTATTGTTCGATAAGTTGATGGGCTATTGCGCCTGCTATATGCGACTTTCCACGGCCGTAATCACCATAGAAAAGCATCATGTGAGAGCCGCTTTGACGCCACGCTGGATCATCGTGGGCAGCGATAAACGATTGAGCAATGGACACAGCTTCAATGACATCGTCACTGTCTTCTACTAAGTTGGAGAATGTCCACTTAGGGTTTAGGTCTGAGCGTCCGTGTATGGCTTGTACGCGGGCTTTCTTGGTGCGTTGCTGTAGTTGCGAGATCTCTTGATTTGCTTGCGCTTCGTATTGCTTGCGCAGGGTTTTATAATCAATGTACTCGTTGTTAGGATCTACCGGCTTGTGTAGTGCTTTAGCTAAATTAGCAATTTTATCTGTGATGCGATCCATAAGCTTAACTCTTCTTTGATGACGTAGCGTATTTTTCTACCAGCTTTCTTGCATTATCATCCGCTTCTATGCCGGCTGCAACTTTGACGTGCTGATTTCCCACTTTTCGTACTGGCTCGTAGCCAGATGCAAGTCGCTTACGCTTAATATTGTAGGCAAACTTTTGGGTCCATTGGAATTCACTAAATACAGTGCTAGGTCTACCTAACCAGTAGGCAATAAATTCACCAATATCATTATTATCATATTCAGCGTCGATAATACCTAATAGCTGGGCCATCTCCTTAAACAAACTTGCATTGGGTTGCCAAGACGCAGACATAGAAAAATGGGATTTGTGCAAGGCGCTAAAACTATTCTGCGTTTCGCTAATAAGCGGTAGCAGTAAAATTTTACCGTTAACGGAATGGGCTAAGTCTACGGCGTCAGGTAAGGCCACCAACCCGTTTTGTTCGAGCTGTCTTAGTAGGCTATTTATTTGTCTACCCCTTTGATATGGGGTGTCTTTGTCATCGCCATTTAAGAGAACCAATAATGCTTTATAGTCGATTGGCGCAGAGGTTGTGGTAGCACTATTTGCATTGGGCCTTAGCCCTAACATGTACAATACGCGCGCATCATTAGACAGTGATGAAGTTAATGCTGCTAGTTCTGCATGCGTAAGCATATGGCTCATGCGTTATCCAGTGTGGTTTCAAACCACGCTACGGCTTCATCTTCTGGAATAGGGTGTTCTAATACATCAATATGCAGGGCTGGGGAAAGCATGTTAGCGCCTTGCGCTTTAAGCAATGTTTCCATTTCTTTTGCACCGTAACAGAAGGTGTCGTAGCTGGTATCGCCTAACCCTATAAGGTAAAAATTCACCCCCGTAAGGTCTGCGTGTTGCACAGACTTTGCAAATGCTTGAATATTATCAGGTAGTTCACCTGCGCCGTGGGTTGATGTGCATACTACCCACGTGGCTTGTTTATTTATTTCGTCGAGTTGTGGTTCACCGTGAATACGGGTTGAGACGCCCCGTTGTGCTAATGCAGCAGCTATTGCATCTGCAACATATTCAGACGCCCCGAGCATAGTGCCCACTATAATTTCAAAATGGTTTGTCATTACCTATTTACCAATACAGAATGAAGAAAATATCTTACCAAGCAGATCGTCCGAGGTGAATTCACCGGTAATCTCGCAAAGCGCCTGATGGGCTAACCTCAATTCCTCGGCAAGTAGTTCACCTGCTAGGGCATCATGAAGTTGTTGATGTCCTGTTACCACATACTGATAGGCTTGTTCTAGCGCATCAATATGCCGACGACGGGCGATAAATTGGCCTTCGGTGGTGGTATCGAAGCCCATGGTTTTCGCCAGATGGGCTTTAAGGGTTTCTACTCCATCGCCTTCTTTCGCTGACAGATTAATCACCGAAATATCGCCATGAGCAGTTGTGACAGTGGCTAACCCTACATCTAGAGTACTTAGGTCGGCTTTGTTACGAATCACGGTTACCGGCATCCCTGGGGGGAGTTTAGCCATAAATTCAGGCCAAATATCGTAAGGGTCGGTACTTTGCGTGGTGGTTGAGTCGATGACAAACAAAACATGATCCGCCTCGCCAATGGCTTGCCAAGCGCGCTCGATACCAATTTGCTCTACTTTATCTGGGCTTTCTCGCAAACCAGCAGTATCGATAATATGTAAAGGCATACCGTCAATATGAATATGCTCTTTTAGCACATCTCGGGTGGTACCAGCGATATCGGTTACTATAGCGCTTTCTCTTCCCGCGAGTGCGTTTAGCAAACTCGATTTTCCGGCATTAGGCCTGCCTGCGATAACCACCTGCATACCTTCACGTAGTAAGCTGCCTTGCTTTGCCTGAGTACGAATTATCTCTAAGCTTGCTAATATCCCGTCGAGATCGGTAGATACTTTACCATCAGATAGAAAATCTATTTCTTCCTCAGGGAAGTCGATAGCGGCCTCAACGTACATACGTAAATGCACAATCTGATTTGATAGTTGGTTAATTTGTTGAGAAAACTCACCCTGTAAAGAACGCAATGCACTACGGGCTGCTTGTTGGGAGCTTGCATCGATAAGATCGGCAATGGCTTCGGCTTGGGCCAAATCGAGTTTATCATTTAAGAATGCCTGCTCACTGAATTCCCCTGGTTTAGCCAGTCGCGCTTTCCCGGTGGCAAGTATGGCATCTAGCAGCATGTCCATAACAACTTGTCCGCCATGGCCTTGTAGCTCGAGCACATCTTCCCCAGTGAAAGAATTTGGGCCAGCAAAAAAAAGCGCTATGCCTTGATCGATTACATGTTTCTTGGCGTCTTCAAACCGCGTATAGGTAGCCATTCGAGGTGTGAGTGGTTGTGGTACAATTGCTTGCGCAATATCCTTAGCATGGGGCCCAGAGACGCGCACAATACCTACGCCACCTCTGCCTGGAGCGGTAGCTTGTGCGGTGATGGTATCAGTAGTTAGGGTGAGGTTTTCCATTAATTAATCACGAAAGTTTTTGTATTGAAAAGGTTGCCCAAGATCTGATGATTTTACCAAACTAATAACCTGCTGTAGGTCGTCACGCTTTTTGCCCGTTATTCGTAGCTCTTCACCTTGAATAGCGGTTTGTACTTTAAGCTTGGCGTCTTTAATCAGTTTTACAATTTTCTTCGCCATAGGTTGCTCTATGCCTTCTTTAAAGGCAATGGTTTGGCGATAGGTTTTACCATGGGCATCGTAGGGTTTCACGTCTATTGCAGAGGTATCTACCCCTCGCTTTGCACACGCGTTCCTAAACATGCTTTCCATCTGTTGAAGCTGAAATTCGGCTTCTGCTTTCATCACAACGGTTTTTTCTTTGTACTCGAAGCTGGCTTCAACACCACGAAAATCAAACCGCGTAGACAGTTCTCTACTTGCGTTTTCGGTGGCGTTTCTCACTTCTTCCATATTAATTTCTGACACAATATCAAATGAAGGCATTTAACTTTTCCTCTTTAGACAAAACAGCCCGCAAGGGCGGGCTGTTTTATTAGTATTGCTAGTAGCTTATTTGCTACTTATTCCCCGCTTCTCCATAGAAGCATATATCATTTTGGCCTGCACCAAGGTTATTACGTTACTCACTAACCAGTAAAGTACTAATCCGGCTGGGAACCACAAGAAGAACACACTCATAGCGACCGGCATAAACTGCATTATCTTTTGCTGCATAGGGTCGGTAATGGTGGTGGGCTGCAGTTTCTGTAGCAGGTACATACTCAAACCGGTCAAGATAGGGAGTACAAAGTAGGGATCTTTCACTGACAAATCAGTTATCCATAGAACGAAGTCTGCGTGGCGTAGTTCTACACTTTCCATTAATACCCAGTAAAGCGCTAGGAAAATTGGCATTTGTAGAAGTAACGGTAGACAACCGCCCATAGGGTTAACTTTTTCTTTGCGGTAAAGCTCCATCATGGCCTGCGACATTTTTTGTCTGTCATCACCAAAACGGTCTTTAAGTTGCTGCATCTTAGGGGCTAGGTTACGCATGCGAGCCATTGACTCGTATTGCTTCTTGGTGAGCCAATACATGGCGCCTTTTACTACAACAGTAATCAAAATGATGGCCACACCCCAGTTGTTCACTAAGCTATGCAAGAAAGTAAGCAAAGAGAATAACGTCTGAGAAATCCACCATAAAATACCATAGTCAACGGTAAGGTCGAGTCCACGGGCAATCTTAGCGAGTTCATCCTGATCTTTCGGACCCATGTAAAGGGTAGTCGAGATAGTTTTGGTTTCACCAGGGGCAATGGTATCAGCCGGAGGCAGCACACCTATGACAGCAAACTGGTTGGCTAAATTGCGAGAATAAAGGGTGTTCTCTGCAGTTTGGTCGGGCACCCAGGCAGATACAAAGTAATGCTCAAGCATGCCTACCCATCCGGCCTTTGTAGATTCTTTTAAATCATCGTCGCCAATATCGTCAAAAGAGTATTTGGTGTAACGATCTTCTTCTGTAGAGTAGGCTGCTCCCCGGTATGTAGGCATAAACATATTGCCGTCATCTTCGGCATCAATGATTTGCTTTAACTGCGCGTACTGCTGCACGTTAGCAGTGGCGCCAGTTTGGTTGTCTACGGTGTAACTTACGTTCACATCATAGCGGCCTTTAACGAAGGTAAAGGTTTTCGTTACCGACAAACCTTGGTCATTTTTCCAAGTAAGTGGAACGATAAGGGTATCACCGTCCATTTCATAGCGATTGTTTTGCGCGCTGTATACAGGACGGCCTTGGGCACTGCCATCAGGCCCCTGAGGACCCGTTAATCCACTTTGAGCAACATAGAGGTTTTTTCCAGAACGCAATAAGCTGTAGGGCTCATCCGACCCTTGTACTACCGGAAACTTCAGTAAGTCTGCAGTAATTACGTCACCGCCAAGTAAATCAATACGAAGGTCTAACGTATCTGTTTTCACTTCAATAATGCGGTTGGCGTTAGCACTTTGTTGCATAGGGACAGCGTTTGGCACACTATCGCCAGTGGGGACATCTTGTGTTTGCTTATCGTCAAACGATGGCACACCTTGTGACACTTGTGATGTCTGTTGCGCTTCAGTGGGCTGTGTTGGCTGCGGCCCATATTCATCATGCCATTGTTGCCAAAGCAAAAAGCTGACAAGCGCTAAGCCAATTATCAGAAAACTACGTTGCGATTCCATATAGGTCTCTTTATTGTGAGTGTTTATCTTGTTGTTTTTCCGGTACTGGATCATATCCACCGGCATGCAAAGGATGGCATTTTAATATGCGTTTGATGGATAACCAACCGCCTTTTGCCAATCCGTGTGTTTTTAATGCCTCAATGGCATACCAAGAACAGGATGGGTGGAATCGGCAGCGTTGTCCTAATACAGGAGATATAAACCATTGGTACAGTTTTATCAGTACCAGAGGGAACGCAATTAAGATGCGTTGCAACGCTTGGTTAACTTTTTCCATAGCTTATCCAAATTCGCATACACTTCTTGGTTACTAAGTTTATCAGCGCCGGTTTTGCCAATTACTATGATATCCACATTTGGTAAATCATGTTGCTTGTGACGAAAACTTTCGCGAATTAAACGTTTCAACCTGTTTCGGTCGTGAGCTTTGCGAATGCGCTTTTTGGCAAGGGTAATGCCTAAACGTGAATTATTTCGAGAATTGGTTCTAGCTAGGATAGTAAAAGAAGGGGATACGGCTGGTATTGCATTATCAAACACATAGGTAAAGTGGGTGGGAGTTAACAGACGTAACTCCCTCGAAAAATGATTCTCGCCCACTTTAGTGTCTTTCAAACTTAAGCTGAAAGACGAGCACGGCCTTTTGCACGGCGAGCTGCTAGTACTTTACGACCATTTTTAGTCGCCATACGTGCACGAAAACCGTGAGAACGCTTACGCTTTAGATTGCTCGGTTGAAATGTTCTTTTCATGACCAAAGTCTCACTTATATTTAGTTAAACATAGGCGTTTTTGGTATGCACGTTTCTCTGTTGCCAGAGTCATGTGGTGTTCATCACCAGAAAAGCCCATCGAAAAAGGACGCTGAATTCTAGAGATCTCGGGGCCTGCTGTCAATGAATAATGCACTATTTCGGTAGAAAAACTGAACAAAGTTCAACTGTGCAAAGGTAAGCTTATTTGAATACTGGGGTTAAACTGTGCATAACGCGATGCAGCTACTGTATTTATCCACAATTGATATTGTGATCGCGCTAGATTAGCAGCAGCAATCTTGCGATCTGGTCTGTTTATATAACAGGTTTAGGCCGAAATTGATGACAATAAGGTGAAATTGGAATAAAAAGTAAGTGTATATAATTCAGTTATTTATGAAATTGATCCTAAAGATCGCACAAGATCGCCATTTACTTTTTGTTGATAAAATAAGATAATCCACAGCGATTAAAACAAATAACAACTTTCTTGCTGCTACCCAACAAATTTATCCGCCTTTTTCTTTATGGCGCGCATCTCGGTGCCTAATTATCTTGTGTTGTGGGTTTCTTAAGTGAGTTATCGGAGCTAAGTACCTGCCATGTCATTATGGAATCAATGTCTTGAACGTTTGCGTCAAGAATTACCGACTCAACAATTTAGTATGTGGATTAGGCCCTTGGTTTGCCAAGAAGAACAAGGGACTATTGCACTGTATGCCCCTAATAGGTTTGTATTAGACTGGGTTCGCGATAAGTATTTAGATAGCATTATTGCATTATTTAAAGAGTTTGCAGGCAGCGATGCACCTCAACTTCGGTTAGACGTTATGAGCCGTGAATCGCTAAGCCGTTCAAGAGCCGCTAATACGAACAATAGTGCGCCTTCGGAAAACCGGGGGCATGAACCGGCTCAGCCTGTCCGTCAAAACCACGGTGGATCATCATCTTATAGCACAAACAATGGATCTCACTCTAGCCAAGGGGGATCGCAAGCGCCATCTACTTCCAATGGATCGCATCAATACGCTAACTATCAACAACCGCAAGATCACAAAAATAATGCGCCTGTGGAACCTTTGCGATCCCGCCCATCGCCACCTAAGGTGATCCCGATCCCTGAGGCGATGAAGCACAAGAGCAACATTAACCCTACCTATCAGTTTGACAACTTTGTAGAGGGTAAATCTAACCAGTTAGCCCGCGCCGCTGCTACTCAAGTAGCAAACAATCCCGGTGGTTCCTATAACCCGTTATTTATATATGGCGGTACCGGTTTGGGTAAAACCCACTTATTGCATGCGGTAGGTAATGGCATTGTAGCGAATAACGCTGACGCGAAGATTGTTTACATGCATTCTGAACGTTTTGTTCAAGATATGGTAAAAGCACTGCAGAATAATGCGATTGAAGACTTTAAACGTTTTTACCGTTCTGTTGATGCCTTGCTTATCGATGACATCCAGTTTTTTGCTAATAAAGAACGTTCTCAAGAAGAGTTTTTCCATACCTTCAATGCGTTACTAGAAGGTAATCAACAAATTATTCTTACCTCTGACCGTTATCCTAAAGAGATTGATGGGGTAGAGGATAGGCTAAAATCTCGTTTTGGTTGGGGCCTTACTATTGCGATAGAGCCGCCTGAGCTTGAGACTCGCGTTGCAATTTTGATGCGTAAAGCAGCGGAAAATAGAATACACCTGCCAAATGAAGTTGCTTTTTTTATTGCCAAGCGGCTACGCTCAAATGTGCGTGAGTTAGAAGGGGCGCTTAACCGTGTTATTGCGAATGCCAATTTTACTGGCCGCCCTATTACCATCGACTTTGTAAGAGAAGCGTTACGTGATCTTCTCGCTCTACAAGAAAAGCTTGTTACGGTAGATAATATACAGAAAACTGTGGCAGATTATTATAAGATAAAAGTAGCTGACATTTTATCTAAGCGAAGAAGTAGAAGTGTAGCTCGACCGCGCCAGGTGGCCATGGCCTTAGCAAAAGAACTAACCAACCATAGCTTACCTGAATTAGGTAATGCATTTGGCGGGCGTGATCACACCACCGTTCTTCATGCTTGTCGCAAAATAGAGCAGCTTAGAGAAGAAAGTCATGATATAAAAGAAGACTATAAGAACCTCATTCGGACTTTGTCTTCCTAATAAAAATGACCTAGAGAGGCGGGATAGCACAGCGATGAAATTTTCGATAAGCCGCGAACAGTTTTTACAACCATTACAATTAGTTTCGGGAGCGGTAGAACGCCGCCACACACTGCCGATACTATCAAATATACTGATTAAAGTTAGCGAAGACGCGCTTTGGTTAACCGGCACAGACTTAGAGGTGGAGTTAATCTCAAGTGTGAAGCTGGAAAGCGATTATACCGAAGGTGAAATTACCGTACCTGCGAAAAAGCTATTCGATATTATTCGTGGTATATCTGAGGGCACCGACATTCACTTTAGTGTGGATGGAAATAAAGCGCTTATCCGAGCCGGCCGCGGCCGTTATACGCTATCAACGTTATCAGCTAATGACTATCCTAACCTAGAAGATTGGGAAGGCGAGGTAGAGTTCGAACTCACCTTTAGTGATATGAAGCGTCTAATCGATGCTACCAGCTTCTCTATGGCTCAGCAGGATGTGCGTTATTACCTAAATGGTATGTCTCTAGAAACCGAAGAGAACGTAATTAGAACCGTTGCCACCGATGGCCACCGTCTTGCTTTATGCCGATTGAACTATGAGTCTAGCTTACCCGCGCGTCAGGTTATTATCCCACGCAAAGGTGTACTAGAGATTTCTAGGCTAATTAGCGAAGATGATAAATCACTGAAAGTACAAATAGGTGCGAACCATCTACGCATATTTTCAAACGATTTTATTTTTACATCTAAATTGGTAGATGGGCGCTTTCCCGATTACCGTCGTGTGTTACCACAAAACGGTGACAAAGAAATTACGGCAAGCAAGGCAGTGCTTAAAGACGCTTTTTCTCGTGCAGCTATATTGTCTAATGAAAAATTTAGAGGCGTAAGACTTAACCTTTCCTCCGGTGAGTTAAAGATTACTGCCAATAACCCTGAGCAGGAAGAAGCGGAAGAAATTGTTGATGTTCAATATCAGGGCGACGATTTAGAAATTGGCTTCAACGTAGCGTATTTGATTGATGTATTAAACGCTTTGGGATCAGAAACAGTTAAAATAAGCCTGTCTGATTCTAATGCAAGTGCGCTTATTGAAGATGATGCCGACGATGCAGCTTTGTACGTCATTATGCCCATGCGCTTGTAGATCGTTTGTTTCCATTCTATAAATATTCAGTGATGTTACTAAGTGACATCACTGGATACATTTTGTTAGATAGAGTTCCTTTATGAAACTGGACCGTGTCCAGCTTACCAATTTTCGAAATATAGAATCTGTTTCTATTGTTCCGTCTTCTTCTTTATCTGTTATTCGTGGTGTAAACGGTAGTGGTAAGTCATCTATTATAGAGGCTTTGTATTATCTTGGTTTTGGTCGGTCTTTTCGTACCGCCAAACATACATCTGTAATTCGACACCAAGAATCTGGGTTCAGTGTTTTTGCTTCTTGTACGAATGATGCAAATGAAAACGTAAAGTTAGGCTTTCAACGGGATAGGGGTGATGGCTTTGTTTGTAGTATAAATGGCAAACATAGTAAAAAATTAGCGGAACTCGTGAGTTTAGTGCCCACACAATTGTTCACACCGCAAAGCACAGATTTAATTATTGGTTCGCCGTCAGAACGAAGAAAGTTTTGTGATTGGGGATTGTTCCACGTGGAACATGAGTTCCAAAAGCTAGCAATCCTCTATACGAAATTTTTAAAGCACCGAAACGCTTTGCTGAAACAGCAGGCCGATTTACGCAAGGCTGAGCATCTCTATTGGGAGCAAAGCTTTATAGCACACGCTGAAGATCTGACCAATAAACGCCAAACCTACATTGAGCAACTTACACCTATATTTGTACGATACGCGAAAGAGTTTCTACCAGAATTTGAGTTTTCGCTGAATTATTACAAAGGTTGGGAAAAAGATGCCTCTTTAGCAGAAAGCTTAGTTAAAAAAAGTGAGTATGATGTTAAAATGGGGCATACAACATCAGGGCCTCATAAGGCCGACATAAGGCTAAGAGTTAATGGGGTTAATGCCCAAGAGCTTCTTTCCAGAGGTCAGCTTAGAATGGCGGTTGCGGCGCTGCAAATGGCACAAACAGAGCTATTTACGTTGCTTACTCAGCGTAAGAGTATATTTTTACTCGATGACGTTGGGGCAGAATTAGACGCCGATAAGCGAGAACGATTTATTGACGGGTTGTTATGTATGGATACGCAGGTTTTCGTTACTGCAATTGAATCTTCACAACTCGAATTTATACAAAAATATAACGAAAAGAAAATGTTTCACGTGGAACATGGAAGCGTGAAAGAGGAGTAAAAGCTAGTATGTCAGAACAGAACAACTACGACTCGTCCAGTATTAAAGTACTTAAAGGATTAGATGCCGTACGAAAGCGTCCCGGTATGTATATCGGTGATACAGATGATGGTACGGGGCTACACCATATGGTGTTTGAGGTTGTCGATAACTCTATCGATGAAGCGTTAGCTGGGCACTGCACAGATATCGTTGTGCAAATACATTCTGATGGCTCGGTTTCTGTCTCTGATGATGGCCGGGGTATACCAACAGAGATACACGAGGAAGAGGGAGTATCTGGGGCCGAAGTTATTATGACTGTACTGCATGCTGGCGGTAAGTTTGATGATAACTCCTACAAGGTATCTGGGGGTCTACATGGCGTCGGTGTTTCTGTAGTAAACGCCTTGTCGAGTAAACTAAAGCTTATGATTCGCCGCAATGGTAAAGCTCACGAGCAAGAGTACCAACATGGCGTGCCGCAGGCGCCGTTAGCTGTGGTAGGTGAGACAGATAAAACTGGTACCACGATTCGTTTTTGGCCCAGTGAAGATACCTTTACCAACACACTTTATCACTATGATATTCTGGCCAAGCGCCTACGTGAATTATCGTTTTTGAACTCGGGTGTATCTATTCGCCTAAAAGACGAGCGTGATGGTAAAGAAGATCACTTCATGTATGAAGGCGGAATTAAAGCCTTTGTTGAGTATCTTAATGATAAGAAAACGCCTATCCACCAAAAGGTCTTTCACTTTACTAGTGAGCGAGAAGACGGAATTTCAGTAGAAGTGTCTATGCAGTGGAATGATGGATTTCAGGAGAATATCTTCTGTTTTACCAATAATATTCCTCAGCGTGACGGCGGAACTCACTTAGCTGGATTTCGTGGCGCGTTAACCCGTACGCTGAATAACTATATGGAAAAAGAAGGCCTAAACAAAAAGGCCAAAACTAACGCTAGTGGTGATGATGCCCGTGAAGGTTTAACCGCGGTTATTTCAGTGAAAGTGCCCGATCCTAAATTTTCTTCACAGACCAAAGAAAAATTAGTTTCATCAGAGGTTCGTCCGGCTGTTGAATCTGCTATGAATGAAAAGCTTGCAGAATTCCTGTTAGAGAACCCTGCTGAAAGTAAAATTATCGCCGGTAAAATTATTGATGCTGCCCGAGCAAGGGAAGCTGCACGTAAAGCAAGAGATATGACTCGCCGTAAAGGCGCCCTAGATTTGGCAGGCTTACCAGGTAAGCTAGCTGATTGTCAGGAAAAAGATCCTGCGTTAAGTGAACTATACATAGTGGAGGGTGACTCTGCTGGCGGTTCTGCTAAGCAAGGTCGTAATCGTAAAAACCAAGCTATTTTGCCCCTTAAAGGGAAAATCTTGAACGTGGAAAAAGCACGTTTTGATAAAATGCTTTCTTCTCAAGAAGTAGCCACTCTAATTACAGCGTTAGGCTGTGGTATCGGACGCGATGAATATAACCCTGATAAACTGCGTTACCACAGCATTATTATCATGACAGATGCGGACGTAGATGGTTCTCATATTCGTACGTTGCTATTAACCTTCTTTTACCGTCAAATGCCGGAGATTATAGAGCGTGGCTACGTATATATTGCGCAACCACCGCTGTATAAAGTTAAAAAAGGTAAGCAAGAGCAGTATTTAAAAGATGATGATGCCCTTGTTAACTACCTTACTTCTATCGCAATTGATGGTGCTTCACTACATACTAGTGCTGACGCTCCGGGAATAAGCGGTGTTGGTTTGGAAAATCTTGTGAAGCAATACCAAAGCGTTGAAAAAATGATTGCTCGCATGAAACGAGTAATGCCTACCGCAATTCTTTATCGTATGCTTTATACACCGACGCTTAATTTGGCCGATCTGAAAGACGAAGACGCGCTTTCTCATGTTGCAAAGCATTTTGTTGAGCAGCTTACAGAACGAGAAAAAGACGGTGCCACATATCGTTATGAAATTCGTCGCGATGCAGAGCGTAGCGAGTTCTTCATCACTATCATTATGCGTATGCATGGTATCGACTATGAATACAATATCGGCCATGACTTTATAGAATCTTCTGAGTATCAGCGCCTGAAAGCATTGAACATAGAAATTAACGACATGATGGGTGATGGCGCATATATTCAACGTGGTGAGCGTAAACTACCTGTTGAAGCCTTTAAAGAAGCGCTAGATTGGTTGATGAGCGAAGCTAAGCGTGGTCAATATATTCAGCGCTATAAAGGGCTAGGGGAAATGAACCCTGATCAACTTTGGGAAACCACAATGGACCCAGATAGTCGCCGTATGTTACAGGTAACTATTGAGGATGCCATTGGCTGTGATCAGTTGTTTACAACACTGATGGGCGACCAGGTAGAGCCTCGTCGTGAGTTTATCGAAGCCAACGCATTGAATGTTGAAAACCTCGACGTTTAATCGTGATTAA
Organism: Alteromonas profundi; assembly: GCF_010500865.1. Classification (GTDB taxonomy): domain Bacteria; phylum Pseudomonadota; class Gammaproteobacteria; order Enterobacterales; family Alteromonadaceae; genus Alteromonas; species Alteromonas profundi. The sequence goes on from NZ_JAAAWN010000006.1 coordinate 151,805, forward strand.
AAATGCCAGATAATAAAAAACCGACATATTATGTCGGTTTTTTTATATCTACATCTACTAACCTCACCAGTACACCTTTTCTTTAGGCTACTGGAGTTAGAAGGTTAGGTGCGCGTTACTTTGATCGCCACTTCATCACTACCAATACTGGTAATAGAAAAACGATAGGTTCCTGTATTTGAAGGGGTGAATTGTAGCGTCTCAGAACCCTGCTCACAGGTAAGAAATACCTCAGTATTAACCATTACGGGCTGGCCTTTATATTTACCGCCACAGCTTTGTGACGGCGTCCATTGGCTATCTGATAGCTTGAAGTCATAAGGTTGGCCATCAGCAATCAATTCCACATTTACATGCCAGCTTTCTCCGTCCTGTTTAAATCGGTAGGCGGGTGTTGCTTCCCACCAATTAAACACCCCTCTTAAATACAAATCTTGAACAGCGATATTGGGTTTAGGCTCAGGGAGTTGGGGAATAGTAATGCCCCCGCGACTCGAGCAGGCACTCAATAAAGTGCTGGCCACTAATACATATAAAAGCTTTTTCATACATCCTCCTTCAACAAAAAAGCCCAACCTAAGTTGGGCTTTTTCTTACCTTTTTACGTCACTACATTGAGTGTGTTAATTAACCTGACTTACGCCTTTGTTAATAACGACACATCGGCAGTGGTAAGGAAAAGCTGCCTTAGCAACGATAATAGGGCAAGCCGGTTTATCTTCGTTGCCTCATCGTCTGACATTACCATAACATTGTCAAAGAAGTTGTCTATGTCATTTCTTAAGGTAGCTAGCGTGGTCAATATCTGCGAATAGTCTTGTGTTTTAACTGCATTCTCAACAACTGACTCGGCGGGTTTAAGCGCGCTAAATAGTGCTTGCTCTGCGGGCTCGGTAAGCAAACTCTCGTTTACCGATTGACCTGACACTAAGTCACCTTGTTTCGCGAGAATATTTGCAACACGCTTGTTCGCAGCGGCTAATGCTTCAGCTTCATCTAGCTGCTTAAACGATGCTACCGCTTTAATACGTGCTAAATAGTCAGCTGGCTCAGTGGGGCGACGGGCCGAAACAGCTTGAATAACATCAATAGCCACACCCTGGTCTTGAAGGAGCGCCACAAACCGCCCAAGTACAAAGTCTACAACTTGTTGCTTGTACTCTTTATTAGATAATTTATCTCCATACACTTCACCTGCCTTACTCACCAAGGTTTGTAAATCTAGTGGAAGGCTTAGCTCAGAGATAATGCGTAACACACCGATGGCAGCACGGCGAAGCGCAAACGGGTCTTTATCTCCCTTAGGTAATTGACCTATACCGAATATACCAACCAAGGTATCTAGTTTATCAGCTAGCGCCACCGCAGCGCTCACGCCGGGTTGTGGTAATGTATCGCCAGCAAAACGAGGTAAATATTGTTCGTACAATGCATCTGCAACGGATGTATCTTCACCGTCGTTTAGGGCATAGTATTTACCCATAACGCCTTGTACATCAGGAAATTCCATCACCATATGGGTCATAAGATCGGTTTTAGCTAACAGGCCAGCACGCTCAGCCAATGTTTCATCTGCGCCTATTTGTTTCGCGATAAACCCAGATAAGCTAGAAATTCGCGTAGACTTTTCTTTCAAAGTGCCCAATTGCTTTTGAAACAATACGCTATCTAAACTATCTAAACGACTTGCCAGTGTTGTTTTCTTGTCACTATTAAAGAAAAACTCGGCATCTGCGAGACGGGGGCGAATAACCTTTTCATTACCCGAAATAACCTGCGAAGGGTCTTGGCTTTCTATGTTGCTTACAAAAAGAAACTGATTAGAAAGGTAGCCATTACTATCAAGTAATGGCACATACTTCTGATCGTCTTTCATCGTATAAATAAGTGCTTCTTTAGGCACGTCAAGAAAACCTTTTTCGAAGCTTGCTTGCATCACTACAGGCCATTCTACTAACGAGGCAATCTCTTCTAGAAGATCTTCATTATAGTCAGGGGTAAGGGACAAGTTAGACGCAGCATCTTCTAACTGCTGGCGTACATTATCTTTACGCGCTTGGAAATCGGCAACCACATATTGTGCTTCAAGCGCAGTGGCATAGTTGTCAGCATGATCAAGCTCAAAGCGTGCTTCACCATGAAAACGGTGGCCCTGTAGGGTACGACCGCTTGTCATACCTAGCGCGGTAAGATTAACAACTTCACTACCATACAGTACCGTTAGCGTATGTACTGGACGTATAAACTGGGTAGTATAACTTCCCCAGCGCATAGGCTTAGGAATGGGAAGTTTACTAATGGCCTGGTTTAATAAAGACTCTAATAGCGCAGTTACGCTTTGCCCTGGAACATGTGCTTTATGCAGTAACCACTCACCTTTATCGGTAACTAAACGCTCGGCATCTTCAACGGCTATGCCATTACCGCGCGCCCAGCCCATGGCGGCCTTAGTGGGCGCACCTTCGCTATCAAAGGCGGCAGATACTGCGGGGCCACGCTTCTCGACAATTTTATCAGCTTGACCTTCGGCTAATTGTGATACATAGACAGCTAAGCGACGGGGCGCGGCAAACCAACTAACCGTATCAAATTGTAGGTCTGCACCCAATAACGCTGATTCAAACTGAGTCGCAAAGGCTTGACCTAACGATTTGAGCGATTTCGGCGGTAATTCTTCTGTACCTAATTCAATTAATAAGTTTTCAGTACGCACCCTTAAGACTCCTTATTACACAGCGGAAAGCCTAAGGCTTCTCGTTTTTGGTAGTAACTTTCTGCACACGCTTTAGCTAAGGTTCTTACACGAAGAATATAACGTTGACGTTCAGTAACTGAAATTGCATGCCTTGCGTCTAACATATTAAAAGCATGAGAGGCTTTCATGACTTGCTCATAGGCAGGAAGCGGTAAGCTAGCCTCGATAAGTTTTTCGCTGGCAGCTTCACATTCATCAAACGTTCTAAATAGGGCTGGCACGTCAGCGTGCTCAAAGTTAAACGTGGATTGTTCAACTTCGTTTTGATGAAATACATCGCGGTAGGTTACTTTACCTAATGGCCCATCTGTCCAGACTAAGTCGTAGATACTATCCACCCCCTGAACGTACATAGCTAAACGCTCTAAACCATAGGTGATTTCGCCTGTTACTGGCTTACACTCTATACCGCCTACTTGTTGGAAGTACGTAAACTGAGTTACTTCCATACCGTTTAGCCATACTTCCCAGCCTAACCCCCACGCACCGAGGGTAGGAGATTCCCAGTTATCTTCTACAAAGCGAATGTCATGCACTAACGGGTCAAAACCTAGCTCTTTTAATGAGCCTAAATACAACTCTTGAATATTGTCAGGAGAGGGCTTTAGCATTACTTGAAATTGATAGTAATGTTGAAGACGGTTTGGATTTTCTCCGTAACGGCCATCGGTTGGGCGTCGACATGGTTGCACGTAAGCGCTACTCATTGGCTCTGGGCCTAATGAACGAAGGAACGTCATTGGGTGGAAAGTACCTGCACCCACTTCCATATCGAGGGGCTGAATAATGACGCAGCCCTGACGCGCCCAATAATCCTGAAGCGCTAGGATCAACCCTTGAAAGGTTTTAATATCGTATTTCTGCATACATCCGCTGCTTATTGGTTAACTGACTCTATAAAGGTGGGATAGTATACAATTAGTGACGCTGAGTATGTAGGTGTAAAGCGTTAAAAATCGCCGATGAAACTACGCCAGAGCGTATTTCACCACAAAATAGTATAGGGGGCGTAATGACGGCCAACTCAACACCGCGCTGCGGATGGGTTTCAAACGATAGAATCTATCAAGATTACCACGATAAAGAGTGGGGACGTCCTGAACTTGATAGCCGACTTCTTTTCAAAAAACTGTGTTTAGACGGTCAACAAGCTGGACTGTCGTGGATAACCATATTGAAAAAACAGCCGCATTACGAAGCGGCGTTTCATCAGTTCGACCCTCATAAAATAGTAAATATGTCGGACGAGGAAATTAATCGGTGTTTAAATAATACTGGCATTATAAGAAACAAGCTGAAAATAAAGTCTATTATAAAAAATGCGAGAGGCTTTTTGGAAATTGAAAAGGAACAACCTTTTTCCGACTTTATATGGCAATTTACCGATGGCAAAACTATTGTAAATCAATGGACGGATTTTTCGAAAGTGCCCACCTTTTCGCCGCAATCTGTAGCCATGGCAAAGGCACTTAAAAAAGCGGGGTTTTCGTTTGTGGGAGAAACAATATGCTATGCATTTATGCAAGCGGTGGGGATGGTAAACGATCATGAAACAGGCTGTCATTGTTATGAAGAGGTATGCCAGCTTGCAAAGCGTTAGCACTATATAGGCGCATTAAAAACCTCGCATTAAAAAGGGAGGCTATTTTAATGGCCTCCCTTTCTCTTGTTACTAACACCCATTAAGGGGCGTTAACTATCATTACACACCTAATACACGCAACGCGTATTAACCTAAACTAGGCGATAGTTCACTACAGTACATCTTCAAGCCTTCAAGCTCGCTAAGCACGCGGCTTTCATGCTCGGCTTCTATTTGCTCCCGCGCAATATCTTGTTTTCTACGCTCAGCTTTCGTTAGCTGTTGACGTTTTTCAAGAATTGCGAAGCCACTGACTTCTATAAATAATGCATGAATGTGCGGAAATTTACTTTTATAGTTCGGCGGTGCCTCTAGCGGTAGGGCATCGAGTAAATTAACTATTCTAATTACGCCTTCAGAAAGGTCACATTGCTGCTGCTCCATCGCTTTAGCAATTGTAAAAACGCTTTCGGTAATGGTTTCAATGCGTTCATCTTTCGCTTTTTGCTGACGTTTATTTTGCTGTTTTAATAAAAACAATAAACGCCCCGCATAAAAGCCTAGCGCCAAGATAATACATAACGCTGCTATTATTAATGCCCAAGCCATAGATTAACGAATACCTATACTACTTTTTAAAATCATTGATATCGATAGCGTCTAAATCGTCAAAAGGATCGTTTTCGTCATCGTCATCATCGTCTTCAACAATACCGAGCAAATCGCATAACACACGATGACGTGCCATTTTTTCATTCACATAAGCTTGTTCAGCTTTTGTAATGGTTTTATCGTCGTCTAACTTATCTAATAACACCGCTAAACGTGTATCAGCTTCTAATGCGGCTAACTCTTGCTCTGGTGTAGCATATTTTCTCTTTAGCGCTGGCGTAGGCGTAGGTACAGCCTTCGGTGCCTGCTTCTCTAATGAGATGGGTTTCTTACTACCATGACGTGGATCTTTATTTTCCTGACGGTGGCTGCCGCTAGAAGATTGTGACTCTACATTGTGGCGCGAGCCTGCTGGCTTACCCTTGCGCTTTTTAGGGCGTGGAGCTTCGCTACTGCGATGTTTGCTTGGCTTAAAGTCAGGATCTTTACGAACTCCAATAAGTCCAACTTTACGCGTCTTTTTTGATCGTCCCATAAATTACAGTATCAAATTTGGTTAATAGAAAAACCATATTATAGCGCGGATTGACTAAAGCTTCTTCATCAAAACCACATCATTGGTGGGAAATTCAACACTAAAACCATCGCGCAGTGCTAGATACCGAAAGGTTGCTTCACTGAAAAAGCTTACGTGGGTGGGGTCGTTCTTATAATGCCATGAAGCAAAACGTTGCTTGTCGATAACACGCTTGGTCATAATACCCAGTATACCCTTAGGTTTAAGTATATTAAGCCAACACTGCCATTCAATGCTAGGGGTGTGAAAATGCTCAATTGCTTCAGTACAGGTTATAATATCGTACCCTTGGTCTAAATTTTCTGGATAGTGGGCGAAAAAAGGGTCGTATAGCTTTACGTTCATTCCTTTTTTAGCCATTAATTCACCCAGCACTGGGCCAGGTCCACAGCCAAAGTCTAATACGTCCATATTAGGTTCAAAGTATAGAGACAGAGGGCTAAGAAGTTTATCAAGAAACCTTATATAACCTTCATCGTGGCTACTGTTTTGGTGTAGTTCATATTCAGCCTTCTCTACGTTTGAAGCGGGAAGGTAGAGAGGGTCAACGAAAACGAGTTGGCAACGCAAGCACTGATGATAGCGGCGTCTATTATCCTGATGATAAAGGCTAGGGGAGTTAGAATAATCGCAAAGAGGGCAATTCATTAGCTAGTGTCGATATGTGTGGCGCAAAGGTCTATAAAAAGAAAAAAGGTGATGACTTTCGCCATCACCTTACTTTGTATGAGTGTCTAAACGACACCTCTCCCGTTATTTACACCTCAATGTGCAGTTAGCTTCCCTAGCTTTGCTACTCTTCTTTTTATTGTTATTAACAGAGTGTCTTTTTGTTCTTGGCCTTCTTGGCGCTTTATCCAAATCATCCTTGGAATAGTGTATTTTATTATTCTTATTATCGTTCTTATTCTTGTTGTTTTATCTGAAAACTTTCATTGTCGCTTTCAGAATGTGCAACAAGAGTACACGAAAATAATTAAAATACAACTAAAGTCGTAACAAAAATTTAACAAAAGAGTGCTTTTTTAACGGATTTTAATGTAAGCCTGCGATATAGTTAGATAAAATTTCGATATCTTCATCGGTTAATTTCATCGCAATATCGCGCATCATACCATTCATATCGTTATGACGTTGTCCTGCGCGAAATGCTTTTAGCTGCGCAGCTGTGTATGTTGCATGCTGACCGCTAATAGTAGGGAAGCCAGCTAAGCCCATGCCTTTACCACTTGGGCCATGGCACGCGATACAAGCTGTAATGCCTCGAGACTCGTCACCGCCTTGATAAAGTGCGCGTCCAGCCTCAACATATTGCTCAGGTGTTTCGCCTGCTTTTTGCGTTTGGCTAGAAAAATATGCGGCCAAGTCTTTCATGTCTTGCTCAGAAAGAGGCGCTGCCATACCGTTCATCACAGCATTATTACGGCCTTCTTCGCCGCCTGTTTGTGATGCCAGTTTAAATTCCATCAACTGTTTAACTAGGTACTTTTCGTGTTGACCTGCAATTTTAGGGTTCATATCAATCATGCTGTTGCCATCAGGCCCATGACAGGCTGCACATACGGCAGACTTAGCTTTACCTGCTTCAGCATCACCTTCTGCCATAACAGAAGTAGACAAACCTAAAGACATACACACCAACAAACAAAGTTTTTTCATAATAAATCTCTTAAATGGATCTAACGGCTCGCGTGACATTGTGACATACGTGATATCATGCGTATTTTACACATTTAACGCGTCAGAAAAACCTATTCCATGATAAAACTATGGTTTTTAGCAGGTTTAGATCATTAAAAGACTTTAAATCTTAGGTAATGACGCATGTGGAGGTAAGTCTAGATGTCGTATTACACCAAAGCAAAGTTCTCAATGAGCGCCCCAGATATTCGTCATTTAAAAGATGATACTGGGATAGAAGTCGCATTTGCCGGGCGTTCAAACGCGGGAAAGTCAAGTGCGCTAAATACCCTAACACGTCAGAAAAACTTGGCAAGAACCAGTAAGACACCAGGTCGAACGCAGCTAATTAATATTTTTGAATTAGAAGAAGACCGTCGTTTAGTGGATTTACCGGGGTATGGCTTTGCACAAGTGCCTATTGCCATGAAAAAGAAATGGCAGCAGTCATTAGGGGAGTATTTACAAAAACGCCAATCTTTGAAGGGGATTGTTGTGTTAATGGATATTCGCCATCCATTTAAAGATCTTGACCAAGATCTTATTCACTGGGCCGTCGACTCTAATATTCCGGTATTAGCGTTACTGACCAAAGCCGATAAGCTAAAGTCGGGAAAACGTAAGGCTCAGCTACTTATGGCGCGAGAAGCTGCACTGGCTTTTATGGGCGATGTTACCGTACATACCTTTTCTTCGCTTAACCGACATGGACTGCCCGAATTGGAAGGGGTATTAAACGGATGGTTACAGCTGGAGAAACCACAAGAACCAAGCGCTGAATAAAAGAAAACCCCGCAAAAAAGGCGGGGCTTAAAAGAGAGAAAACACATTAAAACCGTATATATAGAGCGCGCAATGGGGCGGGAGTTCAATAAAAAGTAAAAATATCTGAAAATAAATCTTAACTCTATGTTTTATAGGGGTTATTACTTTAGGTGTTCGCGCTATAGGTCGGAGCTTTTAATCGTTGCACACAAAATGAAGACATAAAAAAACCCCGACAAATCTGTCGGGGTTAAAGCAAAGGTTTGAAAACAGCTTTCTCACCTCTGTACCCTACGCGGGTAAGAGTACAACAAATGACGAAAAAGGCAAGTCTTTATGTAATTTACTTACCGAATTTTCGTCATTTTCACTGTTAAAACCTAAAATACTGTAATCTAATTACCAATTAGTGCGCTTCATCCCAGTTTTTTCCAACCCCAGCTTCAACAACTAAGGGAACGTTTAATACTGCCGCCTGTTCCATTAAGCTTACAATATTGCGCATATGTTCCTCTACATGGGCTTCTTTAATCTCAAATACCAGCTCATCGTGCACCTGCATCATCATTGTCACTTCATCAGAAACCGAGGTAGTGATCCAATCATCAACCTTAATCATCGCCATCTTTATAATGTCGGCAGCCGTTCCCTGCATAGGTGCGTTAATGGCTGCGCGCTCAGCGCCTTTTCTGCGAGCCCCATTGCTTGCTTTAATATCGGGCAAATAAAGGCGACGACCGAATACAGTTTCTACGTAGCCCTTTTCTTTCGCGACTTCCCGCGACCTATCCATATACTCAAGCACACCAGGGTAGCGCTCGAAGTAAAGATCCATATATTTTTGCGCTTCATGACGTGGGATATTAAGTTGCTTAGCAAGGCCAAACGCACTCATGCCGTAAATCAGACCAAAGTTAATGGCCTTAGCACTACGACGCTGATCACTACTAACGTCTTCAAGGCTAACCCCAAAAACTTCACTTGCGGTAGCCTTATGCACGTCTTTACCCTGCGCAAAGGCGTCTAGCAAACCTTTATCACCAGACAAATGAGCCATAATTCTTAGTTCAATCTGCGAGTAATCTGCAGCTACAAATTTGTAGCCATCTCGTGGTACAAATGCTTGTCGAACGCGGCGGCCTGCTTCGTTACGAATTGGAATGTTCTGTAAATTAGGGTCGGTAGACGATAACCGGCCTGTCGCCGTCACCGCTTGATGATAAGACGTATGTACCCGCCCAGTGCGATGATTGATCATCTTAGGCAGTTTATCTGTGTAAGTGTTCTTTAGTTTCGTTAACCCACGGTACTCCATAATTTTATGTGCAATACTGTAGTCAAGCGCGAGTTCTTGCAGCACATCTTCTGAGGTAGAGGGCGCGCCTTTAGGCGTCTTCTTAATAATAGGCAAAGCCATTTTTTCAAATAAAACATGCTGAAGCTGTTTAGTAGAACCAAGGTTAAAGGCTTCACCGGCTTCTTCATGTACTTCTTTTTCAAGCTCTGAAATACGGGTAGCCAAATCTTGGCTTTGTTGGGCAAGTTGTTGGCTATCTATTAATACACCTTGTTGCTCCATACGTGCCAATACATTGGCCAGAGGTACTTCAACATCAATTAATAACTGTTTAAGTTCTTCGATGTTATTGAGTTTCTCCCATAGCACCTTATGTAAGCGTAGGGTGATATCAGCATCCTCGGCGGCATAAGGGCCAGCCTCAGCTAAATCAATCTGATTAAAGGTAAGTTGCTTTGCGCCTTTTCCTGCTATGTCCTCAAAGTGAATTGTCTTGTGGCCTAAATAAGACAGCGCTAATGAGTCCATATCGTGGCGTTGTGCGGTACTGTTTAACACATAGCTTTCAAGCATGGTGTCAAACCCAATTCCGTCAAGTGTTATACCGTAATTCGCCAGTACGTTCTTATCGTACTTAATATGTTGCCCTACCTTAAGGTGTTTTTTCGACTCTAAAATAGGTTTTAATGCAGAAAGTACTCTATCCCGATCTAGCTGTTCAGGCGCGCCAGGGTAATCATGAGCAACGGGCACGTAAGCAGCTATTCCTGGTTCGATACAAAATGAGATACCTACCAGTTCAGCATCCATATAGTTAAGGCTGGTAGTTTCAGTATCAACCGCGAACAGCGCGGCCTTATTTAACTTTTCCACCCACTGATCAAACTGCTTCTCGTCAAGCACAACTTCATAGGCCGACTTATCAATAGTCAAAGCGGTAGGGCTATCGCTACTATCTTCATTTTGCTTGCTTGCGTCACTGCTATCGCTGTCATTGCTATCACCAGCGCCTGTGAGTAATGCGCTAACTTCACTATGCCAGCGTTTGAACTCATACTCGGCGAATAAGCGTTGAAGTTGTTGATTGTCTGGGGTCTTGGGACGAAGTGCATCAATTTCGTAATCAATGTCTAAGTCGATGCTAATGGTAGCTAGTGTATAGGAAAGGCGAGCCTGCTCTTCGTATTCTTGCATCTTAGCGGCCATGGATTTACTTCCACGAAACGATAGATCAGCAATGCTATCGAGATTTTCATAAATAGCATCGATGCCGCCAATGCCATTTAATAGCGCTTGAGCGCTTTTGTCGCCTACGCCTGGAACGCCAGGAATATTGTCTACTTTGTCGCCTTTAAGCGCGAGAAAATCAATCACCAATTCTGGCGGGATACCAAACTTAGTATTAACACCCTCTATGTCCATGATCTGGTTTGTCATGGTATTGATTAAGGTAACATTCTCATTAACCAGCTGTGCCATATCTTTATCGCCGGTGCTGATCAGCGTATCAATACCATGTTCGGTAGCACGACAGGCTAAGGTTCCGATAACATCATCAGCTTCAACACCCGGTTCAACAATAACCGGTAAGCCCATGGCTTTAATAATAGTGTGTAGTGGTTCTATTTGGCTGCGCAACTCTTCCGGCATAGCCGGACGGTTCGCCTTATATTCTTTATAGATCTCATCGCGAAAGGTTTTCCCTTTGGCATCGAAAATAACGGCCATATGGGTGGGGTTATATTGCTTAATCAAACTTTTAAGCATATTAACTACGCCATAAATAGCGCCAGTGTCTTGACCTTTCGAGTTAGTGAGGGGGGGTAAACCATGAAAGGCTCTAAATAGATAAGAGGATCCATCTACGAGTATAAAAGGGGGCTTTTTTGAATCTGTCATCGCCGTGCTATTTACCATGCTTAGAATGAGTCGCAAGGATGCCACAGGCAAGGCTTGATCGCCATAGAACGAGAAAAGATTAATATGATCTTGTGCTGTGGATAAGTTTGTGATCTATAGGCGCAGACATGCTGATCATCACGATCTTTGTCAAGGGAAAGATCATGCTCTAAGTCTTAGAAAATAGGGGCAGTAAACGCAGCTCCTCGGTTTACCTCGTTGCAACACTAACTTCCATAAAGTGTGGATAACTTGGTGTATGGGTTTTTTTAGGTTAACCCAACTGGTCGAATAATGTAGCATAAGAAATTAGCAATACAGCACGTATTATTAAGATTTTTTTTTATACTATTGACTGTTTTATAGCCAAAATAAGCATAAGTCAGTTTTTTAAAGGTCTAGGGAGTCATGATGAAAAAAGTAGCAGTAATTTTAAGCGGCAGTGGCGTTTTTGACGGAACGGAACTGCATGAAGCCGTACTCACGTTACTTGCCATTGAACAGGCTGGCGCATCTTATCAATGTTTTGCACCGAATAAGCCTCAGCTGCATGTTATTAACCACCTTACTGGTGAAGTGGCAGAAAATGAAACACGGAATGTACTGGTAGAGTCGGCGCGCATTGCCAGAGGAGATATTAAACCTGTCACCGAATGTGATAGCGCAGACTTCGACTATCTTATTTTACCGGGTGGTTTTGGTGCAGCTAAGAATTTATGTACGTTTGCAGTAGAGGGTGAAAATAGCCAACCTGACGAAGAGGTTTTGGCTGTGTGTAAAGCTTTTGCGAAAGCTAAAAAGCCTGCAGCGTATGCGTGTATTTCACCCGCGCTGGCAGTGAGTGTGTACGATAAAGGGGTTAGACTAACTATTGGTAACGATGAAGACACGGCTACCGCCATTAATGCAATGGGCGCAAGCCACGTAAATTGCAACGTCGATGAAGTGGTAGTGGATAATGACGCTAAACTCGTTACAACTCCAGCGTACATGTTGGCGCAAAATATATCGCAAGCCCATGCGAGCATCAGCAAGATGGTTGAGACAGTACTTTCAATGAAATAGGTAATAGGGGCAAGTTGGGTTTTCCCTCTTGCCATTATCGCCTTATAATCAAGCTCAGAACAGGCAATTGACGTCCAAAACGCGCCGGTAAAGTAGCGGGTTTAATAATAACAAAAGGCATAGAGAAGCATGCACTACCGTGCGATTGTACGTATTTTAGGGTTACTGATTGCGCTATTTAGCGTAACCATGATACCACCAGCGATTGTTTCACTTATTTATCAAGATGGCAGTGGCTTGCCATTTACGCTTGCTTTTTTTCTCTGCGTTTTTGGCGGGCTTGCACTTTGGTATCCCAACCGCGCGGAAAAACAAGACCTTCGCGCCCGTGAAGGGTTTCTTATCGTTGCGCTGTTTTGGTCTGTACTGGCCAGTGTAGGTGCAATACCGCTGATATTGTTAGAACAGCCCACAATGACAGTGACTGACGCATTTTTCGAGTCTTTCTCTGGCTTAACTACCACGGGGGCTACCGTCATTGAAGGTATCGACTTTCTACCTCACTCGGTGCAATTTTACCGCCAACAGCTTCAATGGCTCGGTGGTATGGGTATCATCGTATTGGCGGTGGCGATACTTCCCATTTTAGGAGTGGGGGGCATGCAGCTGTATCGAGCAGAAACACCAGGCCCGGTGAAAGACAACAAAATGACACCGCGTATTGCCGATACAGCAAAACACTTGTGGTACATTTATTTGTCGCTAACTATTGCCTGTGCGGGTGCCTATTGGCTATCGGGTATGCACCTGTTTGATGCTATTTGCCATTCGTTTTCTACCGTTGCCATTGGTGGCTTTTCTACCCATGATGCAAGTTTAGGCTATTACAATAGTCCACTGGTCAACGTGGTTTGCACGGTCTTTCTTCTTATTGCGGCATTAAATTTTTCTCTGCACTATGCCGCTGTAAGTTCGCGCTCGGTAAAAGGTTACTTTAAAGATCCTGAATTTAAAGCGTTCTTCTTTATTCAAGCAACACTGATAATTATTTGTTTTTTGGTATTGGTTCTGTCTGATTACTATGCGTCTGCAGAGACAGCTTTCGATCAAGCAATGATTCAAGCCGTATCTATAAGTACCACCGCCGGCTTTGCCACCACCGACTTCTCTGTGTGGCCTACCTTCTTACCTATTTTACTTATCTTTTCGAGTTTTATTGGGGGGTGTGCCAGTTCCACCGGTGGAGGTTTAAAAGTAGTTCGGGTTTGCTTATTGTTCTTACAAGGTAAGCGGGAAGTCGATAGGCTTATTCACCCTAAAGCCGTGTATGCAGTTAAGCTTGGCGAGCGGGCTATGCCTGATAGAGTAGTGGAAGCGGTATGGGGCTTTTTCTCTGCTTACGCGGTTGTATTTGTAGTAATTATGGTGAGCCTTATAGCCACCGGTTTAGACAACTTAAGTGCGTTTACCGCCACAGCCGCTATGCTTAATAACTTAGGCCCGGGCCTTGGAACTGTGGCGTCAAACTATGCCGAAGTAACCGATGCAGGTAAATGGATTTTAGTGGTAGGAATGGTCTTTGGCCGTTTAGAAGTATTTTCTTTACTGGTCTTGTTTTCGCCTACCTTCTGGCGTAGTTAAGCCCTTAGCTGGGTGTGTGTAGCCCTTAGCTGGGTGTAGCCCTTAGCGGGACTTTACATAGCCATCGATGGTTATTTGCCTAATAGGCTATCCGAAAAAGAATGCGCTTGGCTGGAAAAGCTTTTCTACATCACTAATGTACTTTTTATCAACGAGGAAAAGTATAATGTGATCGTTGGCTTCAATTTTAGTATCACTGTGAGCAATAATTACTTGGTCGTCGCGCACCACAGCACCAATTGTTGTGCCTGGTGGCAGCTTGATATCTCCTATTTGGCGGCCCACAACCTTTGATGTATTTTCATCGCCGTGGGCAATAGCTTCTATCGCTTCTGCAGCACCTCTGCGCAATGAGTAAACATTAACAATATCTCCGCGCCTTACATGGGTGAGTAGGGCAGATATAGTGGCTTGTTGAGGTGAAAACGCAATATCAATTTCACCGCCTTGAACAAGATCTACATACGCACTGCGCTGAATGAGCACCATCGCCTTCTGCGCACCCATTCGTTTGGCAAGCATGGCCGACATAATATTCGCTTCATCATCGTTAGTCACGGCGATAAAGGCGTCTACTTGCTCAACGTTTTCTTCGCTTAATAATTCTGGGTCGGAGGCATCGCCACTAAAAACAATGGTTTTGTCTAGATGGGCCGATAGGTATTTTGCCCGTTCATGGCTATATTCAATAAGCTTTACATTGTGTTTATGCTCAAGCTTTTTCGCTAAACCTGCGCCAATAAGACCGCCGCCGGCAATCATAATGCGCTTATAGCTAGACTCTAGTTTCTGTAGTTCACTCATCACCGCTCGAATATGCTTAGTGGCGGCGATAAAAAACACTTCGTCGTCGGCTTCAATTACGGTAGTACCTAACGGGCGGATAGGGCGGCCACGGCGATAGATCGCAGCAACGCGGGTTTCGACATTTGGCATATGATCTTTCAGCGCTGAAAGCGCATGGCCGACCAATAACCCACCGTAATAAGCTTTAACAGCCACTAAGCTTGCTTTACCGTCAGCGAACTCAACTACCTGCAGCGCGCCCGGGTAATCAATCAAGCGTTTAATCGCTTTGGTTACCAGTTGTTCAGGGGCAATAATATGATCAACAGGAATGTCTTGCTGTTTATAAAGCTGCTTTTGATAAATAATGTACTGTTCAGAGCGAACTCGAGCTATTTTCGTCGGTGTTTTAAATAAGCTAAACGCCACTTGGCACGCGAGCATGTTACTTTCATCGCTATTGGTAACAGCGATAAGCATATCGGCATCTTCGGCACCTGCTTTGCGAAGTACATCTGGGTGAGAGCCTACCCCTGTAACTACCTGTAAATCCAACCTGTCTTGCAGCGCGCGAAGCGTTATTGGATCTGAGTCAATAACAGTGATTTCGTTTTTCTCGCCTACTAGGTTTTCCGCTAGGGTTCCACCTACTTGGCCAGCGCCCAAAATGATGATTTTCATCGATGTTTATGTGCCTTTTGCTTTATTCGCCCGCCGACTTTACCAGTCTCGCATAATAGAAACCATCCATTTGTTGCTCGCCTGGCAATATTTGACGGCCGGGATTTTCAATCGTTTCTGTTTTAACAATTGGGCTAAGCGAAGCGTCGTCCGTGGACGCTAAAAATGTACGAATTTGTTGTTTATTTTCCTGCGGTAATATGGAGCAGGTGGCATACAATAACGTACCCCCAGGCTTTAAAATTGTCCACAGTGCATGCAAGATAGTTTGTTGCAGAGCAGCAAGGTTTTCGATGTCAGTCGACTTCCTTAGCCAGCGAATATCTGGATGACGACGAATAACGCCCGTGGCCGAGCACGGCGCATCTAACAATATGCGGTCAAATTGCTCGCCATCCCACCACTCACTTGGGTTGGCCGCATCGCCCTGTTTTATAACCGGAGCATGTCCAAGGCGTTGCATGTTTTCATCTACTCTTTTTAGGCGCTGGCCGTCGGCATCAAGGGCTAAACAATGTGCGATACCCGGAGTACGTTCAATAATGTGGCCAGTTTTTCCACCCGGAGCTGCGCAACAATCTAACACTCGCTCATTATCTTTTGCCCCTAAATAGTGGGCAGCTAGCTGTGCAGCGCCATCTTGTACGGCAAAATAGCCGTCGCTAAAACCAGGTAGCCCAGTTACCTCTTCGCGTTTTTCGAGTATAAGGCCATCTGCGTGCTCTTTACTTAGCGAATAAGCAATCTTCGCTTCATCTAGCATAGCCGTATACTGTTGCAGTGACACTTTGCGGCGGTTTACCCGCAGCCAAATAGGCGCCATGGCGTTCGTTGCGCTGCGTACGTCATCGGCCCCCGCTTCATAGGCGTTATCAATGGCTTTATACAGCCACTTTGGCAGGCCACTGTTGATTATGGGGTTATCTATCGGTGCGTCGACAAGCGACTGACGCGTGAAGTTACGAAGTACTGCATTTACTAGCCCTTTTAATGCGGTACCGCCTAAATAGGGCGCGGCATTTACGGTTTCACCTACCGCTGCGTGTTGGCTCACTCGGGAAAATGCCAGCTGATATAGGCCCAGCATAATAAGATGCTCAATAATTTTTTTATTGCCCTTAAGCGGGTTATCAAGCAGCGTGCGTAGCCAATGTTGCAATAGTGGCAAGCGGCGCATTACCCCTAGTGACATTTCTTGAATCCAAGCATTGTCCCGTGGGTTATGGCGTCGCTGAACGCGTTCTAAACAATCTCTTGAAGACTTACCATTCTCGAGAATTTGGTATATTACCCACGCGCAATCTGCGCGTAGGTTTTTTTGTTTTGGAAGAGGTGTGGGTTTCAAAGTTATTCCGAAGTGGCAAGAGAAGTACCAGGGGTGAACCAGGCCTGACGCGCATTAACCACATCAGCCGCTGGCAGCGCTTTTTTACCGGGTATTTGTAAGCTATTTATGCGTAATCCGCCATCGCCAGTAGCAACAACAATGCCCTGCTTATCTGCCTGAACAATAGTACCTGGCTGGTGGGTTGAAGGAAAATCGGCGAGCGTTTGTGCCGACCAAATCTTAATGTTTTGACCCTCTATTTGAGTCCAAGCTACAGGCCATGGATTAAAGGCACGAATATTTCGCTCTATCTGAACCGCGCTATCTGTCCAATTGATAAAGGCTTCTTCTTTAGAGAGCTTTTTAGCATAGGTTGCTTCATCGTTATTTTGTGGTGTAGGGGTTATAGCATGAATGTTATTCACCACATGAAGCAATGCTGTTGGGCCAAGTTCAGCGAGTTTGTCATAGAGGGAAGCGCTAGTATCACAATGGGTAATAGGAATAGACGCCACGTGCAACATATCGCCTGTGTCTAATCCTTCATCCATCTGCATGATAGTCACCCCAGTTTCGCTGTCGCCTGCCCAGATCGCTCGTTGTATAGGCGCAGCACCACGCCACTTTGGTAAGATAGACCCATGTACATTCAAGCAGCCCAAGCGTGGGGCCGCTAATACCGTTTTAGGCAATATTAGGCCGTAGGCCACTACTATCATTATGTCAGCGTTTAATTCAGCTAGCGCATGTTGCGCATCGTCGTCTCTAAGCGAACTAGGCTGATATACGGGAATGTTGTGTTGTAGCGCTACGTTTTTTACTGGGCTAGGAGTAAGTTTTTTACCACGACCGGCGGGGCGGTCGGGCTGAGTATAGGCTGCTATAACTTTATGCTCACTATTTATAAGTGCGCCAAGGTGTTTGGCTGCAAAGTCGGGAGTACCAGCGAAAATAATACGTAATGGTGTTGTCACAGATAACCTTTATGTCGTTAGGCACGCGCAGCTAAGCGAGCTTCTTTTTCTAATTTTTTACGAATTCTCTGGCGCTTCAGCGGAGAAAGGTAGTCGATAAACAACTTTCCTTTAAGGTGATCGAGTTCGTGTTGAATACAAATCGCCAATAATCCTTCAGCGTCCAGCTCAAAAGCTTCGCCGTTTTGGTTTAGCGCTTTGACTGTAATGGCTTCAGCACGTTCTACTTTTGCGTAGTTGCCAGGCACAGATAAGCAACCTTCTTCGCTAATGGTGCTGCCTTCTTTACGGGTGATTTCAGGGTTAATAAACACCCTGGGTTCATTTTGATCTTCTGACACATCCATTACCACCACTTGAACGTGGCGATCTACCTGCGTGGCAGCAAGTCCAATACCATTCTCGTCTTTCATGGTTTCAAACATGTCTGAAACCAATTGTTTTATTTCGTCGTTCACTTCTTCTACCGGTTTGGCCACGGTACGAAGGCGTTCATCGGGAAAACTCAATACGTCTAATATAGCCATGTTTCGCTTACTTAACCTTTTCGCTGTATAAATTCATATACGATCTAATAGCCTGTACGCTTTACAGTGCTTATTGAGCTATTATTCTAACGTATATCATGTCATTTCGTGCAGTTTTTTCAATTGCACTACAGTTTCAGACTTTCGCCTTGTTATAGTGTCATTGTCTGAAATTTCAACAGTGAATGACAGCGGAAAATTTATGGATGGTCAATTTGAAAAAGCGATTACAACGTCTAACGCGTACCCTTCTGCTCACGGCACTTATGCTGGTGGTATTGCCATCTTTCGCTCAACAAGCGATAAAGTCTGACGCACCAACACGTTACACAGTTAAAAAAGGCGATACCTTGTGGGATATTGCGAACGTTTTTTTAAATGAACCTTGGCTTTGGCCAAATCTATGGCGCACGAATACCCAAATTAGCAACCCGCATCTTATCTATCCAGGTGACGTTATTACGGTGGGCTTTTTCGAAGGTAAACCTGTTTTAGCTATTGAGCGTGACAAGCCAAGTTTAGTGTTGTCGCCAACATCTTCGCGCCGTGAGAAGGTCAAAGCCATAGATATTTTGCCCTGGGCGTCCATTGCTCCGTATATAAATCATCATACTTTGGTTGACGATGTTACGTATAAATCCCTCCCTCATATTCTGGGTAATCACCACGGTAATGTACGTTTTACCAGCGACCACACGGTTTTGAGTCAGACGAAAAACACGTCGAACGATCAGTATAAAGTAGTAAGAAAGCAATCTACTATTTATTCACTGGATGGAGAACCACTGGGGGTACAGCTTACGCATATCGCCGATACTCAAACGGTGGCTAAGCAGCAAACACGAGAAGTGAAAATGCTTGAAATCACCCACTCCTATCAAGAGGCTAAGCGAGGCGATAGGTTGCTGGCGCAAGGAATGTTTGCCGCTGAAGACTTAACATTAACCGCCGCTATTGAGCAGAGAGGCTACGTGGTGGGCGATCTACATGATCACAATTTACTTGGTAAGTACGATGTAGTCATTCTCGATGTAGGAGCAGCTGATATAGCAGCCGGAACCGTTATGGGAATTTATAGGGCAGGGCCTGACATTATTGACGGCGACATTCCTCGTTATATAGATGAACCTGGCGCTTCAGTAGGTGCCAATTTATTGGCCACAAAAATTGCGCAGCCAGCGATAAAAGTAGGCGAACTTATCGTTTTTAAAACATTCGCAAAGGCTAGCTATGGTCTTATTTCTCGCGCTAACGAAGGCATACAACGCGGCTTTATCGTAGCAAGCCCTTAAGCTTTTTATGAGTTGCCGTTTAATTAAGGAACGGCTATGAACAACAACTCCCACGATTCATCTCATATGGCGTGGTTAACCCTTGCTTCTGCAGTTAACTTAGCATCGAGTAAATGGTTTAAGGTTTTTGAAGCGTTATCACTTAGCGCGGTTGATGTGGTAAATGCGTATAACACCGCAACGCCGCTCCACCCAGTTGTTACCCCCTTATATGAGGCGATTAACCCATACCTTATTAAACGGGCACTAAGCTGGCTTGCCAGCGATCCGCAACACCATATTGTGAGCTATCAGTGCCCGCATTATCCACAACGTTTAAAAACTTTAGATAACCCGCCGCTAGTATTATTTGTTCACGGTAACCCCGAGGTGTTAAATCGACCACAAATTGCCATAGTCGGAAGTCGTCGGGCAAGTCATCAAGGTAAGCAGATTGCCACTGAATTTGCAGCGACCTTAGCGCGCAATAAGATTGTTGTAATAAGTGGCCTTGCTGCCGGTATAGATACAGCAGCCCATCGAGGGGGAGTAATGGAGGTTGGGGGTACAATAGCGGTGATGGGGACTGGACCTGATACCGTATACCCATCACGCAACGTGCAACTCTACCGCAACATTATTGATGAAGACGGGGCCTGTATAACCGAATTCTTTCCTGGCATTAGTGCGAAGGCTTGGCACTTCCCTCGGCGGAATCGTATTATTGCGGCAATGTCGCTAGGAACCTTAGTAATCGAAGCAAAAATAAAGAGTGGCACCTTGATAACCGCAAATTTGGCCGCAGATATGGGGCGAGAAGTATTTGCAGTTCCCGGTAGTATATCTCATCCTTACTCTGAGGGTTGTCATTGGTTAATACAGCAAGGCGCTAAGCTGGTAACCTGTGTAGATGACATTTTCGATGAAATTGCAGTGCAACCTTGTCTTATTACTGACAAGGACGAAAAAATTAGCGAAAAAAGTGAAGTGATTAACTTGGCAACCGATAGATTATTAGATAGTGTGGATTACGACATCACCACTATAGATGTTATAGCGCAGCGCTGCACCATGTCTGTTCAGCAGGTTATGGTGGAATTATTACAATACGAGTTGCGTGGTTTAGTAGCTGCTATCCCTGGCGGTTACATTAAATTGAGGGGGAAATAACATGTTCGACATCCTCATGTATTTGTTTGAAAACTTTATTCATAGTGAAACGGAAATTCGCGTCGATCAGGACGAACTTACTGAAGAGCTTGTGCGTGCTGGATTTCATCATGATGAAATCTATAAAGCCCTCGCATGGCTCGAAAAGTTAGCCGCACTGCAAGAAACCGATATTACCCCTTATTTTTGCAAAGGGATAAGCACTAGCTTAAGCAGAATATATACTCACGAAGAGCAAATGCGTCTTGACGTAGAATGCAGGGGGTTCTTACTGTTTCTTGAACAGGTTGGTGTGCTAGATGCATCCACCCGAGAAATGGTGATAGACAGAGTTATGGAAATAGACTCCACTGAATTTTGTCTAGAAGACCTTAAGTGGGTAGTGCTAATGGTATTATTTAATGTACCGGGCAAAGAGAAAGCCTATGCACAAATGGAAGATCTATTATTTGATGAGCCTGATGGCGTATTGCATTAGTGGGTGCCCCGGTTGTTTGAGCATGCATGTCTAAAATAGATCACTCACTATTTGCTGCTAACGAGCATGCGTTAGAAGATAACTTTGGCGACTGTCCCGAATGTGGGAAGTCGCTGCATATTAAGCACAGTAAATCTGGGCCATTTCTGGGGTGCGAGGGTTACCCTAGCTGTCATTTCAGTAAACCGCTCCACGATAATCAAACCACACTACTTAAAACCCTCGAGGGTGTAGCCTGCCCAGAATGTGCTGCTAATCTAGCGATAAAGAAAGGCCGATTTGGTATGTTTATCGGTTGTACTAACTTTCCCACCTGTCATTATATTTCTGCAATTAAACAGCAGGAAGACACCCATGTTACTTGCCCTAAATGCCACGCTGGGCAATTAATCGCACGAACGAATAAATTCGGTAAACAGTTTTTTGCCTGCAATCATTATCCCCGATGCCGATATGTGCTAAATTTCAAGCCAGTTGAACAACCCTGCCCAGAATGTGGTTGGTCTGTCCTTATCAGCAAAAAAGGACAGCTGCATTGCCCTCAATCGGGCTGCGGGTTTAAACAAGACGATTGATCAAGCTAACGTAGAGACACAATTTCATGACAACTGAAAACCAGTATTCGGTGCCTCACCAAGATCCTGTGGTGGCGGCGTTTGAAAACGGTATGTTATTGGTATACCCCACCGAAGCCGTAATGGGTATTGGTTGCGACCCAGACAGTGAGTCTGCGGTAATGGCGCTACTCGATATAAAACAACGTCCTATTGAGAAGGGCGTTATTCTTGTTGCAGCAACCTATTCTCAGCTTCTTCCTTACGTTAACGATAATGCGATAAAGCCCGATATGCGCACTGAAATTTTTTCTAGTTGGCCTGGTCCGAATACATGGTTACTCCCTAAATCAGCGCAAGCACCCGCATGGTTAACAGGCCAGTACGATAAAATAGCAGTACGAGTGAGCAACCACCCCACTGTGAAAGCTTTGTGTGAAAAGGTTGGCAAGCCGGTGGTATCAACCAGTGCTAATGTAACGGGCCAGCCTCCAGCATTAAGTATAGAAGAAGCAAAAACGGTATTTGCCGATAGCGTAACCTATGTTAATGGCCAGGTAGGGCAATATAGCAAGCCCAGCACGATTAGAGACGGAGACAGTGGGGAAGTAATACGAGCATGAGTGAAGCATTAGAATTAGATGGCAAAAACGCTGAGCAGGTAATTGAACAAGTAAAACGTTACCTATTGGGTTTACAAGACAACATTTGCCAAACATTGGAGCTAGCCGATGGCCAAGGGCAATTTGTAGAAGATAGCTGGCAGCGTGAAGAAGGTGGCGGTGGCCGTTCTCGGGTAATGAAAAACGGGGCTGTTATTGAACAAGGTGGGGTTAATTTCTCCCATGTTCATGGCACGCAAATGCCTGCCTCTGCTACTGCTAACCGCCCTCAGTTAGCCGGCAGAAATTTTCAGGCCATGGGCGTGTCTTTGGTTATTCACCCGCATAACCCATATATTCCAACCTCTCATGCCAATGTCCGCTTCTTTATTGCTGAAAAAGAAGGCGAAGCGCCTATATGGTGGTTCGGCGGCGGTTTTGATTTAACCCCTTTCTATCCGTTTAAAGACGACGTAGTACATTGGCACAACACCGCGAAAAAACTATGCGCTCCCTTTGGTGAAGACGTTTATTCCACGTATAAAGAGTGGTGTGATAAATATTTCTTCTTAAAACACAGAAACGAAACCCGAGGCGTGGGCGGTTTATTCTTTGACGACCTTAATGATTGGGGATTTGAGCAGTCTTTTGCGTTTATGCAAGCAGTGGGCAATGGTTACCTTGACGCCTACATTCCCATTGTGGAAAAACGAAAAGAAACGCCTTATGGTGAGCGCGAACGAGATTTTCAGCTGTATCGGCGTGGACGCTATGTTGAGTTTAATTTAGTGTACGACCGCGGTACCTTATTTGGGCTACAAACGGGCGGACGTACAGAGTCTATCTTGATGTCTATGCCGCCATTGGCGCGATGGGAATATTGTTACAGCCCAGCTCCGGGCAGTGCCGAAGCTAAATTAGCCGATTGGCTTAAACCTATAAAGTGGTAACTTAGCTAGCGCAAGCCCTTTGTCACAATAAACGCCGTAGCCTTTGTGCTAACGGCGTTTTTTGATCTACATCAACACTCTATACTGCCAATGATTCAGTCACTTAGACAGTTTGCGCTGGATCAATACCTACTATTTTTAAACGCGTACAGTGCCCTCATCCTTGATAAACACACACGAGACACACTATGCGCAAATTCACACTATCAGCACTTTGTCTTACTGGAGCAGCACTATTGCCTTTCGCCCATGCTCACGAACAAGGCGATTGGTTGGTGCGTGGCGGGCTAACCACAGTAGCACCTGATGAGACTTCATCAAACATTATCGCAGGCGGCGGGGATCTTGGGGTAGCGCTTACTATCGACAACGATTCTCAGTTTGGTATCAATGTCGCTTACTTTATTACCGACAATATCAACATTGAATTACTGGCGGCAACACCGTTTAAGCACCAGGTAAACTTTTCGCTCCCCGATCCTCTTGGTACAGGCAATCAGTTAGGCGAGGTAACACACCTGCCGCCAACTTTGACCGCTAACTACTATTTCAATGACAGTAGCGCGGCGTTACAACCTTATATTGGTGCAGGAATTAACTATACGTTTATTTATGATGAAAGTTTTACGTCAACCAATAGTGATGCAGGACTAACCGACTTGTCGTTAGATAACTCCTTTGGTTTGTCTGCGCAAATTGGTTTGGACTATAAAATTGACGAGGTTTGGCATATAAACGGCTCTGTGCGTTATATCGATATAGATACAGAGGCAACGTTTAACGTTGGTGAGGCTAAGGGAAGCGTGAACAACATAGAAATAGACCCTTGGGTATATACGGTATCAGTAGGTTACACTTTTTAATCTACATTGATATCCATATACCGTTAGCACTACTTAAGGCGCCACAAGAGCGTACACAGTAATAAATAGTTTATGTGTCAAAGAGGGCGACCTTTTTGACACATTTTTTATTCGCTGTTAATCATGTGCTCGGCTAGTTGATCAAGGGCTGCCAAAAGCTTTCGTGCAAGCCCAATATCATCCACGGTTGCAAACATAGCTTTGCGCATGCAATACATCCACTGTTCTTTCAGTTTAGGCGTTACAGTAAACGGGAGATGCCTCGCCCGTAAACGTGGGTGGCCGTATTGTTGTTGAAAGTCATCAGGCCCGCCTAGCCATAAACTCAAATAAAGAAAAAAAACATGACGAAGTCTATCTAAAGGCTGCGGGTGGATCGCTAATAATTCTGCCGCTATAGGGTCGTGTTCCATTACATCATAAAAAGAGTTTGCTAACTCTCGTACTTTCTCCTCTCCACCTATGCGGAAATATGGTGTAGTCTCATTCACCTGACTTTTGCTTTTTTGTTTAGACTTAAAGAAATTACGTATTGCCATGAAAAAATTCGCCGTATTTGGTAACCCTATCGTCCAGAGTTTATCACCAACTATTCATCAAATGTTTGCTGAGCAGTGTAACGAAGTTATCTCTTATGAAAAGATACTCGCGCCAGAAGACGGATTTGTTGCTGCAGCCGCAGAGTTTTTAGCGCAAGCGGATGTGGTGGGGTGTAATGTCACTATGCCCTTTAAGCTAGACGCTTACAATATGGCAAAGGTAGATGACCAAGCAGCGAAAGATGCGAAGGCTGTGAACACGCTTATGAACCATCCTTGCGGTGAAGTCATGGGGTTTAATACCGACGGCGTGGGGCTAGTTAACGACTTACTAAACAACAATACCGAGCTTGCAGATAAGCGCATTCTACTTATTGGTGCTGGCGGCGCGGCGCGAGGGGTTATTTCACCTTTACTCGGCGCTGGTGTTCAATCTCTTACTTTAGCCAATAGAACCCTTGCTCGTGCAGAACAGGTGGCCGCTGAAGCAGGGCAGGGTAAGATTGATGTTGTCGAACTCACTAATGCCGCTGCGGTGAAGCCCCATATAATTATTAACTCTACCGCAGCTAGTCTAAACAATACCCTACCATTAGAGCTCTCCAGCAATTTAGTGGAGGAGTGTGAGTTGGTATACGATATGGTTTATAAAAAACAGCCCACCTTATTTATGCAGGAAGCTGAGGCGCTTGGAGTTGCAAAAACCTTAGATGGGTTAGGTATGTTGGTAGAGCAGGCGGCAGCGGCGTTCTCTATTTGGACAGGTAAACGCCCTGAAACCAAAAAGGTGATAGTAAAACTGCGCGAGATTATAGCTAAGCAATAGATTAGGTAAGCGAAACCTTCATTAACTATTAAAGCCTGCATTTAACAATCTCACGCCGTTATCCGATATAGTATTAAGGTTGCGCTAGATATTCATCCTTAAGTTGAACATAGTTAATGGCAGACTGCTTAAGAAAAGCGATTTCACTTTCTTTAAGTGGACGTTTCTTTTGCATAGGGTTTCCAACATATAAAAAGCCACTCTCTAGACGCTTATTAGGCGGTACCAATGTGCCGGCGCCAATAAACACATCATCTTCTACTATAGCGCCGTCCATAATAATGGCGCCCATACCTACTAAGATACGGTTTCCTAACTGACAACCGTGCAGCATACACTTATGGCCCACAGTAACGTCATCACCAATAACTAAAGGATGGCCATCAGGGTTTTGTGTTGAACGCCGTGTTACATGAAGTACAGTACCATCCTGAATATTCGTTCTGGCGCCAATACGTATTCTATTAACATCGCCCCGGGCAGCCACTAAGGGCCAAATACTGGCATCATCGTCAAGATGAACATCCCCAACTATTACCGACGAGGCATCTATATAGCAACCGCTGCCAGTTTTAGGCGCGATCGATTGATATGTACGTAGTGCCACTGCTTATATCCTTTCAATGTTATATAGCGAACAAATAGAGTAACGGTTACATTACGCAACCCAGTTATGTATTAACAGGCATTATGAACTATTCCCAATGCAAGACCAATATCCCTAATAGGTAGGAAAATAGTGTGAGGCGCTTAAAAACTTCGCCAATCAGTATGCTTTGTAAGCATTGTGAGGGGATTTTGTTCAAACAAAAGGAATATGACAGTTTTTTTAAAATAGTTGTTGACCTCAGCGCTCAAATCCCTACAATGCGCATCCGCTTCGGGGGAAAAGCAAAACAGCAAGCCTCCTGAAGTAAGTCTCTACTACCTTTGTAGGTCAGTAAAGACGGGAGTTTAGAAGAAACGCTTCAGAAAATAAATTTTCAAAAAGTGTTGACAACGAAAACTTCCAGCGTATAATGCGCACCTCACTCGAACAGGGTGAGCCACTAAGAAGCAAAGCGCTTCGCGGTGAGCAAGGAAAACGAATCAACTGAGAGTAATGTTGGTCCTCCTTGCGCAGAAGTCACGACAAAAAGCGTCATGATTCTGCACTATGTTCTTTAACAATTTAGACAAGACAATCTGTGTGGGCACTCGTTAAGAGTGTCGACAACGACGATTCATAATTCGATATATTTAATTGAAGAGTTTGATCATGGCTCAGATTGAACGCTGGCGGCAGGCCTAACACATGCAAGTCGAACGGTAACAGGAAGTGCTTGCACTTCGCTGACGAGTGGCGGACGGGTGAGTAATGCTTGGGAACTTGCCTTTGCGAGGGGGATAACAGTTGGAAACGACTGCTAATACCGCATAATGTCTTCGGACCAAACGGGGCTTAGGCTCCGGCGCAAAGAGAGGCCCAAGTGAGATTAGCTAGTTGGTGGGGTAAAGGCTCACCAAGGCAACGATCTCTAGCTGTTCTGAGAGGAAGATCAGCCACACTGGAA
>NZ_JAAAWN010000060.1 GCF_010500865.1 Alteromonas profundi
TCATGCTGTTGTGTGGTAACAAGCCTAATTGCACGTTCACGAAATTCTGATGTATAGCGATTTGATTTTTTCATAGTTCCAGTTTCTCAAGTTATTGAGTCTCTGGCAAACACGGGGCGATTCAGAAAGACGCTTGGAACGCCTTTCACTGGTATTGTGACAGTATAATATCCTCAGCTTCAATATAGCGACTGCTCTTCATTTTAATTGTTAGCCCATTTCTCAATTAGATCTTTGTTCATATTAAAAGGCTAAGAACTTCGGCTGTGTGGGGGATTTATAAAATCAGCTGCCATTATCAAATATAGCTAGGGAAAGTGACTGTCCTATTTACTTTCACAGTGAAACTATGGCTTAGTCGGTCGCAGCGAACGCTGAAGATTCGAAGGTTATGCGTTAATAAAGCGTTCAACGAATTTCAGACACAAAAACCGACTTGCGTCGGCTTATTGTTATCTCTTTCATTGGTAAGAAAAGAGATGGTACCAGTGGGCGGACTTGAACCGCCACCAGGTTTCTAGATTCAGACTAATAGGTCACGTTAATGTGTATTAATATAACCTAAAAATATCCATATAAAACAGGTAGCTATTGTCACTAAGCCATATATACTCGGAGTAAGCGCATTATTTTTTCTTTGCAAATGAGTATTTATGGCTAAGCAGTTAGCAAGACACGACATCGACGACACGCTCTACGTTTTCCTGCAAGATAACAGTAAAAAGTGGTACGCCCGTTTTCAGCTTTTCGGGAAATGGCACTGCAAATCAACTAAACAAGTTGATAAAGAAGAAGCTATAGCAGCGGCTAGATTGCTACGCATGGAGTGGAAAATAAAAGCGGAAACAGGAACTCTTACAACGAGCAAGCGTTTTCGCGATGTAGCTGCGAAGAGTATTCTAGCTATGGAACATGAGCTTGCGCACGGCGGCGGTAAAGTTAGCTACAAAGACTATATGGGAGCTTTGAAAAAATATCACATTCCATTTTTTGACCGCACGTATATCACTTCTATTGACCAAGACAAGCTCAAAGAATTCGACATTTGGCGAATACAAAAGGCTGGTAAGGTTCTTAACAAATCCACTCTGCTAAATCATAACGCTGCGCTACAAATGGTGTTTAAAGCTGCGGTTGAAAATCAATGGATGTTGCCAGTTCAGGTGCCAGTATTAAGTAACAAAGGAGAGCAGGGGGCTAGACGTGCTGCTTTCAGCGAAGTTGAATATGAGAAGGTTGTAGAAACTCTCGAAAGTATGAGAGACAACAGCCGCAAGGAAAAGACCAGGCAAATAAGGGAACTCTTACTAGATTATGCTGACGTAGTCGTCAATACAGGTATTCGGCCCGGCACTGAAATGGAAGAACTGACTTGGGCTGACATATCAATGACGAGACAAGAGCACCAAGTGATTTTTAAAATTAAAGTACGAAAAGGCAAGACCACGAAACATACTGGCACCAGAACTGTCGTGTGCAAAGATGAGTTTGTCTTTCCCCTTATGAATTTAATGGATCGTTTTCCTAATCGCCGACCGTCCGACAAAATATTTGTATTAGCTGACGGATCGAGTACCAACGAACTAGGTAGAACCTTTGTATCAGCATTAGAAGAAGCAGAGCTGAAGACCAGCCCAGATGGACCTAGAACACTCTATTCGCTGCGCCATACTTACATAACTTGGCAATTACTTAGCCGAACTTTAAGGGTTGATGTACTTGCTCGACAATGCGGTACTAGCATTGCGATGATAGAGCAACACTACAGTCATGTCGTACCTAGTATGTTTGAGCAGGAGCTATCCGGAGTAACGTTCGAAAATAAAGAAGAAAGAGCAAAAAGCAAACGCGCACTCGCACGAGGTTTAAAAACCAAAGAGTTA
The DNA here is from genome assembly GCF_010500865.1 of Alteromonas profundi. Classification (GTDB taxonomy): domain Bacteria; phylum Pseudomonadota; class Gammaproteobacteria; order Enterobacterales; family Alteromonadaceae; genus Alteromonas; species Alteromonas profundi. The sequence continues at coordinate 1,884 of NZ_JAAAWN010000060.1, forward strand.
CTTACACATCGCTTCAAGGCTTGGGAGGCGGGGTTTAAAAAGAGAGGCTGCATCTAAACACTTTTTAATAAAATTGGAAGTTTATATTGGCCCATTTTTAAAAACACCTTTTAGAATTATTACTCCAGCTTTGGCCGATAGATAATGTTAGCCGTTTCGAAAGAAAGAGAAGTAATTAATAGAAATTGTTTAGCTAGTTAAGCTGTTATACAATATTCAATAAAATCAATGTGATATAGGGATGTAGGAATTGAATAAGAATCTAGCTGTTTTGTTTTTATCTTTGGTTTTGATATGCGATTTATCTGTAGCATCAGATGAACGGTATAGCGTAGCGAAGTGGCAGGGGTTCGAAAGAACGTCTCAAATGGATGACTCTCTAACTTACTTAGTTAGTTTAGAAGCAAACTCAACGATATATGCTTGGCCAGACAGAAAGTCAAAGCCCACACTATTTGTTAGATACTTCGAGGGTAAGTTAGACGTAATTTTAAATTTAGGAGTTTACGCAGAAACTAGTTATGACGGTTTTGTTGATCTGAAATTACGATTCGATTCAAAACTAGCAAAGGAGTACCGTGGCTCTCGGTCATCTGACAGAGAATCAGTTTTCTTTTTTGACACTGGAGAGCTGATAAGGGAAATAGCACAATCAGACAAGCTCATCGTTCGCTTTACTCCTTTTCACTCAGACCCAGTCACTACAACGTTTGACTTATCAGGATTTGAGGAAATCTCAAAGCCAATGTTAAGTGCAGCAAATTTTAAAGTTGTAGATAAAAATATAATTTTTGAAAAGGCCTATTTACAAGCTCTAGAAAGCTCAATAGAGCCAAACCAAAGCGCAACAGCCAATTCAATTAAAGTAAATAGAAATGTGGTAACAGTGTATACACCTGGCGAGTGCTGCTTCTCCAGTTACAGAGAAAAATTGACTAAAAATAAGATTATAGCCACTCTAAAACCGCTTAACACGCTATTAAGTAATCAAGACTTTTCATTAAGCGTCACTATTAATGGCTCTCATGTTGGTAAAGTAAAAGCTGGAGATTATGAGAAAGCGAGCTTTTTAGATTTTCATTTAAAAGAAATATTCTTAGAAGCGTTTAATGAATTAGGCTTAGATGATGAGTTAATAGAAAGAATTGAAACAAAAACGGTGTCGGGAAACGAGTTTGTAACGATCAAGGTAAATACTAACTGAAATAGTTGCGTCTGATGAAGCAGTAATTTTCAAACTGACACCTTTATAAACAGAGACTTTGTCAAATCCGGTAGTCACTTGTATGAAGCAAGCATGCATATGCCTTTTCATAAATGCAGTGATATGCTTTCTCACAGTCAACGGGTGTTAAGATAGAGTCCCTGGTAGTAAGCTGATAAATTTTAGGAAGCAATCGATGAAGTATGAACAACGGACAGTGTCCACACTAAGCATTATAAAAAATTAGGTAACGTTAATAACGATTAACGTTACCTTTTTAGAAAGTAGCGCGACAAAGAAGAGACTATTCAGATGAAGTAAAATTAAGCGAGTATTTAATCGCAGCAGAGCTTCAAGTGTCTACGAATTTAATTCAGGGTGCTTCACGATGGATTTCACCATTATCAAACCAGTGGTGAGTTCATATCGATACACGAAACACACAAAACAATCGTCAACGGCTTTGAGCTAGGGAAGATGCGAATAAGTCTCTAATGTGAGATCATAGCTGCATAGTAAATCACAGCCATTACCGCTCATGAACCAACAGTTTACCTTCGCCGATAGTGAGTTTTCCAGCAAGCGCCGCCAGACC
>NZ_JAAAWN010000061.1 GCF_010500865.1 Alteromonas profundi
AAGCTGCTCATCCTAGATGACTGGGGAATGGAAAAAATGAGTGCAAGACAGGCCAATGACTTACTTGACGTGATGGAAGAACGATATCAAAACACCAGCACCATTATCGCTAGCCAGTTGCCCGTTAACGAATGGTACAAACTCATCAATAACCCCACCGTGGCAGATGCATTACTCGACCGTTTACTGCACAACAGCCATCGAATTGAACTGGCTGGCGAATCGATGAGAAAACTAGACCAATCCGATCACTTAAGGTAAAACTGGCAAGGACGAAAAAGAAGAAGAAAAAGTGATCGGATAAAACCGAAACGACCGACCGGATTCACCGAAATACGCAAAAGTCGACTTCGTTTTATGCTTTTCTCCGTCGACTGTCGTAGCAAATGACTTTAGAGTTGAACTTGAAGCGATAACTGGAAAACGTTTTTGTGGTGGACTTGGCGCAATAGGTTCATCACTGACTTACCAAAGTATGAGGCATTTGGACGATACGTTTTGGCAGCTTTTGAGTAGCTACCGAGTGTTTGTGATTTTTGATGAAATACATCACTGTGCAGGTAACCAAATTGAAAATGCCAATGCCTGGGGGGCAGAGATTTTAAAGCATATTCAAGGGCGAGCAGTTTATACCATAGCGTTGACTGGAACTCCTTGGAGAAGCGACACTATTCCCATTGCTCTTGCAAATTACATAGGTGAGCATGGTCGTTTACACGTAGATTACAGCTATGATCTAAAGCAGGCTATCAAAGATGGCGTTTGTCGCGTTCCGCATCTCACTCTTGTAGATAACGAGCTTATTACTGTTATTGAGGATGGCGGTAAAGAAAATTTTCAATCGATAACCAAGTTTTTAGAAGATAGTACCCTTCCATACTCAGAAATCATTTTCCATGATGAGGTTTTACGGGAAACACTGGAGCGTGGGATTGTTCGATTGAACAAAGAACGATTAATTGCTGAAGATGCAGGAGGCTTAATCGTTGCATCATCGATCTCTCACGCTAAAAAAATCCAATATTTGTTAAGTCAACTTGGTGAATATAGCAAAGTTGTGACATACCAAGAAAGTGAACCTGAACGGTTGATTCAAAATTTCAAAAGAAGTAATGAAAAATGGATTATCTCGATTGGCATGATAAGCGAAGGAACAAATATTCCCCGCTTACGAGTCTGTTGCTATCTCTCACTAGTAACAACGGAACTCTACTTCAGGCAAGTGTTGGGGCGAGTTTTAAGAGCGCAAAATAATGATCGCGAAATGGGGTATTTTATCACTCCAGCGCACCCTCGCTTACTCGAATTTGCAAGTAGAGTTGCTGGAGAAGTACCACATTGTGCAGTTCTGAACTCTTCAAATATAGATGATTTGGATTTTACGAGGTCACGCGTATTAATTGGTGACTCTTCTCTATGCTTCAATCCACAAGTAATTACTAAAACCGTTGCCGAAAAGGAATTCGATGAGGGTCTTCGTAACGATCTGCTTCCTTTATGGTACGACTCGACAATAGACTCATTTGGTCGCTTCCGGCAGAAAATTTTCATGTTGTAAATCTGATCTACACTTTTTCAGTGCTAAAAGGTTTGTTGCAAATGAAAAACTATAAATGAAAAGAAAACGACCGTTTGTTTCGGCTCACAAGCCTTCCCAGATTGTTGGCGAATTTTACTTGCCCGTGCGTAACTAAACTCGTAAATTAATCTATGTAAAGAAAACCTACCTTTTTTTGAATTACAGAATGAAAATCGGTTATGCGCGAGTCAGTACGGACGAACAATCCGACAGTGCTCAGCTAGATGCATTACAAGAAGCTGGATGCGAAAGAATCTACCAAGAAAAAGGTAGTGGTAAGTCTCGCCCAAGACCTGAACTAGAACGAATGACCGACTCTCTTCGTGCCGGTGACGTGGTTGTTGTTCAACGACTCGATCGCTTGGGTCGAAGCTTGAAAGATTTAATTGAGCTCCTTGATGAATTTAAACAGCAAGGTGTTCAGTTTATTAGTTTGAATGAGAGCATTGATACCACGACGGCAGTGGGTGAGTTGGCTTTTCATATGATTGGTTCAATCGCGCATTTTGAAAGGCGCATAATTTCCGAGCGAACCAAGGCTGGGCTTGCGGCTGCCAGGGCCAGGGGCCGAAAAGGCGGGCGCAAAGCCAAACTGACCCCTTCAGACATAAGAAAAGCGCATGCGATGTTACTCGATCCTGATGTGACTAAGGCCGAAATAGCAGAACATTTTGGGGTAAGCCGCCCCACACTCGATAAAGCGCTTAATAAAACTGCTATTAAGTGTTTAGATTAGAAAATAACGACAGCACTTAGTATCAAGTTCCAGATGCAACATTGAGCTCGGAGTTTGGCGATTGTGGCATCACCTCATCTACGAAACTGTGCGTGAAAACTGTTTTATGTGAAGACATTAATGGAAGATAAAAAAGAATACATCGACTTATATGACGGGATTCAACCTCCGCACTTATCATTTTACAGTCAAGCAATTAGATTTAACTTGGAGTCCGCAATATATTCTGTTGAATCTGTTACCAATATTTTAGGAGAGGCGGATACGGAAGAAAAGTTGTCTGTTGCTACAGATGCAATTCTTGATGCAGTGCAAAATATGCTTGTTCACACGGCAAACTTGGCGAAGTATTTTTGGGAAACAAACAAAGGGCAGCATAAGATCCATAGGAAAAGAGCACAAAATCTAAGAAAAGTTTTTGATGTCTCAAATAACAGTGTGCTCAAGAATAAAGACCTTCGGAACCATCTTGAACACTTGGATGAAAATATAGACAAGTACCTCTGGTCAAAACCAATCGTTGGTAGAATTTTCCCCGCTTATGTAGGGCCAGAAATGGTGAGAGATAATGTTCCATATCATTTCTTCAGAGCATTTTTCACAGACTCAGGAACTTTTGAGTCTTTAGGCTTACGGTTTGAGATGCAGCCCATAGTTGATGAGCTATATAGCCTTTATAGAAGAAGTTTCGGTGAGACAAAAACATAAGATGGATTGGTGTGATTACCAAGGGATTATGTCGGTCTAATTACCGAGCGATTTTGTCGTAAATAGCATATCAGCCAGTTGCTAAACTGGCTATCTTTTATGCCGATTCAGCCAGAGCATTAGATTTTTCGACTCGCAATGCGGTGGTATTCATATTGTTTCTTAGCCAAATGCTACGCACACCGCCCGCGCTAATTTCAACACCTAGGGCTTCACTGAGCTTTATCGCGACTTTCTGCTGACCAAGGTGAGGGTGTTCAATTGAGAATTGCACAACGGCGTCTTCTATCGCCTTATCCACACAGTTTTTGTGACGCAGATCAGGTGTTTCTTGGCGTTTTAGTGCGGCAGGGCCACCTTGCTTAACCAGTCTTAAGTGTCGATGAATAGTGTCCCGTGATACGCCACTTTGGCGCGATGCAGCGCTGACACTTCCAAGCTTTTCGATTAACGCTAATACTTCAAGTTTCTTCTGTATTGCCAAGTCTTCTGATTGTAGTGGCATAGTTAATTTGGCCACCCATTAAGAAAGAAATGTTATGCTAATAAGCATACAAATTTGGGTGAAAAAATGACGAAATTAAAACGTGCAACGTATTCTGCTGCAATCAAATTAGAA
>NZ_JAAAWN010000062.1 GCF_010500865.1 Alteromonas profundi
GGCTACATTGTCTTTCGAGCTTCACACCTCACCATTGCTAGTAACGCATGTCGAAATAGGAAACCTTCGGCAATACGAAGGGTTGAATCAAAGTTCAACAGTAAACAAAGCGACTTCTTGTCGCACCGAGGCGTTTATACCAGAGTGCGAAGCCCGTTTTATCCCAATAGAGTATTTTGACCTTATCGCGCTTTTTATTGCAGAACACAAACAGTGCATCGCGAAATGGATTAAGGTTCATGTCTTGCTCAACAACGACAATCAATCCATTAATCGATTTACGGAAGTCGACGACATCCATGTATAGATAAATATCGGCAGGCTTAACAAACATTTTCATTCGGCCAATGTCTTCATCCCAGTAGCAACCCAATGAGGACTCATGTTCGTTGGCAAGCTCAATTGAGCGTTTCCAAGTTGCAGGAGAAGTTCACTATCAGTTTCTTTTTTGTATGATTCAACTTTCGTGACTTCGCGTTTCACCTGAATGGACTTGCTACTTGTTCGTTGAAGCCGAATATCACGGCGCCGCGTATAGTAGGTTTGAACGTTAATCTGCTACTGACCACAAAACTCTACCGCAGTGAGCCCGCTTTGTTTTTGTTGCTCGAATAAGTTGAGCCAGTCTTGTATGTCTCTTCGTTGAGATTACTGCATGGTTATTCTCCTTAGCAAAGCGAACACCATGCCCTAGCTAACTTATGAATTGAATGTGGGGATTACCGGACCGATACGCATTTAGGACATGTAATTGTAGATAACAACTCTATTTCGGACAAAGGATAGTGCTCCAAACTTGAATAAAAAAGTGCAATTCGAAAGTAAGTTACGATTTTATTCTTGAGGGGAAACCAGCATTCTCTGTCGCTTTGGTTAGTGCATTAGGGCTAGTAACTTCGTCGTCATATATCACATATCCTGAAACCGATTTAACCCTTGAGCCATCCGTACAATTTCTTGATTTTCCAGTGCCAGTAAGCTGTCTAAAAGTTCTTTATGATGAGGAATAACAGTCTGGTCTCTCAGGTATGAATAGAGTGCTATCACTTGTTGGTGTTGTTCAATTACGACTGCTGCAATCTCTGAATCTGTTTTCTGTTCAAATGCACCGTCGCATTGGTCGTGCAAGATAATCGGATTCTTCTCCAAATATTCTATAAAGAGCGTTTCCAACTCTCCAGATTCCGCTTTTACTGAAAATGATTTTATTAGCGCTGCTAAGTGCTCCTCATGAGCAATCAAATATTCCATTGCCATTTTTGAGTGCTCAGAATTATTTGGTTCGCAATGCGTGAGGCAACTTGCCAATTGTTCGTGAAAATCGATGGTCCACTCTAAAATGTCTCTCACACTTTCTATTTTCATTATAACTCTCGATATCCCACATAGATTTAATAATGCCAATCAAAAATTTAGACTAAATACCACTAGAAATCATAACTTGCAGATTACAAACGCATTACAAATTTGTCAGAACCGCACGATTGAATCGCTTCTCACTAGAGGTCGTTTTAAATTACAAATTAAGCTGAAAATACGTGACCAAATATACTCACGTCTTGATTGGGTATCAGGTTAAAAGTTTCATGTAGGGATGATTAGCCATAGCCGGACTGCTTTTTGCAACGCTCTAAAATCAGATAGGCAGAGATTAACTAAAGGGACATCAACATGTCCTCCACTTCCTAAGGATCGAGGCCTTGAGACTTGATTTGTAGTTCGGAATAAAAATTTTCTTCTGTAAGGTTGATTGAAAAAATAACACACTTATGTGAACGTTTTACTCATTATTGACGCGGTTAGCACAAACATTATGAACGCAAATAAAGCAAACATCGAACTATTACGTGCCTTAATTAGATGCGCAGTTTGTCTTGTGTTGCTTGTTTTATCATTGCCTAGCGTTGCATGTGAACCTTCAACTAATAAAAACATAACTGCCGATATGGTCGAGTCTGTGAAGATGCAACATCTCTCTGACAATAATCAATATTCTCCACATAAAACGCATTCAGACTGCGACGGAAAGTGTTGTGATGATTTATGCGAATGCAAATTAGGCTCGTGCTTTAATCTTACAACAATGGTTGCGCCTGATTTGAAATCAATTAGTGCGCCGTCCTCTTCGCACTTTTATTTCTCCAATTTTTATCATTTTTATTCGGGGTTCAGCCTCCTGAGGCCACCTAAAGTTCATTTGATTTCTTAAGTAGTTGTCAGTTTACAGACTGACAACCATTTCAATATTGCGTTCCGATAACACAGTTTATGGCACATGTCGCAAATAAAATGAGATTCTTATGAGTAACCGAATGAAACGAAATCGGCGCGTTTTTTTGAAAAATGCTGCCTATGCTACTGGTGGATTGGCCTTGCTAGGTCAAATGAGAGCACCATGGGCTTCCCCAGAAGGTTATAGCAATAGCAAAAATTACAGTGGTTTTGCTGAAGTTAATCACGGTAGTGCGGTAGTACGTGGGGAAGATATAAAGATGACGATCTCTCGTCAGCAAAAAAAAATTGCCGGCGATATTGCAAGCCCTATTACCATCAACGACATATCACCTGGCCCATTGCTCCGGTTAAGAGAAGGTCAGCAAGTTAAGATTCATGTTACCAACGAATTACCAGACAGCACGTCTATTCATTGGCATGGTTTTATTCTCCCATTTAACATGGATGGAGTACCTGGCGTTTCATTTCCTGGTATCGCTCCTAACTCTACGTTTACCTATGAATTTAATATAGAACAAAACGGCACCTATTGGTATCACAGCCACTCGGGCTTGCAAGAGCAGTTAGGTCACTTGGGGCCTGTCATTATCGACCCTGTTGACGGTGACATAGGTGCAGACAGAGAACATGTCATTCAATTGAGCGATTGGACCTTTGAGGATCCACATGATGTGTTTAGACATTTAAAGGTAGCAGAGGGTTACTACAATTATCAACAACGTACGATAAGCGACACCGTTAACGATATTAAAAAGAAAGGTTTTGTTAATACAGTAAAAGAAAGAGCTATGTGGGCCAATATGCGGATGAATCCCAGAGATATTCTCGATTTTGTTATGTCTTGTGTTTTTTAGTATCACTGAGTGGGTGGGTTGGTCGTAACCCTTGTTATCTCTCGCACTCTTCACAAACATAACTTGAATCCTCAAATTCTTTTCTATCAGTATAAATAAGT
>NZ_JAAAWN010000063.1 GCF_010500865.1 Alteromonas profundi
CATAAAAGTAAAAATACTGCTGCGCCATCCTACATGGCGTTATAACGACTTGAGCGGTATGCGGGGAAACTCGCACGTACCGTTCTTAGAGGGCTGGGCTCGAGTAATCGGGTCTGGCTACTCGACAGAAGCACCGCTTTAAATGGCCGAATGATGCTGAGTTACAACACATGCACCTGAGCGAACAACAGTTGCAATGGTTGTTATCGGGCTTTGATGTGATAGGCCATCAGCCTTTGCATTACACTGCCTCCGGCTTATAACGGATGATCATAAACAGCGATTATCGATCACGAAATAGTCTGAATAATGTAGGGTAATCAGTGCCTTAATCGGCGATACTAACCCTATGAACGAAAAAGATTATCAACGTCGCATCGCTGAGCTGGAGCAGCAGCTTGAGGAACTGAATAACCGGTATCAGTATCTCGAAGAGCAGTTCCGCATTGCCCAACATAAACAGTTCGGTAAAAGTACCGAAGGTCACCCTGGTCAGGGTGAACTGTTTAATGAGGCCGAAGAACTAGTTGCTGAGGTCGAAACGCCAGAGCAGGAAGCGATTAGTTATACGCGCAATAAACCCAAGCGCAAGCCACTGCCCAAGGATTTACCCCGTGAGGTTATCATTCACGATATCCCTGAAGACGAGAAAATCTGTAACTGCTGCGCCAACGAATTACACCGCATCGGCGAAGATAAATCTGAGAAGCTTCAGTTTATTCCTGCTCAGGTGAAAGTGATTGAGCATGTTCGCCCGAAGTATGCGTGCCGCACCTGCGACAAAGACGGCATTAGTAACACTATCAAACAAGCGCCGGTGCCACATAGTGTTATCCCCAAAGGCTATGCGACGCCCAGCCTGCTAAGCCAGATAATCACCAGCAAATACCAGTATGGCCTGCCACTGTACCGGCAGGAAGCCATGTTTAAACAACATGGTATCGAGATAAGCCGCAAGACCATGGCAGACTGGATAATCCGCTGTGCTGAGTTGTTTAAGCCCCTCTACGACCAGCTCCATCAGCATCTGTTAAAACAACCGGTTATCCAGGCGGATGAAACCACGCTGAAAGTTGTCGATTCCGATAAATCGACGAGCTACATGTGGCTGTATGCCACCGGTACAGATTCACCGCAAGCGACAATTACCGGCTCAGCGATACCCAACATCGTGCTGTACGATTATCACAATGGTCGAGCCGGGCAATGTGCAGTGGACTTCCTTGCCGGTTATAACGGCTATCTACAAGTCGACGGTTATGTTGGCTATGAACAAACGCAAGCCACCTTAGTTGGCTGCTGGGCCCATGCCCGCCGTAAGTTTATGGAGGCCAAAAAAGGTGCCGGTAATAAAAGCAGCGGCAAAGCAGACTGGGCACTAAACCATATCCAGAAACTCTATCGTATCGAAACACAGTTAAAACAACACACAGCAGAAGAGCGCTATACCCTCCGGCAAGAGAAAAGTCTGCCGCTACTCAACCAACTGCATACCTGGCTGAACAAATCTGCACAACAAGTGCTGCCCAAAACCAAACTGGGCGAAGCGATACAATACTGTCTGAATCAATGGCATAAACTGGAACGCTACACACTAGATGGGCAACTGAACATCGATAACAACCGTGCAGAGCGAGCAATAAAACCGTTCGTCATTGGCCGGAAAAACTGGTTGTTCAGCCAGACAGCAACCGGCGCTAACGCAAGTGCTATCCTCTACAGCATCATCGAAACGGCCAAAGCCAACGACCTTAATGTGTTCGAATACGTAATGAAAAGCCTTGAAATGCTCAGCCAACCTGAAGCCGATATCGAGCTACTGCTACCATGGCTGTTTGCTAAAGACTAAGTGGGATCACCGGACGCTTACTACTATCCAGCCAGAAGTACATTCTAGACGCCGATACTACGTTGTTTTTGAAGGAACGAAACCTGGGGTTTACTACGAATGGGAAGATGTAATAGCGCAAATGAAAAAATTTCCCTGCGCGATGCAGAGCAAGTTCCCCAGCAAAACTGAAGCGGAAGAAGCGTTTAATGATTATCAACAGCGGCAAGCCGAACCAAAAACAAAGCGGCAACCTAAAACCGTAGACGACTTACCACCTTGGGATCTTGATTAATACGTTGCAATCTTTGGGCGATAGAAGGTTCTTTGTGTCGCCCCTTTACCTTTCAACTTTGTAATTTGGAATATGGCAGACAGGCCAGCAACTACACCGGTTACATTTGTAGAACCATAAGTACTTGGATCAAAATCAGGTTTTGTGCGCTTTAAAAAGCTGTCAGCCGGACCAACATTAGCCCAACCGACACCGCACCTAAGTTTTCGGTAAAGGTGAAATCATCACAAGCGTTAGGAAACGATATCGGTGTTTTCTTCTCTACCCAAACTAAATAAACTTATCAATACACAGTGGTTGTGCGTTTAATTTCAAGCTCTCTCTCATAATCACTAACCTCAGCAACCGCATAAGCAAAATGATGACTTGAATCAATCTCAATCCATTGGGTAGGCCCACCTCCAAATTTACTATTTGCACACTCCATGATTCGGTTATCACCCCAGCTAAAACTTGGATCCATATATTCGCCAGATGCTACTAATTTCTTCGCTAACTCACAGTGTTGATATCCACCTACAGGCTTTCTAATTACATGCCCTCGTACAACATAATAGCGGTCTTTCACTGTATATCTTATTTTAGCGTTGGTATTACCAAATCCGATCTCGCCTGTTGATGGACCTCTTACACCATAGTCCCCAAAAAATATTGGAATACTAGAATGTTGATTCCTTAAGGCCTTCCATAGGAGCATCTCTATTCGCCTCACAAAGCCAGATGAATCTTGTTCTTTTACTACTTTGTCAATAGAGCTAGGCAAAGAGCAGCCAGCAATGGAATATGTTGCAAACTTAAAACTCAAAAGTAGAGGAAATAGTGTGTCAAAATCTTCCATAACACCAACTAATGTTGACGTGCTCAAGTCCTGAAAATCGAGAATGACATGACAGTTAGAAGGAGTTATCCCTAATTCATCAACTATCTCGTTGACCCGTTCTGAATCGCCCCGTGTTTGCCAGAGACTCAATAACTTGAGAAACTGGAACTATGAAAAAATCAAATCGCTATACATCAGAATTTCGTGAACGTGCAATTAGGCTTGTTACCACACAACAGCATGAATA
>NZ_JAAAWN010000064.1 GCF_010500865.1 Alteromonas profundi
CATTTTTATCCGTTTATTGCAGTGTGGACAGTGACGTTCTCTACCAACTTTATTTAACGCTTTAGAGAAAATGCTAATATTTTTTTCACAGTGAGGGCACTTCATAAATCTCCCTTAGTTACATAACTTCCAAATATGGGGCGCAAACACGTGTGCAATAATGGCGAAGCCGCGCACGTGTTTGCGTCCCAGCGAACAAAGTGAGTGACTTAATTTTTTTGTTATGTGCCATTGCTAAAACTACGACCAGTTAACTTTTTAAACAGCGACTGAACCGAATCTTTACCTGTAACGCCGAAACGAATAAACAAAATACCTACCAAAAAGCCTAATACACTTCCTAGTGCAGCTAAATGCTCCGTTAGAAAGACATAGCCATAAATGGACATAAAGACTAAGCCTAAAATAACGCCTAATATCCGTATAGTATTCATAGCAAACTATCCTTTTTCAATTTGGCACATAACGGCCCACATAACGGGCAAAAATACGTAGGCTATAATACTGAGCGAAGCGAAAGGAGCCTACGTGTTTTTGTCCCAGCGAGCTTGCGAGCGAGTTTATGCGATTGTTAGGTGCGTTTATGAAAAATGACACAGACCTGCTTTTCTAATGTAAGGAGCTAAAGTCGCTACCGTTGTGCTGTCACGATACCAAACAATATAGGTGTAATCCCATTCTTCTGAGATAATGCATTCTAGTTCTGGAATTACAAACTGGTAAAACTGTGAAGAGTCTTTATTTAATGACTGTTCGTAGCTATCAAGAATAGCTGAAACATCGGTAATTTTAGTTAGAGTTTCAGTGTTGCAATTTACCTTTTGAATTTGAAACTTACTCTCTAAAAGAGCTAAGAAATTGTGGAATCTTTGCCACTCATGCTTAGTGACCGAATCCAGTTTGTACTGGTTGTTTTCACCGATCCAACCAGACCATAAGGAAATGAATTCCTTTTTAAATTCAGATTTTACTTCAGAATCCTGAAAATAATTGTGATACATGGTTTTACTTGAAGCACCTAACTTCCAAATATGGGGCGCAAACACGTGTGCAATAATGGCGAAACCGCGCACGTGTTTGCGTCCCAGCGAGCGACAGCGAGTGCCATAATTTGTTTGTTAGCTGCCATTGTTAAATTGAAAAGTGATAGCATATACGCTAGCATATAATCTATGAATAAAGTAGTTATTGACACCAGTGTACTTATTAGCGCCCTGATTGGCAAAACAGGGCCAGCCCGAGAAGTGATAAGGCAATGCTTGTTGGGGGATTTAAAGCCGCTGATTAGCACGACCTTATTCTTGGAGTACGAAGCAGTAAGCAAGCGAGACAAAATTAAAGAATTGTGCCCGCTTACCGAGGACGAAGTGAGCGAGTTGCTAGCAGCATTTTTTAGTGTTTGCGAATGGGTGCAGATACATTATTTGTGGCGGCCAAATTTAAAAGATGAAGGCGATAACTTTCTTATAGAGCTTGCAGTGGCAGGAAATGCCGAGAGCATTATTACGAATAACCTAAAAGACCTGAGAAATGCGGAATTACAATTTGATGGTTTGAAAGTGTTAGCGCCTGAAGATTATTTGAGAGGAATTTAATATGTCCACTTTAACTGTACGTTTACCAGACGATAAGCATAATCGATTGAAGGCTTTGGCAGCGCATAAAAAGCTGAGCTTAAACAAATTGATAGAAGAATTGTCTACGCAAGCGATAGCTGAATTTGATACTGAGGTAAGATTTAAGGCGATTGCTGCTACTGGAGACAAAAACAAAGGTTTGGAACTTCTAGATAAGCTTGATTCATATTTTGGCAGCTAACTTTCCAATAACGGGCGCAGGCACGTGGGGCATAATGGCGAAGCCGCCCCACTTGTATGCGTCCCAGCGAACGCAGTGAGTGTGTTTATTGGCTTGTTAGGCATTACTGGCGAGCTTGGCAATGAAAAAAGTAAAACCTAAAAACACAATTAATATGCAACCGTAAAACAAGACTTGGTTACATCTAACTTTGTTACCTTTTCCGAGATACATCAACTTCCATATTTTATATGGGTAATACTCTTGCCCTGCCAAAACCAAGCCGAAAATAAATGCATTTAAATACATAGTGGTATAGAGCCAATATAAATATGAATCCTCTAACCTAGATACTTCATAAATGCCCTTTACTCTTTCATATACAAAGACTGTATCGTTAATAACAGCAAAAATTCCTATCGTAAGGAACAAAAAGGACCAAAAGGTCCATTCTTTATGTATACGTATTTCATCCATTTGAGCTGAACCGATGCCTAACATTAAGCTAAGCGGCGCAGTTGCGTGGGGCATAATGGCGAAGCCGCCCCGCGTAAATGCGTCCGAGCGACCGAAGGGAGTGGTCTTTAGCGCTTTGTTAGAAGCAGAGCCAGTTCCTTTGGTCTGTTTAAAAACTGATGAAGCCAGCATACGATTGATTATTAACACAAACAAGCAAAACGACTATGCACTGATGTTTTTGATTTGACAGAAGCTAGCCGCCATTTGAGCTATCGAGTGTAATGGCGCTTGCTGGCTGAAAATAAGAACATAAAGGCAAAGCGCCTATTACACCACCTTTGAGTAGATAGCGGCGGATTTAAACCTACCACAAGCCAGAGCGATGCTAATGAAAACAGGTGAGGGCAGTTGCACTAGGATTTTTATAAAGCCAAATGTAGTTTAGGCTGGCGCCTTATAACGCTTCACATATGGGGCGCAGACTTGCTGGCTAAACTTGCGCGAAGCGCCAGCCAGCGAGTATGCGTCCCAATGAGCGGAGCGAATGAACATAATGTGTTTGTTATGTGCCAGCTGCATCAA
>NZ_JAAAWN010000065.1 GCF_010500865.1 Alteromonas profundi
CAAACAGATCATTGATGACACTACTGAACTGCGCGTATCGCGGTGCAAAACTGTAACCGCATAGATCCAGTAAGGCGAAGTTAACATGATTGACACCGTGTGTATCTGTCGAGAGTACGTCAGGTTTGATTTCACTGCTGTTGGATTGTAACAGGTCATAAATATAGTGTGATTCGTGCTCGTTGGAACCGATGATCCGAGCATTGAGGGCGCTGTGGTTGGCCACCAGTGTCATGGCCGTGATCCCTTTGTTGGTGCCGAAATACTTAGAGGAGTACCGGGTTTTAAAGGTTTCCAGATGGGTTTCGAATTTCTGACCATCCGCACTGGCATGCAGCTGGTCCTCCTGAATATGGTAGTGGCGGAAGATGGGTAGCGCTGCAACCGCATTATTGATCACGTCGCTGGCGTCATGCAGCGTTTCAGGCCGGATATAGTTGGCCTGCACCGTACTCAGGTGTTCATAGCTTCGATCGGAGATCTGCGCCATGCCATACACACCACGGTGAGTGGCGTTGGCAATCAGAATGGCCAGTAAATCATCCTGATGAGTGAACCCTTGTTTTTGTATCGGAAGTACATGAGTCAGACATTTCATGAACCCGGTTTCGCGCTCTACATACCGCAGTACATCCGCGATACCGACCGGTTGCATTCGCTTAAAAAAGGGATTGTTGACCAGAGATGTAGCGCTTTTGGTCGGCAGACGCCAGCGGGTACCGGTACGATTTTTCATGATCACATTTCGATTGTCTCCCTCATCAATATGGAGAGCAACGTCTTTGAGTGCACTTTCCAGCCGGTGTTGTTTCTCCTGTAACAATAACTCTGCGGGCTGTTTTAGTCTGTCCAGTGTTGATGAGGCCAGCAAGGTATCCTGCGATGTCTGGGGGATCAGGTCGTCTTCCAGTGCGCGGTATTTGGTAACATTTGGCAAATAAATGCGTCCATTCAGTCGTGAGGTTAACTGCCGGTAGAGCAGCCATTCGTAACGTTGCGGGTTAACGTTATCCTGTTTAACCAACCATGGGAGATGCTTTTTCGGGATGAGCGACGTATCCATCGTCTTCAGTGGTCCACCGAATGCGATTTCCGTCTGCATCTGTTGAAGTTGGGCGACGACGGCTTCTGAGCCTTTACCGGCCTCACATTCAAGGCACAAGAACACCTGCCTTAACAGTTGCTCCAGGAGATTGCATTGTTCATCGTAATGTTGCCACTGGTACTCTTCCACGGTCCGTTTCTGTTTTTTCAGGTAAAGGCAGAGGGTCTGGATATCCCTGTCATTCATGACCTTCAATGCCTGTTGTCTGACTACTGAGAAGGGTTGATTATCATCAATGTTCTCATCCACAAACAGATGCAGTAACTCTGCCGCTTTCGTGACATTGTCCGCGGCTGACTGCCAGGACAGGAACACTGCTTGTTGTGCAAAGGTGTTGGCAGCTTCTTGTTGCTTGCGGATATGGTAAATGAACCCATCAGTTAACCGTTCCAGTGCCAGTTGTATCCGCTCTGTCAGGTGACATAGCAACCATAGATGCTGCTGTGCGCGTTTGAATCGTTTGAGTTTACTACCGTAATAGTTGATGAGCTCACCGAAGTGTTGTCGATTTTTAAGAGACAGATTAAGCCCATCGATAACGCCATTGATTTGCGTGCGCCATGGCGCTAACTGATGATAAAGGGCAAGCTCTTTTTTAAGTTCAGGTACGGTCAGACTTTTTGCACCGCCTCTGAGCTGGTTCAGGCTTAGTCCGTCATCAATGGCTGTTATGCTGTCCAGAAAGACGTGAAGTTCAGGACTGGTGAGTTGATTAAGTTGGTGCGCCAGGTCTTTTCTGACCTGCTGCATCGCTCTGCTTATCAGTCTCTGGAGTACGGTGTACCTAGGGATAGCAATGCTGTGACTGGTTAGGAATTCAATAGCAGTATCAAAGAGGTAACGCGGCTCCAGCCAGGCATTGCCCACCTGAACAAGGTGGTCGAAAAGAGAATTGAAGTGCTGACTTTCGTCCCATTTGTGATAACCAGCAAGGTCTAATACTTTTGCGTAGAGTCGATCTTTTTGTTTTTGTGAGGGAGTGAATGGTCTGAGCCCCTTGCCGCCAAGCAGCTCTTTACTGATGAACATTAAATCCTTAGAAACCTGCGAGTAAGCGATATCTAGGATGACGGGCTTTGATTTGAAGTATCCCAAAATCGCGACAAAGTAACATCTATGAGCTCTGAGACGAATTGACCGAAAAACTGCCAATTCCGCATCGTTCAGAGAAAAGTACAGACGTTGTTCTTCGATTGAAAAAATGGGTGGGGAATAAGATTTGCCTGTTCTGCTCTCGTGAGAATAGTAATTTCGTTTTTGATGGCCATATCAGGGCTGTTCCGTATTAAATGTACGATATTTACCTAATTTGCCACACTTATAAGTAGTAACCCACCTCCGCAGCCATTTATTGGTGTGGTCTACAGAGGATTATGTCTTTTTAGAGGGGAAAATCCCTAGAACCCC
>NZ_JAAAWN010000066.1 GCF_010500865.1 Alteromonas profundi
GTAAGCGTACGGCCATAACACGTTGAGCTTATTTTTAGTGCCCACTCATTTTTAAGTGGACACCTATTTTTAGAGTGCGTCGGTCGTTTGCGTGTGAGTCAAATCGATGTTCCACGGCAACAGTTCATCGATCTGATTGATGGGATGTTGCCCAATGCGCTTCAGTACAGCAGTGAGGTACTGACTTGGATTCAGACCATTGAGTTTGGCTGTGCTGAGTAAACTGTATAACGCAGCGGCTCGCTGTCCGCCCGCTACTGAGCCTGCAAACAGATAATTCTTGCGCCCTAGAGCTATCGGACGCAATGAACGCTCTGCGGTGTTATTGTCGATAGATGCCCGTCCATTCCGGGTATACGCTACCAGGCCTTCCCATTGGTTCAGGGCATAGCGAACCGCCTTCGACAGGCCAGAGCCTTTCGATAAGGTACGTAAGGTCGCTTGCAACCAGGTATAGAGTTCATCCAGTATCGGGATGGACTGCTGTTGTCTCACTTGTTGGCGTACATCGGGCGGTTTGTTTTTAATGGCCTTTTCGATGGCATAGAGCTGTTGGATAGTGGTGATGGCCTGCTCCGCAATCGGAGAAGGACTCGCTTGGGTAATATCATAGAACTTGCGCCTGACGTGTGCCCAACAGCCAGTGAAGGCCACCCCTTTATGATAAACATCGTTATATCCGGCATAGGCATCAGTTTGCAAAGAGCCTGCATAGCCTTTCAGGTGCGAGGTGGGATGGAGACTTTTTCTGTCTTCACTGTAGTGTAGCCATACTGCGGGAGGGGCGTTTTCATTCCAGTCACGGCCATCACGTACATAGGTCCAGTAGCGACCGGTTTGCGTTTTGCCTTTGCCCGGCTTTAAGGTGGGGGCCGTGGTATCATCTGCGTAGATATGGTGTCCGCTTTTAACGTGTTTACCGATGGCGTCTACTAACGGTGAGATAAGGGTGCTGACCTGTCCCACCCAACCCGCCAGGGTTGAACGTTCGATATCCACACCTTCACGCGCCATGCGTTCGGACTGACGATAAAGCGGCTGATGGTCCAGATATTTATCAACCATCACCTGAGTCAGTAACGCGCTACTGGCTAAGCCTTTGGGGACCACTCGCTGTGGTGCTTCCCCCTGGATGAGGGTATTGCAGCATGCACAGCTGTATTTAGGCCGCACGATTTTAATTACGCGGTAAGACACGGGTACCACATCTAACACTTCAGAGACATCATCACCGATGTGCTTGAGTTCACCGGCACAGTCAGGGCAGCTCTGAGGGGACTCAACACGCCGTTCGTCACGCGGCAAGTGCTCAGGTAATGAGATTCTGCGTTTAGGTATGGCCGTTCTGTCTGTGCCAGGTAAGGCCACATCGGCGGTTTGCGCTGCTTGTATTTCCAGCTCTTCAAGCTGTAATTCTATTTGGTGAATTTGCTTTTCTACTTGTTCAGAAGAGCGGCCGAACTGACGACGACGCAACACCAACAACTGCTGTTGCAAGGTGAGAATCAGTGTATCCTTTTGAGCCAGTTTCTCCTGCATTTGCAACACCATCTGTTGAAGTGTTTGCGGGTCGTCTGGCAAGGTGTGCGTCTTCGTTTTCATGCTGGGAATTATACCATTAAACTCACATTAACACACTGATTTAACTTTCTTTTATTGTCTCTTACCCTGCATTTTTAGGGGCGTTGCGATGGGCAGGCGGTCGCCAATCCACCCCTTCCAGCAGTAAGGATAATTGGGCGTGTGTTAAATGCACAGCACCGGATTGGGCAGCAGGCCAAACGAATTTACCTTGCTCCAATCGCTTATAGTACATGCACAATCCCTGGCCGTCCCACCAGAGTAATTTTACCCGATCACCTCGACGCCCTCGAAACACAAACACCTGACCTGCAAACGGATCTTTGCTCAACACATGTTGCACTAACGCCGCTAAACCATCGAAGCCTTTACGCATATCGGTGTGACCGGCACACAGCCAGATACGCAGGTCGTGAGATAACGTAATCATAATAATGCCGATAATAATAGACGTACTATTTGCTCGTCGGCCTGATTCACTGTCACACGATGACCCGTGGTAAGCTCCACGGTAATCGAAGTGGAAGCTGGAGCAGGTTGCTTAAGCGGTGACGGGAGCACCGGCAAAAACGCAGCGGGTTCTTCTTTGTGCGGTAACGACTGCATGTCCATTGCAACGCGCACCCAGCGAGACTGGCCCTTTTTAACTTCTCGTATCCAGCGGAACACCTGGTTAGTATTGATGTTATTTTCTCTGGCAATCAGCGAAACTGAACGAGAAGAAGTGGTGGCTTGGTCGACGATATTCATCTTCCATTGAGGGCTGAACGTTCGTCTACCGAGTACATCAACTTTCATATCCAACGATTAAGATCCTGTTGTAGATTGGCTATTTCAATAGCATGCCCGATCTAAAACGGAACTAAAGATGTGTTAGCCGTACGCTTAC
>NZ_JAAAWN010000067.1 GCF_010500865.1 Alteromonas profundi
CAGTCAATTGGCTATGTTATTCACTCTGGCGAACGTGTTTAAAGTTGACCAGATGTTACGACGACAGCCAAGATCTGTTTGAAATCCGGGAATGGCCCGGAAGTAGGTCGAAATCCGGCCTAAAACGACGGCATATTGGCCTAAACTGCAAAATTAGAGTTTAAAAATTAGGCAGGCGATGCTGCGGCTTAACTGAGCGTTAAACTGCGGGACTTATTCGCAGTTTCCCTAATTTGATTGCAGCAGAATACGTTGCACGTTTTAATTTCGTCATTTTTTCACCCAAATTTGTATGCTTATTAGCATAACATTTCTTTCTTAATGGGTGGCCAAATTAACTATGCCACTACAGTGTTTGCAAGATTGATCTCAGTAATTGTGATATAGCCAAAATCATGTAATCGCTTCAAAGCAGCAATTAATTTGGAAGAAGTAAATTTAATATTAATGACCCTAAGTTCATCTAGTAAATTTATAACCTCTCGGTCTAACACGAATTCCTCGTGTCGTTTGCTGTTTAACCTACCAACATACAGTGAACCTTCCTCGCCGTAGTTCATTTCCACATCGAAGTCTTTTGAAGAATCAATTGTTAAAAATAATTCGCTAGATGCGTAGAGTCGTTGTAGAAAATAGATAGCTAAACGATATTCATCCTTCGATAGGTGCGGGTTTGAAATAACGTTTAGCAGGAACACTTTGTTAGCATATTCTTCTTTTAATTTGTGCAATTCAGTTTTTTCATTTACCGGGATTGTTGAATGCTTTTTCATCAGAGTTCTTGACGTATTTTCCGGTACGAGCTTAATGGGATTTTTGCTGGTACCAACACCAAGTAGCAAGATCTTTTTTTCAGATCTTAAAATTCTTTTTTGTTTTTCATTCTTCATTACTGAAATTGTCGTAACTGACTGTATTTAAATAACATATCTAATTTTTCCATCAAAAGTAACTGATAGTTCTTTTATTTTTCATCGAGGTTTTAAAAAACGAACAATTGAAAAGGTCTTTCGCGAAAGGCTCACACACCTTTACTCACAAGGGATTCAGAGGTTTGTAAACTTACAATGAACGCAAAAAAAGATCGGGTTTTTAGACGAATTCGCTTAGTTAAATTGATTCCTAAGCGTTACCAACGGGGTAGCGAATATGGAGACTTAGATAATGAAAAAAAGAAAATACGTAAAGCAACGATTACCCGCGACTCGTACTTTCGACACAATACAACCCGAAATTCATCTCGAAGAATTTGAATGGAAAGCTGTAAAAAAGTTGTCGGATACCGCGTGTTCAGCAGCCACTTTTTCCCTGTCTTGTATTCCACCAATTACAAAAAGTTTAGTAAGGGTTATAAGCAATGAAGGAAATACCGATGCCGGGAACGTAGCTGCAAGCCTAATTGTTTTCTTTAGTGGAGGGCTGAGTAACATCTATAAAGTTCAGCCGGAACAAGAGAATAAAGGTTGGTATATCTCGCCTAATCTTTCCGGTTTACTAGTGGGACCCGCAAGCGCTCGGAAATCAAGGGCATTTAGACCCATTGAATCACTTGTTCGTAAGGCTGAGGACGAATTGCAGTTTGAATATAGTAAAACAGAAAAGGAGGAACTAGCAGCTTATCAGCTTAAGAAAAAAAAGAATGCCAGTAGAGAGCAATTAGCTCAAAAAACGATTTTAGAAAGCCTGCGTATAGAAAAAAATGACCCAGCTAAAGCCGAAGAAATGATGGCAGATGCTGAGAGACTTCTAATGCAAATGGAAAATGATTTGGAACCTCCTTCGGCGATGAGTCTCATTATCAACCATACTACAGAGGCAGGTTTACATAAACTTAAGACAAGGGAAATTCATTGTCACTTTTATGTTAGGGATGAGGCGACGCCACTGTTGTTAGAAACAATGAGTATAACTCGGTCAAACATTAAAGCTTTTTTAATTGAAGCAATGGATGGTGATAATGACTACAGAAGAAACCTTAAAACAGAGCATGCTGGTAGGGCATTAGCTCCCAAAATAGTTATTTTTGGAACAATTCAGCCGAGCAAAATTAAGATTTACCTTAAAGACATTATAAAAGATGGATTAAACAATGACGGCTTCTTCAACCGTCTTCAATTACTTGTCTTTCCAGACGAACAAAGAGTTCTAGAGTTACCATCTAACACTCGACCAGAGACTATCAAACAACTTTTTCAGAAAGTTCTTAGTCAATTGTTACACAAAGAAAACCTTCTTAAAGAGAATCAAAAAGTTATTAAGTTTTCGCTTGATGCTCATGCATGTTCCGGCCCATTCCGATCACCCATTTCGGTTCAATCCGATCACTGATTTCGGTCTAATCCGATCGCTTATTTCGGAGTTATCCGATCAAAAATGACGTTTTTCCGAAATCACTGATCGGAA
>NZ_JAAAWN010000068.1 GCF_010500865.1 Alteromonas profundi
TTTCACTCACGGTTGAAGGGCCGAGACTTAAGCATTGGCCGATGTCTCGATGGCTTAATCCTACTTCGAATTTGAGACGCAGGACGTCTTTAATCTTTCTCATATCGGTTCTCTTTCTCGCCATGGCTGCTCGTTCCTTCAATAAAGTGATGAAGTTGAGCTTACCAATTGATTTAGTGAGAAAAAGAAGAAGATTTCGGGATTCCGATCAGTGATTTCGGAAAAACGTCATTTTTGATCGGATAACGCCGAAATAAGCGATCGGATTAGACCGAAATCGCTGATCGGTTTGAACCGAAATGGATGATCGGAATGGGCCGGAACATGCAACTTTATCTTGCTTTAGGAGGATATCCGCAAGTGCAGATGCCATGACAGTCTTTCCTGCACCTGGCGTTGCAAGGCATAAAAAATTAGTAAAGGCCGATTTAAATTTTTGTAGAGCGGTTTCAATAGCTCTTTGCTGCCAATTTCTCAATCTCATGAAAATCGAGCTTCATACTCAGAAAGTAAACGTTCAAATCCCTTTACTTTGCCCAACATTAGCTTTGCTTGCTCTCGCGTATTCTGATAATGAGATTTAACATGCTCTGCAAAATCAGGCATTTCTTGCACCCACTCGGAGTAAGCCTCAGTTTCTCCCATATTCATCAGCATTTCCGTTTTGTAATGTCGAATCTTCTCTTGAAGCTTTGTGGCTATAATGTCATCAGCTTTGTTTCTATCATGCTCAGTTAGTTGAGGTAACTTTGAATCTTCTTTCGACTCAGAAGACCACCGAAAAACGATCGCTCTGCCACGTATCCCGTGAATAGCCGAGATTCGTCCATCCTCTGAAAGCCGTTTTAAGTGGCGATAAACAAACTGAGTGGCATTTTTCTTTTTGTCAAAGTCGTTGGGATATCGCTCCAAAAGATGCTTCGTTACATCATTCACGGTAAAAGTGTGTAAGCCTAGATCCTCAATAAAATCATAAAAATCAATATCGTATTGCTTTTTAGGCATAATTTAGTTCTCGATTGCCAAACTTATGTCTCGAAATTCGCGACAGTGTACTTCGTCTCTATCATCGAGACAATGAAAACATCAGTCTATTCCTCACATTACGACAAACTCAGGTTGTGGTTAAAAGCACAACGTGAAGAACAGTCTTTAACTTTGCGAGAGGTCTCGGAAAGATGGGGCAAACACCATTCCATATTGGGAAAAATTGAACAAGCTCGGCGAAAGGTTGAGCTGGTTGAGTTCATCGAGTTGTGCGAGATAATTGATGCAGACCCACATGAAGGGCTTTCTCTACTCATAGCATCGATGAATGATAAATCGCTAAAATGAAAATTCTAAATTGGCGTCAGTCTGAGGCTTCCTTGTCGTCAATTGTCATCGTCTGTAAAGATTTACCTTTATCTCGTTAGTGAAAAGACTGCTCTCACTCCATGATGAAATTATATTCCGCGAATCAAGCCATTGGGCCAATGCCGTATTTTCAGGTGTGTTCTTTAATTTAGGTGAGTGGTAGCCAGTTTTAATTTCAGAAAATGGTTTTGGTAAATCTATCAGAACTTGTCGTATTTCAGCTTCTTCCAGTAAGGAGTGGAATTTGTTAAAAAGTTTGATTTTTGTTTCAACTCGAGTCGAATTTCGTATTAAAGATTGTACAATTGCACTATCAAGGCCGGATATTTGCGCATTGGAATCGATAATTATTTGCCCTATTAATGAAGCTCTTTCAGGACGGTTTACTAAGTCTTCAAGGCTCATCAATCTGATTAATTCAATCTTAGAGCTTATACTAATTTCAGTTTGAAGAAGAGCCTCTTTTAAATCATCATTAAGTTCGTAATCCCCTGGATTATCCAGATATTGTGGAATATTTTTCGAAAAAAATTGCACTTGCAAGTCATTCTTGTCAGCAAAAGCATCTAAAATATCCTTGGTAAATCCCACTTTACCCTCTTCTATTAATATCTTAAGCTTTTCATTGTCCATCTCTCTGGGAAGTACATTAAACGAGTTAGGTAGAGCTATGAATGCCTTAATCCAAGCAGAGAATACAAATAGTCAATTCATCCATACCTTCCCTGTTATACTTTCTCTGGAAAATGCATAATGATTTCCTCAATAAGAAACGTCATGCGCGTCATAAAATTGGAAAGTATGGAAAAAGCTTAGAGAGCAAGTGTATAAACAATTTCCAGACATTTTCCTATTAACAACTAAATAGTAAGAAATTACTATGACCTAACGAATTAAGTGTGACTTGTCCTGGAATAAGTTGACACTTATTTCGGTTAAAACGCCCGATGTATTTCATCGGGCGTTTTGTATTTTAGAGCCATATGTGGCCGCCTGCCATTGTATATTGCTACGGATTCGACAACC
>NZ_JAAAWN010000069.1 GCF_010500865.1 Alteromonas profundi
TGTCGAGTAGCCAGACCCGATTACTCGAGCCCAGCCCTCTAAGAACGGTACGTGCGAGTTTCCCCGCATACCGCTCAAGTCGTTATAACGCCATGTAGGATGGCGCAGCAGTATTTTTACTTTTATGAATGCTGTTATGGCAAGAAGGGTGTACAACCACGGTATTACTCGTCTTATTATCACCACCTAAATATAAAGGCACTAGGCGGTGAATATTCCAACCAGTTTTAGCCGTTATTTTCCTTTTGCAATACAAACACTCACCATTTTGACGTGATAATAATCTATGCAGGCGTTCTTTGTTGCGAGAATTTATTAACACATCAAGCCGAGATTCAAAGTAAGTTTCATGTGTCGGATCGTAAGGGTTTGCATCGGAATTGATTTTTGGATGTCGCACAATCGGTATTGCTGCTAACCGAAATAAGGCTATTTGTTTATCACCGGTGCAGAATGTCCAATTACGCGCACCAACAGAGTGGAAGTATCTAGCCCTAATCCAGTGTTTTCCTTTTCTAGGATGTCTACGACATGCCCATTTCCAGAGTAGCAACCATATATCAGAGTCAATCTTGCAAAATACTTCCTTTGCGACACTGTGTCGGTGATAATTACACCAACCTCTTAATATTGGATTAAGCTGAAAAATTAGCCTGTCTTGTCGACTAGAGCGATATTTGGTGATCGTAAGTCTCAACTTATTCATCAAATGTAGAGCGCTTTTGCTACTGGGTTTGACCAGTAATTTGCCATTATACTTTCTGAGATTTTGACCAAGAAAATCAAAACCCTCTGATATATGCCTAACGTGCGTTTTTTCTGGCGATAATGCCAAACCACGTTGGGACATAAATTCATTAATACAAGGCAATATTGTATCTACCAAAAACGCTTGAGAATGAGCCGTTACAACAAAATCATCAGCATATCTGATTACAGAGACTCTCTTAACATTAGAACGAATTTCACGGTGCTTACCTCTTTTAACACCTGAAGCTTCTTCAATTGTTCCTTGCAGTTGATTCAATACCATATTCATTAACGTCGGCGAGATTATCCCTCCTTGCGGTGTTCCTGCAAGTGTTGGATATACCTTGCCAGACTCCATGAAGCCGGCATTCAACCACTGTGAAAGGATTGGTTTGTCAATGCTTAAGTGCTTTAGCATCCATTCATGGCTGATATTATCGAAGCATCCTTTAATATCTGCATCAAGCACCCATTCTCCCGCACCTTTGCGACACAATACTTTGAAGCATTGTTCGATCGCATCAGCGCAAGATCTTTGTTTTCGAAAACCAAAAGAATTGCCGTCACTGTTTGTCTCCACTTCTGGCTCAACGGCTAGCAAATACAGTGCTTGCATCCCACGATCCAGCATTGTGGGGATACCGAGAGGTCTTCTCTGCCCATTCGACTTTGGAATAAAGACTCGCCTTAATGGACTTGCCTTGTATCCAGAGCGTTTGAGCGATGAGATTGCTCGCCATTTTTTAGTAGCACTTTGCCATGTTTCGCCATCAATACCAGACGTTTTACGCCCTTTGTTCTCCGTTACTTGTTTAACCGCAAGGGCTTTCGCATAAAAGGAATGAGTCAATAACCATTGCAGACTTTTAACTTTCCCCTTTCTCCCTTGCTTTACTGCTTTCACAATACGCGCTTGCAATGATCCTACGTAGCGCTTTGCAGCCTTCCAATCGATGTTAGACCAGCATTGCGCTTCGTTTATAGGTGCACATTGTTCATAAGAGCAATTCATTTGCATTCCTAAGCTAAAATCTTATTACAAATTTCTTGTGATTAACCACTCGATGGAAGTGGGCTATGCTTTCGCATGATGTCACGTTCAATACATCTATCCTTGCCATTACAGCAAGGCATTCGCTTTCTCCATCGTCCTTTACCCGCATGCCCGTCATTCATTCTTACGAAGAAACTACCTCAACGAGGGAGCATACGGGCTTACCAAGTTCCACTTTATTCACATAATGGGTTAGTGTCAGTCAATCCGCCGGGGGCACATTAAATTGCGTAACATGAGACTAGAGCATGTTAACTTGTCCACCACACCTTTTGGTTCAAGCTTGTCAGCATCTTTAGCTTGTTTATAATGACGACAGTTAAAACTGTTCAGTTAATTACACATACCATTAATTCCTAGGGCCCAACCGCATGATGCTTGCAGTTTGTTCAACATCACTGTTGAACTTAAGGCTACATTGTCTTTCGAGCTTCACACCTCACCATTGCTAGTAACGCATGTCGAAATAGGAAACCTTCGGCAATACGAAGGGTTGAATCAAAGTTCAACAGTAAACAAAGCGACTTCTTGTCGCACC
>NZ_JAAAWN010000007.1:0-53571 GCF_010500865.1 Alteromonas profundi
CTGAACGTTCGTCTACCGAGTACATCAACTTTCATATCCAACGATTAAGATCCTGTTGTAGATTGGCTATTTCAATAGCATGCCCGATCTAAAACGGAACTAAAGATGTGTTAGCCGTACGCTTACGGCATATGAACTCAAATCAAGACAGTCATAGCTTTACGCCCGGTGGTAAAATAGGCCTATCACAAAAAGGGGGGCGTAAAATAAGACCGTAAAATAAGACAGTCACAAATTAATAGAACTAATCAAGACAGTCATAGGTTTAACTAATCAAGACAGTCATAGGTTTAAACTAATGAAACTAAACAAGACAGTCATAGGTTTAAACTAAACAAGACAGTCATAGGTTTACGCCCGATGGTAAAATAGGCTAATTGCGAAATAGGACAGTCACAAATTAACGTTCGAGGCCACTAAAATCGATGATAAAATAGGACAGTCACTATTCATGCAATGCGCTAAAAATCTAACTATTCATTGTTATTCAGTGTTGATAGTCCTCAACAGGGCGCCACGCTCGTCAATGGAGGAAGCGATAAAAAGCTTATTCAATGATATGGCTGCCTGACACATTATTGTAGGGGTAGCTAGAAAGGTATCAGGGGTTCTTATTACCTCATAGTATAAGGGGTCTTCGGCTTTTACTGCATCCACAATATCGCGTACCAGCGCGTTTTTGTGCTCTTTCGGTAGTAACACGGGGGCCGCTTCGAAGCTGTTGACTAACGCGGCCAGTGCACTAAATTCCGCATCGATAAGTTGTTGAGGTAAATAGCCTTGGTTGCCATAGTGGTATTCAAGCGGAACCACGCTTGGGAAGGCAAAAGAAGCGCAAGTCAGCGGTGTTTCCTTACCTAGGGCTTCCATTTGGGCAATGAGTACTTTCCAGTAAGCAACTGCGGTCTCATCGCTGGCATGGGCGAGGTAGTGATTAATACGCGATTTTAATAGCGTATTAATTTCACCGGCTATACTGTTTATCGTGTTTCCGGCACGCATACCATCAAGATTAAATTGAACAAAGGTTTGATAGGTGGCGTTGTCATATTGCTTAATCGCGCGCATGTACGCATGGGAAAGCAGGCCTTCTTCAATATCTGCTACTGTTATGTTCTCTGCCGGGCCATAGCCACTAAAGCCAAATGCATTACTATCTACCACTTCATCCACAATACCGGCTTTTATTAGTTCTTGATGCGTAGGAGTCCAAAGCTCGTGGTTAGGCGTTTTAAATACCTTTTTTAAAAACCATTCTGGCACGTTGGCATTTTCGTATTGCTCGCGCAATGTGCCGCTTAAGGGGTGATCATCATGGGTTGAACTGCCGCCTAGACTCGCTGCATGAAAGGAAAGTTGGCCATCTTCGCCGATAAACCTTTGCCTCCCTGCAAGGTAGACCAAGGTACAAGCTGATGCGCAGCTTTCCTTTACATACGTGTCTAAGTTAAATTGCTCTACTAATTCGGCCAGCCTTACAGCGCCCAATATCCGTCCGCCTATACTATGAAGATGAAGAGTGGTGATGTTAGGGTTAGCTTCTAGCGTTTGTTGCAAAAGCGTCTCGTTTCCTACTTCAATCCCCCCGGATAATTCAAGTTCACTGCCATGGTTTAGTAGCCGCAGTGTGAGTGGGGGATAGCTTCGCTTTTCTGTTACCAATGATACTGCTTCTTTTAACGCTGGCACGCCGGTAGAAAATAGATTAAAGGTAAAGCCAATTGCGCCAAGTATCGTGATAGTCTTGGCCGCCCCCGCCCAACCTAGCGATCCGCCCCTGAATGGGTGACGGTTTGCAGATCGGTAAACACCTACGCCTTGCCATAACACGACAGGAATTAACACCCCGTAAAGTAAAAATATATAGCTACCTAATTCAACGCGCGTGCCGGCCCCGTTAATCTTGGTTTCAATAAAGCCGTCGAACCAGTATGTCATTACTGATACGCCAATGCCCACCACCCAATAGCTAATAGGTAATGAAAAGTGACCTCGCCAATAAGCTACTAACCAGTTTGATGTGCGAGGTTCGTCAGCGTATTTTTGAGCATGTACAGGGTTTAGTGGGCGAGCAGAAGTACCGCTATTGTCTTTATTATTGCAGGCGTTAAGCGTTTCTATTTGTTGGCGAATTTCAAGTACACGTTCGGGGTAAGCTTCTTTATCTATATTTTCAAGTGCGTCTAATAGTTCAGTTAACGTGTAGTGCTGATAGTTAGGTTCCATGTCAGCATGATCCCTGTAGTTTTTGTTTTTATTTGTTATCTCAGCATAATAAAACCAGCCTTAATAAACCAGATAAATGCGCAGTTAACCGTTTTTGAAGGCGATAAGGTAGTGAATACGTTTGAAAAGAACGGCTTTGTTGCCCCGCAGCCAACCCCCTTGAGTTACGGATTATATATAATAAAAAAGCCCTGTTAGAAACTAACAGGGCTTATAGGTGTTTGGGGGTTTACCTAGAATCTTTAGGCTGACAACGCAATAACCGTCTAGTGGCTTAATATAATGCGGAGCATACGGCGAAGCGGTTCTGCTGCGCCCCACAATAGCTGATCGCCAACAGTAAACGCTGAAATATATTCTGGCCCCATAGTAAGCTTTCTAATACGTCCAACCGGGATAGAAAGCGTACCGGTAACAGTGGCGGGCGTTAGCGACTGCATGGTGTCGTCGCGATCGTTAGGGATCACTTTCACCCATTCGTTGTGCTCGGCTAGAATCCGTTCAATCTCCTGAAGTGGAAGGTCTTGTTTCAGTTTTAAGGTAATAGCTTGGCTATGACAGCGCATCGCACCTACACGTACGCAAATACCGTCGATAGGGACTGGCGCATCACTTATTCCTAATATTTTGTTCGCCTCAGCCTGGGCTTTCCACTCTTCGCGGCTTTGGCCTGAAGGAAGCTGAGAGTCGATATAGGGAATTAGACTGCCGGCCAGAGGCACACCAAACTGGGTTGAAGGGTAGTCGTCGCTGCGAATAAACTCGGCGACTTGTTGATCAATATCCAGAATAGCCGTAGCGGGATCATCTATTTTATCTTTAACATTGCTGTGAATGGCGCCCATTTGCGATATAAGTTCGCGCATATGCTTAGCACCAGAGCCTGATGCCGCTTGGTAGGTCATTGGTGACGCCCACTCTACTAAATCTTGCTCAAAAAGCCCGCCTAACGCTAATAGCATAAGAGATACAGTACAGTTTCCACCTACAAATGTACGTACGCCTTTGTCGATTCCTTCGGTAATTTCTTTGCCGTTCACTGGGTCAAGAACAATGATGGCATCATCGGCCATTCGTAATGACGAAGCCGCATCTATCCAGTAGCCCTGCCAGCCTGCATCACGCAATTTTGCATACACGTCTTTTGTGTAATCACCGCCTTGGCAGGTAATAATTATATCTTGCTGACGTAATGCCTCGATATCAAAAGCATCTTCTAATACGCCTGCGTCTTTACCTGCAAAGTCAGGTGCCGGAAGGCCCTTTTGCGATGTGGTGAAAAACGTGGGTTCAATGTGGGTAAAGTCTTGCTCTTCTTGCATACGCTGCATTAATACCGAACCAACCATACCGCGCCAGCCCACTAAACCTACTTTTTGTTGTGACATTAAATTGAGAACCCTTGTTTCTATAAAAATAAGTACCTCACTACACGGTTACCTTTTTCTGGGTATTGCTTGCTACATACTTTTAAATTGATGTGCTGGCTTACGTGTAGTGTCGAACGCGGCTTCCTATTGAGCACGCATAATACCTGTCGTTTTTATTTTTGTTCCCGCAGTCTAAGTCTTATTTATGGCGGTGGCTAGGAGGTTTTTATAAATAATGTACTGCCGTTATAAGCAATTAGAAAAATGACCGGGGATTATTAAGATTTCATTGAAGGTGCTTCTTGTTTTAAAGATATTATCAAGTAAAGCGACCATTGGTAACCTGTTTCTTATCCTAGGTTTACCGTGTTACACCGTGAATAAGGTAGATGCAATCTTTTGGTTGCGTTTATCAGCACATGCATTTATTGGTTACGGTAAAGGTTCAATATTTCATTCTAGGCTGCACGATACGCATTTATAAAAACAGGAGAGAAGGTTTGAAAACAATTTTAATTACTGGTGCGACAGACGGTATCGGCCTAGAAACAGTTAAAATGCTTGCCAAAGAAGGGCACCGCATTATTTTGCATGGTAGAAACCAGAATAAGCTGGATAATATTAAAGGCGCGCTCGAGGCACAATATCCGTCTTGTTCACTGTCTACCGTGAAAGGTGACCTCAGTGACTTCGAAGAAGTCTATCAGGTGGTGCGCGATGTTAAAGCACAAACGAACCACCTTGATGTACTCATTAACAATGCGGGTGTTTTTAGTATGGATAACCCTACTACTTCAACCGGGTTAGATGCGCGTTTTATGGTTAACACCATCGCGCCCTATATTCTTACCACTTCGCTTTTAACTCTTATGGGCAGCGAAAGCCGTGTGGTCAATTTGTCCTCAGCAGCGCAATCTCCCGTAAACTTTAGTGCGCTAAAAGGAAATGTACCCCTTACTGATGGCGCAGCCTACGCACAAAGCAAGTTGGCTATTACGATGTGGACCCAGTACCTTGGAGCTAAATACGCTAAAAATACTGAAAGTGGACCTAAAATGGTAGCGGTTAACCCCAAATCGCTATTAGGCAGTAAAATGGTGAAAACCGCTTACGGTATCGCCGGTGGCGACCTTAATATAGGTGCACAGATTCTCGTTGATGCGGCCTTTTCTTCGCGCTTTGCCCATGTGGCGGGGGAGTATTTCGACAACGATCATAATACATTCGCTGCGCCGCACCCATTCGCAAGCGATGCTAAAAACGTTACAACGCTAATTGAAGAAATGGACGCCTTGATCGCTCAATTCCGATAACCCAACCTTTCTGCCAATCTTTTGTGTCGTTTCAAGAATAGGGCACAAAAGACAAAAAATAAAAGGCCATGAATGAATCAAAGTTCATGGCCTTTTATTTCGGTCTATAATTTGCTTTCGTTTATCAGGCTCCTCGTGTCAGCGAGGAGATGTCTGCCATTTAGATGCATGTAAAGGACACAAGCATCTCAGTGCACAATAAAAAATCGAGGAAAGCATGCAGTACGATAACCATAATAAATTTGCAACTACAACAGTACTTTTACACTGGCTGGTAGGGCTAACCATTATTGGATTGCTCGCAGTGGGTATTTACATGTCAGAAAATGACGTTTACGAATTATATCCTTGGCACAAAGCGTTTGGCTTTTTAGTGCTTTTTGTGGCGTTAGCGCGGGTTGTGTGGAGAATGAAAAACGGTTGGCCGGCGGCCGCTGCAAATACAAACTACACACCTATCGAACGTAAACTTGCCGCAGTTGTGCACTGGGTACTTATTTCCGCTACGCTACTTATGCCAATTTCCGGTCTTATGGGGTCGGTGTTAGGCGGGCACGGGTTAGACGTGTTTGGGGTAGAAATATTTGCACCTAATTATAGTGTTGATGACCCCGAGAAAACGTTACCTATTAATTACGCGTTATCTAAAGCCGGCGGGGCTATACATTTTTATCTTGGCTATACGCTTATTGTTGCACTATTGCTGCACGTGGCGGGTGCGTTAAAGCATCATTTAATTGATAAAGATGGCACGCTAAAACGCATGCTGGGTAAAACTATTAACTAGTAGGGGCTGGTGCGACTTATACCAAAGCCAACGCGTGAGAGTATAGATAGCACGGCCTACTTTTACTCTTTGCGGTTGGCGATAAATTAAAGAGTGGACCACGTTACCTATAGTCACGTGGCCCATTTTTGCTTAAGCGGTTAATCTTACCGATGCTGTAATGTTATTTAGCATCGCCACCACAAATTAAAACGGCGCTATATCGTCTTTTTCTACGGTTGGGATGGTCCAGCGAACGTTCGCATCAGCCTTGCGCGTAGGCAAGGTGCCCCGTGGAATTTGCATACGTTCTCCATACAACCATAACACCATATTTGTTCTGCTCCCTCCAGTAATGGGCTGCGCAGCGTGAGGAACGCTTCCTCGGTGTAACACCGCCACGCCAGGCGCAAATACGGTGCGTGTCACTTTACCTGTTTTAGGGTTAAAAAAGTCAACCTCAGAGCCTTTAAATGTTTCCCCAGGTACGTTTAAGTTAACGTTCATTGTTGCTGTCGAGGCGTCAGTATGCGGGCGTAGTGAGGTATCCATGCCATCTTGATATTGAATCGAGAAACCAAAGGTTTGAGAATCAAATCCCATTGATTCTGGAAATAGCATGCGCGAAATTGGACGCATATACTTGTCCATAATCAATTTATAAAAGGCTTGAAAGCTGGGCGCTGCTAAATAGCCCTCTGATCGTTTGTCTAACATGCCGCCATTTCTATTTAAGGCAATGCCATAGGGTGGGCGAAGCGGAATCTTGGCGTCAGCCGCCGCACTTAGATAATCTCGCAGAAGTGAAAGCTTTGCTGGGTCAAAAAGTTGTGCCTGATAAACGCCTGGTAATACTTCTTCCCATAAGTTAGCGACTTCTTGCTCTTTGTTTGGGTCTTCCCAGGCTAAAGCAATAGCATTGCGTAAAGGCTCGCTTATTAGCGACTCGTTAACCCATTGTCCCAAGTTTGTGTTTTGCTCATCCCACTGATGCCATGCGCGTTCAAGTAATAGACGATTACTATACCAAAACTGCTCAACTGCGGGTGCGCGCTGAAGCATCTCGTTTCGACTGGGTAAGTCTAATGCGCGAGCTTGTTGTAGTGCACTGTTGTTAGCAACTGCTAAGTTGTTGTGTATGTCAGACATGAAATCTCTCCAAATTAACTGCGCCGCAAGAGAAGGGGTTACCTTAGCGCTTCAATGATGAAAGGATATTACGTAGGAATGAAAATAAAAATGCGCAAATAATTGAGTCAGAATATAGATTTTGTTGAAAATAAAAGGCCGTTATTACAACGGTTATTTAAGCTTCATTAAGGGGGAAGCGGGTTAGTTTTATTATCAAAATAATCTAAATACTGCTTCAAGGTATGGGTGGTTTTTCAATATTTTTATTGTCGTTATAGTTCGCAGTCTTGTTTTTGTGGGTGTTAAATAAAGCACTTTGCTCCCCAGTAACGTTTAATATTCTTGATGAAGGTAGCTAAATGAACGCAACTGTGAATTACCATGTCAAAAAGCCGTACGTACAAGCATTCGAGTTTGATGTAGACGGCATAGACGGAAATTTAATTTCTCCAGAGCTTGTTGCCACGCAGGTTCAAGTTAAAGACCTTCGTAAGCATCATTCATCATTATCTTTTACCCACCATGGCATTCGGTTTTTAGACGGGTTAGCGCCGGTTCCAGCATCGTTTACAGGGTCAGAAGAATTAGCCTATAACCAGAGTATTCACAGCCTGTTAAAGTCTCAAATAGGCGCAAAGGAGGTTTTTGTTTTCGATCACACTATCCGCATAGACGATGAAAACGCCTCTCGCCGCCCAGCACGAAATGTTCACAACGATTATAGTGAAGCAGGTATAAAAAAACGGTTGGTAGACCTTATTGGTGAACATAAGGCCCAAGCGTATGCTAAAGAGCACTTTGGGTTTGTAAACTTATGGCGGCCTATAGAAAACACGATAATGTCATCGCCATTAGGTTTTATTTGCCCAAGCTCAATGAACAACGATGATTGGATGCGTATTGATCTTATTTATCCCGATCGTAAAGGCGAAATTTTAGGCGTTGCCGCAAATCCTGCGCATCAGTGGTTTTATAAGTCAAAGATGAAAATAGATGAAGGCATTATATTTAATATTTACGACAATAAAACCATTCCACATCTCGCCCATAGTGCGTTAGATATGCAAGAGCCGGGCATTGAAAACTTCGTACGTAAAAGCATAGAAAGCAGGATGCTGGTTAAATATTAGCGTGGCGGTTCGCTACCCTATATAAAGCCTTCTTGTGGTTCTATACTAACTTACAATATCAGTTAAGCGCGCATCCCAATAAGGGGTGCCACTAAAACGTTCGGCTAAAAAGTCGATGAATGCACGCACCTTTGGAGCTAATAGCCTATTGGTTGGATACACGGCCCATAATGCGCAATCGGTGGCTAGCGGGTGGTCTTTTAATACTTGCACAAGTTCGCCACTTTCCAAGTAAGAATAGCTGCACCAAGTGGCAGTCAATGACAAACCACACCCTTGAATACACGCATCTCTCACCGCCTCACCGTTATCCATCTTTAAGCGACTATGGGTTTTTATAGCGTTAACCCCTTGTGCTGTTTTGAAGTCCCAAACTTCTAATCCAGTTAGGTTTACTATCTTATGATCCTTTAGTTCTTGCGGGTTTTTCGGTGCCCCGTATTTTTCTACATAGCCTTTGGAAGCAACGATGATACGCTTATCGTTAGCGAGTTTTTTGGCATGTAGATTAGAGTCTTTTAATTCCGCGTCTCGAATAGCCACATCAAAGCCACCTTCTACTACATCCAAAATACTATCGCTGAAGCGAAAATCGATATTAAGCTTAGGGTATTTACTCACAAATTCATTAATAGCCGGAACTAAATGCATTCGGCCAAAAGATGCTGGGGCGGTAACGCGCAGTGTGCCTTGAGGCGTTTGTGACCCTGCGCCTACCGCCGCTTGTGCGGTTTCTATACTGTCGAGTACTTCCTGAGCATGGGGCAGAAATACCTTCCCTTCATCGGTTAAAGAGACTTTTCTTGTGGTTCGATGAATTAACCGCACTCCTAGCGTGTCTTCTAATTTGCCGATGTGAGCACTTGCCACAGCGGGAGAAATATTGAGTTCGCGGCCCGCTAAGCTAATGTTGGCGGTACTCGCAATACGAACAAAAAGTTTAAGGTGTTCAATATTCATGGCTATTATCAATAAAATCTAAAAACTGTTTGCTTTTATACCCCAATTATCATCTTCATTTCTAGTGTTTATTATAGATTCGTACTTACACAACAGGCTTTAAAGGAGCTTAACGATGAAAGCGATGGTAATAAACGAATTTGGTGGTTCAGAGCAGTTCACGCAAACAGATATTGCACAACCTGAAATTAAAGCAGGCCACGTTATAGTGCGCATAGCAGCAAGTAGCGTTAATACAATCGATATGATGATCCGCCAGTCGGGTGCAGATCTTCCTTTCGCTCCGCAACTTCCAGGCGTGTTAGGCATGGATTTCGCCGGAACAATTGAAGCTGTTGGTGAGGGAGTAACCAATTTTAACGTAGGCGATGAGGTTTACGGATGTGCGGGTGGGCTAGCAGATTTACAAGGCGCACTGGCTGAAAAAATGCTCGCAGATGTACGCTTAATTGCGCATAAACCTAAAGCACTAACAATGAAAGAAGCAGCAGCTATCCCGCTTGTTGGTATTACTGCCTATGAAGGCTTAACCCGGGCACTTACCAGTGAAGGTCAAAACGTACTTGTTCATGGTGGCGCCGGTGGTGTGGGCCATATTGCTGTTCAGCTAGCAAATTACATGAAGGCGAATGTATTTGCTACCGGCGGCTCAGATGAACAAAAAAGCATTATTGAATCATTTGGTGCCTCGTACATCGACTATCGCTCTGAATCGGTGGATGACTATGTTGCTAAGCATACCGATGGCGTAGGCTTTGATGTCATTTTTGATACGGTAGGGGGAAATAATCTACAAAATTCTTTCGCAGCAGCGAAACTAAACGGCCAAGTATCTACTACGTTATCACTGTTAGAAACTGATTTGTCCCCTGTTCATTTTAGAGGGTTAAGTTTAAACGTTGTATTTATGTTGCTGCCAATGATCCATAACGTGGGGCGAGAAGCGCATGGCGAAATCCTGCACATACTTAGCAAAATTATAGATGAAGGTGCATTGAAGCCTATTATCGATGCTGAAGATTTTACTTTTGAACAAATTGCTCAAGCGCATGACCGTTTGGCCAGCGGTAAGGCTATTGGCAAAGTCGTGGTTACAGTAAATTAACCCTCACCCTTGGGCTTTTTTTAAACGCCTCTTTAGGCTTTATATAACGGTTCAAACCCGTAGTGCTTCCCTTAGCACACCTTTGCCGCAGTACCTGTATGGTGCTGCGGCTTTTTTATAATAAATAACCTCCTGATAGACCTTTTCGCTACGTCTAGTGGTGTTCTTTTCATTGTCTCGCTTTATGCCTACTTCCTTATCTTTCCTATTTTAAGCGTCTGCTGTTCTTGCTTAGATTTAGTATGTGCGTCAGATTTGCTTAAAGTCAAAAACGGCAAGATAAAACAGAGTAGTATTATTACTATCGAGATATATCGTGAATGAAACAGCAAAAATGAAGGAGTAAAAATGGGCGTTGGGAATATTATGTCCAGCCGTGTAGTAAGTGTTCATATGGATGACAGTTTACAGTCGTTACGAGAATTGTTTGTGGCCACAGGGTTTCACCATTTAGTCGTAGAGCACGACAATAAATTACAAGGGATAATCTCTGACAGAGATTTGTTAAAAACAATAAGCCCGTTTGTAGATACCATAAGTGAGCGACAAAAAGACCGCGCAACGCTAGATAGAAAAGCCCATCAAATTATGACGCGAGAGGTGATCACACTTCATCCTGAAAGTGCTATTTTTACTGCTATTGAATTGTTTAATAACAATAAAATTTCTTGTATACCTATTGTCGATAAAAATAGCCATACCGTAGGTATGCTTTCGTGGCGGGATATTATGAAATTTATGCAAACGAGAGTTGAAGCAAAGCGTTAGGTGGAAGGTGGCGTAAATAAGGTAAAAAATACCCTAAGCCCGAAGCTACTTTCTCTTCAAGCAAAGGGTATTGTTTCACCTTGTTAGTCTATTAACCCTCGTGCGCGCTTTTGCGGTAACTTACCTTAAATAGCAAGCTATACAGCACGGGTACGGCTATAAGCGTTAATACGGTAGCAAACGCTAGCCCCCCCATTATGGTTACCGCCATATCAGCAAAGAACGCATCAAATAGAAGCGGCGCCATACCTAATATAGTGGTAATCGCGGCCAATGATACTGGCCGCAAACGGCTTAGCGTTGCTTCTACAATGGCTTTTCGAATTTCACGCCCTTCCTCAATTTGAAGATCTATTTCCTCAATAAGCACAATTGCGTTTTTAATTAGCATGCCAAATAAGCTTAAAAAGCCCAATAGCGACATAAACCCGAAGGGCATGTCGGTGGCAAGTAGCCCAGTTACCACACCCACTACTGCCATGGGCACCACTAACCAAATAATAAGTGGCTGACGTGCATGTCCAAACAGTAGTACTGAGATAATAAACATGACCAAAAAGCCTACTGGGAGGCCTGCACCTAATGCTTTTTGAGCATCGCCAGAGCTTTCATATTCGCCACCCCACGCTAATTGGTAACCCTCTGGTAGGGGCATTTTTTCTATTTCTGGACGTATCCTAGCAAAGGCTTTTGCCGCGGTTTCACTATCACCAGGTTCAGCCTCTACAGTAATCGTTCTTACTCTATCTCTGCGGTGAATACGCAACTCTTCAGTAAGCATTTCAAGCCCGCTAGAAACCTGGGTAAAAGGTACATACTGTCGTTGCTGAGACGACCATACTTGGCTTTCTCGTAGTGCTTGTAAGTCAGAGTCTTCAGCACGTCCCATTTTAGCCACTATGCTATAGGCATAGTCGCCATCTTGTACGGTGCCAAGGGGTAGACCATCACTAACATAGCGAACGGTTTGACTAAAATCGGAATGAGAAACACCAGCGATACCAGCGTTATAGTTGTCATAGTGCGTATTAACCGCAAACCCTTTTTCACGCCAATTGTGGCGAATATCTTTGATGCTGCCATCGGCATGCATAATAGCCTTAGCCTGTTCCGCTAGTTGTCTAAGTACATCAGTGTCGGGGCCTGAGAATCTGGCCTCTAATTTAGCTCCTGAGCCGGGCCCAAACTGCATGCGTTCAAAGTAAAAACTGGCGTCTAAATCAATATCGTCTAGGCTATGACCAAGACGACTGATTACCC
Source organism: Alteromonas profundi (assembly GCF_010500865.1). Classification (GTDB taxonomy): domain Bacteria; phylum Pseudomonadota; class Gammaproteobacteria; order Enterobacterales; family Alteromonadaceae; genus Alteromonas; species Alteromonas profundi. Next base: position 12,030 of record NZ_JAAAWN010000007.1, read on the forward strand.
CTTCCACATTGCTTAATTCGTTAACTCGCACCAACATGAAACCGTAATTTTCGTTGGCACTTTTTGGGGCATAGGTTAGCGTAAATCTATCTGCACCTTGGCCGATAAATGTGGTTACAGCGGTAACATTATCTTGCGCAAGTATACGTTGCTCTGCCTCTTTCACTTTTTCTTCCGTGGCACGTATATCCCTATCCTGCGGGCCCCAATAGTGAACAAAGAAGATAGGTGCGTTAGAAGGCGGGAAGAAGCCTTGTTTAACCATACCGAAACTGGCGTAGGCTACCACGGTTATCGCCAATAGCACCCCAATGGTTACCCAACGCAGTTTGAGGGCGTGGGTGAGAATGCTGGTAAACCAACGTTGCATCAAAGAAGGCTGATTGCTGTCGTTTTGCTTCATACCTTTGCGGTAAAAGTAGGTTCCTAAGACAGGCACTAAGGTTACCGCTAGCACCCAGCTCATTAACAAAGACACAAGCACTACTGCGAACAAGGAATACAAGAACTCGCCGGTAGCGTCGTCAGATAAGCCAATGCCTGAGAAGGCGGCTATGCCAATGACGGTAGCACCAAGTAGGGGCCATTGAGTACGCTTTACAATAAAGCTTGCCGATGATTTCGCCGTATTACCTGTAGCCATGCGAATCATCATTCCTTCAGCGACAACAATAGCGTTGTCCACCAGCATTCCCATGGCAATTACCATCGCGCCTAATGAGATACGCTGTAGCTGAATATCCATTAGCCACATTATTAAAATGGTGCCCATAACAGTAACCAGTAATACTAAGCCAACTACTACACCTGAGCGCCAGCCCATAAATAAGCATAGGGTGAGGGTTACCACTAGCACTGAAAGCACTAAGTTGCTGATAAAGCCATCCACCGACTCATCAACCACAGCGGCTTGGTCATAAATTGGCGTAAGGGTGATACCTACTGGCAGCGCTTTTAGTAGTTGCTCTACTTTTGCGTTTACATGGTTTCCAACATCTACAATGTTTACATCGTTTAGCGCAGATACGGCTAAGGTAAGAGCTTTTTCACCGTTATAGCGAATGCTTACAGGTTGTATATCCGCAGGCTCTAACTTAAGGGTTGCCACATCAGCCACCCTAATAGAGCGGTTGGTGCCAGGGATCACCAGGGATAAATTAGATATTTCTTCAAGTTTATCTGGCGCTCGTTCAACAATAAGACGTAAGTTTTTTTCATCTATCTTAACTCGGCCGCCGGTAAATGGGCGCAAATTGTCCTCAAATAACGAGGTTAAATCGGGAAATGAAATGCCCAGGCCAGCCAGTTGATAAGGGTCAACATAGGCAACAATTTGTTCTTCTCTTACGCCCGTAACAGTCACTTTGGCCACGCCATCGGTGGTCAATAGCTCACGTCTAATTACCCGAGCAAATTCACGCAACTCACTGGGGCTGAAATCTGGCGCACTTAACGCGTAGTACAAGCCATAAACATCGCCAAAGTCGTCAAATACTACCGGGTCGGCACTGCCTGTAGGAAGCGAAGACGATGCATCACGTACACGTTTTCTTAGCTCGTCCCATATTTGCGGAAGGGCGCTACTGTCGTAGTTACTTTCTACTTCGACAGTAATTTCAGACAATCCAGGCGATGAGACCGAATTTAGCTCTTTTAGCTGCGACATTTGCTGAATGGCAATCTCAAGAGGCTCGGTCACTTCCTTTTCTACTTTTTGCGCGCCCGCACCCGGGTAGGCGGTGTATACTTTCACTTGCTTTATGGTAAACGCCGGATCTTCCAAGCGGCCTATATTACTCATGGCAATTAGACCACCGAGTAATAAAATAATCACCATAAGCCAAATATTAACGGGTTTGTCGATGGAGTAACGTGCAATATCCATAAATTACAGCTCTCCCGTATAAGGGCGAACCTTCATATCTGCGCGCATTTTCGCGGCGCCGGCAGCAACGACTTTTTCACCCGCCCGCAGATCGCTGCTAATAATTGCCATAGTGTCTTCTATATGGTCAACGTCAACGGTTTCTTTAGACACAGAGCCCGTTTGTTCATCGTAAACCCATACGGCAAAGCCATTATTTTCATCTTCAACAAGGGCTGATACAGGCACCACTACGCTATTAGGGTAGGGTGAGCCCTGAAGTGTAACCTTAACCACCGCCCGCGCTCCAGGGGTTAACGGTAAATCAGGGCGCGGTTCCATAGCGAATACAACTTCATAAGTTTGTGAAACCGGATCGGGCTGAGTGCTGTGCTCTACATAGTTTACCGGGTACCACTGATCTCTATTGGTGGCAAGGGTCGCACTTGCCTGCTTGATATCTCTGCCTAAGTTTGCCGTAAGTAAACGCTCAGGCACATTAATATTAAAGTAGATTTTAGAAACATCTTGAAGGCGTGCAATAGGCGTACCCGCTGCCACAAAGCTGTTATTTTCCACTAAGCGCTGGGAAACCTTTGCATCGAACGGCGCGTATAATTCAGTGTAGCTAAGATCTTGCTCGGCATTCTTTAATTCGATAACCGCTAATTCATAGGCCGTTTTTGCAGAGTCGAGCGAGCTTTGCGACACCAAACTTTGGGCAAACATTTTTTCAATTCTGTCTAATTCACGTTTTGCCTGGTCTAAACGTGTACGCTGCTCATCTTTACGGCGCTCAAAAGGTTGTCTGTCTATGGTGGCCAGCAATTTGCCTTTTTCGATGTCACTGCCGGTAACTAGGTCCATTTGAACTAAACGGCCAGAAACCTCGAAACTCAAGTCTACGGTTTTAACCGCAGACACGACGGCTGGAAAGGTGAATGCGTCCGCGCCGGTAACTTCGCTGACGTCAGCCAGTTTAACGTAGCGCGGCGCTTCTTGTTGGGTAGCAACCTCTTTTTCAGATGTGCAGCCAATGAGGGCAATGGTAGTAAAAAAAGTAACAGCTAAAATGCTGAAATTACGCAATTGAGACATAGTGGTTTTAAACTCTTGGCTAAGTAAAAGTAAACTAAGGAGTGCATTTTAGGTGCGTCACGTTGAAAAGTAAACTTCTCAGTGTAGAATGTGAATATATTTTTATTGGTATCTTGGATTATGGTTAGCATACGAACGCGAAGTGATCAAAAGCGCGAAGCTATTATTTTAGCAGCAAAACACGCGTTTCAGGAATTCGGTGTCATTGGCACTAGCATGGATAAGCTAGCTGAAATGGCGCAAGTATCTAAACGCACTGTGTATAATCACTTTTCGGCAAAAGAAGAGTTGGTGATGCACCTTATTAAAGAGCAGTGGAATAATGCCCTGGTCAATATTGATATTATTTATCAAACATCAAAGCCTCTACAAGCACAACTTGTCTCGCTTATTCGGGCCGAGATTGACTTTGTTACGGACGAAGAGCACTTAGAATTGGCACGGGTGGCTATTGGCCATTTCTTTTACGAGCCGGATAAGTTGAAAGACGAAGTTGCCCATCTTAGAGCTCAAGAAACGGCCATGCACCGTTGGTTAAAAGCGGCCTATGCCGACAAACGAATTGTTTTTGATGATTTGCAACAAGTGGTCGACGAGTTAGACAGTTTGGTGAAAGGGCAATGCTTTTGGCCGCAGTTAATGAAAATAGAACCCGTTATGAGTGAACTCAAAAAGCAAACAGTGGCTGATAGCGCCGCTGCCTTAATATTAAGCCGTTATGAAAATAAATAAACCCACCTTTATCAAACACGCATTGTAAAAAACGGCGAAAACGCCCGTCGTTTTGTGCACAAGTAACCAAAATCAGCGGGTTTACACAGCAATAGGTGCGCAAGGCCTGCACACCTATTATAGGGGGGCTAACGTTAACTATTCAGCGCTCTGGGCTGTGTGGTCAAAGTTGCCTGATGCTGTGTCATCGTTTATCTCATTATGCCGGCGTTTCCCGCCTGATAATTTACGCCTTAGCGCTGAAAACGGGCCGATTAAATCAAGCAGTATTAAGTATAAACAAGGCACCAGAATCAGCGTTACTAGGGTTGCATAGAGCACAGCAAAGCCCAGTGCTGCGGCCATAGGTATAACGAACGCTGCTTGTAGGCTAGACTCAAACATTATCGGCAATACCCCGGCGAAGGTGGTAATGGAGGTTAGCGTAATGGCTCTAAATCGAGCGCTACCCGCTTCTGTTACTGCGTCTTTTATACTATACCCTTGGGCGCGACGTTGATTGACAAAGTCTGTCATAACAAGCGAGTCGTTGATCACCACACCCGCTGCAGCAATAAGACCGAATGTTGACATCATGCTAAGATCTAAGCCTAACAGGAAGTGGCCCCAAATAGCTCCGGTAAGACTAAAGGGAATTACCGACATGATAATAAGCGGTTGTCCGTAGCTCTTTAATGGTACAGCCAGCAGTATGTAAACCATTATCATAGCGGCTAAGAAGAAGAGTATTTGCTCACTTTGCTGGGCACGCTGTTCTTCTATATCACCGCCAAGTTCTGTCATTACCGAGGGAAATTCAGCTTGTAATTGGGGCAGTAGGGTATCTTTGATGGTTTCTACAATCTCGTTGGGCTCTACTGCTTCTTCATCAATACTTCCCATTACATACACGCTGCGATAACCACCTTCGCGACGTATATAACTTATTCCGGGTTTCTCCGACAGTTTAACCACATCGCCGAGCACGACATCTTGTCCATTCGGGGTTTTGATTACCGAATATTTTAAGTCGGCAAAGCGTTCTCGAGTAAATTCAGGGTAACGCACCATAACCCGTACTTCTTCACCGTTGCGAATAACCCGTTGGGCTTCGCCGCCGTAGAAGCCAGCCCCTACCTGAGCCGCAATGTCAGTTAATGTAAGCCCTAAATCATAGGCTACAGGCAGTAGGGTCATTTGTATTTCTTTACTGGCAGGGTCGATAGTAGAGCTAATATCAAACAAGCCCTCTTGTTGCTGCAGCATTTCTATAAATTTACGCCCTGCTGCGTTAAGGGTACTGATATCAGGTCCGTATAATAAATAGCCAAATTCGCCATCGTCACCCCCTCCATTTACATCATCGATTACCGTCAGCGATTTCATGCCGGCAATTTCGGGCATGGCTTCTCGCCATCGTCTGGCTAACTCAAAGGTATCAATAGGGCGGTCGTCTTCGGCAACTAAAGGTGTAATTACTTGCCCTTCGGTGCGTTCTTGATTAAATACTAACCTGTCTCGAACCATACCCATACCAAACTCATCGATTATTTGTGCCTCTACCTTTAACACAGTATTTTCTACCATTTTAAGGGCTTCAATAGTGGCTTCATCTGACACAGTTTCATTCATTTCAATGCGTATGTTAGGAAAATCATGGGGCACTTTAGGGTTTGGAACCATGCGCACCATATCGCCAGCAATCAGCCCCCAGCTAATCATCAGCATGGCAACAAACATCATTAATACTGCCCAACGCCACTCAATGGCTTTCTCTAGCGTACGCCGATACGGACCGTTAACGAAGCCGTAAAAGCGGCGGTTGAACTTAGCTCGCCAACTTGTTTGTTTTACCGGACTAAAGCGTGTATGGGCTAAGTGTGAGGGGAGGATAAGCTTAGATTCGATTAACGAGAACACAAGGCATAGAATCACTACCACGGCGATATTATAGAAAAACGTTCCCTCTGGGCCGCTACTTAGTGTAAAAGGGGCGAATACCGCGATGGTGGTTAATACCCCAAATGTGGCGGGTGTGGCTACTTTTTTGGCGCCCCGAACCACATTGTCGATGCCGCCTCCTTTGCTTTCAATTTCCGTATACGCACTTTCGCCAATGACTATTGCATCATCAACAACAATTCCCAGCACCATTATAAAAGCAAACAAAGAGAGAATATTTATACTAATACCAAATACCGGCATTAACATCACCGCACCTAAGAAACATACAGGCAGCCCCACCATAACCCATACGGCTAATCTAAAGCGTAAGAACAGGGTTAACATTAGCGCCACAAGTATAGAGCCTTGAAGTAGGTTCCAAAGCATCATTTCCAGTCGTGCATTCAAGTAATAGGTCATATCAACCAATACTTCTAAGCTCACACCATTAGGGAGTTCTTGATTTTTCTTCTCAATGTAGGCTTTAACGGAGTCGGCGACAGGGATGGTACTTTGTGATTTGGTCGCTTTAATTGAAATCCAGATGGCGTTAATGCCGTTGTACTTAAAGTAACGCTCACCCTCGGTGAAGCCATCGTTAATTGTCGCCACATCAGAAAGTAGAACTTTAGCCCCGCCACTGCCTATTTTAACGGGAATTTGGGCGAACTCGTTACCACTATAAAACTGATTTTCTACCCGTACTGAAATAATGCCTGCATCAGTTCTTAACTGTCCGGCAGAAATGTTAGCCGAATAATTACTAATAGCCCGGCTTACATCAGCAATCGTGAGGTTATATTTACGTAACACATCAGGTTTAATTTCAACTGCAATCTCATCTAAAGGTGCGGAAATGTTTACCAGTGAAATATTACCTAATTGGAGTAGTTCGTCTTCAACTTCTTTGGCAATCGACTTTAGTTCACGTAGGGGAAGGTCGCCCACTAAAGGCATTTGAATTACATCTTGTTGAAACTCAATTTGCGATACCTGAACCGGCTCCATACCCGATGGAAAGGTCGCAATTCCATCGATACGAAGTTTTACCTTATCGAGTACATCGGTTAACTCTTCATCAGAATCAATTTCTAGTGTTACCCGGCCGCTGCCCCTAAAAGCGCGCGAAACAATACGATTTATTTCGGTAACGTCTTTAAGTGATTCTTCGATTTTTATGAAGATACTTTCTTCAATTTCTTGTGGTGATGCCCCAGGGTAGGAAGCTTGAACGGTGATGTAGTTTATTTCAATATTCGGGAACATTTGCCGTTGAATAGTGAAATAGCTGGCTATACCCATGATGATAATAAAAATCATTAGAAGATTAGCGGCTACGGCGTTGCGGGTGAACCAGGCAATTAAACCATGCTGTGTATCGAATCTATTTTCCATGACAACCCTTTACTGTGTTTTAACACGGTTCGCGACTAAGTCGTCATTATGATTAATTACCCTTACCGGCATGCCCTCTTGCGGGTACTCAGGTAATGACTGTACAACACTGTTGGCGTCGAATGTGCCGCGAAGCAAAAAGTCAGACCCATCTTCGCGTATCACTTCAACAGTATGCGACACTAAGTTATTCTCCTCATCTAATGTCCACAGGGTACGGTTAGTAACCAGCTCCTGTGGCACACGGAAGACATTCTCTAGAGTTACGCCTTTAAATAGTACCGTTGCGTAAGTACCGAATTTTATGGCGGGGTTGCTGTCGTTAATTGCGTACGGGTCGCTAATACGGGCAACTAAGTGTGTCATGCGAGTAGCATTATCAATCACCCCTGTATCGCGGTGAATAGTAACAGGGATATGGGTGTTTTGTTGATCGTCGAGCACTAAGGTAGCTTCACTACCAATAATTTCGTCACTTAAAAAGTGACGGTCGAAACCAGCTACGGGAAAGGTGACTTCGGCGTATTCCACATTATTTATTACCGCTGCGCTTGTGCCTTGAGTGATGTAGTCACCGGTACTGATATCGCGAGAAACAATAAGTGCATCGTATGGTGCTTTCACTTGGCAATTTTCTAAATCCCGTTGGGCTATTTTCAATTGTGCTTGCGCCGACTTAACCGCTGCTTCTGCGCTCATCATTTGTGGCTTTCTCAAGTACAAATCAGTCACTCTCGCGTCGGGCATGGTTTTAGCTTCGATACGCGCTACTTCCGCTTGGGCTTGCTCTTGAATAAGTTGGGCTTGGGCGCTGGATAGGTTGGCTTCTGCTAGTAACAGCGCCGCCTCATAACTGTCTTTTTCTATTGAAAAAAGGGTTTCGCCACGGCGAACAATACCGCCTGAAACGAATTTAGGATTCCACGATTCTACTTCTCCGGTAACCTGCGCTGCTAAATTAGTGGTTTCTAGCGGCAGCACCTCGCCGTAAGAAGAGAGGGTTACGGTAATATTCTCTGGGCTAAGGGAAAAGGTTGTCACAGTAGGACGGGTATCAACAACCTCTTTTTCAACGTTATCTGCGGCAGAAACTTCGATACCTTTCATTGCAAAATAGCCAGCGACTAAAACACCCAAGGGAAGTGCAATTTTTAACCATGTCATGATGCGTCAACTTCAAAAACGAAAATCCAGTTTCTTGAGTGTAACGCTAATCTACTAAGCTAAATATGTATATTTTGTAACGAAACATGAGTAAAGCCCCTAAAATCCGGGCGTACGAAAGAACCGCGTAATAACCGTCTAGGTAATAAAGACATAGCGCCAGTAAAAATATCGCGGTTAACGTCTTGCAAATAAGGGCGTTTTTCGCCGAGTAAGCGAAAGAAGAGAAGCAGTTCTCTAACGCATATAACGTACGAGTTCATTTAACAGGGGGCTCATTTGGCATTAATGTCACTGGCTATTTTATCGGCAAGGGTAGCCAGCGCCTGTCGCATTACTTTTACACTGGTGTCAAAACCATCATGGGGAAGGGGTAGGGAAACGTGAAATCGCGCACTTTCATCGACCTCGTCCGCGTAGGATAAAAAATATTCGCCGCGCAAAATAATGTCGCCTTGGTGTGAAGCAATGAAATCATCTATTCTAAGGGTAAGATAGACGTCTACTTCTTGCGCGCCCATGGCATGAGTGATTAACTCAAGGTTGTGGTGAGTTAAACTATCGCGAAGGCGCTTGGTTAGACCTTCGTCCATGGGTTCAGCCCATAAATGGTCGGTGGCTATATGAATGCCTGTGTCACTGGTTTGAAAAACTAACCCTCTCTGCTTTAGATAATCGGGTAATACAACCCGGTTAATCAAAACCAAAGCATTAGGATTGTTTTGCGAGACACTATCTCTCGTGGCATTATTTTCCGTCACATCGTGCAACAAATAGTATGACAAGGGCGGCGCTGAGGTAGCGCAGCCTGTTAACATCGCGCCTAACATCATAAGCGTGGGGATACCGAAACCACGTATACGTAACGCCAACATAGGATTTCTATTCATTATTTTAAACATTCTTCTACTCACACTAGCGTTTCGCTTTAGGCTCGAGCCCGCTACTATTTGAATCGTTAAAAATTAAACTGTTGGGTGCTTGGTTAAGTTTTAGCAATAACGGTTGCAAGTTACGCATAGTCTCTTGCATAGCATCCACGGTTTCCTTTATCTCAGATTTACTTAGTCCGCCATCGCTGTAGTTTTGCAATAAGCTATCTAAGCTTACTAATACTTGGTTTAAGTTTTGGTTTAGTTGCTTAGCATCAATGTCGGCAATAAGCACATCAAAATCATCGCTGGCGGTTTCTACTGATTGCGCCGCCAACTTCATATCTTCAACCGCGGATTGAACATTGTCTACCATCTCTAAGAGCGGTAGTTGATTAATCTTATCAAGGATCGCATCTGCTTTTTGGGTAAGCTGAGTAAATTCATTGGATACTGTGGGGATCACTTCGTACCCGTTTATCGTTTGAATTTGACTGTCGCCTTCGGGGTTGCTCACGTGTTGTAAATCCACATATAGGCCGCCAGTTAACACGTTACCCATTCTCAACGTGGCTCTTAAGTCTTTTTTTAGCCAGTTTCGAATAGTCTGTTGAATCGCTTTTAAACCCTGTTGATTATCAGGCTGGCGAACTTTTCCCGGATAGATATTTATAATTACGGGGATAGGATAATCCTGCTCTAGGATATTACCTTCTACCGCAGGGAAGGAATTGATAGCGGTAACATGACCAATTTCAATTCCGCGGTATTCCACTGGCGCCCCTACCGTAAGGCCACGTACACTTTCATCGATAAGCAACAAGTACTCGGCCGCCAGTTTAAAGCGGGCATTGGATGCAGAGGAGACATCTTCATAAATAGTAAATTGCGTATTGTTGTCAACTTGTTGCCCGGTAGGTACTCCGTCTGGCACTCCAAATGTAATGCCATTAGCCAGTAACGTTTCAAGGCTACCTGTTTCTACCTTTACGCCACTTGATTCTAACAACAGTTTCACACCACTTACGTCCCAAAAACGGGTGTTCTTGGTAATTAGCTTATGATACGGGCTTTCGATGAAGGCATCGTAATACACTACGCGCTCTTCAATGTTAAATTCGGCATCTTCAAATTCGCCAACTTTGAAGCCTTTGTAAATAATAGGGTCGCCGGGCTTATAGGCGAATTCGTCATCGCTACGCAAAATAACATGTAACCCAGGTGTACCTGGCGGTGTAACAGGTGGACGTTCAAGGGCGGTAAAATGCAGTTTTTCCGCGCCTGTGTCATCGGCTGACATAGCAATATAACTTCCTGACAATAGGGTGTTAAGCCCAGACACTTCAGAGAAGCTAATGCGCGGCGCCACTACCCAAAAATCGGTATTCTCGGTAAGTAAATGTGCGGCGTTAGCGTCAATTCTAGCAGTAACCAATACCCCTTCTAAATCCGGCTTTAGGGTTATCTTTTTTACCTGTCCTATTTCTAAATCTCGCACTTTTATGGGAGTTTTATTTACTTCAATACCGGTAGCAGAGTGAATTTCTATGGTGATCAGCGGGCCTTGGTTTTTCCATTGGTAATACACCATCCAGCCACCAATTATGATAACTAAAATGGGAATAATCCAAATACGTGAGATAGATGACGTAGGTTTTACCTTTGCCGCTTCAGTCATGGTAATTGTTTCCAGTGCTGCCAAATTAGCCGAGAATCGAAAGTCATCGCGGCTACCATTGTAATGAATACTACTGCGCAAAAGGCCAATGCCGCTTGCCCAGGATAAATTGAAATTGTGTTACCCATCTGAATAAGCGCTACTAATACGGCGACCACGAAAACGTCTATCATCGACCACCTTCCTATAGCTTCGGTTATTCGATAATAACGAATACGCGTACGCTCGGAACTCGAACGCTGTGCATGTACCGAGTAATTCAGCCAAGCCAATATAATGATTTTTGCTACCGGAACAACAACACTGGCCAATAAAATAATGATGGCAATAGGGTAGGAGCCCGATTCCCACAAAGAAATAACGCCACCTATAATAGTATTAGGTGTTTCAGTGCCAAATAACTCAGTATGCATAATAGGTAGCATATTGGCAGGAATATAAAGCAAAGAGGCGGTAAGCAATAACGCCCACGTTCGTTGAATACTGGTGAATGCTTGCGACTCTGACAGCGCTTTAGGAGCAGGCAATTGGCCATCGTTTAACCAGAGTGTATAACTTGCACTGTCGAACTGAGAAAGCGTGAGTGCCATAAAGGTGGTAAAGCCAATAAATGCGTAAAAAGACAGCCCAACAGAAACATCCGCTAATTCAGTTATTTTAATTAAACTGACGAGGGTACCCACTAAGAAAATTTCGGCCATGCTCCATGGCAGTAACGTTTTAACGGTATAAAGGGTGCGCCGAGTAAATGGCGTACGGGCATTCTTTTTCCTTGCTAATCCCAGCGTAATTAAACCACACAGAACCATACCGGGTAACACCAAAGTGGCAAGCCCCGTTATAAGCGCTAATGAAAAATAGTCTTGCTCCATAAGTACAGAAAGCCCACCGGGCAAGTCGATGCTATGTTTTTGCCCACTGGCTTTAAAGGTAAGGAAGTTAAAAGGCAAGGAAAGAGCTAAGAAGACTAACGCGCTTACCGCGTACGCTAATAAACGTTCGGTGGCATTACGCCTAAAGGTAAGTAACGTATGGCCGCACCTCGGGCACACCGCTCGCTCGCGATGGCTCAATCCGGGAAGCACCGCATCCTGATGGCATTGTTCACAAACGACAGTTAATCTGGAACTTTCAGTCATTAGGGAGAATATGGCCTCTCTAGGTAGCCTACCATAATGGGGGCCTTGGGTTAAATCATTGATTTTCATTTATTAGCAGCATAGCGCATTCATAAGCGAGCGGGAATGATAAATACGCACTTTGGCAAAACTTGGATTACTGGGAACGTCCTTTAGCACCCTCGTCTAGAACCTATAAAAACAGCCTTTGAAAGTATACTAACCCTGACGGATATAAATAGGCGTACAATTCGCTTATTGATAAAAAATAAAGCCCAAGACAGTGCCTGGGCTTTATTGATTAAAGAGGACGCTTTAGAAGCTGGCATTTCCAGGAGTTCTTGGGAACGGGATAACATCTCGAACATTCTGCATGCCTGTAACATAGGCCACTAAACGTTCAAATCCTAGACCGAACCCTGAATGGGGTACGGTACCGTAGCGGCGTAGGTCGCGATACCACGCGTAATCTTCTTTCGAAAGCCCCATCTCTTCTAAGCGCGTATCAAATACGTCTAAACGCTCTTCACGCTGCGAACCACCAATTATTTCACCAATACCCGGTGCCAATACATCCATAGCAGCAACGGTTTTGCCGTCATCATTGATACGCATATAGAAGGCTTTGATGTCCTTCGGATAGTTTTGCATGATAATAGGTGCGCCAACATGCTCTTCAGCTAAATAGCGCTCATGCTCAGAAGATAAGTCGATACCCCATTCTACTGGGAATTCAAACTGTTTTCCGCAGTTTTGTAAAATGGTGATAGCATCGGTGTAGTCCATACGAACAAAGTCAGAATTGACTAATTTCTCTAAACGGCTAACGGCATCTTTTTGAATTCGTTGGGCGAAAAATGCCATATCGTCGGGCAACTCTTCAAGCACGGCTTTACACACATACTTCAGCATGTCTTCAGCCAGTTGCGCCACGTCGCTTAAATCAGCAAAAGCAACTTCAGGCTCAATCATCCAAAACTCAGCCAAATGACGAGAAGTATTTGAATTTTCAGCACGGAAGGTTGGGCCAAAAGTGTATACCTTAGACATTGCAGTACAATAGGTCTCAACGTTCAATTGGCCTGAAACCGTTAAATAGGTTTCTTTACCGAAAAAGTCTTCTGAGTAATCTACATCACCTTTGTCGTTGAGAGGAAGGTTCATCATGTCTAGCGTAGATACTCGGAACATTTCGCCTGCACCTTCGGTATCGCTTGCGGTCAAGATAGGTGTGGAAATCCAGTAGTAGCCTTTTTCGTGGAAAAAGCGATGGATAGCTTGAGACAAGCAGTTGCGAACGCGGGTAACTGCGCCAATAACGTTAGTGCGTGGGCGAAGGTGTGCAAACTCTCTAAGATACTCAATACTGTGACGCTTAGCTGCCATAGGGTATGTATCTGGGTTTTCTACCCACCCCATAATCTCAACGGTTGTAGCGTCAATTTCAAGTGCTTGACCTTTACCTTGAGACTCTTTAACTGTGCCAGTTACCGCCAAAGAGCAACCCGCAGTTAAACGCTGTATATCTGCATAATTTGACAGAGAATTCAGTGCAATAACTTGCACTGGGTCAAAGCAACTACCATCGTGTAGCGCAATAAAAGATAACCCTGCTTTAGAATCACGGCGTGTTCTTACCCAACCTTTAACGGTTACCGATTCGCCAACTGCGTACTTACCTTTAAGTACGTCGACAACGGGCGCGTGCATCATGTTAATTTCTCCGTCTTACTGATTTCTTGTTGCTCAGTGTAATACGCAACAACAAAGTGCCTATGCACAACTCATATTCTTAAATGTCAATGTTTTGAATTTTGTTGCCGATAACTCGACATATCATCATAAATAGTATTCTGAAAATGCATTCTCGCGGTTTTTTTTAAGCATTGCATGGCCATGCATAAGCTTTAAATGGTGGAAAGCGCAAGTTAACAGCACGCTAGTATACTTAACCTAAAGATGGATACCAGAGAACAGAGTGACAAATGGGAAATAAAAATGTTTCACCGTCCTTTAAAGAGCGGCGAGTAAAGCCCAGAACAAAGACAGCGTTGTACCGTCTGATGTTAATTCTAAATGCAGTGGGCTGGTTTTCACTGGTGGTTGCGTTGGTACTGTTTCACTACGCTCGACCCGATTTTATTAGTGGCGTGCAGCGCTATTGGGGAATAGAAGGTGATAACACTTGGGCACCTGAATATGTTAAAGCATTGTTTATGGTGTTGCAGTTGGCATTGGGGCTGGCTTTGGTGAGTATGGTTATTCACGCCCGCCGCAACCGGCGACGGGGCGATAATATGGCCACCAATTTATTTGTGTTGGTAGCCATCTCAACCATTTGTTTGGTAACGCTGGTGACAACCTTTGATATCTTTAAATAAAGGCGACGGTAATTAGCCAGTACGTATAGCCAATATAGGCAGCTAAAAACGCAGCGCCTTCCAACCGGTTTAGGCGGCCTTGGCGCTTGATACCAATACAAAATACAAACAAGGCTACAGTGGCGGCTATCATTACTAGCACGTCACGATATAAGAAGTCAGCACTTACCGACATAGGTTGTAGGGTACCGGCAATGCCAACAACGGCTAATGTGTTGAACATATTTGAGCCAATAACGTTCCCTATGGCAAGGTCGTGCTCGCCTTTTTTCACGGCAATTAACGAGGATGCTAATTCAGGTAGTGAGGTGCCAATAGCTAGCACGGTAAGGCCAATAATAGTGTCGCTTACGCCAAAGAAGGTGGCTACTTCAACCGATCCCCATACCAACATACGTGAACTTGCCACCAATAATAGCAGCCCAGATATAAGCCAAATAAGATGGGTTTTTACTGTACCCTCAGTGGCATTGATTTCTTCGCTATATTCGTCGGCCAACACGTCTTTATCGCCTTTCATGCCGTGCCAAATACTCCATGAGAGAAGCAACACAAATAAACCAAGCAAGGAAAAGGCGTCGTCTTTAGATACGGTGCCATCTAACACCTGCCAAACGGCGAAAAAGGTAATACCGAGTAAAACGGGAAGCTCTTTTTTGACTATGTTAGAGCGAACTGCAATAGGGCTTATCAATGCAGTTAGCCCTAATATGAGCATAATATTGGCGATGTTAGAGCCATAGGCGTTACCTAGCGCTATTCCTGAATTGCCATTTATAGCGGCGAAAATGGAAACGACTATTTCTGGCGCCGACGTACCAAAACCAATGATCAGCATACCTATCAATAGTGGCGAGACACCAAAGTGATTGGCGATAGATGCTGCGCCACCGACGAATTTTCCTGCACTCCATAACAATACAGGTAACCCTATAGCAATGGCCAAACCGGCTAGTAACATATTTTCTCCTACGTCAAAGTCGCGCTATTTTTTGCATCATTTTTTGTTGTCTTAACGATGAAAAAAAGCCGTTCTGAATACGCTGTGCATTTATCGTTTTAAGCGTAAACTGCGTGCCATAAATATCTGTTGGATAACTGTTTAGTCGTTAATATTAACGCTAAACAACTGTATTGTAACTTAATTTTTAGAAGCTAATTAATGCATAACACCCTTATTGTCGCCGACGACGTTAATCTCTTTGACGGTAGCACGCTTAAAGTGGTTACGTTTAACGACTATCTCGCCGACTTTCCAAAAGCTAATGAAAGTAAGGTGCGTGTCATCAACCTATGCGATACCAGTCGCTACTTAGGTGAAGGCTACTATTGCTCTTTGTTAGCCCAAGCACGTAATCACATGGTGTTACCAGCGGTCAGTACCATCAACGATTTACGCTTAGCGGAAGCAAGGCACGTGGATCGCATTCCGTTCGCGTTTAGTGCGCCGACCAAAGACACTGAATTACCCTCGGTGCCTATTTTAGTACTTTTTGGCGCAACGAAAGATCAGCGTTTTAAGCGCTTGGCGCGCCAAGCGTTTGAAAAATACCCATGTCCCATTTTATTACTCACGCTACAACGTGATACTGCTATTGCTAAAAATGATGCACACAAAAACAGCCTCACTGGGGTGGCAGAAGTGCAGAGTCGGGCATTTTCGCAACTTGATGCAATGCAGCAAGGCCTGTGTATTGATGCCCTTCACGATTACACACAAAAACAATGGAAAGCGTTTAAGGCGACCAAACGTTCCCGTTGGGATATGGCCATTTTAGTGAATTCGCAAGAAGACACCCCGCCCAGTAATAGTAGGGCGCTGCGGCACTTTGTTAAAGCTGCCGAAAAATTGGGGTTTCGTGCCAACGTGGTTGAAAAATTAAGCCCGGAAGAGCTTGTTCAATATGACGCGCTTTTTATTCGAGAAACCACGGCTATCGATCACCATACCTATAGGCTAGCGCGGGCAGCAGAACAAGAAGGCATAGTAGTTATGGATGATACCCAGTCTATATTACGTTGCTGTAATAAGGTGTTTTTGCAAGATGCCTTTACGTATCAAAAGGTACCTGCGCCTAAATCTGCATTTGTTTCTCACATAAATGATGAGGTGTGTGACACGTTAATCAGCCAGTTTGGCCTCCCCATGGTGTTAAAGTTACCAGAAAGCTCGTTTTCCCGTGGTGTGCACAAAGCGCAAAGTCGAGAGGAACTAAAGCAGAAGCTAATTAGCATGTTGCATGAATCGGCGTTGGTATTAGTACAAGAATATATATTCACTGAATTCGATTGGCGTATTGGCATTTTAGGGGGAAAACCTATTTACGCATGTAAGTACTTTATGGCGCGAAACCATTGGCAAATATATCATCACCAGGGCGAGCGTTTTTCCTCAGGCGGCTTTACGACTCTGCCCACATTTGAGGTGCCAAAAGTGGTGTTACAGGCAGCAATAAAGGCAGCAAAAGTGGTGGGTAACGGGTTATATGGGGTCGATATCAAGCACACAGGCAATAAAGTGTATGTTATTGAAGTTAACGATAACCCCAGTATTGATGGGGGCGTGGAAGACAAGTATTTAGGCAGCGTCCTGTACGAGATAATAATGCAGGAATTCGCTAGCAGGTTGGAGCAACGAGGCCGATGAAAGGTGATATTAAACCCAGCACCGCGGCAGAACCCCGTGGTGAAAGTAGGGTAACTGGTGTACAAGCGCATGCGGCATCCATCGTGGTGCGAAACGCTGAGCTTGGCGATATTAGTTCGTTGTTAAACCTAGAAGCCCTGTGTTTTCAAACCGACCGTTTATCTGCACGTAGCTTTAAGCATCATATACGCAGCGAACACGCTGAACTAGTGATCGCAGAGTCAGCGGTCACTAACAAGAAAAGTCAGATAGGCCAGACTCCTGAAATCTTAGGTTATGCGTTGCTATTGCTTCGACGCGGTACCCAACTAACCCGCTTATATTCCATCGCGGTATCACCACAAGCGAGAGGTAAAGGGGTGGCGGCAGAGTTAATTCGTTGGCTAGAAGAGGTGGCAAAAACGCGGGGAAAGCCCTTTATGCGCCTAGAAGTGTCTAGCAATAACCAAGGGGCGATCGCGCTTTATAAAAAGCTTGGTTTTGTCATCTTTGGTATGTACGACAACTACTATGATGACCAAAGTGATGCTATACGCATGCAGAAGCGACTTTTGTCAGGTAAGCCTGTTATGGAAAGCGCAAAGTAAGTGCGTTGGTAAAAATAAGCAAATAACCCAGTTGCGCGGCGCCACCCGTTATTGTAATGGCGGGTAGGCACCTGCCGCTAAATAAATCCCATGCGCTAGCGCACAGTAATTAATGCGGTATTTGTGCAACACTTACTTCTTTGTTAAGCGTATCTAGACGGTCAAGAATTCGTGATAATTCAGGCTCTGACGCTGAAAACCCTGTCTGTTTAACCAAGCTTTGCCCTTCATGTATTGCATTAGCATCGCTATCTAGACACGCAGTCTTTGCGTCTAATGAATTCCATTCACCTTGAAGGTCTGAGGGGATACGGTGGCGTTTTGCGTTAATTTTGTCTTTAATTTGCAACACTTTCCCAATTAAAAGTTGTTTATCTGACTGCATATTACTATCTCCTAAAACTTAACTTACTGATAACCTATATATTTTTCCGCTAATGTGACGGAAGTATTAAGGTGCGTTAAAAGAGAGGTTGCATGATCAATGCCAGCTTATGCACTGATTTTTCAGATAAGCGAATGCGCCTGCGACTAAGCGATTCATGTTTGCGATTAAGGTAAACAAGACTACGCGGGGTGATGCTGTCTTCTTCGTAATTTTCGTATTCCACAGTAACAAAAGTATGGGCTCCACAAAAATACATTAACCAAGATGGCTGTGAGTAGGCTAAAGGCTAAACTGGCCGGCGTGAGGGGGATAGCGGGTTTAAAGTTGGTAACCACGCGGGCTAAAGTATCGGTGCGCGTAGGGGTGAACATGTAGCCTAATTTTTCAAAATAGTGGCCATAGGTAAGTGTTCGAATTCCCGCTTCAATATCAATAAGCTCTTCGAACATGGCCGCTTTTCGCTTAGCATCTTCACGTACTACAGGCTCACTGTTCTGCGCCAGTGATTCTAGTAACGCACTCGCCGATACATACCCGTGACGTTGCGCCATTGCGGCTATTGCATTTACCTCGTCGCGGGTAGCGTCATAATAACCAGTTAAGTACTGACGGTAATGATCGGCTAAAATAGGGACTTGTAAGGCCGCAATAAAAAGCAATGCAAAAACAAATTTGTCAAACAATCGAACAATCATGTTACACCCATTCGAACCTTATGCACGCCCCTATTATAGTCGCAAAAAATGCGATATCGACGCAGCGATTTATTGGTCTTTCCGTATATTTTTTGCTGTTCTTACCAGGCTACACTCAATAATAGATTAACCCAGTAAGGCCCGCTAACCCTGCTTTTGTAAGTAACTGAAGATAGCGTGGGTAAGTGCAGACAATTGTGTGGCGCTAATAATGTAAGGAGGCATAATATATACCAGTTTTCCAAAGGGTCTTATCCATACGCCATGGCGAACAAAGTGGCGCTGAATTTCTGCTACGTTCACCGGTGCACGGGTTTCAACTACACCAATGGCACCGAGTACGCGAACATCTGCTACCACAGCTAATGAGGCACATTTTTCCAGTTCGCTCTGTAATTGTTGCTCAATAGCCTGTACTTGCGTTTGCCAATGGTTTTGATTAATGAGTGATAAACTAGCGTTTGCCACCGCGCAAGCAAGAGGATTGCCCATATAGGTAGGGCCATGCATAAATACGCCAGGCTCGCCTTGACACACGCCCAATGCAACATCTTCGGTACAAAGCGTAGCGGCCATGGTCATATAACCGCCGGTTAGTGCTTTTCCTAAACATAAAATATCAGGAGAGATATCGGCATGTTCACAGGCAAATAATTTACCTGTGCGTCCGAAGCCTGTGGCAATCTCGTCGCAGATGAGTAATACATCATAACTATCGCACAGCTGTCGACAGCGCTTTAAATACTCGGGGTGATACATACGCATGCCCCCCGCGCCTTGTACAATCGGCTCTAAAATCAACGCAGCTATTTCATGGTGATGATTTTCAAACATTTCCACCATCGGCAGAATATCGTCTTCACTAAAGGTTTGTCCGAAACGCGTTTGGGGGGCGGGCGCAAATAATTGCTTACTTAGCACGTTTTCAAACAGGCTATGCATCCCATTTATCGGATCGCACACCGACATAGCGGCAAAGGTATCGCCGTGATAGCCATTGCGCGGTGCGACAATACGAGATTTTTCGCTACGCCCCTGGCAGGCCCAGTATTGAATAGCCATTTTAATCGCTACTTCTACTGCCACAGAGCCTGAGTCTGCTAAAAATACCCGAGATAATCCATCTGGCACCATATCTAGCAACGTACGACAGACATTGATAGCGGGCTGGTGGGTGATGCCGCCAAACATGACATGTGAGAACGCATCTACCTGATCGTGCGCTGCTTTATTCAGGGTGGGGTGATTGTAGCCATGAATGGCAGCCCACCAACTCGACATGCCATCGACAAGTTCTTCACCACTGGCAAGCGTAAGCTTAGCACCCTTCGCCCCTGTCACTTCATAGCAAGGCAAGGCGTTAACAGAGGATGTATAAGGGTGCCAAATATGCTGCTTATCAAATTCTATATTGTTCAAAATATAACCGTTAGTAAATGTTATGAAATGGTCAGAGTTGACAACTTTGTGTTGGGGCATAGACTAAGCCAGCATTTAACATTAGTAAAGGACAGTCAATGACAACGGCTTTTGCGTCTCACGCGCACAATAATACAATTCGCCAAGACTGGAGCAAGGCCGAAGTAGAGGCCCTCTATGCACTACCGTTTAACGATTTATTGTTTAAGGCGCAGGTAATTCACCGCGAACACTTCAACCCCAATGAAGTACAAGTGAGTACTTTGTTATCAATAAAAACAGGTGCCTGTCCAGAAGATTGCAAATACTGCCCACAAAGCGCGCGTTATGATACTGGTCTTGAAAAAGAACGTTTGCTTGAAATCGAAAAAGTAATTGAGCGTGCGAAAGAGGCTAAGCACGCTGGTTCAACGCGGTTTTGTATGGGGGCTGCTTGGCGCAACCCGCGGGATCGTGATATGCCGTATATTGTGAAAATGGTAGAAGAAGTTAAACAACTCGGCTTAGAAACCTGCATGACGCTGGGTATGCTAACCCGAGATCAAGCGGTAGCATTAAAACAAGCAGGGTTAGACTATTACAATCATAATTTAGATACATCGCCTGAATATTATGGCGACATTATCACCACCCGTACGTATGCAGATAGGTTAGATACACTTGAAAATGTGCGAGCCGCGGGCATGAATGTATGCTCGGGTGGAATTGTAGGAATGGGCGAAACTGTCAGCGATAGGGCCAGTATGTTGGTGCAGCTCGCTAACTTACCCGAACAGCCGCAAAGTGTGCCCATCAACATGTTGGTTAAGGTCAAAGGTACGCCTCTTGACAGTGTAGAAGACCTCGATTATTTCGAGTTTATTCGCACCATTGCCGTGGCGCGAATAATGATGCCGAAATCGCATGTTCGTTTGTCTGCGGGACGCGAGGCGATGAATGAGCAAATGCAAGCGTTATGCTTTATGGCAGGCGCCAACTCAATATTCTATGGTTGTAAACTACTTACAACATCAAACCCTGATACCCATGAAGATGTGCTGCTATTTAAGAAGTTAGGTATTAATACCGAGCGTACGAGAGATTTCTCTGACGCCGCGCATCAACAAGTATTAGAAGAAGAGATTGCGCAACACAAAGCGGGTGGCAGCAATGAATTGTTTTATGACGCCACCAAGGTGCGCACCAATAACGCAACATCGGAGGTGTAATGTCATTTCAGTGGCTAGGGCCCGTACTACAACAGCGTAGTGAACAGGGGTATTTGCGTCAGCGCCAATGTCAGCAGTATGAAAAAGATAACATCATCTGCATTAACGATGCGCATTACTTAAATTTCGCCAGTAATGACTATCTAGGTATGCGTCACCACGAAGGTGTATTGCAAAACTGGGTAGAAGGGCTAGCACAGTTCGGTGCTGGTAGTGGCGGGTCTCCTTTAGTCACTGGCCATACTCAAGCCCATCTAGCGTTAGAGTCTTATATAGCTGAAGGGTTAAATCGCGAAGCCGCTTTGCTGTTTAATTCAGGTTTTGCTGCTAACCAAGCAATATGTATGGCATTAGCAGGTAATAAAACCGCAAATGTGAGTATGTTTACCGATAAACTTATGCATGCTTCATTCTTAGAAGCAGCCATGATAAGCGATGCAAACGTCAGACGATTTGCTCACAACGATATGCAGCACCTTGCTACCTTATTGAACAAAGAGAGCGCTGAAGACAAACTTATCGTGACGGAAGGCGTATTCAGTATGGACGGAGATAGCGCCCCCATTGATGAGATAATCTCGCTGGCCCACAATAATAATGCGTGGTTAATGCTAGATGATGCACACGGCATGGGGGTGTTGGGAGAGAGAGGGTTAGGCACAACAGAGTCACTTTCCCTATCTCAGCAACAGGTGCCTGTGGTTATGGGTACCTTTGGCAAAGCAATAGGCACCGCGGGGGCGTTTATCGCTGGTAGTCAAGATTTAATCGATTATTTGATAAATTTTGCAAAACACTACATTTATTCCACCGCGATGCCACCGGCCCAAGCGATAGCAACCTTATATTCGCTAACCTATCTCGCGTCAGATAATAGCAGACAACGGCAATTACACGACAATATAGCGTATTTTCGCCACCGCTTTGTTACCCAATTTAGCCCGAATAAAGGGCGAGACGTGTTACTACTTAAGCCAAGTACGAGCGCCATACAGCCTATTATTGTAGGGTCGCCACAGCGCGCGATGGCGCTAAGTGATGGCCTAAAAGAACGAGGTATTTGGGTTCCGGCGATTCGTTATCCCAGCGTACCTAAAGGTGAAGATAGGCTTCGAATAACCCTAAGTGCAACCCATAGTAAACAGGATGTCGATGTACTAATTGATGCATTAACCCTAGCATACGAGGCGTTACTGTGAATGCGATTTTACCAATACCTTCGCCGAGTGAAAAAAAACGCGATTGTGATGCCGGTGACATGTCGCATACACAAAAAGTT
Organism: Alteromonas profundi; assembly: GCF_010500865.1. Taxonomy (GTDB): domain Bacteria; phylum Pseudomonadota; class Gammaproteobacteria; order Enterobacterales; family Alteromonadaceae; genus Alteromonas; species Alteromonas profundi. The sequence goes on from NZ_JAAAWN010000007.1 coordinate 34,478, forward strand.
GCCTGTACATTTAGTAAGGCTGCTTGCCAATACGACAACGAAGCGCGTATTCAAAAGGTAATTGCCGCCAAGGCAATGGCATTTTTGCCGTTATCTTTACCGGGCAAAGGCCTTGATGTGGGGTGTGGTACAGGGCTACATACTGCGCACTTACACCGCCGAGGCTTTCAAGTACAAGGGGTGGATATTGCAAAAGGTATGGTGCGTTATGCCCAAGACAACTATCCGCATATAAGTTTTTTACACGGGTGTGCGCAACAGCTGCCATTGCCTAGTATGTCTGTCGATTGGATATTTTCTTCCATGGCACTGCAGTGGTGTTCAGCGCCGTGCGAGGTGGCAAAAGAGCTTTATCGTGTAATGAAACCGGGCAGCATTGCCGAGCTTAGTATTATGGTAGCCGGTTCATTTGAAGAGCTTCATAACGCGAGAGCGGCTGCAGGCTTATCTCCTGCACTGACGACCATGGCAACCTACACGCAATGGCTTAGCGCCTTTCTTCACATCGGCTTTACAGTAAACCGCTTAATTACTAACGTCTATGTAGATAGACACCCGCACGTAATGGGGGTGCTGCGCTCCATTAAAAACGTGGGAGCAGGGGTTACCCATAGCCATCAGCAAAGCTTAAATAAACGGGATATTGCTGCGTTAGATATGGCCTATCGTAACCTTATGGGCGAACAGCAATGTGAACTTGGGCTGCCTTTGTCTTATTTGGTCAGCCATTTTAGATTAGAGAAGCGATGAAACAGTACTTTATCACCGGCACCGACACGGAAGTGGGAAAAACCTATGTGACCCGTTTATTATTAGAAGGGGCCACTGCGCTTGGGAAAACGAATGTGGGTTATAAACCCATAGCGGCGGGCTGCGAAAATGTTAATGGTGTTTGGGTTAATGAGGATGCTAGTGCTATACAACAAGCAAGTGGCATAGCCGTACCCATTAATGAAATAAACCCTATTCGGCTAATTCCCGCCATTGCACCCCATATTGCTGCGGCGGAGGCCGATATTGAGCTGAGTGGCAAAGTCATAACGAAGGGGCTGGAAACGTTACAGCATTATGAACCGGAATTATTGCTTATGGAAGGAGCGGGGGGATGGCGACTGCCGTTAGGCCAAGGGGTGTTTTTACCGGATATAATCTCGTCGTTAAACATGGAGGTGATAATGGTGGTAGGAATGAAACTAGGGTGCTTGAACCATGCGTTTTTAACTGCTGAGGCGATAATACGCGATGGATTAACACTAAAAGGTTGGGTGGCAAATGATATTAGCGGAGATATGGCCCGCTATAACGAAAACTTAGCCACCCTAAAACGGGAATTGCCCGCGCCTTTATTACTAGAAGTGCCCTACAACCGGGTACCTCATCAACACCTTTTATTCACCGCTATCGAGCAACTCAGTTAAATCGTCGTTGGGCCCTATGGCGGTTTTTGTTTCACCTTTAAAAATAAAGCCGCCTTTGTCACCTATCAACGATAGTGTTTTATTGCTAAACACTAAAGCGGTACCTTCTCGTATACCCACCACAGGAAGGGTTGGGTTTAAGGTTGTGAACTCCGCAAGTCGTTGATCACGGGTTTCGCCATTGTGCCCTGGCGGATGAAAATCTGTGTAGTGCGGGTTAATTTGAAACGGCACTATTTCAAGGGCGTCAAAACTTGGCGGTTCAATAATTGGCATATCGTTGGTTGTACGAATACTCTGCCCGCAAATATTTGACCCTGCGCTCCATCCAATATAGGCCGCACCATCAGCGATAGCGTGCTTAAGCGGTACAGTTAACGCCTGACGATACAACGTATGCAAAAGGTGAAAAGTATTGCCGCCACCAACAACAATCGCTTGGTTATTCTCTTTAGCATGGCGAATAGCAGAGGCAGGATCATCAAGGGTGTGCAAACCAATGAGCGTACATTCAGGCAGTGCTTTTGCTACAGCCTCGACATAATTATCATAACTTTGGGTAACAGCAGCGAAGGGAACGAACAGGAGTTCGCGAATATCCCCTAAGTGTGCAAGAATATGCGCTCTAGCGTGTGCTAGATAGGCTTCGTCACCTTCACGTGAACTACTTAACATTAATACATGTGCGGTCATAACAGCTCCACATTTTTCCGAGCGGCCATCATACGTGAAACTAACCATAAAGTTTAGTCACAGACCGTCTATAGCATTAAAAAGGAATTCAACATGAGCGAAAAGACATCGTTGTTGTTTGTATGTCTAGGTAATATTTGCCGCTCCCCAACCGCAGAAGCGGTGTTCATTCGAAAAGCTGCTGATGCCGGCCTTGATCTCATTATCGACTCTGCTGGCACCCATGGCTATCACATTGGTAAAGCGCCCGACAAACGATCGCAATCGGCGGGAACAGCGAGAGGTTATAGCTTTAAAGGTCTTAAATGCCGTCGTGTAGATGAAAGTGACTTTGAAAAATTTGACTACATTTTGGCAATGGATAAAAGCAATCTCGATAACTTGCATAAAATATGTCCTAGCGAGTATCAGCACAAAATTCACTTATTTTTGGCGTTAGCTGGTGCTGACGAAGAAGAAGTACCAGACCCTTACTATGGCGGGAAAGGGGGCTTTGAGTTGGTGTTGGATCTTATTGAAGACGCTGCCGATGGGCTTATTGAACACCTTAAACTAGGTTAGTAGATGGCCGGTAAATCAGCACACAAATCTGCGTTTTTACTCGCCTTTAGTGTAAGCGCTGTTTTAGTATTGGCAGTGCTTGCACGGGTGTGGCTACAAGATACTCCCTTGTCATTAAAACAGCATATTACGCTGGCACTACAGATACCCTTGGTGCTAACTGCGGTGCTCGTGGGGGCTGTACTAGCGGTGAGCGGCGCCACCTTACAGGTAGTGTTGCGAAATCCCCTCGCAGACCCCGGCATAGTAGGGATCACGAGTGGAGCTAGTTTAGTGGCTGCAGTGTTATTGCTCATTACCCCAGATTGGGCGAAAGGGTATCTACACTATATATTACCCCTAGGCTGTTTTATTGGCGCGCTTACGACCACGTTTGTCATCTATCGGTTGGCGCGCACCCTGCTAGGTTCTGCAACTGCGGTAATTTTGTCTGGCATTGCTATTTCTACCCTAAGTGGCGCAATTATTGGTTGGTTATACCTTTTTAGCGATGCACAATCACTGCGCAACCTAACATTTTGGCTAATGGGGAGCGTGTATCAAGCATCATGGCCCATTTTATTAGTGAGCGGCCCAATCATTGTGCTTAGCCTTGCGTATCAAATTAAACAAGCGGTGTACTTCAACCGCTTATATGCTGGCGATATAGCCGCGCTAAGCAGCGGCGTGCAGGTACAACGACTTACTGAGAAAAGTTTAATTGCTTGTGCTATTGGGGTAGGAGCCGCAGTGTCTATAGCCGGCGCGATTGCATTTGTAGGGTTACTTGTTCCCCACGTGTTACGCTTATTTTTGGGCCATGATAACCGTTTACTACTGCCTATTAGCGGTTTATGTGGGGCTAGTTTATTATTAATGGTGGTATTAGCTTCAGAATATACTGGTGCAATTACGCTTCCAGTATCAATGATTACTGCAACACTTGGTGGCCCCTTATTGGTATGGGCGTTGTTGAAGGGGCAGCTTCGATGAAAGCAACGTTCGAAGTAGATAAAGTGTCGGTATCCCATCGACTAAAAGAAGTGGATTTAACTATTCCATCTGGTCGCTGCATACATATATTAGGGCCTAATGGTGCGGGTAAATCAACGCTACTTAACACGTTAGGGGCCATAGTGCCCGCCACAGCTGGGCAGGTGCTACTCAATCAAAGGCCTATAGAAGCATGGCCATTACCCGTATTAGCAAGCTTTAGAAGCATACTCGCCCAACATTCTGAAGCGGTATTTTCCGTTTCAGTAGCCGATTATTTGTCGTTTTTTTCCCATGATGAACAAAGTATTGTGCCGACGATGCTGGAAAAGGCATTAGAAGTTGGGGGGTATTTTAGCCAATCGATAAACCGCTTATCGGGCGGTGAACGCCAGCGAGTAGAGATTTGCCGGTCTCTAATGCAGGTATGGCCGGCCATCGAACAAGGCGAAGCAGTGTTGTTGTTAGATGAACCTTTGCAGGGGTTAGATATTCGCCATCAATATGGGTTTCTGGCGTTATGCACGCGGTTGTGTGAATTGGGCAATACATTAATACTGAGTTGTCACGATATTTCTTTAAGCGCTAATTATGGCCAAGATATTATTTTTATGAAGCACGGGCAGGTTACAAGTTATGGCGCGGTAGGCGAAGTTATGACGGCGCAGAACCTGGAAAATACCTTCGATTGTCACTTTGCTGTGAAAGAACGGGACGACTTTCTAGAAATTCAAGTTTGTGCCCCTATAGTGGGCTAATTTTTGTGGTAAAATCCCCGCACTGACCGTTCGTACTTTTTCCGCCGACAACGAATCCTTAGGAGAGCCTCATTGAGTAATTGGCAAGTAGATAGCTGGAGACAAAAGCCAATCCTTCAGCAACCTGAATATGCAGATAACGCACGTCTTAAAGAAGTAGAAGACACCCTTAGTAGCTATCCACCCTTGGTTTTTGCTGCAGAAGCGCGAGAGTTAAGACGCCAATTAGGTGAAGTAAGCCTTGGAAAAGGCTTTTTACTGCAAGGGGGCGATTGCGCCGAATCGTTTGATGAGTTCAATGCACCTAAAATTCGCGATACCTTTAAGGTTATTCTGCAGATGGCGATTGTGCTTACTTTCGCAGGCCGCTGTCCGGTAACAAAAGTAGCCCGTATGGCAGGACAGTATGCTAAACCGCGTTCATCGAACTTCGAAACCATTAATGGCGTTACCTTACCTAGCTATCGTGGCGATATTATCAATAGTTTTGAGTTTACCGAAGCGGCGAGACAACCCGACCCAGATAGGTTACTTGAAGCGTATCATCGTAGTGCCTCAACGCTTAACTTGCTGCGTGCTTTTGCCCAGGGCGGTTTAGCTGATTTGCACGAAGTTAACCGTTGGAATATGGCGTTTGTTGAAAATAACCCATTAAAAGAGCGCTATCACGATATGGCGAAGCGCATTCAAGACTCACTAGAGTTTATGGATGTTATTGGCATTAATTCACAATCTAGCACTACCTTACATGAAACCTCGCTATTTACTTCGCACGAAGCTTTATTGCTTAACTACGAGCAAGCGCTAACCCGGGTAGATACGCTAACGGGTAAGCCTTATGATTGTTCGGCTCACATGGTATGGATTGGAGAACGTACGCGTCAACTTGACCACGCGCATGTTGAATTTTTCCGCGGTATTCATAACCCCATCGGTGTGAAAGTAGGGCCTAGCATGGAAGAAGATGAACTTATTCGTCTCATCGATGCGCTTAACCCGCATAACGACCCAGGGCGTTTAACTTTAATTACGCGTATGGGTGCAGATAATTTAGCGGACAACTTGCCACGGTTACTGCGCAAAGTAAAAGCAGAAGGGCGTAATGTGGTATGGAGTTCAGATCCAATGCACGGCAATACCTTCAGTGCATCTAGTGGCTATAAAACCCGTAACTTCGATGCTATCTTGCGGGAAATTAAACAGTTTTTCCAAGCCCACGAAGCCGAAGGTACGCATGCGGGTGGTATTCACTTAGAAATGACGGGCCAACACGTTACCGAGTGTACGGGGGGAGCCTATCAAATTAGTGATGATGACTTAGCACAAGCGTACAAAACTCAGTGCGATCCGCGACTAAATGCCGATCAAGTATTAGAGATGGCATTCTTAGTAGCCGATCATTTACGTAGTGCATAAAGCCCAATCTATATAAAGTACTGTTAACCGAAGTTAACTTTCTTTGTCAGACAAAAAAAGCTGCGAATTCGCAGCTTTTTTATGTCCACGATAAGAGCCCGTCTGTTCGGCTAGACATACTTGGTGCTTATTATTGATTACCTGTACCCAGGAGCAAGAAACAGGCGGTTAATATCAGCATGATATTGCACCTCTGTGTGCTGCTTTAGCTGCCTAACAAAATCTATTGCTGCAACGGGGGCCTTGCTCATACGTTGTTGCTCAAATAGATGCTGCAAACTGTCGGTAATAGGTTTATCGCCGATACGTTGTCGAAATTGCGCAAATACAAGGGTAGCGCGAGAGTAAATATCGGGGGTTTCGCTGGCATTTATAAAGGCCACTGGCTGGCCTACATACCTTTGCTGAAACTGTTGGTAGCGTCTCTTTTCGTATTCAATCAGCGCATTCATAGCATCTTTCCCATAGTGTTTTTCAAGCATGACCAGCTCAACATATTTTGCTAACGACTCGATTAGCAATGAACTATCGGCGGATAACCCGAAACCCAATTGGTGGCCGAACCACTGGTGAGCAATCTCATGTACCGCTCGTCTGTACCTTTGATCAAGGTGCGGCGTAGTCGGTTTAGCACGCATGGAAAGTAAATGATCAAAAATAAGGACTTGTGGCAGCGCATACCCGCTTGGGCCTAAATCTGGCGCGAAAACCATGTTTAATTGGTTGTAAGGGTAGGGCGCTACCTCGTTCTCAAACCAAGACAACGTGTGTTCTACCGCCTTTATGTGAACCTTACTGGCATCTTCGTCATCCGTGCCTATCATATTTAACATTAGCGGTCGTTTGGCTACCACTAAAGGGTGTTTAGTATTTTTAAAGGTGGTGGCTATCCATGCAGGTATGGCGCTTATTGGCGCCCCGGTTTCGAAGCGGAATACACGCCGTTTTTGCCCCTGTTGCTCTATCGTCCATGTTTTTGATAGTTCTCCGGGTGCGACTACGTGGTAGTTAACAGGTGCAATAACTGTAGATGTTAGGATGATTGGTTTCGCCTCGCTATTGGCGTTTCTATTTGCCTGGGTGAGTTCGCTGGGCAAAGGGAAACGCTGTGGCAACAGCCCATATTCTTTTCTAAGTGTAGGATCAGCAAGGGTGAAGTTATCGTTAAATCCAACGTGGGGTATAAGCGGCACGCCTCTTAGGTAACTAAATGGTTCGGTCACCACATGATGGGTAGGCGAAGTCCACAAGGTTTGGTTTTCAACCCGTAGATTGACCATTAAAAGACGCTCTTCATTCGGTTTAAGTGGGCGGCTAAATGCAAAAATACGTTGCTGAGTTTGGGTGTCGTGGCTTAGTAGTTTTGCATGTTCTAGTTGCAGGAGATTTGGTAAAAAGTCGGGGTGATTGCCGATAAGAACACGGTGTATAGGAGTATTGTTATTGTTTTTAAGCGATACATTAAGCGCAATGTCGGCATAGCCTTTCTGGGGGTAAAAATGAACGGTAGCATCTATTTTACTTACCACGGGTTGCGGAATTTGCTGCCAATGTTGGAAACGCTGTTCATAATTTGCTTTTATAAGGTGGCGCTCGTTAGGCATCATGAGCGCGCGTTCTTGTTTTAGTGCGCTATGCATAAACACAGTGGCAGACAAAATGAGAAGCATACACGTCACTAAGGGGACAGATGTACCTTTGCTCATTAAATGCGTATAACCGGTGCCGCGGTGAGTTCGGCATATCGCCACTGCAAGTAATGTGACACATATCACTAGCCAGTAAAGTAGAAAGGGCAATAATGCGGAAATGCTCATTTCAAAGCCCACCCTTAGTTTGGCGGGTTGCAAGGGGGTCCCTGAAATGTCCCATAGAGGATGGGGAATACCGAATAGCCCCATAAGTGAGCTAAACTTAATGAGTATTAACATGCTACACAGTGCTCCGCCTATAAGTGGCGCCGGCGATAGATGATGAATGGCGATACATAAAAGGCCAAAAAGCAGAACGGGCAGGCCAGTTAGCAACAGGGTGGCGCAATAAGTTAGAAGCGAAATGCTACTGCCAAAGTAGAGTTCAGCAATTAGCGTCGCCGTTGCTGTGAGTAAAAGAAACGCGGCCCACATAAACACAAGGGCGAAACATTGCCCCGCAATAAGCTGTAGATTTGTTATCGGTGTGGCAGCGGTGAGTTCATCTATCCCTTTTGCTTTGCTGTGCCAACACAGTTGCCAAGCCCAGATACTCATAAGCACAAACCCACCAAAAGGCATTACATCCCATACTATGCGGCCTAGAGCATCGGCGCTGGTAGGAAAAATAGTAGCAAAAGGTTCTGCGTAATCTATGGCAGACAATACTTCAGAGAAGACCATGCCCGCGTATATGAAATATGCCATTAACAGTGAGGGGGGCCTAATAAGAAGCTGAATACTATTGCAGGTGACTATGGCTCTTTTATTGTACCTAAGCGGTGCTAGCAGTTTGGTGAAAGGCAAAGCCAGTAAATAAGTAGTGTTGCCTTTCATCTTACGCCAGCCGGTAGTCTCGCCCCCGGAGATAGGGGGAAGTGCTGGGTATAAAGTGGGGACAAGAGAAGGTCGGGATAGATATAACATGGCTATGGCCATAGCCCCATATATCAGCCTGTTGACCGCGGTTTTTGGGGTAATAGCCCAGTTTGCGTTTTGTTCTATCTGGCGATAGATGTCGGTAAACCCATAAGGGTCGAGCCAAGACATAATGAAATACAGCTGAGGGTTTACAATTTTGCTCCCAGCTAATATCGGCGCGCCATTAACCGATGCCAACATAACGTAACTTACCCACACTATACACAGCGTGAAATAGGTTGGCATGGGGGAGTTAAAGCAACGCCCACATAACATGGCGATTGCTGTAAACAATAAAAGTATTGGTATATCCAACACAATTAAGTTTTGTAGCGTAATACCCAGCAGCCCCGTTGTTTGAGATAAAGACGGGGCAATGGTGGCCACTTGGAGTATTACACTTATGGCCATAAGCAGCATGAGTAGTGAGAAAAATGCACTGGCGCGATAAATATAGCGGCTAAGTGCCGTGGAAGGGGTAACATAGATAAGCGCCGCCATCTGGCTTATGTGGTCCCGTTGTAATAGCGAAGGGGTTAACAGGCCCACCGCAATGGGCAAAGTAAGCATAATAGAGGCATTATTAAGTAGTGTAAGTCGCTTGGTAAGAATATCTCCCTCCACGGAAAGGCCTTGCGCAAGCAGAAAGGCAAAACCTGGAACGATAAGTAGGCTCAGCCAAACGCTAGGTTGGCGAAGGTATAATCGCCACTCGTTGATAATACCCGAGATGAAAAGAAGCATTAGCTAGGCTCCTTATTGAGCTGGAAAAAGTACCTATCTTCCAACGTAGCCTCGCACGCGATGGCGTTTGTATGGGGTATTTCAGAGTGATAAACCCGCCATCTATCTTTCCCGAAGTGGTAACTTTCTGATACCACAATGCCACATTCTGGGCGCCGATCCATTTCCCAGATCTTGCCTGACAAAGGCGCAATTAACGCTGCAATTTCGCCACTATCGACAATTTTCCCTTGCATCATAATTGCCGCTCGGCTACATAAATTTTCTATGTCTTCCACAATATGAGTGGAAAGCAGCACTAAGGTTTGCTTGCTTATTTTCACCAGTAAACTGTGTAGCCTCTGTCGCTCTAAGGGGTCAAGCCCGGCAGTAGGTTCGTCAAGGATAATAAACTTAGGATCGCCTAATAAAGCTTGCGCGATACCAAACCTTTGACGCATCCCCCCCGAATAGCTGGTAACCGGTTTATTGGCGACTTGAGTTAAGTTGGTAAGAGACAATAATGTGGCTATCTGCTGGGCTGCTTGCCGTTTATCAATTTTTTTTAAGGTGGCTATGTGCCAAAGCAATTGTCGGCAACTCATGTGAGGATAGACCCCAAAAGATTGAGGCAGATACCCGAGCTGGGATCGCAATGCATTCGGGTTTTGCAGAACGTTAATGCCGTTGAAGGTAATGGAACCTGAATCGGGAGGCTGCAAACAGGCAAGTGTTCGCATAAGTGTTGATTTGCCCGCGCCGTTTGGGCCTAAAAGCCCTACCATACCGGTAGGACACTGCAATGAAATATTGCTGATGGCTTTGGTGCCATCGAAGTAGGTTTTGTTTAAATTAGAAATACTTAGCATAGAAACGTCTCCGTCTATCACAATCCCGAGAGGGTGAGGTATGATGGTGAGTAGCAATATTAGGCGCCACTATACGTATTGGTGTGTTTAGGGATATACAGGGGTGATGAATCGCGGTTTTAAAATGACAAAGGTAAGATTCTTCGGCGCTTTTTACGTTTATCAACTAAAAACACACTTTCGTCATTTTTGCTGTGCATCTGACAATTTTTACCGTCATTGTATGTACGAGCTGTTAAAGAGACCTCGATGAATTTACAACTAAAAAAGCATAACGACATGCTGCAAGCGACGTTGCCCTTGCTTGCAGCTATTGTTCTATCGGCAAATGTGGTCTTTATTGCTGCGCAAAATGGCGGGGTAGTATTGTTTACCCTGCTACACCTTAAAGCGCTTATTCTAGCGCTGCCTTATTTACTTGCGCAGGCCGCACTAAGTAACATGTCCTCGCCGAGAGGGGGGATAATTTGGCTCGCTCTTTTTACCTTGTATTCGGGGGCGCTGTTTGTATTTCCACTGCATACCTCACTTTCGCTAACGGCTATTTCTGCGCAGATTTCTCCTAAGCCATCTTTGTTAACTCCAGAGTTAAGCAATCAAAAATTGGACAGTCAAATAATCTGGTTTTTCATTACTGCGAGTGTCTTAGGGGCACTGCATCATTTTCATAAGTCGCAGTTTCGCATAGGTGTGAAAGCGCCAAGCTGGATACAGCATGTATTCTCACTTGATGCGATGGTAGCAACGACTATTTTTATTTGGGTTATAGGGTGTACGGGCATTTTCCTATCTACCCCTGATCCAATGAATAATCAGCCCCTGGCAATGCGTGTGGATCTGTATCTGGTAGTAAGTGAATTTCCGCGTTTTTTGGCTTACGTTAGCCAGTTTTTATGGCTAGGCCTTATTTTGTTTTTTATTTATTGGATAAATCGATACTGCTTAATAAGACGGGTACTCTCTGTACATGGCTTAACGCCCTTTGCAGCCTGCTCGCTCTTGTTTATTTTACTATCTGCACCGCTACTAAGTGCCACTGTCCTTTTATTACCACTAAGCAATGTGTCTGAATTAACGTTATTGCCTTCAGAGAACGCCAACGCTTTTGATTTAGATAATTTTCGATTTATGTTCGTCATTTTAGCGGTAACCACGCCCGTTATATTAGCCTTTGAGCGTAAATCTTTTGATGTGAAACTAGCCAGTATTGCCAAAGATAAGGTACGCACCGAGTTACAATTATTGCAGCAGCAGATTAACCCACACTTTCTTTTCAATACGCTTAATAACCTTTACGCCCTCACGCTACAGCAATCGGACCAAGCGCCCAAAAGCATTGAACACCTGTCAAGTTTACTGCGCTATACGGTGTACCAAGGGCAGCAAGAGTGGGTTTGGCTTGAAGATGAAATAGCCTATTTAAATGATTACCTGGCATTGCAAAGGCTTAGGTATCAAACCGACTGCCGTTTCAATATTTCTTGGCCTCAAACAGACTCACGCTATCGAATTCCTCCTTTATTGCTTATTGTGCTTTTAGAAAATGCGTTTAAACATGGCATAGAGAAAACGCCAACCGGAAGTTTTTTAGATATACAGATGACCATTGACGATAACGTACTTCACTTTATCTGTAAAAACGCCTATGTGCCGTATGGCGTAAACCCAGACAGAGCCAAGAGCGGCCTAAATGGAACCAAAAAAGATCAGTGCGGGGTAGGGTTAGCCAATGTCCACAGACGACTGTCGCTGTTACCTGGGGTAAATAACCGCCTAATAAGTGAAGCGCGCGATGGGTATTGGATAGCCATATTATCATTGGAGCTACAAGCATGATAACGGCATTAATTGTTGATGATGAACCCTTAGCTCATACAGTGATTTTACATCATTTACACCAACATAAGGATATTCATATAGTGGGCCAGTGTTTTAATGCGGCAGACACGCTCACATATCTAGCGAAACACCCGGTAGACTTACTTTTTTTAGATATAAATATGCCAGCATTAAGTGGCATTGAAATGCTTAAAGTGATGGCGAACCCACCCGAGGTTGTGGTGGTAAGCGCTTATTCGGAGTACGCCGTTGACGGTTTTGAACTTGATGTAGCTGATTATGTGCTAAAACCGGTAAGCGCAAACCGCTTAGCTAAAGCGTTAGAAAAAGTTCGAAGTCGCATCGATTCACAAAATGACGTACCGTTTTTACGGGTAAAAGTAGGCCGGGAACACCATCGATTAAAGGTAGAGGATATTCGCTATCTTGAAGCCTATGGCAATTATGTAAAGGTATGGAATGAAAAAGACATGGTGTTAGTCAACAGTACGCTAAAACAACTCTTTGAAGCCTTACCTAGGCGAGACTTTATTCAAATTCACAAGTCGTTTGTGGTCAATAAACATAAGGTTACCAGCACCACCAGCGACACTGTGGTAGTGGCTAATGCCAGTCAATTGAAAATAGGGAAGTCGTATAAATCATCTATAAAAGCCTGCTTATAAAGGTTACTGCCCACAATGGGCAGCCTACGGCATAGCGGAAAGGGCGTCTTCACGTTCTTGTTCCGTAAGTATCCCTACAAATATTGTGCTTTTACGTAAACTCGCCGTTCGTTCATCTTGGGCTAAAAGGAGTTGCTTAAAGGTTTCTGGCGAGCCCGCCGTTTCTAAAATTCCTTGCCATAACATATAGCTTCCGTAACGCATTAGTCCATTGTTATAACGCGCTTCTAGGTTATCTTTCGCCTTTTCTAATAGGTGAGGCGACGCGAGAACTTTGTCAGCTATTGCTTTGTGCAGTTGCAGACTTCGTTGATTGACGATGGTGTCTTTTAATTTCTTAGGAGTCGCATACATAACAATTAGTCTTCGTCGAGTAATGGCTCTACCACGGATTCTAGGCCATTAAGTTTAATTTCATACATCAGAGCAAGCTGTTCACCGAGCTTATTGTTAGGAAACCCTTGTTTATGAAACCATACCAGGTACGGCTCGGGTAAGTGAAAAAGCCGACGTCCTGCGTACTTACCAAAGGGCATCACTTGATTAACCGTTTGTTTAATGAGTGTTGGGTTCATGTGTTCTCTTTAGCCGTCATGGTTTTCTGTTATTCTGCGGGGGTAGCAGTGTTCTTTTGCTGAGCGTCCCACAAGGTGGCATAAATACCAGCTTTTTGTAGTAGTTGCGTGTGGCTACCATGCTCAACAATTTCACCGTTACTCATAACTAAAATGACATCTGCATCTACTATTGTGGAGAGCCTATGAGCAATGACCAAACTAGTATGGCCTTTTGCCGCATCACGAAGCGCATCAAGTATGACCTGTTCAGAGCCACTATCAAGCGATGATGTGGCCTCGTCAAATACCATTATTGGCGCCCCTTTTAAGAGTGCACGGGCGATGGCAACTCGCTGTTTTTCTCCGCCTGAGAGTTTGAGCCCCCGTTCGCCAACCGTAGTGTCTAAACCGTCAGGTAACTTGGCTATAAACGGAGTAAGGTGGGCCAGCTCGATAGCCTTGGCAATGGCGTCTTCATCTGCCTGCGGGTTTCCATAAGCAATATTTTCTTTTAACGTGGTATTAAACAACACTGTGTCTTGCGGCACGATAGCAATATGGCTACGCAAACTCTGTTGGGTTAGCCCGCGTATATCTTCACCATTGATGCGAATAGCGCCGTCATTCACGTCATAAAAGCGAAACAGCAGTTTCATGATGGTAGATTTTCCAGCGCCGCTTTCCCCTACTATGGCCACCTTTTGGCCAGCTTTAACGTTAAAACTAATCCCATTTAGGATAGCGCGAGGGGGGTGATAGCGAAAGTGTACCTGATCGAATTGTATAGAGGCAGTGGGCGCATGTAGTGCTCGGGCGTCAGGTTTGTCTACTACAGCCGGCGATTGAGCTAATAGCGCGAACAAATTATCGATGTTGGCTAAAGAGCCCCGAATCTCGCGGTATACAAAGCCTAAAAAATTAAGTGGCATAAATATTTGCATGGTGAATGCGTTAATAAGGACAAAATCACCGATGGTCATATTGCCGTTAATAACCCCAAACGCAGCGTTTGCCATCATTGCGGTCATAGCAATAGCGATAATGCTGGCTTGCCCCGCATTTAGGGCGAATAACGATAAACGGTTTTTCCGCCGGGCAACTTCCCAATTCGCTAAATCACTGTCGTAGCGATTAGCTTCAAAGGTTTCATTATTGAAATATTTTACGGTTTCAAAGTTAAGCAAGCTATCAACTGCGCGGGAATTGGTGGTTGAATCGGCTTCGTTCATTTGTTGTACGTAGCGGGTACGCCAGTCAGTGGCTTTTTTAGAAAAAGCCACATAGCAAATAACACTAACTACAATGATAAGAGCAAACGACACGCCAAATTGAAATAAGAGCAGACCCACTACCAGTGAAATTTCGAGCAAGGTGGGCACAATATTAAACACCATAAAGCGCATCAAGAAACTGATACCTGTAGTGCCTCGTTCAATATCTCTTGAAAGGCCGCCGGTACGACGATTTAAATGAAAACCTAAGTCTAAATGATGCAGGTGGTTAAAAACTTTTAACCCCAGCCGCCGCATAGCCCGTTCGGTAACACGACCAAACAGGGTATCTCGTATTTCACCGAGTAATACATTCAACAGCCGTAAAACGCCATAGGCTACAATGAGACTAATTGGCACAGCAATAGCAAGGGTGGTTAAGTCGCCGTTTAAACTATCTACCGTATACTTAAGTACATAAGGAAGCCCGATACTGGCGAGTTTTGCTGCCACAAGACACACCAGAGCAAGCGCAACGCGACTTTTAAACTCGAGTAGATACGGCCAAAGCTGGCGCAGAACTTGCCATTTTACGGGGGCATTATCGTGAACGGTGTAGTTGCGTGGTCGCATGAAGAATGACTACTCTTTATTAGTGTTGTTATTGTTTGCAGGCTGTTACTTGATTATGGCCCAAAAGGTTCAAAGGGTAAGCATGAATGATTAGGGCAAGAAAGCCTGTCGTATATACCCTATAGTAAAGTTTTCCAAGGCTAAGTGCCATGCAAGAAAACAAGCTGGACGCCCTTTTAACGAGGAAAATAGAGGAGCACGAGAACGAATCATTATTATTTATACAGCCGTGATTATTTCATTCTGCTTTGCGCGGGCGTACACTAGGTATAATACACTGCAATACATCCATTTTTATTGGTACAACCTGAATTGGGAGAAACTTTGTTAGAAGATAGCTTTGGAAGACAATTTCATTACTTACGATTATCGTTAACGGAAGCGTGTAACTTTCGTTGTCAGTATTGTCTGCCCGATGGGTACCAAGGTCCTTCTAGTGATCAGTTTCTCAGCGCCAATGAAATTCAAACCCTGTTATACGCGTTCGCCGAATTAGGTACCTCTAAAGTTCGCTTAACCGGGGGCGAGCCCACCCTGCGACGAGACTTCCTTGATATATTAGCGCTTACTGCAAATACACCCGGTATTGAACGGGTAGCCATGACCACCCATGGAGCGCGCATGGCGAAGCATGCTAAAGCGTGGAAGCAAGCGGGCTTACACCAAGTTAATGTGAGCATTGATAGTTTAGACCCTCGTCAGTTTGCTGCCATCACAGGGCAAGATAAATTGAAAGAGGTTTTATCGGGCTTAGATGCGGCAGTAGAGGCTGAACTAGAAGTCAAAGTAAATACAGTATTGTTGAACGATTTTTCTGATGCTAGATTAAACCGTTTTCTGGGGTGGTTGAAAGAAATGCCCGTTACCTTACGTTTTATTGAGTTAATGGAAACGGGAGATTTACCACAGTTTTTTACCCAACAACATCAAAGCGGTGGCCCTTTACGGGAAACACTTATTGAAAATGGTTGGCAGCCTTTAATAAGGCGTAAAGACGCAGGCCCCGCTCAAGAGTTCTTTCACCCTGATTATGCCGGGAAAATAGGTTTAATCATGCCTTACAGTAAAGATTTCTGTAAAAGTTGTAATCGACTTAGAGTAGCGGCAAACGGTAAATTGCATTTATGCTTATTTAGCGAACAGGGAATAGATATGCGAGACTTGTTGACTCACGGCGACGTTGAACAAGTGAAGCATTTTTTAGTTGAATGTTTAGGGAAAAAACATGAAACCCATTTTCTGCACGAAGGTAATACAGGTGCGACCAAGCATTTAGCAATGCTTGGAGGCTAGCTTAGTCACTGTCAAAATAATAAAAAGTTAGCAATAACACATAACAATAAGAGTTGAATATAAGGAAATATATGCTTGTAAGAAATAGTGCTCGTCTCTCTTTTCATTATGTAACTGAAGCGGACAAAGAGTTTCTTTGGGAACTCGATCAAGATGAAGAAGTAATGCGCTATATCAACGGGGGGAAATTGTCGTCAAAGGAGGACATCGACAATATATTTATACCCCGGGTTTTAGCCTACTCAAACCCAGCATTAGGTTGGGGGTTATGGCGCGTAGAAACGCTTGATAGTAAAGAAAGTATCGGCTGGATCCTTGTTCGTCCATTTGGTTTTTTTACGGCAACGCCAGAGATAGACAACGTTGAGCTTAGTTGGCGTTTCAAGCGCGCCTATTGGGGCATGGGATATGCTACCGAGGCCGCCAAAGCGATAAAGGATGCGCTGTACTTAAATGGCATCGATCAATTCTCTGCCATAGCAAACCCTGACAATGCCGCCTCGATAAATATTATGAAAAAGCTAGGTATGCGCTTTAGCCATGAACTTGAGTACAAAGATAGCGTATATCACGAAACGGTGGTGGTTTACGCTACCTGAAGCAGCCGGCTTTTAATATTCTCGTAACGAACCTGCTGTTCCTCGGATAACTTAGCGTTTTCTATGGAAAAACGGCAGCGTTTAATCAATTTTGCTATCCCAACGGTGTCCCCTTGAGGGGCGCCGCGTTTGCTAATTAGCGCTTGTAGCAAATTAAGCGCAATGGCGGGGTTTTTGGGCATTATTTTAAAAGCTTGGTGAAATACCTCGAAAGATTTAGTGAGTTCGCCTTTTTGGTAATGTAATACGGCAGCATTGTTCAAGCTTCTTGGGCTTAGCGCTATGGTGGCCTTTTCTGTTTTCTCTTGTTTTATATATTGGCTAAGCAAGCTGTCGTTATCGCCATTATTGGCTTGTTTCAGCTCCAAGGTTTCCAGTATCTTTATTGAATTTCCCTGTAAACCAACTTCATGAAACGCTTTTGCTGTATCTATTAGTTCTTCTGCTGGCTTATCTTCCCAATGATCTAAATTAAGCGCTTCCATCATGGTTTTTGCTTTATCGCTATCGTTTTGTAAATAACACAAGCGGGCATTAATAACGTGCAGTTGCTCATTGACTTTAGCTTTAGGGTGGGCGGTTTTTAACTGTCTTAAATAGTCGTTGGTTTGTTTAACTATATTATTGGTATCAGCTGCATCAGCAGTCATAGCAAAATCGACCCCAGCTCGCGCCGCCGCAAGGTAGATATCGGGGGTATCGTGAATAGAGTCTTTACCATATCGCACCACTTTTTTTGCGCTATCGAATTGGCTTTTGTAATCGTGAGTAATACGCGAGAGTTGGTGCGCTTTTTGGTGGCGGGAAATATTTCTAGGAGAAATATCGCTGGCAACGGTGATACACTCTAACGCGTCATCAAAAGCGTGTTCCTTTATTTTAAGTTCCGATAATAGATCGTACGCAGGAAGCATAGTTTTACGGTTAAAGGCTAACTCAAGTACCGTTTTCTCCGCGTTGTCAAATTCTTCTAGTTGTACATAGCACTTGCTGAGTCCGAATTTGGCCCATGCGAAATCTTGCACATTGATAACCGCTTCAAAGAAGTCTTTGGCATCGTGGTAATGCGCGCAAAGCAACAGTAAGTCGCCCTTGGTTTTAAGCGCTAAGGGGAAATACTCAGCATTACGTGGCTCTATAAGAAAAGCATCGATAGCGTCTAATGCATCTTCAAAATTGCCTCTATCCATATGTTCGTAAACCTCAGCTAGAACCTTTTTTCGCCGGAGCACTTTAAAAAGGCGTTTGTCTAACTGATTTACAGAAAAAGGCTTTGCAAGGAATTCGTCGGGTTGTAACTCTATTATAGCGTGCACGGCTTCGGGGCTGGTATCGGCGCTGGTAAACACAAAGCCGGTGGTTAAAGGAATAGTATGTTCAGCTCGTAACTGTTCAAAAAGCCCGTATCCTCCGTGATCTTCTCGGAGATCATATGCGCAAATAACTGCATCATAATGTTGATTCGTGAGGGCGGTAATGGCGTGAGAAGCGCGGTCGACATAGTCTACGTGCTGAAATCCAAGCTGGTCTAATGCATACTTCATGTGGCTTTTAGCTAGCGCCTGATCTTCTGCTATCAGTAACTGAGATTGCTTAGCTAAGTCGAGCTTCATAATATCCCCCACATTAAATGCACATTGCTAGTGCCGCATTCAAAGTCTAGTCGTTAAACTCACGGGTTACCACAAGGAAATTGGCCAATAGACCGTTTGGCATGATTAAAGAGCGTACGAACGATAGGAGAAGTGGTGGACGCTACTGTCGGCTCGCAACGAAGTTGTTGAACCAGTGATTGGCGTTTTGTATTACGAAATGTGATATAAAATAAAGAGAAGTGGTGGACGCTGCTGTCGGCTCGCAACGAAGTTGTTGAACCAGTGATTGGCGTTTTGTATTACGAAAGGTGTTATAAAATAAAGAGAAGTGGTGGACGCTGCTGTCGGCTCGCAACGAAGTTGTTGAACCAGTGATTAGCGTTTTGTATTACGAAAGGTGATATAAAATAAAGAGAAGTGGTGGACGCTACTGGGCTTGAACCAGTGACCCTCGCCTTGTAAGGGCGATGCTCTCCCAACTGAGCTAAGCGTCCATCAAAATTTCAAACTAAACAAACAGGATAATAAAAATACCATCGTTCCACTTAGAGAAAGTGGTGGACGCTACTGGGCTTGAACCAGTGACCCTCGCCTTGTAAGGGCGATGCTCTCCCAACTGAGCTAAGCGTCCATCAAAATTTCAAACTAAACAAACAGGATAATAAAAATACCATCGTTCA
>NZ_JAAAWN010000007.1:53664-56163 GCF_010500865.1 Alteromonas profundi
TCGTTCCACTTAGAGAAAGTGGTGGACGCTACTGGGCTTGAACCAGTGACCCTCGCCTTGTAAGGGCGATGCTCTCCCAACTGAGCTAAGCGTCCGTCTTGTTTATTTACTTGCCTGGGCAAGTGGGGCGGTATTATAGAGTCGCTTCTCATACTGTCAATAATAAAATGAAAGAAAAATGACTGTTCGGCTGAAAAGTGTACATTTTGTATGTGTTTTATCATATTTGTATGACTTTTAAGCGCTTCGGGGGTATGGCTACATGAAAAACCACGCACATTTTTTTAAGTCTACTTTTGTGTTGCACCGTAAACAGGTAGAATGCGCGACATTTCCTTATGTTTACTAAATAGAGAGTTTTCATGTCGGTTGTAACACGATTTGCACCTAGCCCTACAGGCTACCTTCACGTTGGTGGCGCACGTACTGCACTATATTCTTGGCTTTTAGCGAAAAATAGTGGCGGAGAATTCGTACTTCGAATTGAAGATACAGATATAGAGCGTTCGACTGAAGAGGCAAAGCAAGCAATCTTAGACGGTATGCTTTGGCTTGGCTTGACGTGGGACACAGGCCCAATTTATCAAACCGATCGCTTCGACCGATATAAAGCGCTTATTCAACAATTATTGGACGAAGGTAAAGCATATAAATGCTTTATGAGTGCTGAAGAACTTGATTCAATCAGAGAAGCGCAAAAAGAAAGAGGCGAAAAGCCTCGTTATCCAGGCACATGGAGAGACAGAACGGATCACCCAGAAGGGGAGCCTTTTGTCATTCGTTTTAAAAACCCGCTAGAAGGGAAAGTGGTCATCAAAGATCATATTCGCGGTAACATCGAAATTAGTAATAGCGAACTTGATGATCTTATTATTCAAAGAACCGACGGAACGCCTACCTATAACTTCTGCGTTGTAGTGGATGACTGGGACATGGGTATTACTCATGTAGTGCGTGGTGAAGATCATATCAATAACACCCCACGCCAGATTAATATTTTGACTGCGCTTGGTGCGCCAATCCCTGAATACGCTCATGTTTCTATGATATTGGGCGATGATGGCAAAAAGCTGTCTAAACGACATGGTGCGGTTAGCGTAATGCAATACCGCGATGATGGTTTCTTACCACAGGCGGTTATAAATTACCTCGTTAGGCTGGGATGGTCACATGGCGATCAAGAAATCTTTTCTATTGAAGAAATGATTGAGTTATTCAGTTTAGACTCAATAGGCCAGTCAGCCTCTGCGTTTAATACTGAAAAACTAATCTGGTTGAACCAACACTATATTAAGACTTTACCTGCCAGTGAAGTTGCCGTGCATGCTAAATGGCATTTCGATGCATTAAATGTAGATTTAAGCGTAGGGCCATCGCTTGAGTCGGTGATTGCAATTCAAGCCGATAGGGTAAAAACGCTAAAAGAGTTGGCAGAAATCTCCACCTACTTCTATCAAGACTATGAAGATTTTGATGCGAATGCAGCGAAAAAGCACTTACGCCCGGTTGCGCGCGGGCCACTTGAGTTGGTAAAAGAGAAGTTACTGGCTATTGACGAGTGGAACCCAGAAAATATTCAAACAGCAATTAATGCCACTGCGCAAGAGCTGGAAGTGGGGATGGGTAAAGTGGGAATGCCATTGCGTGTTGCAGCAACCGGCGGCGGCAATTCTCCTTCGTTAGATGTTACCCTTAATTTGCTTTCAAAAGAGAAAGTTGGCGAGAGAATCGACAAAGCGCTCACTTTTATAGCAAACAGAGAAAATTCATAAAAAAACCGTTGACATGATTGGGGTGGATGCCTAGAATGCGCCCCGCTGTCACGGAACAGTCACTTAACACTGACTGGGACAATGATGGGGCCATAGCTCAGCTGGGAGAGCGCCTGCATGGCATGCAGGAGGTCGGCGGTTCGATCCCGCCTGGCTCCACCAATCTAACACTGGTTTAGCTTGTGATTAGCATGTTCGAAAGTAACTTACTTCGAATGAAGCTTAGCTTCAAATAAGGCCGTTAATACTCGTTCACGATTATTATCAGCGACAATATTTCATTGTATGGTAAAGAGTGCTTATTACTAAGCGCCTATAGCCTTGCAATAAATGTCAAAAGCAGCGCTTTTGATGAAAGATTTATTGTCCCCTTCGTCTAGAGGCCTAGGACACCGCCCTTTCACGGCGGTAACAGGGGTTCGAATCCCCTAGGGGACGCCATTTATATCGCGTCACAGTCGGTTAATACTGTGAAATAGGCTGGAGTTGTTAATCCAACTTCTGACTGAAAAGTTAGTAAAATATGCAAGTTATTCGGCACGCTGGTTAACATTGTTTACTAATAATATTGAAAGTTATGCTTTCAATGAATCATTTCAGTCCCCTTCGTCTAGAGGCCTAGGACACCGCCCTTTCACGGCGGTAACAGGGGTTCGAATCCCCTAGGGGACGCCATTTATATCGCGTCACAGTCGGTTAATACTGTGAAATAGGCTGGAGTTGTTAA
>NZ_JAAAWN010000007.1:56254-169608 GCF_010500865.1 Alteromonas profundi
GTAACAGGGGTTCGAATCCCCTAGGGGACGCCATTTATATCGCGTCACAGTCGGTTAATACTGTGAAATAGGCTGGAGTTGTTAATCCAACTTCTGACTGAAAAGTTAGTAAAATATGCAAGTTATTCGGTACACTGGTCAACATTGTTTACTAATAATATTGAAAGTTATGCTTTCAATGAATCATTTTCAGTCCCCTTCGTCTAGAGGCCTAGGACACCGCCCTTTCACGGCGGTAACAGGGGTTCGAATCCCCTAGGGGACGCCATATAAAAAGACCAGCGCTTGCTGGTCTTTTTTTTTGTCACGATTATTTTACTGCCTGCTATCTGCGTATTATTCTTTCCCCTTACAAGCGCTCATCATCTTGATACCATAAACGAAAATGCAAAGAGGATTTTTATGGAACACTATTTTATAGGCACGCCAGGTAAGCCTTGGGGCGCAGAAGAAAAAGAAGCGTGGCGAAACGCGCAGTCGATTAAAAGAAGCTATGCTGACGAAGTGGTAGTTAAACTATCTGTTCTGCCTAAAGGGTTTAAGCGCGTACAGTATGGTGCGTTACCTTATGATGAATCTCGCTACCCACTATACGCCGTGGTGCCTGAATCTTTTGATGAGAGTAAACCTTCTGTATTGATTACCGGAGGTGTGCACGGATATGAGACCAGCGGTGTTCAAGGGGCATTGCAATTTATAAACGAATATTTAGAGCGCTACGCATCGAAGGCCAACGTGGTGGTGGCACCTTGTATCAGCCCTTGGGGTTATGAAACCATCAATAGATGGAACCCCTTAGCTATCGATCCGAATCGTTCTTTTTACTCAGACTCGCCAGCCCCCGAGGCAGCGCAGATAATGAC
Organism: Alteromonas profundi; assembly: GCF_010500865.1. Classification (GTDB taxonomy): domain Bacteria; phylum Pseudomonadota; class Gammaproteobacteria; order Enterobacterales; family Alteromonadaceae; genus Alteromonas; species Alteromonas profundi. The sequence continues at coordinate 57,118 of NZ_JAAAWN010000007.1, forward strand.
GTTTGTAGGATCCTTGCCCACCTCTTTCGATGTTCATATAGATCTTCACGAGACGACGGATACCGATAATTCCGAATTTAGACCCGCCCTCGCTGCTAAAGAAGGCACAACTTATGAGGATTGGTCGATCCCAGATGGTTTTTATACCGTTGCGCCTACGGCTAATCCCCAGTTGGAATTCCAGCGCGCTATTATTGATGCGGTAAAAACTGTTACCCATATCGCGCCTTCGGATGAACATGGAAAAATTATCGGTGCGGATGTGGTATCAGAAGGGGTTATTTGTTACGACAAAAAAGCTCTATTTTTGTGTGGGGGTATGACTGATGCCAAGTTTGTTACCACGACAGAAGTTTACCCAGACAGCGATAATGCGACACCGCAGGTATGTAATTTAGCCCAGATAGCAGCAGTTAAAGCCGCTATTTCAGCTATTGTGTAGCGACTGTAGATAGAAAGACGTTTAGATGTTTGGACGTCTAAAGTTGTAATTTTAGACGTCTAGATGTATATTTGTTTCTTCAATATGAAGGGGCAAGTTATGTATTCGTTTTCAGCATTAATTTATGATGGGCTCCGCCAACAATTAGTTGCGGGGGAATTTAGTTCAAAAGACGCATTCAATCGCCACTTAAACGATACCTTTGGCGTTCACGTGTGCCTTTGGCAGTGTCAGAATCCCTCAACACAAGTGGCCAGCCAAATAGAACGTATAACAAACGTGAAGAGCCCTAACGAAATAAACCCCAATAACCATGTCTGATTATTTAGATACTACTTCACCTTGCAGAGGCTGCTGCAAAGTAAACGAGCATGATACATGCATCGGCTGCCATCGTACGTTAGCCGAAATAGCTACCTGGTCAACGTTAACTAGTCAGCAAAAACACCGCATCAACCAACGCCTCATAAAGCCGAAGCCCACTCAAATCGCAACTAAAATCGGACAGTCATAAATCGTAAAGTAGGACAGTCGCAATTAACCCAACTTTCGTAAAGTTGGACAGTCACAATTAAATCCTAAAGTTGAAATCCTAAAGTTGGACAGTCGCAATAGGATTCATTTAGCTAATAGTTATCGTATGTTTACTTTTGTCATATGCGCTATACATCGCGCGACTACTTGTCTTTATCGGTTTACGAATTTCATGGCCAGCTATATGGGATTTTGCTACACTCTCGCGCCCAATTTTTGACCTTTACTGAGCGAATAACACTGTCATGAAAATAATGTTGGCCCCGATGGAGGGAGTCGTTGATCACCTGATGAGAGATATGCTTACTCGCGTAGGCGGGTTTGACCAATGTGTGACAGAGTTTGTTCGCGTGGTAGAGCAAAAACTACCGAAAAAAACCTTCTATCGGATTTGCCCAGAATTGGCGAACGGAGGAAAAACACCTTCCGGCGTTCCAGTACGCGTTCAATTATTAGGGCAGCACCCTCAGTGGCTTGCTGAAAATGCACTAACTGCAATTGAATTGGGCTCTCCTGGTGTAGACTTAAACTTCGGGTGTCCAGCAAAAACAGTAAACAAGAGTAAAGGGGGCGCAGTCTTACTAAAAGATACGCAAACACTTTATGACATAGTGAAAGCTGTACGAAGCGCTGTGGACGATTCTCAACCCGTTTCTGCCAAGATTAGACTAGGGTTTGAAGATAAGTCATTAGCAATCGAAAATGCGTGCGCTATAGCCGAGGCTGGGGCATCAGAGCTAGTCGTTCACGCGCGTACCAAGGTGGAAGGCTATAAGCCACCTGCCTATTGGGAGTGGATAGCGAAAATTAAATCCCATACATCTATTCCGCTTGTGGCAAATGGCGAGATCTGGAGTGAGCAGAATGCACTTCAATGTAAACAAGAATCGGGTTGCGACAACTTAATGGTAGGGCGTGGTGCACTTGCGTTGCCCAATTTAGCAAAGTGTATCCGCGATGGTGAGACGCCGATGCCATGGCCAGAAGTCGCGGCGTTACTTATTCAATATTCTGGCTTTGAGATTTATGGCGATAAAGGACGATATTATCCTAACCGCATTAAACAGTGGTGTGGTTACCTTAAAAGACAGTATTTGGAAGCGGAAGTGTTATTCAATGACATTCGTCGCCTTACCAATGCGCAAGAAATCGTTGATGTACTACGCCGTCAAACTGAACTAGAGTCATACGCTACGTAGTTACGTACTTGTTACCACACTTACATTTAGCTAATCTTGGGAAACGCTGATAATTAGCGACAGAAATTCCAAGAATAACTAAATAAGTGCGGGGCACACATGAACATCAAACCAAGCAAGCTAATGCTGGCTATGGCTTGTTTTTGCTCGTTAGTCGTTACAGGTTGCAGTAATGATGATACGCAGAAGCAAAATCAAGAAGCTAAAGTTGCCATTAATCCAGACCCTTACCCGAGTACCTACACGCCAATTCCCGGTGAGCCGACGGTTATTACCAATGTCACCATTTTGGATGGTATAGGCAATAAAATTGAAAAAGGGGCTATTTACTTTTCCGATGGGAAAATAGTCGCCATAGCCGATACAGAAGGCGGCGAGTCACTCGACATTCCAAAAGGAACACAAACCATAGATGGAAGTGGGAAATGGCTAACGCCAGGTATTATAGATAACCACAGTCATCTAGGTGTTTATCCGTCTCCCTCCACGCATTCGCATTCTGATGGCAACGAAATGACGAGCCCAGTTACCGCTCAGGTATGGGCAGAACATTCTGTATGGCCACAGGACCCCGGTTTTACCCGTGCACTCGCAGGAGGCGTTACCACATTACAAATACTGCCTGGTTCCGCTAACTTAGTTGGTGGCCGCTCGGTGGTGCTCAAGAACCTGCCTAATCGCACTATGCAATCTATGAAATTTCCAGGCGCGCCGTATGGAATGAAAATGGCGTGTGGCGAGAACCCTAAACGCGTTTACGGTAGTAAAGGCGGGCCAATGACAAGAATGGGCAATGTTGCAGGCTACCGGCAAGCATGGGCCGATGCACAAGATTATATGCGACAATGGGAACGCTACGAAGAAGACTTCGACGCGGGGAAAGATCCTACACCCCCAAAACGTAACTTAAAATTAGAAACATTAGCAGGCGTATTAAGTGGAGATATACTTGTACATATGCACTGTTACCGTGCCGATGAAATGACGGTAATGATGGATGTAATGAAAGAATTCGATTACAAAATAGGCACCTTTCATCATGCTGTAGAAGCTTATAAAATTGCAGATAAATTAAAAGAAAATAACGTATGTTCAGCCATGTGGGCCGACTGGTGGGGCTTTAAAATGGAAGCCTACGATGGTATTCGTGAAAATATCCCTGCCGTCCATGCGGCGGGAGCATGCGCTATTGTGCACTCAGATAGCGACCTAGGTATTCAACGCTTGAATCAAGAAGCTGCGAAGGCCTGGTCGGATGGAAAAAGAGCGGGGCTCGATATTTCAATTGCTGAAGCGTGGGTTTGGCTAGCCTCAAATCCTGCAAAATCGCTAGGAATATTTGATAAAACAGGTTCGTTAGAAGCCGGTAAACAAGCTGATATTGTATTGTGGAGTGGTAATCCCTTTTCAACGTATACAAAAGCTGAACACGTATATATTGACGGAGGTCTGGCGTATTCAATGGATGAACCCACAACATGGCCAGTCAGTGACTTTGAAATTGGCCAAGTAGGCGAAGGAGATAGCAAATGAAACGCTTTACTATTTTGATTTCGAGCTTCTTTTTCGCAGCCTCCCTGCAAGCTGAAAACATCGCAATCGTCGGGGGTAAAATTCATACCATGGGAGAACAGGGCGTACTCGAAAACGGCTCGGTTCTTATCAAAAATGGAAAGGTAGAGAAGATATCAAAAGGGTTTGTTGCGCCCGATGATTACACCGTTATTGATGCCACAGGGAAAGTAGTAACCCCTGGGTTTATCGGTGCGTACACATCTTTAGGCTTAGTGGAGGTATCTTCATCTTCAGGTGTGGTAGATGCAAGTATTGGACAGTCGCCAATTACCAAAACAGGCGCCGCCCTTGATGTCAGTTACAGCATTAACCCAGACTCTTCGCTATTTAATATTACGCGGCTTGAGGGAATGACATCGGCGGCTACAGGTATGATGAGCTCAGACTATTTGTTCAGCGGCCAAGGTGCAGTTATATCCCTAGCTGGAAAAACGCCTATCTTGAAATCAAGTGCTTTTATCACTGTAGATGTGGGCAGTGGGGGTGCAGAGATTAGTGGCGGCTCGCGTGCATCGTTGTGGGTGATGTTAGAAAGCGCGATTAAAGAAGTAGAAAAACTAGAAACCCCGCTAACTCCAGCTAAAGCATGGTTTGGGGTTAACGCTCGTGAAGATGTAAGCGCCTTAAAGAGTGTGATAACGGGGGAAACACCCCTACTTATGAAGGCTGATAGGGCTGCGGATATTAGACAAGTGGTGGCATTTAAAGAGCGTCACCCGAATATTAACGTTGTACTGGTGCATGGGGTAGAGGCATGGCGTGAAGCTGAGGCACTCGCAAAGGCTAATATACCTGTGATAATTGACCCCGAATACAATCTACCTGGTGGGTTTGATCAAATGGGCGCAACACTGTCCAATGCCGCCCGACTTGAAGCCGCTGGGGTAGATGTGGCTATTGGCATGGACACTCATAATATTCGTTTAGCGGCGCAGCATGCGGGTAATGCAGTAGCCAATGGATTATCTTACGAGGCAGGGCTTGCTAGCTTGACCAGAGTGCCAGCGCAAATATTTGGTATGCAAGCGTCTCTAGGCCAACTGGTTGAAGGCGCAAAAGCTGACATAGTTGTGTGGAGTGGTGATCCTTTGGAAGTCACCGAGTCAGCTGAGGTGGTGATCATTAATGGTGAATTTATAGATATGGAATCAAGGCAAACTAAATTACGCGATAGATATCTGAAATTACAGCGAGGCGGTAGCACCAACCCGTCATTTTATATCAGAAAAGAATGAAGAGGAAACCGAAGAGAAAACCGGACAGTCTAAATTTTATTAGACTGTCCAATTTTTGAATTTTTGCAATCGAAAACTAGTTTCGACTGTCTAAAGAGAATGTAGGTAGAAGCTTTCTTTCAATCTTAACTAGCAAACTTACGAAAAGCTGAGGGCAAGGTAGACATTTTTATCTTTTAGGGGCGAAACTTAACGTATGACGCATACGTGCGCCTCTCCCTATCGAGAAAAGTTAGCTTACCAAACGGAGCGTAAAGGTAAACGCTACATAAAGTAGCGTTTAGCATTTGTTATATGAGGGCGTCGTCCATAGTTGCACTGGCGGGTAAAATTTCCAATACATAAGGGGCTTCCTACAGGGCCACTGAACTTCGCTTCCAGTTGCGTTGATACCGTCAACCAGGCTGATGATTTCATTTTTAGTCGGTCTAAAATAGGGGCAAGTTTCTGACATATATAACCCCTTTTATCTTCCCGTACGGCACGGCCAGTTTCATCCACTAACGTTAAGTAGTCTACCAAAGAAATAGGCAGGGGGTTGTCATTCTCAGAACTGCAACCATCGAAAAATGGCTTTAAATAACGGGGCGTTTTCCCAGCTCTATCGGCGTTAATTCTGTAGCGAATACTGGTGAAATGAGAATCTTCTGGTGATTTTGCGAGTCTAGCTCTTACGGGATTAAGATCTGTATAGGCCATAGCAGCTATCACTGCTTTTTCATTTAGAAGAGCCTGTGAGCGAAAGCGGCGTTCCCAAAAATAACCTGTGCAGTTATCTTCTTTATTTGCGCGCCGCGCAATATATTCATTCAACAAGCGCATGAACCAACTAACACTGCATAATCGCTCTCGGTATTGTGCAGCATATTCCATAACCAGCGTGTATTCAGTCTCAGATAAAGACGCTTCATCTTGTAAGTAACGCTGTACCACAGAAGGGCACTTGTAAAAGCTACGCCACCTTAGCAACACCTCGTCCATGCTCCAATTGTAGGCTTTGGCTTTAGCAACATGAACGACAAGATGGGTATGATTGTGCATTACCGCATACGCACATAGCTCAATTGCAAATACGCGGGTAAGTTGATGGAGTCTGTCTTCCACCCATTGTCTTCGATGCTCAAAGTTTTTCCCACTCACACTATCTTTACCGCACAGAAAAGACTGCCTAACACAGCGTGAAGTGCAGTGGTAAAAAGGGGTTACATCAAGGTTAATTTGTTTATATCGCGGTAAAGGCATGTCCGTATCTCGGTTGTTGACCCGATACGATTATGCGCTCTTACCGCGCTATTGATACTGTGCTTGAGTACGGTTTTTACACGTAAATATCTATTGAACTACCCACGGGTGAATTATAGTTAGCTTCTGTTGGTTGTACTTTTTGTACCGGCTCAACAACTTGCTGTGGCTGTACACCTCCATGTTGCCCAGTATTTGAAGGTGTATTTTGAACTATGGTAGATACCGGCGTAGCGTTGATTGGTGAGATGTCCATAAAGCCTCATTTATTCGCGTAGGTAACTATTTAGAGCCCGGCATGTTTTCGCTGCCAGGCTTAATTAATGGTGTAAGTTTGACAAACATAAAATCCGCTATTATAGGCTGTGCTGTGGCGTTCGGATGAATGCCGTCAGCTTGCATTAGTGATGGCTTCAGCGCAATTTCTTCTAAGAAAAATGGAATTTTTTTGATATCTTGTTGTTCAGCGATCTCGCTAAAACTTTCAGTAAATAAGTGTGTATAACGACGGCCGTAATTCGTTGGAATCTGCATTTCTTGGATGAATACTTCCGCGCCAGCACGTTTGGCAACTTCTACCAAAGAACGCAAGTTTTCACGTATTTTTTTAATGTTATGGCCTTGTAGCCCATCGTTACCACCAAGTTCTATAAGTACGTGCGAAGGCCCATGCTGATCGAGTAATCTGGGTAAACGTGCTAGGCCACCATCTGTCGTCTCCCCGCTTACCGCAGCATTTACTACGTCAATCGGAATGTTCTCGTCATACCATTTGTTTTGTAACAAACTCACCCATCCTTCTTGCTGCGTTAAGCCATAGGCGGCAGATAGGCTGTCACCTAAAATTAATAGCGTTGCTTTTTCTACCTCATTACTTGTATCACGTTGATCTGAGTAAGCAAATGAAGGTATTAATAGACTAAGTAAAGTAATAAACGCAATGTTGCGAAAATAATAAAACACGAATTGATGACCTCTATGATAAAAACGTCCAACGTAACTAAGTTTGTAACTACGAGTGAAGGTACACTTCAGATCCTTCGCCCAATTTCATTTGAAGTCAAGGCCGGTGAGTCTATTGCTATTATAGGCGCGTCCGGCTCGGGAAAATCGACGCTGCTTGGTTTATTGGCTGGGTTGGATGAAGTGTCAGAGGGTGAAATACTTTTAGATGATGCGCCTCTTCATACTATGGGTGAAGAAGAACGTGCCGTTTTTAGGGGCAAAAACGTCGGGTTTATTTTTCAAAGCTTCATGCTAGTGCAAAGCCTTACCGCCCTTGAAAATGTAATGCTTCCAGCAGAAATAGCGAATTTACCTAATGCCAAGGCAATGGCTATGCGTATCCTTGAAGATGTAGGTTTAGCACATCGCGCTCATCACTTCCCTAATCAACTATCAGGGGGGGAACAGCAACGCGTCGCTATTGCTCGAGCATTTATTACCACACCAAAAATCCTCTTTGCTGATGAACCAACGGGAAATTTAGATGCAAAAAATAGTGAAAAAGTAGAAGCCCTGCTTTTCAAATTAAACCGTGAAAAGGGAACTACGTTGGTTTTAGTGACGCACGATAATACTTTGGCGCATCATTGCGACCGTCAACTTATTATGAGTGCTGGAGAGTTAACGGAGGATAGTACTGTTACACCATCTCCTGTTCACGAGGCGCATTAAAAATGAACACCACAGTGAATTTGGCATGGCGATTATTTCGCCATGAAGCGAAGCGGGGCGAGTTAACTATCATATTGCTCGCAATTATTTTATCCGTTAGTGCAGTGCTTTCTTTATCTTTATTTAGCGAGCGTCTCCAAGGCGCTTTAAAATCTCGTTCAGCCGCGTTTATCGCCGCCGATGCGCAGCTAAGGTCGGGCAAGCCTTTAGACGAAAACTGGTTAATGAAAGCCCGCGATTTAGGTTTAAATACCGCACAGCGAGTGTCTACTCGCTCGATGGTTTTTTTTGGTGACGAAATGGCACTCACCGATCTTCGGGCTGTTAACGGTAATTACCCGCTAAAAGGTAGTGTCAATGTAGCAAATGCCCCTTTTGGAGCTAAAACCCCCGCTTCTTCGCTTCCTAGAAAAGGCGAAGCCTGGATACAATCAAGGCTATTCCAATCGCTAGGGGTTAAGCTAGGCGATGAAATAGAAATCGGCGATGGTGTGTTTACAGTAGCAAAGGTTCTCGTCGACATTCCTGATGCCGGATTCAGTGTATTTAATACCGAACCTATTGTGTTAATACGACTGTCCGATTTGGCCGCCACCTCTGTAACTGGCCCCGGTAGTCGCGCGAACTACGTAAGCTATTTTACGGGGACGTTTAGCGAAATTAATAGCTTTCATGACTGGTTAGAGCCACAGCTAGATTCTGATATTCATCGCTGGCAAACGGTTGAAGATGACGAATCTGCTATAGGGCAGTCCGTTGCAAGGGCAGAGCGCTATTTTTTGCTCGCTAGTTTACTCGCCATCGTACTTGCGGCAGTTTCTATTGCAGTTGCAGCGCAACGCTATAGCCAGCGCCACTTCGATCCTGTAGCTATTATGAAAACACTAGGCGCCACAAAGAAAACTATACGTGCTATCTATTTATTCCAAGTATTGTTTATTACCTTACTTGGAATTGTTATTGGGCTATTGGTAGGTTTTGTTGGTCAGCAGGTGGTCGTATGGGGGCTTGCCGATAGAATTGATGTTTCATTATCTGTATGGCATTGGCGACCGGTAATTATTTCAATTTTAACTGGCGCTACCTGCGCTTTGTTATTTTCGTTGTACCCGCTCATGCAGCTGTTTTCTATCCCCCCTTTACGCGTATTAAGACGTGATTTAGGTTCTAATCTACGTTCGCGAACAATTCAATTTCTTGCCGCTGGAGGGGCAGTGTTTTTACTTATGCTGATGTACAGTCAGGATGTAAAAATAAGCGCCATACTCTTTAGCTCCGGCGTGGTATTGGTAGCGGGTTTGCTGGTAGCAACATTTATTCTTATTGCAGTAGGGCGAAAGTTAGGCGCAGGAAAAATTGGCGCGTGGCAATTGGCTTGGGCCCGTATAAAGCGTCGAGCTATGGACAATAGCGTTCAGTTAATTAGCTTTTCCATAACGATAATGTTGTTGCTTGTCGTATTGGTGATGCGAAATGACATGATCGCACAGTGGCGCGCACAACTCCCTGAAGGGACACCCAATTATTTCCTCGTTAATATAACGGAAGATAAAAAAGATATATTGGACAGTCATTTTTCAGCCAACGGAATAGAAATAGAAGAGTTTTACCCCGTCGTTCGAGGTCGTTTTGTTGCCGTTAATAATGAACGTGTCAATACAGAAGTGACGAAAGAAGACGAGCCTAATGACGAGCGCCGGCGTGGCTTAGGTAGAGAGGCTAACCTAACGTGGAGCAATACGTTGCAAAAAGGTAATGAGGTTGTAAGAGGAACTTGGCACGGGGATAGCGCGGTTGATACTCTTACTGCGCCTTTCCCGGTTTCTGTAGAAGCAGATGTTGCAGAACGGCTAAACATTAATTTGGGTGACAAAGTCACGTTCAATGTGGGAAGTGAAGTGGTTGAAACACAGGTAACTAGCTTACGAGAAGTAGACTGGCAAACCATGCAACCTAACTTTTTCTTTGTTATTCATCCTGCTGCCATGGAAGAGTTTAGCGCTACCTATATAACAAGCTTTTATTTACCTACTGAAGAAAAGGATAAACTCACAAACCTACTTCAACCTTTCGCTTCAATTACTATGTTTGATGTGGACGCACGTATAAATCAACTTAGAGAAATCGTTGAGCAGGTTTCAGTCGCGGTTGAATTTATCTTAGTTCTGGTGTTAATTGCAGGAAGTTTGGTGTTAATAGCGCAGGTACAAGCCAGCATGGATGAACGAAGGCAAGAGCTTGCTATTTTGCGCACATTAGGGGCAAAGGGAAGCTTAATACGCCAGAGCGTTATATTTGAATTTATCATCATCGGCATTGTTGCCGGCTTCATGGCTGCACTGGCCAACGAGTTGAGTTTGTATATGCTTCAGACCTCCGTGTTTCAAATGACCGCCAGTCTTCATTTAGAATATTGGATTATAGCTCCGGTCGCGGGCGCGGTGATTGTAGGGACCTTAGGTGCGTTAGGGTGCTGGCGTTTATTAACCTTAAATACAGCAACTTTGCTTCGCAAAATGGTATAGCAACGAGCTATAAGATTAATTTGAACAGTCAAATAATACGATAAATGCAAATTAGCGTGTTTTAGACAGTCGAAAAAGTAAAAGAGGGGCAAAATGCGACTGTCCAACTTTTACAGTTTTTTCGACTATCCAAAATATATAAATTATGACAAGGGGTAGGCTCAAAAGGCTAGGGTAACGGAACAAATGTAGAAATTATTGGACAGTCTAATAACGGCAAATTTACCAGCCTGTTTCCGACTGTCCAAAAATTTCAAAAAATTTCAAAAAATCCGACTGTCCAAAAACGACATAATCGAGTTAAAGTCGAGCGTGTTTGTCGTTAAGGTTAGCGGTAAATGTCGTCAAGGGCGGCCTCTAGAGTTGGAAACGAAAATTGGAAGCCTGCGGTGGTGAGTTTAGCAGGTATAACCTTTTGTCCATCGAGTATCATATTTGCACTCTCACCCATTAGCACCTTCATGACGAAGGCGGGTACGGTAAACAGACAAGGTCGGGATAACGCCTTTGCCAATGCATGTGAAAATACCTTATTGGTTACTGGCTCTGGAGCCGTCATGTTAATAGCCCCTTTGCATGAAGGGTTTTCAAGAGCAAAAACAATGGCATTTACCATGTCGTTAATATGGATCCACGATAAATACTGCTCACCACTGCCAAGCTTACCACCTAAGCCTAATTTAAAGGGCAGCGCCATTTTTTCTAACGCGCCACCTTTTGCCGTTAAAACTACCCCGGTACGTAAGGTGCACACTCGCGTTACATTTGATTGAGCGGTAAAGGCTATTGCTTCCCACTTTTTGCACAGTTGATGGGTAAATTCGTCGTGAGGAGGTGTATCCTCTGTTACCTCTTCAGCCCCTTTTTGACCGTAAAAACCTATGGCCGAACCTGAAAGAAAGACTGCTGGTGGTCTTTCGCTGCTATTCACTTTTGCAACCAACGATGATGTTATATCCCATCTGCTATCACAAATTTTTTGTTTTTGGTGCGAGGTCCAGCGCTTATCCGCAATAGGTTCACCGGCTAAATTGATGATAGCCTGGAATTCGCCAATATCACTTATTGCATCGAGTTTGTTAATAAAGGCTACTTTCGGCCCTAACGTTCTTTGTGCATTGGCAGTTTGTCGGGTTAATACAGTGATATCGTGCACGTCTTGCAGCTTAGCAACTAGGGCACGCCCAATTAACCCAGTCCCGCCGGTAATAAGAATATTCATCATAGGCCCTGCTAAAGTATAGGAGGTTACTCGGTTTTATTGCACGATAAGGTTAGCGAAACTGAATCTGAAAATCTTAACGCATGCGGTTTATCTACCTCTACTTCGGCATATCGCACCGAAGAATGTTCTGATGCAATGCTTAGTACGTCTGCGGTTAACTTTTCGAGCAAAGCGAAACGGTTGTCTTCAACTAACTTAATAATGGCTTTGGTGATTGTTTTGTAATTTAGAGCATCATTCATATTGTCGCTACTCGTCGCTTTTTCAGCATCATAGTCAATTTTCACGTTCACAATGACGTCTTGTTTATTTATTATTTCGTCTTCGTTTATACCAATGTATGTGCGTAACCTAAGGTTTTTAATTTTTATAGTGGCTAGATTAAAGGTCATCTTTTTCTCTGATTGTAGTTACTTCTAAGTCGTTGTAGAGTGTTCAGGTTTTTCATTAGGAATGTAGCATAGAATGTCCATGGAACTGAGATCGCCCATTGCGAAAGCTCTACTTGTTTTAGCCTGTTTGGTCATTTTGATGGCCGGCATCAAAGCCGCCAGTACCATCATGGTACCTTTCTTTTTATCCGTTTTTATTGCTATTGCGTGCAGCCCCATTATTCATTGGACATCAAGGTTTGGGGTGCCTAAATGGCTATCAATAACATTAGTTATACTGCTCATCGTCGTTTTCGGATTCCTTTTAGCCGGTCTAGTCGGCCAATCGATGGCGGAATTTAAAGAAAACTTACCCGAGTATCGAACCAAATTAGACACTGAATTTGCTTGGATTGTCGGTAGGTTGGCAGAATATAACATTCATATCAATCGAGAATTGATTGCCTCGCACCTAGATCCTTCCACTGCCATGTCTATGGCGACTAATTTCATTAGTGGCATGGGGGGGGTGTTGTCGAATCTTTTCCTAATCCTTCTAACGGTTATTTTTATGTTATTTGAAGCGGACAGTATACCGAGGCGTTTGCATATCGCGCTGGCCGACCCGGATATGAAGCTTAAACATATCGACCGCTTTATACGCTCAGTAAACAGTTATCTAGCTATTAAAACTGTGGTCAGTTTAGCGACGGGGCTTATTATCGGTACCTGGCTTTATGTAATGGAAATTGACCATTTTATGTTGTGGGCAGTTTTAGCATTTATGCTGAATTATATTCCAAACATCGGCTCAATTATTGCCGCATTGCCCGCTGTACTTATTGCCTTTGTTCAATATGGGGCAGCGTCTGCTGGCTTTGCCGCACTGGGTTTCGTGTTAGTAAATACCATTATGGGCAATTTAGTAGAACCCAGACTCATGGGGCGTGGTATGGGCTTGTCTACCCTGGTTGTATTTTTATCGTTAATCTTTTGGGGGTGGTTATTAGGTACAGTAGGTATGTTGCTTTCGGTGCCGCTAACAATGGTAGTCAAAATTGCCCTAGAATCACGCGAAGAAAGCAAATGGCTTGCTGTATTGCTCTCAAGCGAAGGAGACAAAACTACCCCTCTCGCTTAAATTAAACAGGAAATCGTAGGGTGATTTGTGCACCGCCCCGTGGGGCGTCTTCAATAAGTAACTGCCCTTCATAGGCGGCAATCAAATCGCTGACCAAGGCCATACCTATACCTTGCCCCTCGGTATAGGTATCGAGTCGTTTACCTCTTTCCAACAGTCGTTGCTTTTGATGTTCAGGTATACCTGGGCCGTCATCTTCTACGCTTATGGATAGCCAGTTATCTTGCTCTGTAATATGAACAGTGATGCTTTTCTCGGCAGCCTTGCAGGCATTGTCTAAAATATTCCCACACAACTCTAAAAGGTCTGTTTCATCCCCCTTAAAATACGCGTTTTGATCTCCTTCTATATCGATAGTTAAACGCTTGTCTCGATAGACCTTATCCATCGCGTCAGCAACGTTGGATATGATTGGAAACACTCTAATTGGGGTTTGCCAGCCATCGCGTCCAGCGCTCACACGCTTTAATTGCCGCCGAATAATACTGTCGATTTGATGTAAAGGCTCGGCGGCCGAGGTTGGAATACCTGGCGTGCCTAATGCTACGGCTAAAGGCGTTTTTAAACTGTGAGCAAGGTCACCTAAGCTATTTTTGTATCGTGCCCGCTGTGCTGCTTCGGCCTGTAATAGCGCGTTTATCGATTGCTTGAGCGAGTCGAACTCTTTTGGGTAACTGGCATTTAACTGTTTTTGCTTTCCTCGAGAGGTTAACGATATTTCGCCAATCAGTGCGCGCACAGGAGCTAAAATTAAACTCATTCCAATCACAATAAAGAGTAAAAGTGCGCCAGATAGTGCCAACATCCACTGCCAGGTAGTAGATATGAAAGCCAGGCGTTCTTCTGTAAATCGCTGTTTATTATTGAAAATATAAAAATGTACAGGTTCAAATGTGCTATCAGATGCGAACTCTGCGGTAAACGCATAAGAGAAATAAGGTGAATCATCAAATGGCGCAGAAAAATCTTCATCGAAGGCTTCACTGCCTACTGGCACCCGCAAGTTAGGGGGGGTAAGTGTGTATTCAATCGCAGAGGGCGACTGCCAGATAACCTCGTTTCTAAATACTATAAGACCAATATAACCCGAATCAGGCAGGTTAAGTTGCTCTTCATAGAGAAATTCAGGCATGTATGGTGTGTCACCATCTAATTCAAAGGCTGACAATAAACCTAAATTCATTAGACGAAGTTCATTCATTTTTGCCTGAGTTAGGCTATCGGTGTAAGCATCATCGAGCACTACTACTGTAAGAGGTGCAAATACCGCCAAAATAGTTAACGCAAATAAAACCGTACGAAGTTTTATTGATAGCTTTCTCATAAGCTTCGGCTTATCCGATACCCTCTGCCTCTTAAGGTATCTATGGGTTTCAATTCCCCTGTAGGGTCAATTTTTTTACGTAATCTGCCGATAAAAACTTCTATAACATTACTGTCTAAATCGAAATCTTGATCGTAAATATGCTCAGTAAGTTCAGTTTTCGAGATAACTTTTTGAGGGTTTAACATTAGGTATTCCATTACCTTGTATTCGTACGCGGTCAACTCAAGCGCGATACCCTGTACTTTTATTTCTTCCGCCACGGTATCTAACGTAATCGGCCCAAACGTAATTACCGGATTTGCCTGGCCTGATGCACGTCGAATAAGCGCCTTTGCTCGGGCTAATAGCTCTTCATTGTGAAAAGGTTTGGTTAAGTAATCATCGGCGCCAGCATCCAATCCTTCTACCTTTTCCTGCCACCTATCTCGGGCAGTAAGGATCAATACAGGGCAGTTGATATCGGACTGTCTTGCTTTTCGAATAACATCAAAGCCGTCAAGTTTGGGAAGTCCTATATCAATAATCGCTAAATCGTAAGGGAACTCATTAAGTTGATAAAGCGCATGCTCACCGTTATCAGCAAGATCTACGCTATAGCCATTTTGTTGCAAAAGTGTATCGAGTTGGGTAAGAAGACGGCTGTCATCTTCGGCTATAAGAATTCTCATTAGCGTTCATTACTTCCTTTTTTTTGAGATGGGTTTACCTTTCCCGACCGCTTATCAACATCCACAGAGACTACACGTCCTGACTTTTTCAATACTTTTACACGGTAAATCTGCCCGGTCTGGTCGACTTTTAATACACGTCCGTTTTCGACCTTTTTAACGCGCTTAACCGCTTGGCTTTTACTAATGCTTCCTTCACCATTTGATTGGGCGAATGCCAAACCTGAAAAAGAGGTAGAAACCACTAGCAATAAAGCCATAACTCGGAGCATTTTCACTACACCACCTCGCTTAGAATTCGCCACTAGTATTATTGTTCATAGCACAGTGTAATGCGTACAACTGAACAGACACTGAATTAATGATTATAAGTTTACCTTGGCGACTGCATACTGTACATCTACAACTATCGACAAAGGTACAAAGATACAGTTACCCGCGCATTTTTAGCGAGGCACCGTCAAACTAAAGTGATAAGTTCGACTGTCCGATTTCGGCAATAAATGCCTAAGTGCGACTGTCCGATTTCGGTACGGTATACATGCATTGGCGGTAAATGTGTCTGTCCAACTTACTAATGCAACTTACTAACGATTGAATTTCTACCGAGTAACTGTGCGTGTCTGGTTATGCTCAGCGTAACTCAGCCAAAACATGACAGCCAAAACATGACTGTCCAACATAGTTCAGGTTTAAGTCAGATTGAATATGACTGTCCCATATCGTGCAACATGCGACTGTCCTATATTGTTCCGACTGTCCTATATTGCTCAAATGGGGGAGGGAATAAAAAAGCGCACTTATGGTTGGGTGCGCTTTCGACATGTTTCGTTTACCACTCATCGATGGTATTTATTATTGGCGAATTAGGGTAAAACCTTTTTGTAAGGCTTTACAACCACACTTTCATAGACGCCAGCGTCGATATAAGGGTCGGCGTCGGCCCAGGTTTTCGCATCTTCAAGTGAATTAAACTCCGCCACCACTAGCGAACCTGTAAAGCCCGATGGACCTGGGTCTGGGCTATCAATCGCGGGGAATGGCCCGGCTATAATTAATCGGCCTTCATCTTTTAATGCATTTAGGCGGGCAAGGTGTGCAGGCCTTGCTTCAAGCCGTTTTTCTAAACTGTTTGGGGTGTCTGTGGCGCATATCATATACAACATTTTACTTACCCCTTATTGGTTGCTGCTTTCATTGCGCTAACAAAATCACCCAGCTGTTTTAGCATGCTGTCGTTATCATCAAGATTAGCGGCAATTATGTTTACGGTAGCTGAACCAGAAATAGCGCCCGCAGCTCCAGCGTCAATCGCTGCTTTCACCTGCTCTGGAGTAGAAATACCAAAACCGAGGAGTGAAGGTGCCGCTTTATGTTGATGCAATCTAGCAATTAGCTCTGAGGCTGGCACGTTTGCAGCTGTTTCTGCCCCAGTTACCCCAGCGCGACCCAGCAAATACGTGTAGCCTGTAGAGAATTCACCAATTTTTTCCATGGTTTCATCGGTTGCATTGGGCGGTGCGATTAAAATTTGAGAAATGCCTTTTGCTTGTGCCGCTTTTTGAAACGGTGTTGCTTCACGCAGAGGCACATCGGCAATTAAGATAGAATCTACGCCGGCATCGCTCGCCGTGGCATAAAAATTCTCTATGCCCTTCGCCATTACAAGGTTACTGTACAGCAATAAGCCGATGGGTACGTGTGGGTATTTGGTACGTACGCGCGTTATCAATGACATGCAATCTGCCACGGTGGTCTTGTGACTGAGCGCTCGTATGCTTGCAGCCTGAATAGTAGGGCCATCGGCAATAGGATCTGAATAGGGGATCCCTAATTCTAGCGCATCGGCACCGCTTTCAATTAGCTGACAGATGATGGCTTCTGACTGCTCTAGATTAGGGTCGCCAATCATAACGAAAGGAACAAAAGCGCCTTGGTTTTTTTCATCCAAACGCGCGAACATATCTGCATATCTATCCATTAAATATCATCCCCTAAAATATTGATAACGTGGGCTAGGTCTTTATCGCCGCGACCGGATAAATTCACTACAATAATAGTGTCGTCTTCAGCTTCATCGGCCATATTCAGCGCGTGCGCTAAGGCATGGGACGATTCTAAGGCGGGTATGATCCCTTCTTTTCGGGCCAATAGTTTAAAGGCATTTAGCGCTTCTTCATCGGTAGCGGCAACGTATTCTGCTCGGCCTATATCAGCCAAATAAGCATGCTGAGGCCCCACTGCTGGGTAATCTAACCCTGCAGATACTGAGTAACTTTCTTCTATTTGGCCTTCTTGATCTTGCATAATATAGGTATAAGCACCGTGCAGTATGCCTTTCGTGCCGGCGACGATAGTGGCCCCGTGCTCTTTCGTGTGTACACCTTTACCAGCAGGCTCTACGCCAACTAAACGTACCGATGGTTCATCAATAAAGTCGGCAAACATGCCAATTGCATTCGAACCGCCCCCTACGCAGGCAACTACTGCATCAGGTAACCGGCCTTCTTTTTCCATTATCTGGGCACGCGTCTCTTCGCCTATCATGCGATGATATTCACGAACAATAGTAGGGAAGGGGTGGGGGCCCGCGGCCGTTCCCAGCAGGTAATGAGCAGTATCGTAGTTTGCCGACCAATCGCGCATAGCTTCATTTACGGCGTCTTTTAGCGTACCAGAACCGGCATTTACCGGAATAACCTCAGCACCCATTAATCGCATTCTAAAAACATTGGGTGCCTGACGCTCTACGTCTTTCGCACCCATATAAATACGGGCCTTTAAGCCAAGCAGTGCACACGCCAATGCGGTTGCAACACCATGCTGACCAGCGCCAGTTTCGGCGATAACTTCTTTTTTGCCCATTCGCTTAGTCAGTAAGGCCTGACCCAACACTTGGTTCGTCTTATGTGCACCACCGTGAAGCAAATCTTCACGCTTAAGATAAAGTTTTACTTTTGGGTTGCTTACAAGATTACGAGTTAACGTCATTGCCGTAGGTCGGCCGGCGTAATCCTTAAGTAGCGAAAGAAACTCTTCATTGAAGCTAGGGTCATCTTTAGCATCAAGAAAGGCTTTCTCTAGTTGGTCGAGTGCAGGAATAAGTAATTCGGGCACATACATGCCACCGAATTCACCGAATTTTGTTTCAAGTTGATTCATAAGAAATCCTGTAGTACTGAATTAGTATTGGCGACAAATTGAAAAGAGCGCAGATAATTTCTCAGCACATTTTTCGCCCGGAGCCGTTTCCACCCCTGAGTTTACATCTATGATTGCACAGCCTGTTTGTATGGCGTGCGTTACGTTATCGGGGTTAATACCCCCCGCTAGAACGAGTTTGTCTTTTCTCTCTATTCCTTCTAGCATTTGCCAATTGAAGGCCTGCCCCGTACCGCCTTTAGCGTCACCTACCTGACAATCCAACAGTATCCGTTGTATATTTGGCTCTTCTAACAGCGAAGGTAGATGTTCGGGTAATGTGTCTTTTACGCCTACCGCTTGCCATATTTCACAGTTTTTAGGTAACGAGGCGCGCAAACGAGAGCGGTAATCTTTATCTTCACTCCCGTGCAATTGCACAGCAGTTAGCTTCAATAGACGTGCGATAGAGGCGACTTCATCCACTTCATGGTCGACAAATACGCCTACATAATTACCTGCTACAGCCTCGGTAATTGCCAACGCGTGTGTTTTTTCTACATAACGCGGCGACTTTTCGGCAAAAATGAGGCCGCCATAGCTAGCGCCTTGTTCAAATGCTTGTTGTGCCTGTTGCTGAGTCGTCAGCCCACAAACTTTAACCCCGCCCATGATTAATGTTTTCACGGCTCGCTTAAGGTCAGTCTCAGCCATTAGTGCACTTCCAACTAAGAAACCATGACAAAGGGGCGCAAGGCGCAATACATCTTGATGGGTATAAATACCTGACTCGGAAATCACCACAAAGTCATGGTCGGCTTTCGCTAACATTGGCACCAAACGTTCAGTGGTGGCAAGGTCGGTAGACAGGTCTCTTAAGTTGCGGTTATTTATGCCAATAATTTTTGCCTTAAGAGCGATGGCCCGGGTCATCTCTGTTTCATTACTTACTTCAGTAAGAATATCGAGGGATAAGCTGTCTGCGACCTCAGCTAGCGCACGGTATTCCTCATCACTTAACACGCTAAGCATAAGCAATACCGCATCGGCGTTATGGTGGCGCGCTAAGTAGACCTGATAAGTATCAACAAAAAAATCTTTATTTAGAACAGGTTGCGAAACACGTGCGGTAACATAACTTAGGTACTCAAATTTACCCTGAAAGTATTTTTCATCGGTAAGTACAGATATGCCCGCCGCGTAGGGCATATAGGCGGCTAAAATTTCATCAAGATCGAAATGCTCACGAATAAGCCCCTTGGAGGGTGATGCTTTCTTACACTCAAAAATGTACCCTGCATTGGGTTTTTTTAATGCAGCAAATAAACTTTTTGTTGAGGGTGTAAGCGCCGCTTTAAACGAAGCTAACGGTAATGCCGCCATCCGCTCTTTAACTTCATGCCGTTTATCGGCAACAATTTTTTCAAGCACATTAGACATCAGTGCTTACCTCCTGACTAATTTTTGCCACTTTTTCTAATACCTTAAGTGGCGTGCCTTTTTGCATGGCGGCCATGGCCATGTCACTACCGTCTTTAAACGTATCTGCATGACCTGTCACTTTTAACAGTGCGCCGCAATTCATCGCTATAGCGGCTTGGTGGGCTTGTTCGCCCTCGCCAGCTAAGGCGGCTTGTATATACTTCTTGTTTTCTTCTGGCTCACCACCCTTTATCGCCGATAGTGGGTATGAGGGCAGGCCGAAGTCATCTGCGGTAACGTTGCGTTTTCTGATATCGCCATGCTCTAAATCGAAGATTATTGATTCACCGTGTAGCGCCAATTCATCAAGGCCATCGCCGTGCACCACCATGGCGCGATGTTGGCCTAGCAGCATAAGGGTTTTTGCGTAAGGTTCAAGCAGTTCGGGAGAGTATACCCCAAATACGCCATGTGTAGGACGGGCCGGGTTAGCTAGTGGGCCCAATATATTAAACAGGGTACGGGTCTTAAGTGCAGCTCTGACGGGGGCTGCATGGCGCATTCCTGCATGATAAACCGGTGCAAAAAGAAATGTGAAGTTTGCTTCATCTAAGCATTTGCGTGATGTTTCTGGGCTTATATCAAGGGCTAATCCGCATTCGCGGAACAGATCTGCCGACCCAGACTTGCTTGAAACGCTACGATTACCATGTTTCGCTATTTTCGCGCCACATGCCGCAGCTACAACCCCAGCAGCACTAGAAATGTTAATTGTGTTATGGCCGTCGCCGCCTGTGCCGACTATGTCTGCAAAGGCATAGTCTGGGGATGGAAAGGGCAAGGCGTTATCCACCATCGCTCGGGCTGCCCCAGCAATTTCACTGGGCGACTCACCTTTAATTTTTAACGCGGTAAGTACCGCTGCAATAACGGCATCGCTTTGCTCTCCGTGCATGATACTGTTAAACAGCGTATATGCCTGGCTTTGCGAGAGCGAAGACTGAGAAATAAGGGTGTCGAGTACTTCTGTTATGTTTAACATAGGATTATTCCTGCACCGTTAAATATTCAATGCTTTGTTTTAATAAATCGCTGCCTTGGGCAGTTAATATAGATTCCGGGTGAAATTGGAAACCTAACATACGGTCTTGTTGCTCTAACACCGCCATTATTGTTTCTTCACCATTGTCATCAACGCACGACGCACAGGCGTCTAAGTTGTCCGGTAACGTATGGGCAACTAATGAATGATACCTCGCCACATGAAGGGGATAAGGTAAGCGCGCAAACATATCAGTTTTACTGTGCGTAATTGCTGATGATTTACCATGCATGACTTGTTTAGCCCTGCCCACCTTGCCACCATAGTATTCAACAATTGCTTGGTGCCCTAAACAAATGCCAAGGACAGGAAATATCCCTGCTACTTTCGCAAGTAGAGCTGGCATACAACCGGCGTCACTAGGGGCGCCAGGGCCAGGAGAAAGTAGCAATAATACTGGGCCTTTAGTGGCTTGTTCCTGCATTTTGCTAAAGATCATGTCGGCCGATACTGTGTTTCGATACACGTTTATGGCTAAATCTAACGTGCGAAGTTCATCTACAAGGTTATAGGTAAAAGAGTCGACGTTATCCAATAAAAATAGGGTGGTATTGTGCTTCATTATTGCGACTCCATGGCCAGCGCACTTTGCACTGCACTAATTACTGCTTGCGCTTTTGCGCGTGTTTCATCGGCTTCAGCCTGAGCAACCGAGTCGTAAACTACGCCAGCTCCGGCTTGTATGTAGGCGGTATTGTTTTTCACAAAAGCGGAACGAATAACAATACATGTATCCATATCACCACGCCCATTCAAATAGCCCACAGCGCCCCCATAGCTACCTCTGCGTTTGTTTTCTGTTTCACGAATTAAGCGTGCCGCACTTACTTTTGGCGCGCCTACAAGCGTGCCCATGTTCATGCATGCCTGGTAAGCGTGAAGCGCATCAAGGTCGTCACGTAATTGACCCACCACCCGTGATACTAAATGCATAACGTGTGAGTAGCGGTCGACCTTCAGCAAGTCTTTTACATAGCGGCTACCGGGGCGGCTAACTTTCGCCACATCATTACGCGCTAAATCAACCAGCATAATGTGTTCTGCTTTTTCTTTGTCATCTTCGCGTAAATTAAGTTCTATTCGGCTGTCCAAATCATGGTTAATAGAACCGTCTTCTCGCTTGCCTCTGGGCCGCGTCCCTGCAATGGGGTAAATTTCTACTTGGTTACTTTCGCTGTCGTATTTCAATGCAGACTCAGGCGAAGCGCCAAAAATAGAAAACGCTTCGTCTTGCATAAAAAACATATACGGGCTTGGGTTTTGAACCTTCAGCTGGGCGTATGCGAGCAAGGGAGAAGGGCAAGGCAGAGAAAATGTGCGAGAAGGTACAACCTGAAAAATATCGCCGGCGAGAATATGTTGTTTTAATGCCAGAACGTCGTCACAAAACGCATTATCACTTTTATCTACCTTGACGTCAGCGCTTTGTGGCAGAGGTGCATTGGCGTTAGTGAGAGCGGGTTTACTTGGCATGGTATGAAGTAATTCATGAATAGCTTCTAGGCGTTGTGACACTTTGAAATATTGCCGGGCTACATCATCGCCACTAAATACGCTACCAATTAGGTGTGTTTCGCGGGTTTGGTGATCTACCGTAATAAGTGTTTCAGCAAGGTAAAACACAAAATCAGGACAGTCGTTTTCACCTTCCTCTACCTCTGGTAGCTGTTCAAAGCCGGCCAACATGTCATAAGCAAATACACCCCCTAAAAATAATGCGTGTGGATGCTGACGGATAGGCGCAATACTGTTAATAACTACGCGCAGGGCATCCATTACGCTTGCCGCTTTTAGCCGGCTGTCTTCATCAAGCGAAGCGTCAGGATGGTCACACACTAATGTGACGGCGTTTTCGCTTTTAGATACACACCGCAACCCTTTCGGTAGATGTTGGTCGAAAAGCGGTAGAATCGATGTTCCGTTATCGGTTAGCGCAGTAACCGTTACTTTATTGCCGTTACATGCCATGCGTAATGCCGCATCTACTAGCAATATACTTTGCAGGTTATCTTTTGATTCAATTTCTGCCGATTCTAGCAATAACGCATTAGAGCGTTGTGCACACAAGTGCGCAAAGGCGGCAAGAGGGTCGTCAATGTAATGCCCAACTTGCTCTATTGTTTCCACTTTTCCTGGGGAGGTTCCCAGTTCCGCTAAACTCATTTTTCGCCACTCTCCAACTGCAAAAAGATAAAAAAAAGGCCCGTAAAAACGGGCCTTTTGTGTTTGTTATCACGCACAAATGCGCACACCGCCCGTCAATCGAGGGAGTGCCACCACCAAGTTGCAACTGTCATTGCTATTGTGTTTGTCATTTTGTGCATGAATAAACTCGTGTTAGTGTCAAACTTCGATAGGCATCGAAGTTGTTAATCCGTATACTCTAGGTGTATAGAAGAAAACAATTTGGCCTTTGTGTCAACCCATTATTTGCATAAGACATTGAAAATAGATCTACATAGTCATACAAAATTCTCCGATGGGCATCTAACGCCTACCGAATTAGTGCTGCGCGCGCATACCATGCAGGTGGATGTGTTAGCCATTACCGACCATGATACCGTGGCGGGATTAGATGAGGCGCATCAGGCGCAAGCTGCACAGAAACGGCATCTTCGCATTATCGATGGTGTTGAAATTTCAACCGATTGGCATGGTTTCGATATTCATGTTGTGGGGTTAAATGTTGACCGAACCCAACCTGAATTCCTCGCCCATTTACATCAGCAAGCCGAAACCCGCCAAGACCGCGCTGAGCGCATTGGGGAAAAATTAGCTCGCTGTGGTTTTGATGGAGTGTTAGCCCGCGCTGAGGCGTTAGCAGGGGTAGGGCAAGTTACTCGCGCTCACTTTGCCCGTGTTCTGGTGAACAACTATGGTGTTCCTACCATGGACGCCGCCTTTAAAAAATATTTAGGCAAAGGCAAGCGAGCGGCAGTAAAAGCGCACTGGCCTTCCATCGAGTCGGCTGTGGCGTGGATTCATGAAGCGGGCGGCCAAGCGGTACTCGCTCACCCCGCTCACTACGATATGACCGCTAAATGGCTGCGTAGATTGGTTAATGTGTTTGCGATTGCCGGCGGCGATGCTATTGAAACTGCCTTTCCGGGGATCAATAAAAACAAACAAGAACTTATTAATGAATTGGCACAAACTCATTCGTTACTGGCCTCCGCGGGGTCTGATTTTCATTTCCCGTCGCGCTGGACAGAGTTAGGTAAAAATCTTGGCATAAGTAGTGCGCTCACGCCCATTTGGCATAATTGGCCAGAGGTATCTGGGGCGGTTAATCAAAGCACGCCTGTGTCATAAAGAAGAGAAACAGTATGAGTCAGTTTTTTTATATTCACCCAGAAAACCCGCAACAACGCTTGTTAAATCAAGCGTGTGAGCTTATTCGCGACGGCGCTGTAGTGGTTTACCCCACCGATTCTGGCTATGCCATCGGATGTCAGATGGAAGATAAAAAAGCGCTAGAGCAGTTGTGTCGTATTCGTCAAATTGACAAAAATCACAACTTTACCTTGATGTGCCGAGACATGTCGGAGTTATCGATATACGCCAAAGTGGATAATACCGCATTTCGACAGATAAAAAATAATACCCCGGGGTCGTACACCTTTGTATTGAAGGCCACCCGGGAAGTGCCAAAACGTCTGCAAAACCCCAAGCGAAAAACGATTGGCTTACGGGTACCTGACAATGCTATTGCGTTGGCGCTGTTAGAAACCTTGGGTGAGCCCATTATGTCAACCTCGCTCATTTTGCCTGGCAATACGATGGCTGAGTCAGATCCTGACGTCATCCGCGAAAATTTGGAAAAGCAGGTAGGGCTTATCATTCATGGTGGTTATATTGGTGAGCAACCAACCACTGTAGTAGATTTGTCAGATGATACGCCAGTTATTCTTCGTCGCGGAACCGGCGACCCCGCGCCCTTTGAGTAGACGCACATGTTAAGGAACTTGTGTTGAGTAATGAGGCCTCTACGCCAGCACCCATTCAACAGCCGCTTCCGTTAGCGTTTGTTAATGGTGAAGCGCTGATTGAAAAACCGGAAGACCTATTTATTCCGCCTGACGCCCTTGAGGTGATACTAGACACCTTTGAAGGGCCGTTAGACTTATTGCTCTATCTTATTAGAAAGCAAAAGTTTGACATTACCACATTGCCCATCGCCGTAGTTACTAAGCAGTATATGGAATATGTTGATGCCATGATGGCCTTGAAGCTTGAGTTGGCGGCGGAATATTTGCTAATGGCCGCCATTCTAGCTGAAATTAAATCGCGATTGTTGCTACCAAAACGTAGCGATGAAAGCGATGATGAGGGCGATCCTAGGGCTGAACTTATACGTCGTCTTAGGGAATATGAGCTTGTTAAGAACGCAGCGGAAGATTTAGACGCCCAACCACGTTTGGAGCGCGATTTATTTATACCCAATGTTGCACTTAGTGAGAGTATCGCGCCAGTGCGGGTAGACCCCAGCGTGAGCTTAGCGGAAATTGTCTTAGCCTTTAGTGGTGCGATGAAGCGCGCAGCGGCGTTTGAACATCATACTATCGAGCGCGAAGCGTTAAGTACCAGAGAGCGAATGTCCTACATATTAAGCATAGTAACGAAAGACCAATTTACTCCCTTGGAGGCGTTGTTTACCCTTGAGGAAGGGAAATCTGGTGTGGTGGTAAGCTTTCTTGCACTCTTAGAGTTGGTAAAAGAACAATTAATATTTTGCATTCAGGCAGGTCCTTATGCGCGAATTCATGTAAAATTGGGTAGCCATGAAGAAGATTAACACCGCCCAGCTTAAACAATTGGTTGAAGCCGCTATTTTTGTGGCCGAGAAGCCGATATCAAAACAAGAGCTTAAAGACTCGGTGTTAGGTGAATTTGAGGTGGCGGATAGAACGCTAAGCAAGATAGTAAACGAGCTTCAACGGGATTATCAGCCCCGTGGCATTCAGCTAGTGGAGGTGGCAAGTGGCTATCGTTTTCAATCGCTGGATGCATTAAGCCCGTGGCTTAGTAAGCTGTGGCAAGAAAATGCGCCAAAATATTCCCGCGCCATGTTGGAAACCTTAGCGCTGATCGCCTATCGCCAACCAATTACTCGCGGAGAGATTGAGCAAGTGAGAGGGGTGGCGGTAAGTAGCAATATTATGAAAACACTCACAGAACGAGGTTGGGTTAGTTTGGTGGGCCATAAAGAAGTGCCAGGAAGGCCTGCTTTATACGCCACAACAAAAACTTTTTTGGACTATTTTTCGTTGTCTTCACTATCAGATCTTCCTAGTGCCGACGCATTTGAAACAATGACGGAAAATGAACAATCATCCTCGTCGCTTAAGGTGTTAAATGAGGCACCGTCTAATCAATAAGACCGTGCGACCGTAAACAAGCAAAATAAAGAGTGATATAAACCATGACTGAAAAGTTGCAAAAAGTACTGGCCAACCAAGGGCTAGGTTCGCGACGAGAAATGGAACGTTGGATAGAACAAGGGCGTGTATCGGTAAATGGCTCGGTGGCCACTTTAGGCGACCGCGTTGACGCAAGCGCGCAAATTCGCGTAGATGGCCACCTATTGTCCCGCCAAACAGAACAACCGGTTTGTCGTGTGCTTATGTATAACAAGCCGGAAGGTGAGCTATGTAGCCGTCACGATCCTGATGGTAGAGACACAGTATTTGATCGCTTGCCAGCCATTCGTCTTGGCCGCTGGATAACGGTGGGCCGGCTCGATATGAATACCAGTGGATTACTGTTATTCACTAACGATGGTGAACTGGCGAACCGCTTGATGCACCCTAAATGTGAAGTAGAGCGTGAGTACGCTGTGCGTGTATTTGGTGAAGTGACCAATAAAACATTGAGTACCCTGCAAAAGGGGGTAATGCTGGATGATGGTGAAGCGAAGTTTTTAAGCATAGCTGGTAAGCCAACGCCCATCGATGCTGAAGAAGAAAGCATGAACCGCTGGTTCAACGTTACCCTTAAAGAGGGACGTAACCGTGAAGTTAGAAGGTTATGGGAATCGCAAGGCGTACAGGTTAGCCGCCTAATCCGAGTAAAATACGGGCCGTTAGAATTACAAAAGCGTTTGCCGCAAGGGGCGTGGGTAGAACTGGGCCTTGAAGATGTAAACGCATTGCGCGATATCGTTCAGTTGCCTGAAGAAACGCAGTCGATGGTAGACGTTCGTCAAAACAAGCTCGATCATGTTCGCTTAAGCCGCATGCGCCGCTCAGTGAAAAAGCACAAAATTCGTAAAGAGCAAACGGGTAAGAAACGTATTGGCAAGCACGCCAAACGCTAACTGCACGCTTGATTCACCGCCACGCCATAATGCTGAGCCAGCATGTCTATGGTGTGGCGGTTTTCTTTTATAAACTGGTTTAAGGCATTAATCACGCTGGGGTGAGATTGTGTCGATACCGCGTACTTAACCCCCGCAGCAGAAACATTTTCTGCGGTGGCCACTAAACTCGGTTCGTGGCCTAATTGCTTTAACTGTTCCTCTATAGTAGCAATATTTAAATCTATTGCATCCACCATCCCTGTTAGCAACATTCGAGTAAGCACACGAATGGAGCTTTCATACGCTACTTCCATCGAACCTTCTTCTATTCTAGCTTGCCATTTTTCTGCAACTGTAAAGCCGCTAAGTAGGCCCACAGTTGAAATTTCCTTTTTATCAATATACCGGTTTTTAGCCAGTACCACGGTGGTATCACATACTGTTATAAGTGGCTCGCTGTACATAAGCGTTTCGGAAGTGCTGTGTGTCCAGCGCGGATTATCGGGTAAGCGCAAATCAATAGCATGATCTTTAAACCAGTAGTTAAACCGTTGAAGGGGAAGGGGGATAAAGTCTAACTCTATTTGATTTTTCTGCGCAAAACGCACAAATATGTCGCTAAATAATCCACGATGTGAATTGGTAGTAAAGTCCATGACAGGGTAATAATTCATGTTCTCTACGCCAACCCGCAGCACATTTTTTTCGTTCGCATGCACGCCCATAGGTACTAGATACAGGCTAAAGAGCAGAAATAATATCGATTTTCGCATGTTATTTTTTATTATTATTAGTATGGACCGGAAGGATACTTATTCAATTAAGGTAAGGCTACCTTTTTTACCATTCAACCTTAGTTAAGCAAAGTTCAGCTATCTTTACGAATGTAGAGTAAAGGCGATCTCCTTGCCATGCGACTGCGTAGCAAAGCATACGAATCAAATGTTGCACATTGTAAGGAGTTAATCATGAAGCATATGCCACAGATAGGAATGGGAACATTTCGTCTAGAGGGAACAGAAGCTACGCAAGCGGTAACTGATGCATTAAATGTAGGGTTTAGGCACGTTGATACCGCGCAGTTTTATGGCAATGAAGAAAATGTAGGTGATGCGATTAAGACGAGCGGCATCGCTCGTTCCGATCTTTTTGTTACTACAAAAGTGTGGCATGAGTCGCTAGGTAAAGATAAATTTATGCCAAGTGTGCATGAGAGCTTGGCAAAACTTAAGCTAGAGTATGTTGATTTACTGCTTATCCATTGGCCTTACCCTGGCGATGATATTTCTTTAGAAAGCTACCTAAAAAACTTGAAAGAGGCCAAAGAACAAGGTTTAGCACGCCATATCGGTGTTTCAAACTTTACGATCGAATTACTAGAGCAAGCTGAAGCTATTTTGGGCAAAGGCGAAATTTATACCAACCAAATAGAATTGCACCCGTTCATGCAAAACCGACAGGTGGTAGAAGTTTGTCGGCAAAAAGATATTCGCGTTACCGGTTATATGCCATTCGCAGTGGGGAAAATAATGAAAAATGATGGGTTAAAAGCGATTGCAGATGCACATGACACGACGCCCGCTCAGGTAGTATTAGCATGGATGGACAAGCGAAACATTCACGCCATCCCGTCCTCAACAAATAAAAAGCATCTTGCGCAAAACATAGCTTATACCGATATAACGTTAACAAACGAAGAGTTAGCCACCATCGATGACTTAGACAACGGGGAGCGTATTGTCGACCCTGATTTTGCCCCTAAATGGGATTGATACGAAAAGTATTCCGGTGAGTAAACCGTAGGGCGTGCTTTTACGCGCCCTCTTCTGGATAAACTTTCCTAATAATTTTGGCAGGGTTTCCGCCGATAACCACGTTATCGCCAAAACTTTTCGTTACTACCGCGCCAGAGGCCACCACTACATTATCGCCTAAGGTTACCCCGGGATTTATCACCGCCATACCGCCAATCCAGCAGTTATTGCCCAATGTGATAGGCTTAGCATACTCGATACCGCTAGCCCGAGCGACAGGATCTATAGGGTGGGTTGCGGTGTAAATTCCAACTTGTGGGGCAATCATGCAATTGTCACCAATAGTGACTTTGGCTGCGTCTAGAATGACACAATTAAAATTTGCATAAAAATTCTCGCCTACGGAAATATTTTCCCCATAGTCGCACTTGAACATAGACTCAATATAAAGGCGCTTTCCTGTTTTAGCGAACAGTGATTTGAGCAAGCGTGTACGGGCTTTATGCTCAGTTTGGCACGTGCTATTGAGGATATCTAGTTGCTGGCGACATACTTTGCGTAATTGAGTGAGCGTCTTATCGGAAGGGTAGTACAACTCGCCAGCAAGCATTTTTTGTTGTTCTGTCATAGCTTCAACGTTAAGTAAAAGCCAGCACCTTACTGTTTAGATGAATACCTGACAATAACTTTTTGTTGATGATCGGCGTTTTCTAAATTGAGTTCGACAGGACGTTCAAGAATGATGTTACCTTCAAGAAGCACGGTAGAAGCTATTGATAAGGTTGGCATGCTATCTGTATCGAACCAACGGCTCTCAGGCTTGTGATAAATAATATCACCCACTATGACACTTTCGCCTTCAACGGATATATCCCCGTTGAGACTTTCAATGTTTTTGCCAATATGGGTAGTAGAAAGCACGATATCGCCGTTTATCGTTTCTATGGAGTTAGTGATCTGGCCTTTATTATCAATAAAAATATCACCATTTACCGTTTCTATACTTTGTGCAACACGAAAATGAGTACCAGCATCTATATCACCATTAACGATATCGATGGAATTAACCTGTACATGGTCTTCTATATCTAAACTACCATTTACGATACTAATATCATCGGCGCGGGCATGGCTATCCAGTTCCACATTACCGTTAACGGATGAAATGTTACCCGCATAATCATGCTCGTCTACGTCTATATTACCTAAAACACTGCTAATTCCGTCGCCTTCAAAACCTTGACCGCTGTCTATATGAATTAAACAGCCAGATAAAAACGTGGTTGAGCAGATCAGTAAGGCAGCAGTGAGGGGAGTCTTTGTCATGGTAAGTCCTTGTAGCTTATTTTTATGGATATAGAGCACATGTGTGGTATTAACTTACTGAAAAGCAACGTATATGCCATTATAAATTTTCGTTTAAAATCAGTAAGCTAAGGTTGTTGTGAAAAGGTTGACATAAATTAAATAAACGATGGCACTAAATAACGACAATATTCGCTAACCATTAGTCATTTTCACACTCACCCAGCCCTAGGCATTCAACGTTCGCTCTCCGCAAATAGGACAGTCGCAAATAGGACAGTCACACATTCGCATAGTGATTAAATTGGACAGTCATAGTTTGCGGGCTATTTAGTGCAAGGAACGCTAAGTAGGACAGTCATAAATATTCGCATAAGGGTTAAATTGGACAGTCATAGTTTGCGGGCTATTTAGTGCAAGGTACGCTAAGTAGGACAGTCACACATTCGCATAGGGATTAAATTGGACAGTCATAGTTTGCGGTCTATTTTGTGCAAGGTGCACGAAGTAGGACAGTCATACATATTCGCATAATGCACGAAGTAGGACAGTCATGAATATTCGCATAAGGGTTAAATTGGACAGTCATAGTTTGCGGGCTAATTTGTGCAAGGTACGCTAAGTAGGACAGTCACACATATTCGCATACGGGTTAAATTGGACAGTCATAGTTCGCGGGCTAATTTGCGCAAGGTGCGCGTAATTTGCGTATACCATAGGTGAGTTTTTACCGTGCCTTGAAAGACGGCGCGTTGTTTGCACTTGTTTGCACTTATTAGCAGTTGTTTTCAAATGTTTGCGGTTGATTTCACTAACGCAGCTTATAGTAAGTATATTAATTAGGTTGTGTGAAAGTAACCAGTTAATGGATTAAGGGAAAATAGAATGATGTTTTTGGAAAGTTACTTATGCTAGATAAATCTGCCCAACTCAACCAAGCTAAACGTATGGCTCTTGCTTGTCTGATTTTTGCTGCAGTGGTGTTTGTTGCGGCCACTTGTACCCAAGTCTATTTCCCACAACTGGCGCAGTCAAAATGGTTAGGGTTAGTTAAAATGGCGAGCGAAGCGGCCCTTATCGGTGGGTTGGCAGATTGGTTTGCTGTCACAGCGTTGTTTAAACCGATACCTCGAAAGTATCCAATTCCTCACACCAATATTGTCGCTAACAATAAACATGCTATTGCTGATAATTTAGCATTGTTTGTTAAAGAAAAATTCTTTCACGTTACAGCCATTGAGCAACTTATTGCGTCCAGTCATCCGGCTAAAGGTGCCGGGAGGTGGCTGTCAAACGAACAACACGCTGCCAGGTTAAGTCGCTTTTTATGTGACGCACTCGCTGGAATGTTAACTGTTTTAGACGATGCGCCGGTTAAACGCTTTATCGCGAAAACGGCGCAACGTGGTATTGAAGAGGTCGATTTAAGGCAACTTATTGCTACTGTTTTGGCAAGTGTAACCCGCGACAGGCAGCATCAAGTAATATTAGACAAATTGTTGGGTAAACTTGCGCAATTGCTCGCTGAACCTGATACCCAAGAATATATTGCTGAAACTTTAGTGGTGTGGCTGAAAACTGAACACTCGCGTATTGAAAAGTTATTGCCGTCTAGCTGGTTAAGCGAACAAGGGGCTTTGATTGCTGTGCGAGCAGTATCGCATATGCTAGATGATGTATATGCTGATGCACAGCATCCCCTTCGATACGCGTTTGATGAACAGGTGGACAGTTTTATTGAAGCCGTCAATAGCAGCGATGATATGGAACAAAAAATTTCCCAATTTAAGCAAAAGCTAATTCACGATCCTGCATTGAAACGTTATTTGAGTCACACCTGGAATTCACTTCAACGCACTATGCTGACTTCGCTAAAAAATAAAGAAGGCAAGGTTGAAACGAAGGTGGCGGGGTGGTTGAAAGGGCTAGGTGACACCTTACTACATGATGACAGCTTAGCGAGCACTTTTGACGCTCACATCGGTGAGGCGGGCAAATATATGGCGCCAGAATTAGCTGAGTTTTTAACGCGCCATATTCGCGACACAATAAACAGTTGGGATGAGTCAGAAATGGCCAGCCAAATAGAACTCAATATTGGGCGAGATCTACAAAAGGTAAGAATAAATGGCACAATTGTGGGCGGGTTAATAGGCGCCATTCTATTTGTAATTGAACAGGCAATATTCGCTAGTGCTGGGTAGCCTTTTCGGTACCTTAGCCCACTATTTCTAGAGTCTAGGAATGAGATGAAAGGCAAGGTTGGTGGCATCAACTTTGCCTTTTAAGCCGCCCTCTAGCGTAGTCGCTGATAATAACGCGATTTCGTAATAATCATTGTACAGAGACGAAACCATAGATTCACTTACGCAAAAAGGCGGGCCTGGCAGTTGAGTTTGGTCATACTCAAATGTAATAAGCAGTTGCGGCGCATTATCGGTTATAGCGCGAATGTGTGCGCTGTAACGCTCGCGTAGCGATTGCGGTAACGCCACCAAGGCTGCGCGGTCGTAGACTCCCGTAATATTGCCGATATCATTAGCACTAAGTGAGAATATATCACCCTGAAACACGGTGATATTTAACCCTTGATATAAGGTGGTATGCTTAAGCTCTGTTACTTTGGGTGTAATGTTTAATTCGTCGAACAATTGCGTGATAGCTAGCGCACTAAGCTCGGCACCTATTACTTCACAGCCTTTTGATGCCAACCAGCCCACGTCTTTACTTTTGCCACAAAGGGGAACGAAAACTCGCGGGTTAGCCGGTTGCAATAGCGTACTTGCATGTGCAAGTAATAACGCGTTGCCCTGTGGTTCATGAAAGCCAATTTGGTTGCTTTCCCACTTACTATGCCAAAAGCTATGTTCCATATGTATTCTCACTGTTTAGGCAGTTCAACGAATAGGCTACGCAGGCTGTATAAAATAAAACGCAACTACAGCCACATATTAAAAACGCGATGAATGTATTTAATGAACGTTAGCTGTCTAACGGAGTATCGAATTCTTCAGATAATTCAAAGTCACCTTCTACGGTGGCAACTTTACCGTCCACAAAGTTAATTACTAACTGCTTTTGAAAATCTTCGCCGCGTTTTCTCATTCCACGTTTCATATCGTACACATAGTACCAGGTCGAATCGTCAAAAGAGTCCTGCACCACTGGGTTACCTAAAACATAAATAACCTGTTCTTTGGTCATCCCAACCCGCAGTTTCTTAACGTCCCGTTGATCAAGAAAGTTTCCTTGCGGAACATCAATACGATATATCCAGTTTGAACAAGCGGTTGAGGTTAGTGTTATGCCAAGTATTACTAATAAGTGTTGCAACTTCATGCGTAAATCAGTCCAGTATTGCTTTTTATTTATTCCCCAACAACAAATAGATGGCTGGGGTGTTTTCGTGCAAGCGCGTTGGCATGCTACCTTGACAACTATGACCAATCAACTTCATTTTAGTTCGATGATGCACTTTTCAATAGCTCTTTTGCATTCGCTAACGCCGATTTGGTTACTTTGTCGCCAGCCAGTAACCGTGCAAGTTCATCTATTCTATCTTGCTTAGTTAAAGGAAGCATCTGAGTTTCGGTTGTCTCACCATTGGTTTGTTTTGTTACAAATAACTGATTGTGTGCTTGCGCAGCAACTTGAGGTAAATGGGTAACGCACATTACTTGTGCTCGCTGGCCTAATCTGCGAAGCAGACCACCTACGATAGAGGCTGTAGGTCCGCTAATACCTGTGTCTACTTCATCGAAGATCATAGTGGGTGTAGCGTGACTATCACTGGCAATCACTTGAATGGCTAACCCTATCCGAGAAAGCTCTCCACCTGATACGACTTTATCCAGTCTGTCTGCGGGTTGGCCTGGGTTCGTTGAAACATGAAATTCCACACTGTCTTGGCCAAAAGCACTCGGTTTACGCAGTTCGTCAAACGACACATTTATTTGCACCTTCGCATGAGGCATGTTCATCTGGCGTATCTGCGTTTCAATATCAGCGGACAATTTTTTGCCAGCTAAGACACGTGCATCAGATAAAACCTGCGTCGCTGTGAGGTAGTCTTTTTTAAGTTTATTCGTTTCTTCTTCTAGCGAACAAAGTTGCGTTTCTTGATCGCTAAGTAAATCAAATTCTTCAAGTAATGCTTGATGGTGGCTATACAGCGCCTCGGGCATAACATTGTGTTTACGGGCAAGATCCATGGCTTTGCTATAGCGGGCTTCTACTTGCTGCAGCCTAAGGGGATCTATTTCAAGTGCGTCACAATATTGGCGTAATTCACCGGCGGCTTCTTCAACTTGAATGGCTGCATCGTTTAGCATGGTTAATATGGGTGTTAAGCTCGCATCGTGCGCTTCTAGTTCGCCCAACCTATCTACGCTGCTTTGAATCACCGAGAGTGCATTGCCTTCATCATTTTCAAATAATTGATAGAAACTCGTTTGGGCTTGCTCTAGTAAACTTTGCCCGTTACTCAATCGCTTATGCTCTACTTCTAATTCAGTAAATTCTCCCTCTTCTAACGCAAACTCGTTGAGCTCTTTTACTTGGTAGGTAAGCAAGTTAAGGCGGTCTTCACGCTGCTGTGCCTGTGCTTTAATTTCGGCCAATGTACGTTGTTTCTCTCGCCACAGTGTGAACGTATTTTTAACGCTTATGAGAGCTTCGTTATGGGCGCCAAAGCTATCAATTAGCTGGCGCTGATAGTCTTCTTTTAATAACTGTAGGTGGGTGTTTTGCCCATGTATAGCAAGCAAAAATTGGCCTAACCCTTTAAGTTGCTGAAGCGAGGCTGGAACGCCGTTAATAAAGGCCTTAGACCGGCCTTCTTTTGAAATAATACGGCGAATAAAGCAACTATTGTCGTCTTCATCAGAGGTCAATTCATGTTCGTCTAGATAGGCTTTCGCGAGAGGATTTTCGTTAAGAGAAAAATGCGCAATAATTTCTGCCTTGGTAGCGCCTACGCGCACTGCGTTGGCGTCGGCGCGCTCGCCAAGACACAGGCTAAGTGCATCAATGGCTATTGATTTACCCGCCCCAGTTTCACCTGTAATTGCGGTAAGGCCATTTTCAAGATGAACAGACAACTGTTTTACAACTGCAAAGTTCGAAATAGTAAGGTGCGCTAACATAGTTCCCCTCGCCAAAGATAAGCATGATATATGTACAGTGTGTAAATATATACAGTATTTTTCTGTTGTAAAGTGAAGTGTGCTTCTTTTTACGTCACTATTTTCTGCCATTTCTTAAATGGCATTTTAAATCAAAAGGATAAGCGTGAACGTGTAATGCTGTGTATAGGCATGCTACGTATCAAATACATAAAAAAGCCGGGAGCTACCCTAAGGTAGGTCCCGGCTTATGTTTAATATTTCGCTTATTGCTTCAGTTCGCCGCTACTCGACTCTAAGTGTGCGCGAACGAACCATTGAAATTGCTCAAGGTCGGCAAGCTGGCCCGTGATCATATCTTCTGATACAGGGTCAATTTCGCCAAGTAGGCCGATGGCTTTACGGTGGTCGCTATTTACCCCATCGTATACTTTGTCAAGCGCCACTAGATGGTCAACGACAAGGCCTTTACCTAACGAGTAATCTTCCCATGAACGCCCCTCAACAATAGCTTTTGGTGTTCCATTAGGTACGCCCCCTAGGGTAGCGATGCGTTCTGCTATTGTGTCTGTCATATCGCGTACAGCATCAACCTGAGGGTCTAGCATTTCGTGCACACCGATAAAATTAGGACCAACAACATTCCAGTGAATATGCTTAAGCGTAAGCTGCAAATCAAGCAGTGCTACTAAACGCTGGCTCAATACCTTCACGGTGCGTACCGCAGATTCATTGTCCATTCCAGGAGCCGTAAATTTGAAATCGTTATTACTCATGATGTCTCCTTCTTATCATTGAAATCATTTTAGGGCTTCGCGTCGCTCAATCACGAGCTAGCCAAGTTAATATAAGAAGTTGCAACCCGCGTGCCGAACCATAAGGGTAAGGTAACTATCAGATTTTAAATACAAATTTCTATGGAATTAAATTTTCTTTATTTTTCAGTGCGATAGATAAGAGAAAAAGATGCAGAGGTGTGTAAAATATGCAGAGGAAAGCAGTGGTGCTCACACGGAGCACTTTACTAGATAGGTTAACAATAAGGTGTAAGGGTAAGACGGGAAGGGCAAGGCATCGCCTCGCCATCACAGTGGCCACTAAAACTAATAAAGTTTGCTGCCCCAACCTAACTTTTTGCGCAGTACGTTAAAATAGCTATACCCTTTAGGGTGAACCAAGTGGAGTTTATCCGCGCCTTTATTTATTCGTATTTCGTCACCAGGCAATACAGGTAGCACGATATGGCTGTCACAGCTTACCTGTAACGAGTCACTGTTTACCTTTGAAACCTTCATTGATACCTGAGAATCCGCATCAACTACGATTGGACGGCTACTAAGCGTATGAGGAAACATAGGTACTAAGGTTAACGCATCTAGCTTTGGCATAATAATGGGGCCGCCTGCAGAAAGAGAATAGGCTGTCGAACCTGTGGGGGTAGCCACGATCAGTCCGTCGCTGCGTTGACTGAACACGAATTGCCCGTCTATGTATATTTCAAATTCCATCATATGCGCCACTTTGCCGTGATGGAGTACCACTTCATTAACGGCTGCATTATTGCTTTTAAGCTTTTCGTGGCGATACACGCCAACCTCAAGTAAAAAGCGCTCTTCTACTACACACTCTCCATTAAATATAAGGTCGAGTTGCTGGGTTATCTCATCGGGGTGGATATCAGTTAGAAACCCTAAATTTCCCCTGTTTACGCCTACCACATGAATATCGAAGCGCGCCAGCACCCGAGCTGCGCCTAACATGCTTCCGTCACCACCAACCACCACAGCCAGATCGGCTTCTTTACCAATGGTGACCAAATTGCAGGTTCTAAAGTTATCGGTTTCAAGTTCAACGGCAATACTTTCTTCCACCAATAATTTACAACCCTTGGCGATTAGGTATTGGGCGAGAATGTTAAGGCTATCGTGTGTGGCCTTGTGCTGAGGCTTTCCAATTAAGGCAATGGTTTGATAAGGCATGTAGTGCTAATGTGTTTTCCTTTCCAATGGCAGGACATTAGCACAGGTGTTTCCCAAAAGAAAAGCTTTACCGTGCGGTCCATCCTCCGTCTAAAATTATGGTTTGCCCGGTAATGTTGCGTGCACTGGCAGACATTAAAAATGAGGCTGAATCGGCAAGCTCTTCAACACTAATAAACTGTTTCTTTGGCATGGGCTCAAGCATTATTTTATTTATCACGTCCTCTTCGGTTAAGTTGTTCTCTTTCGCTTGTGCTGAAATTTGCTTCTCTACTAGCGGTGTTTTCACATATGCAGGGCATAGGGTGTTGATGGTCACATCACAGTCGCCGGTTTCAAGGGCTATTGTTTTAGCAAACCCTAATAAGCCATGTTTTGCGGCCACATAGGCCGACTTATACGGCGATGCCACAACAGAATGAATTGAGCCTACATTGATAATACGCCCAAAATTTTGTTTACGCATAGTAGGTAAAAATGCTTGGGTGAGCAGCGCTGGGCCCACTAGCATAATATTAATAAGCTGCTGCCATTTCTCGGGCGGAAAGTTTTCGATAGCGGAAACATGTTGAATACCTGCGTTATTGATAAGCACATCTACGCGAAGAGGGCTTAATAATTCGGGTAATTTGGCAACCTGCTGGGCATTACAAACATCTACTGCAATAGCGCTGGCACTGCCCTTATCACGGGCTAGTTCAACAGCAGCTTGCTGCGCCGCTTCTTCGTTAATGTCTGCAATTATTACGTGGTGGCCCTGTTTTACCATAACTTGCGCAATGCCAAAGCCTATACCGCTTGCGCCTCCAGTAATAAAAACGGTTCGTTTATTCACCTGTCGTCTCCTCAGTATTCTGTGTAGAAGCGGTATTAAGAGACGAAAGAAGGGCTTCAACAGCCTTAATTTGATCGCCCTCTCTATTGGCATAGTCCGGTGATGAATAACCCCACCAATCCCAACAACCTTGAGGGTTAAGCGGCATAAATAACGACTTTTTAGTTTGTGGGTACAACACCACCATATTGTTGTCATCGGCCCACGCATTTAGCCCTGTCTGCGTAGTGTAAGCATCACCCACCGCATCGGCGTATTGGTTGCATCCATGAAAGCTAATGTGAGCGCGGCAGCGTTCACCTTCAGCGCAACTTTTAGGTACGTATACAAAGCCTTCACTGGCCAGTGTTTTAGCATTGCTGCCAGCAATAGCGGTTTGATTTAACACGTAAAGTTGGCCCGACAGTGTATCGTCTGGGGGCGTTAAATCGCTAACCAAATGAGTTAGCATGTCACCGGCAGCGTCATAGCCGCAGTTACCAATATAAGGGCTTTGAGAGCTAGTACACTCGGTACCATTATGTTGAGTAGGAAATACATGTGCGATTGGTTTGTCGTTCACGTATTTTATGTTTTGGGTGTCTGTCCAACTCTTGTATTGTTCAAATAGTAAATCGCTTACTTCACGGATAACGCGGTTGTCGCGGGTACCATGAAACAGCCAAACTTTAGCGTCTTTTAGGTTACTCATATCCGCCAATTTACCCTCAGAAGCGTAGGTGGCCGCTTGTGCTGAAAGGCCGTTTACATCAATTTCGCCGTCTACCTTATTCACGCATTGGGCGAGGGCGGTGGTGATATCACCCTGAGCGCAATAGTAGGGGCCGCCTGCAAGCACACCCACGCCGCGTACCCAATCGCTATGGGCAAGGTGAAATTGAGTTGCCATATAGCCTCCAGACGAGAGTCCAGAGACGGTAACTTCGTTTAAATCGAGAGACAGCTTAGGCACTACTTTCTGATTTTCCTGTCCCTGCGCTAAGGGCGAAAGGCATAGCGCACTGGCCACTGCGCTTGCAATAAGTGTTGTTAGTTTCATAAATCGTCCTTTATTCGCTTTTTAAAAATTCGCGGATGGCGTCTGCGTGTGCCGATGCGTTTACCACACCTTCTAAGTGCCCCAGGGCGCCAGGCAAAGTAAGGTAATGACTT
The DNA here is from genome assembly GCF_010500865.1 of Alteromonas profundi. GTDB lineage: Bacteria > Pseudomonadota > Gammaproteobacteria > Enterobacterales > Alteromonadaceae > Alteromonas > Alteromonas profundi. The sequence goes on from NZ_JAAAWN010000007.1 coordinate 96,390, forward strand.
GTTACCCCATTGTCGGTCAAGCGTTTGTGGGCATCTTGCGCTAAATAGGGCATTAAAAGTAAATCGGATTGGGCGGGAATAAATAAGGTTTTAGCTTTTACGTCAGTAAGGCCCTGTTCTAGGTTTTGTTTATGTCCAGCTACAAAGAGTTGGCAGGCGCGAACTAAATACAGCAAATGGTTTGCATCCATCTTTTTACTACGCTCAAGTGCCCGTTGTTTCAACCAGCCTACAATCGAGTGAGAATGATTGATGCTCTCAAGCGGCCCTTGCTCAAGGTTTTTGAAGCCTAATTGCTCCCCTTGTTGGTTAAAAAACGTTGGCGTGAGCGCGTCTTGGGTAATTAACATTAGCGCCGCGGCTAAGCCTTGAGTAGGCGGGTTATCTTGGGTGTAGTCGCCATTATTCCAGTGACTATCAAGACGAATCGGGATGGCCCAATGTTCTAACGCTGCCGTGGTCCACGCATCGCTTTCTCCAGCGCCAATTACCGAAACCATACGCGGAACCCAGCTTGGGTATGCGCTAGCCCATTCGATGGCTTGCATAGAGCCCATGGAAGGGCCTACCACTGCGTGCAGTTTATTAATGCCCAAACTTTCAAGTAGGGCCTTTTGCACATTCACAAAGTCACGAATGGTCACCACCGGAAAATCAAGGCCGTAAGGCTGGCCAGTTTTAGGATTTATGGATGCAGGCCCTGTTGTTACTACATGTTCATCATAGGCATTTAAGTTCACTAAACTATCCACGCTTACAACATAAAAACGGTCAGTATCAATGGCTTTGCCCGGGCCAATAATATTGTCCCAATAGCCAGGTGCGGCGTCGTCTGAATGATATTTCCCTGCCGCATGTGACGTTCCCGAAAAGTAATGGGTAATGAGCACAACATTGTCTTTTTCTGGGGTTAAGCTACCGTAGGCCTCCCAACCCACGTTCACATTTTCAATGGTTTTGCCGCCAAAGGTAGTAAAGGTAGGTAACGAAAAGACTTGTTTTTCCACCAACAAGGGGGCGTTTTTTTGTGCCGCAACGGGGGCGGTTTCTGCCTTTAATTGCTGTGCTAGAAGTGTTACCAATATACACGCCACAGATAACCAGCCAAGCCAGGTACCGGGGCGAAATTTCAGGTAATGGTACTGCATATTCACGTCCTTTTTTACATTATGCTAAACAAGCCAATAGCCATGGCTAAACCAATTAGCGGCACCACCACAGTAAGCGCGCCCACCGCCCAATAAGCAGCCTGGTGGGTTTCGTGGCAAATAGCACGAATAGTTGTTACCACGTAACCGTTGTGAGGCAATGAGTCTAACGCACCGGAGGAAATTGACACAATACGATGCAACTGTTCCGCTTCCACACCTTGGTCGAGGTAATGAGGGCCAACGAGGGGGAGCGCTATCGCTTGTCCGCCAGAGGCACTTCCAGTTAAGCCAGCAATAACGCTCACTGCAATGGCTGCACCGATAAGCTCGTTACCGGGGATTTGCGTCATTAAATTCACGGTGTTTTGGAACGCGTCGGTATTTTTAGCTATAGCCCCAAACCCTACTACTGCGCTTGTATTACCAATTGCAATTAGGGCCCCTGTGGTGCCCGCGTTAATGGCTAACGAAACACTATGGAAGTGTTTAAAGTTGATAACCAGCAAGCAGAGTACTCCTCCTCCCAGCGCGAGGATAAGTGCTAGTTGCGCTAGCGATTCATGGAATAAAAAAGAAATGACTAACACCACAATCAGGGGCACGATACCGGTAAGAGGGTGGGGCAACTCTCTATCTCGAACCACAGGATCGCTCTCCCTTGCTTCAAACACTTCTCCGTTATTAATGGCTTTTCGCATCATTCTTGCCAACCACCAATAGCCGAACAGGGCCATAAAGACGGCAACAATGAGGCTAACTTCCCAGGCTGCAAAGGGTGAGGTTCCTAAATATTTTATCGGGATCCAATTTTGTATTTCTGGTGAACCGGCCGATGTCATAGTAAATGTCACCGAACCAAAAGCCATAGCCGCAGGAATAAAACGCCTAGGTAAGTTTGCATCTTTAAATAAGCTTACCGCCATTGGGTATACAGAGAAGGCCACAACAAACACGCTTACCCCGCCATAAGTTAATATGGCACAGGCTAACACTACCGCCAATACGGCTTGTTTATAGCCAATTTTACTTATGATCCAACGCGAGACCGAATCGGCCGCGCCCGTATCTTCCATAAATTTGCCGAACAGGGCGCCAAGTAGGAACATAAAAAACCACGAAGCGACAAATCCTGCAAACCCATTCATATAGGTTTCGACAAAATTTACGTCTCCGGTAAATACCGCAATATTGTTGGTAAGTGCTACTACTAGGGCACACAATGGAGCGGCAATAAACAGGTTCATCCCACGTATTGTTAACACAATAAGCAGTAATAACCCGCCAACTAAGCCAATCATACTTAACATATTCGTTTCCTTAAAGAATCTGTGACCGCAGATAATCCGGAACAGTTAAGTCGACAATTAAACCCGTAAAGCTACTGCCTGGCGGGTATCTGCCCGCTAAACGAATAACCTACTTCATTTCGAAATAAGAGTTTGACGTTACTTTTATGAAAATCCCATAGTACGATGGTACTACATACTGTTAACAAATAATTAACTAAAGTGATTCTCGACCGTAGGAAATGCATCCGGCAGTGAATAGAATTTAAAAAAACAAAGGACTCACTATGTCACTTACTCAACACACCAAACAGTATCCTGGAATGTTTACCACCGGCCGTACGTTATGTGCAGCTGCTGTGGCGGCAGGGTTATGTATATCACCCGCGTTTGCGCAACAACCAAACGATGAAGCAGAAGTGGAAAAAGGCAAATTAGAGCGTATTGAGGTTACTGCGCGTAAAACGGTGGAATCATTGCAAGAAACGCCCGTCGCCATTACTTCGGTGGGCGCAGCAGAGCTCGGCGAAAAGGGCATTAGCGTGCTCACAGAAGTGCAGCAATTCTCTCCAAATACAACGTTACAAACGAGCCGTGGTACTAACTCAACGCTTACCGCTTTTATTCGTGGTTTAGGTCAACAAGATCCGCTATGGGGCTATGAGCCAGGGGTAGGTATTTATGTTGACGATATGTACATTGCTCGCCCTCAGGGGGCTGTCTTAGATCTACTGGATGTAGAGCGTATTGAAGTGTTACGTGGTCCGCAAGGTACCCTGTATGGTAAAAACACGATTGGTGGCGCAGTAAAATATGTCACCAAAGAAATGAGCGGCGACACGCAGGTTAATATTGAAGCCACGGTGGGTAGTTACAGTCAACGAGATATTAAGTTAACCGGGCAAGTCCCGTTAGTGGAAGACACGGTTTATCTTGGTGTGGGCTATGCCAACCTCAATCGAGATGGTTTTGGTGAATATTTAATTAGCGCGTTACCCGGTCAGGACAAAGAAAACTACAATAAAGACCTCTGGGCCGCCCGTGTAACGTTAGAAATTCATCCCACAGAGGATTTATTCTTCCGTATAGGCTGGGATAAAACCGAAGATACCTCAAATGCCAAAGGCGGTTATCGTTTGCTGCCTAGTATACTAACTGACGCCCCTGTTCCCGATTCGAAATACGACTCGTACACCAGCTTACCAACCTGGAATAAAGTTGAGCTAGAAGGGTACAACTGGTTAGCACGCTATAATGTTTCGGAAAATTTAGAGCTTAAGTACATTGGCTCACATAGAGAAAGCTATTCGCCTACCAACATCGACTTTGACAACACAGCACTCCCTATTTTTGATGTTCCGGCAGAGTATGACGACAGCAACGATACCCACGAAGTGCAGCTTAATTATAGTGGTGAAGCGTATTCACTGGTGTCCGGCGTGTACCTTTATGATGGCGAATCATGCGGTAATTTCGATGCTATATTAGGAGTATTAGGCGAGTCGTTAGGGGCTCCAGGGCTTACCCGTGAAGTCTCTGGATGTAACAATTCAGAAAGCTGGGCGGCCTACGCGCAAGTAAATTATGACATTAACGAGAAGTTTTCCGTTTCTGTAGGCGCAAGATACACAGATGAAGAAAAAAGTGCACTGGTAAACAATGATCTCTATTTTGACAACCTATATCCTTATAGCGGCTGGATAGATGGCTATGTGAGACCTGATGGCGATTTAGTTCCACAGGTGCTAGGTAGCGACACAGATGGTGACGGCGTGCTTGATGCGCCTGCCGTAGAAAGCTGGTCCAGATTTACACCTCGAGTTGGCCTAGAGTATCAGATGAATCGCGATACCATGTTTTTTGCCAGCTATTCGCAAGGCTTTAAGTCAGGAACATTTAACCCTCGGGCTACCACGAACGAACCGGGTGTTGAACCTGAAATTGTAGATAGCTTTGAACTTGGTATGAAAAGCGATATTAACGATTCGCTACGTATGAATGTTACTTTGTTTACTTATGAGCACAAAGACAGACAATACATTGGCATTGAAGGTGACTTAAGCGATCCTACTGCCCTTGATCAACGCTTACGCAATGCAGCAGAAACATCGGCAACAGGTGCAGAAGTAGAGATGACCTGGGTTGCTTCAGACAACCTGCAATTTGACGCGGCTTATGGTTATATCGATTTTGAAATTGAGAAAAACAATGCCGTTCCTCCGCTTATTGGCCTCGCCAGCACGCCGGAAAATACCTTTAACCTTAATGCCAATTACATGTTAGAAACCAGCTTCGGTGATATTAGCTTTAACGCAAACTATTACTATCGTGGCGACTACTTGTTGTTTGAAACCAGCGATCTTATTGAACAAGATGCCTACGGCATGGTGAATTTAAGTGCCCGTTGGGAAAGCATGGAAGGCGATTGGTATGCGGGTATCCATGTTAAAAACTTAACTGACGAAGAGTATCTCGTTGGAGGCTATGACTTTGTTACCAGAGGTGAGAATGGAGAATTCGGCCCTGGACTTGGCGGCGATACAACTCTTATTGGCTACTATGGCGACCCGAGAACAGTACATTTAACCGTAGGTTACCGTTTCTAGTTAACCTGTAAATAACGAAGCTCGACCGCGCTATTCGTGGTCGAGCTTTTTTTCGTTTTATCTTTAGTAAATTTAGGTGTTCTCTAGCCCTTAGTGAAACGCTACCCTTATTTGGTAAGGACATGATATATTGTCTAAAATTAATGAGTTATCTAGAGAGGTGGCATCGTGGTACACACCCCCGTATTGATTGCTGATGATCATCCTTTATTCAGATCTGCCATGTGCCAAGCGCTTACCGAAGTGGTGGGCAATCGTCTATTTGAAGCCTCAAGTTTTAGTGAAACGCTGGAACAGCTACATAGTCAACGTGATATTGAACTCGTCTTTTTAGACTTAAATATGCCGGGCAATGAAGGACTGGCGGGGTTAACTGAAATTCAGTCACTGTTTCCTGATGTATTGGTAGTGATCGTATCGGCACAAGAGGAGCCTGCGATAATTCAAAAAGCAATAACACTTGGAGCCAGTGGTTTTATTCCTAAATCGGCGTCAATTACATGTATTAGTCAAGCCGTTACACAGGTACTTGATGGCGAACAATGGCTGCCCGATAATATGGCAGAGACGATTGCAAACTTACCGCCACAAGATGATGTAACCGAGCGTTTGGCCCAGCTTACCCCGCATCAATTTAAAGTATTAAAAATGGTTGCAGATGGCTTATTAAATAAGCAAATTGCCCACGAGCTTGATATTTCAGAGTCAACAGTTAAACAGCACGTTTCCGCGGTGCTTAAAAAGTTAAACGTTATTAATCGCACCAAAGCGGGCGTGGCATTTAAACACGCCATGGGAATGCACTAAACTACGGCTTCGCACAAACAAGGCCAACCTAGCGAACGTGGCGTTTAAGTATACGTTTTAGCGCAGGTGGTTTTACCGGTTTGGGTAGGTATTGCAGGTTTAGTGCGTCTGCTTTTTCCCTAATATTTTCTGCCCTATTCGCAGTAATTAAAATACCCGGCACAGGCTGTTGCCAAAACCGAGTAAGAGCCGCAACTACTCGCGTGCCGGTTTCATTATTATCAAGGTGATAATCAATAAGCATGGTATCAGGCGGGGTGGGCAGTTTTTCCCGCGCTTCTTGCTCGGTGCGCGCGGCTACAACCGTTGCGCCCCAACCCGCTAATAAGGCAGTCATGGCCGCGGTTACTTGCTCATCGTTTTCAAGCAACAGTATACGTTGCCCTTGTAAAAACTGGGTTTGCTCCGACACCGTACCTACTTTTGCCGGCCGTTGCCATGGGGCAGTAGAATAAGCCTGTGCGCTGCTTTGTTCGTTACATACATTAGGTATTACTCTTGGCAATTCTACACTAAACGCACTGCCGCGCTCTAATTCAGAGGACACATAAAGAGCATGCTCGAGCATCTTACAAATGCGCTCTACAATGGTAAGTCCCAGCCCTAATCCTTGAGTACTATGGCGACTGTCCAATTGATGAAACTCTGCAAATATTTCTTGTTGTTGGTGTTCAGCAATACCAAGGCCGGTATCAACAATGCAAAGCTGTACACATTGGTTCTGTGATATAATAGCTTGCTTAACCTGTGCTGCTGTAGTCTCATTTTGACCCTTTGCGCGTAATGTCGTCGCGCTTGTCGACTTACGACGAACGCCTACCAAAACCCTGCCTTGTTCGGTGTACCTAATGGCATTTGACAATAAATTTTGTGCCACACGACGAAGTAAATTTTTATCTGAATATACCCACACATGGGTTCTCACGTAATCAAGTCGTAGGTTTTTCTGCTGTGCGATAACACGAAATTCCTGCACCAATGGCCCAATCACTTCGTCTAATTTAAATGGGGTAGGCTGAGTCTCCAATACACCGCTTTCCAGCTTAGTCATATCAAGAAGCGAAGATAAAAGGTTTTCAGCACTGTGTAACGAGTTAACCACGCCTTCTGAGAGGGAAGCTAATTCGGTGTCTTGGGTTTTTTGTTTTAGCATAGCGGCGAACAACGTAGCGGCATTGAACGGTTGCATCAAATCGTGCCCCGCAGCGGCGAGAAATTTGGTTTTACTCTCGTTGGCCTTGTCGGCTTCAATTTTTGCTTGCTGCAATTGCTCGGTTCTGCGAGCCACCCGTACTTCTAACTCAGATTTAGCGTTTTCCAAGGCGTGCTGAATGGCAATATATTCTGTAATGTCGCTATAGGTGGTCACATACCCGCCGCCGGGCAGGGGGGAACCATTTAGTTCGATTACTTTGCCGTCTTGCTGTTTCCTAACATATTTATAGCGGCTACCTTGGCGCATAAAGGCCACACGCTTGGTAATTTCGTTCTTCGCATTTTCATTGTCGCCAAATAGCCCCCGTTCGGCGTTATAAGATAATATTTGTTCAATCGACATGCCTGCCTTTAATACCCCTTCGGGGTAATTAAACATCTCTATATATTTATCGTTCCACGCCAGAAGCTTAAGTTTCTCATCTAACACACTGATGCCTTGCTCTATATGCTGAACCGACGATTGCAATACTTCGTGATTAAACTGAAAAGATTGCGATGCTTCTTCTACCCAATCCACCAGTTCGGGTACATGTTCGCGATGAGAATGGGCTATAGCGCCGAGTAATATTCGCGCACTTGGTGCACCTACTTGCGCAGAAAGTAGGGTCTCTACCTGAGTCAAAAGCGCATGACTTGCATAACCTTCACCTACCGACTCTGCTATGTATTGGTTATCGGATGGGGGATTTAGGGCGGGGTGCAGGTGCTTATTTCTTGGTAATGATAGTTTATTCATTAGCGCATGATGGCTCTTTGCATCAAGCACCCGTGCGGTTAAAGCAGTTAAGTCGCCTATTTTAATGGCGAGCGCTGGTGGCGGCTGTTCGAAGGTGGTGGGAGCGTGGAGGGGGTGATCATTTTGACGGCTAAGCCAACTTACCAGTAAGAAAGCCTCTACATTTGCCAATAGCGAATAGCCAAACCCCAATGCTAATTGGTTATCTGAGGGGGGCGAGTTAAAATAATAGCTCGACATTATGCTGGGGTAGAGGAGGAAATAAAGCCAAGATGAGAAACCAGCAAATAGCCCCGCAACCGCCGCCTTTTTATTACTGCGTGACCAATACAAACCAAACATAAGCACCGGAAATGACTGCGCTAATAATGCAATAGCAATGATGCCGCTTGTTACCAAAGGCGCGGCTTGGCTAACATTTAGGTGATACCACAAGGCCACAGACAACACCACCAATACGGTAAGCCGGCGAATTGCCAATACCTTGCCTATTGCAAGTTCTTTACTGGCTTTTATATTGCGGGTGGGCTCAGCGCGTAGGCGCAGTTTCAACCACAGCGGGGTTATCAAGTTGTTCGACATCATAATGCCTAAAGACAGCGTAGCCACAATGACCATGCTGGTGGTGGCCGACAAGCCCCCAATAAAAGCAATAATAGAGATAGACGGGTTTTGTGCAAATAATGGTAACGCCAATACATACTCATCGGAATTTACGGTGGCCGGAAGCAGCGTTTTTCCTGCTAATGCCAATGGGATAAGAAATACGGTCATCCCCAATAAGTAAAGCGGAAATAGCCAGCGTGCTGTGCGAAGTTCGCCTTCGCCATTTAATTCTACAAAGTTCATGTGAAACTGGCGAGGCAGCACAAACATAGAACACACACCTAGCATAATGTGCGAGACATACACCCAAGGCGCACTGTCGGCTTGCATAACGTCACGGGCCGCGGGGCTTAAAGAAGACTGTACCACTAGGTCGAAAAAACCGTCAAACATATAAAAGCATACAAATATACCCACTACCCATAACGCTAACAGTTTAACTAAAGACTCAACAGCGATAGACAGTAATAAACCAGGGTGCTTTTCAGTAAGATTTAACGAACGGGTACCAAAAATAATAGCGAAGAGCGCCATTAGTGCAGCCATGTACAAGCTAACGTTCTGGCCACTTGATTCGGTATCAGATGTGATAAGGGCGATACTTTTGGTAATGGCGTCTAACTGCAAGGCAATATAAGGAATTACGCCCACAAAACACAACAAGGTTATTAACGCAGCAATAAGATGGGAGTGCTGGTACTTCAGCCCAATTAAATCGGCTAGCGAACTAATATTATGTTGTTGGCATAACCGACTTATGTGCAATACCACCGGAAAGGCAAATGCCATGGTAAGCATAATACCCATATACGTAGGCACAATCGCCCAGCCGTATTCACTGGCCTGCGAAGTGGTGCCAAAAAATGCCCACGACGTACAGTGAACGCCTAAGCCCAAACTATATAAAATAGGGTGTTGCCGATTATCTTTGAGGCGTTTCTCGCCCCAAAAGGCAAGCCCAAAAAGTAATAATAAATAAAGGCCAACTACTGTGCCGACAGTCCATATACTTAACATGTTTTTTTCCGTTTTATAGGCGCCTTTCACCCACAAGCAAACGTTAACATAATATTAACCATGCTGCACAAAGCAGTAAAAATAGCCGTCAAATCTGACTATTTTTACTCTATTCCATAAAAATATTGTGGTTACCCTTGAAGGCCGCTAAAGCAACCCCATAAATAAGCGCAACAGACTTACTCCTCACTATTTTTAATAGCTAGAGGGCAGAGAATAGATATAAACGTTTGGAGGTAGGCATGAGCGACAACCGCGACGTGCAGGCAGATCAAGAAAACACAGTAGATGAAACTGTACAGGTAGAAGAAGGCGCTCAGGCTCAACCAGCTGACGCGGCTGAAACAGAAAAGAACGATGCGCCTGAAGATGACAACGCGCAACGTATTTATGAGTTGGAAACCGCGCTTTCTGAAGCGCAGTCAACCATAAAAGAGCAACAAGAAGGTGTTCTTCGTGCACGTGCTGATGCTGAAAATGCCCGTCGCCGCGCAGAAGGGGAAGTGGAAAAAGCGCGTAAATTTGCGCTAGAACGCTTTGCCGGTGAACTCCTTCCGGTAATTGACAACCTTGAGCGTGCCATTGAAATGACCGATGGCGAAAATGAAGCGGTTAAGCCGTTGCTTGAAGGTGTGGAAATGACACATAAAACTTTCCTAAGCACCATTGAGAAATTCGGATTAAGCCTTATTGATCCGCAAGGCGAAGCCTTTAACCCAGACTTGCATCAAGCTATGTCGATGCAAGAGAGCGCTGACCATGCACCTAATACAGTAATGGCAGTGATGCAAAAAGGGTATCAAATAAACGGCCGCTTGTTGCGCCCTGCTATGGTAATGGTATCGCGTGCACCAAGTGAAGGTGTCGATACTAAGGCGTAATTAAGCGTTTAGGTGTAACAGACACAAAAAAGTCGGTTTTTTTACCGACAAGTATTGAAAAAGTAGGGAATAACCCTATTAAAAGTACAGACTTTAAAAATATTTCGGAGATACAAAAATGGGTAGAATCATAGGTATCGATTTAGGTACAACTAACTCATGTGTTGCTGTGCTAGACGGCGACAAGCCTCGCGTAATCGAAAACGCTGAAGGCGATCGTACAACACCATCAATCATTGCATATACTAACGACGGCGAAACCTTAGTAGGTCAGTCAGCAAAGCGTCAGGCGGTAACTAACCCTGAAAACACGTTGTTTGCGATTAAACGTCTTATTGGTCGTCGTTTTCAAGATAAAGAAGTACAACGCGACATCGACATCATGCCTTTCAAAATTGTTGGCGCAGACAATGGCGATGCGTGGGTAGAAGCGAAAGGCGAAAAAATGGCGCCTCCACAGGTTTCTGCCGAAGTACTTAAGAAAATGAAAAAAACCGCCGAAGACTATCTTGGCGAAGAAGTAACTGGCGCAGTTATCACTGTACCTGCTTACTTTAACGATTCTCAGCGTCAAGCAACAAAAGATGCAGGTCGTATCGCGGGTCTTGAAGTTAAGCGTATTATCAACGAGCCAACTGCGGCCGCGCTTGCTTATGGCATGGACAAAAAACAAGGCGATAACGTTGTAGCTGTATACGATTTAGGTGGTGGTACATTCGATATCTCTATCATCGAAATTGATGAAGTAGACGGCGAGCACACGTTTGAAGTACTAGCAACTAATGGTGATACTCACCTAGGTGGTGAAGACTTCGATAACCGTGTAATCAACTACCTTGTTGAAGAGTTTAAGAAAGATCAAGGCATCGACCTTCGTAAAGATCCGCTTGCTATGCAGCGTCTTAAAGAAGCGGGTGAGAAGGCGAAAATTGAGCTTTCTTCTTCACAGCAAACTGAAGTTAACCTGCCGTACATCACAGCTGACGGTTCAGGTCCTAAGCACTTAGCGATTAAACTAACGCGCGCTAAACTAGAGTCTTTGGTTGAAGACCTAGTGAAGAACTCGCTTACACCGCTTAAGCAGGCACTTGCGGACTCAGATCTCTCTGTAGGCGACATTCAAGACATCATCCTTGTAGGTGGTCAAACACGTATGCCGCTTGTTCAGAAGTATGTGTCTGAGTTCTTTGGTAAAGACCCACGTAAAGACGTGAACCCCGATGAAGCGGTTGCCGTAGGTGCAGCGATTCAAGGTGGCGTACTTTCTGGTGACGTTAAAGACGTACTACTTCTTGACGTTACGCCATTATCGCTAGGTATCGAAACCATGGGCGGCGTAATGACAGCGGTTATCGAGAAGAACACGACGATCCCAACGAAGAAGTCGCAAACCTTCTCAACGGCTGAAGATAATCAGTCAGCGGTAACGGTTCACGTAATTCAAGGTGAGCGTAAGCAAGCTAGTGCTAACAAGTCGCTTGGCCAGTTTAACCTAGAAGGTATCCGTCCAGCAGCACGTGGTGTACCGCAAATCGAAGTAACCTTCGACCTTGATGCTGATGGTATCCTACACGTATCTGCAAAAGATAAAGATACTGGTAAAGAGCAGAAGATCACCATCAAAGCTTCTTCAGGCTTAACTGATGAAGAAGTAGAAAAAATGGTAGCAGACGCAGAAGCGAACAAAGAGTCTGATGCGAAGTTTGAAGAACTTATTCAAGCGCGCAACCAAGCTGATGGCATGATCCACGCTACGCGTAAGCAGCTAGAAGAAGTAGGTGATGCACTAAGTGCAGAAGACAAAGCGCCTATCGAAGAAGCACTTACTGCGCTTGAAACAGCAACTAAAGGCGAAGATAAAGCTGAAATTGAAGCGAAAACGCAAGAGCTTATTCAAGCGTCAAGCAAACTTATGGAAGCAGCGCAAGCCCAAGCGGGCGCGGCAGCTGGCGGTGCAGAAGGCGGCGAAGCTGACGCCTCTGCCAAAGCAGATGACGATGTTGTTGACGCTGAGTTTGAAGAAGTGAAAGACGACGAGAAGAAGTAAGCTGTTGCGATAAGCCCGGTGCGCCGGGCTGATTAAGCAGTTCAGGCGCAGCAGGATATTCTTGTTGCGCCTTTGTTATGTAAACACCATGGCAATAATCGTGGTGTTTTCATAACATACAGATGTAGCTTCGACAGGCGTTAGAACTGTCGACAATAAGTAGGGTAAGTAAACGATATGTCGAAACGTGACTACTACGAAGTGCTAGGGGTAGATAAAAGCGCTGGCGAACGCGAAATTAAAAAAGCGTATAAAAAGCTTGCGATGAAATTTCACCCCGACCGCACACAAGGCGATAAAGCACTGGAAGATAAATTCAAAGAAATCCAGGAAGCCTACGAAATACTGTCTGATTCGCAAAAGCGTGCGGCGTATGATCAATACGGCCATGCTGGTGTCGATCCTAATCGCGGTGGCCAAGGCTTCGGTGGTGGTGCTGATTTCGGTGATATCTTCGGTGATGTATTTGGTGATATTTTTGGTGGCGGTGGTCGTGGCGGCCGTCAATCACGCGCACGTCAAGGTTCAGATCTGCGCTACAACTTAGAACTTTCACTTGAAGAAGCGGTACGCGGTAAAAGTGTAGATATCCGTGTGCCTGCACTGGCCGAGTGTGAAGTGTGCGATGGTACTGGTGCTAAGTCGGGCTCAACACCTAAAACCTGTCCTACTTGCCATGGTAATGGCCAAGTGCAAATGCGCCAAGGCTTTTTCGCCGTGCAGCAAACGTGTCCAACGTGTTCTGGCAAGGGTAAAATTATTGAAGACCCTTGTAATAGCTGTCATGGGCATGGGCGTAAAGAGAAGACCAAAACCCTTAATGTGAAAATTCCTGCAGGGGTTGATACAGGCGATAGAATTCGCTTAAGTGGCGAAGGTGAAGCAGGAGAGAATGGTGCTCCTCCAGGCGACTTGTATGTTCAAGTACATGTACGCGAGCATAAGATATTTACCCGTGATGGTAGCAACCTCTATTGCGAGGTTCCGCTTAGCTTTACCACAGCAGCGCTTGGCGGCGAGCTAGAAGTGCCCACCCTAGATGGCAAAGTGAAACTGAAAATAAGCCCTGAAACCCAAACAGGCCGTATGTTCCGCCTACGTGGTAAGGGTGTGAAGTCAGTTCGAAGTGGTGCAACTGGTGATCTTATGTGTAAGGTTGTCGTAGAAACCCCGGTGAAACTGTCTTCACGTCAGAAGGAACTCCTTCAAGAACTTGAAGAGTCTATGGGTAAAGCGTCAAGCAAGCATAGTCCTAAAGCGCAAGGCTTCTTCGACGGTGTGAAGAAGTTTTTTGACGACTTAACCAACTAATTTTAGTTATTTATACCCATTTAAAGCCCTCACATTGAGGGCTTTTTTGTAGGTTTAGTCGTATATTCAGATAGGTTTGACGTAATAAACCTTGCTAAATTAAGGGCTATTGGTCAGGATAGTTTTAGTATTAAAACACGTTAAAGGAACAGGCATGAAAACAATGAAAAAAGCGTTAATTATTGCGCTATCGCTAGGGGCGATGTCATCAACCGCAGCGTTGGCTGCAGACGTCACCGAAGCATCTTCTGCGAAGCACGCAAAAGCGGCTACCCAATATCGTCAAGCTTTATTCCAACTCGTGCGCAGTAACATGGGCCCACTTGGTGGTATGGCTAAAGGGGCATTACCTTTTGATGAAAGCGTAATGGAAACCAACGCTGTACGCTTAGAGCAGCTTGCTGACATGATGGGCGACTACTTATCTGTAGATACCCGTGAGTTTGATGTAGAAACTGCTGCTAAAGACGGTCTATGGGAAAATTTCTCAGACGTTGAAAGCAAAGCCATGGCGCTTAAAAAGGCAGCGCAGGGCTTACAAGCAGCAGTTAAAGCCGGCGACAGCAGCGCTTATCGCGGTGCAATCGGTGAGATTGGTGCTAGCTGTAAGTCGTGCCATGACGATTATAAAAAAGACTAAATAAACCTTTTAGTTATCAAACCTTAAAAGCGGTGGCCAGTGCTTCATTGGCGGCCGCTTTGTTGGCCCTTCGAAATAACGCTAAACCAGCCTATAGCCTCACCTATTTTGCTTATTTGCTGTTTCCCTTATAACTACCCTCATAATTACTGCTCCTAATTACTTTAATGACCCGGGTTTCCGTATGCATTGAAGTGATTTCTACACGCTAAAAAACTAAACGGCCTTATTAAAATAAAATATAAAGCAAACGCGTGAATAAATAGTTAAAAAATTTTGTTTGTTTTTTCAGCGTATTAGCCCATCTAATGCCGAAGTCTTATACGTAAACCGGGGCGAACTAGCCTAGTGTTTTTTAAAACCCTACCTAGGACAAGGCTATGAATTACAAAAACGAGTATGCGCAATCAACGCAATCCCCTGATGAATTTTGGCTGCAACAAGCCAAAGAAATTGATTGGTACCGTAGGCCAACAATGGGGTGCACACCTTCCAATAACGGATACTATAACTGGTTTGAAGACGGGATGCTTAACACCAGTTATCTTGCCCTGGATTATCATGTAGATGCTGGTGTAGGCGATAAAGCAGCACTTATTTACGAGTCGCCGGTCACTCAAACCACACAGATCTTCACCTACCGCGAACTGCTAGAGCAAGTGGCGTTATTTGCCGGTGCGCTTTCACGCCTTGGCGTAACAAAGGGCGATAGGATTATTGTGTACATGCCTATGATCCCACAGGCTGCTATTGCTATGTTAGCTTGTGCGCGCATAGGGGCAATTCATTCTGTGGTGTTTGGCGGGTTTGCCGCCAATGAACTAGCGGTACGTATAGATGACGCTAAACCCACATTTATCGTAACCGCCTCCTGTGGCATAGAAGGTAGTAAGCTGCTGCCCTATAAACCTTTGGTAGATGAAGCAATAACCCTCGCGAAATATAAGCCCCAAGGGTGCATATTATTTCAGCGTGAACAGTTAAACGCTAAATTAAAGGCCGGTTTTGACCATGATTGGGCCTTATTAATGGCCTCTAGTGAGCCCGTTGCGCCGACTCCTGTAGAGGCTAACCATCCGCTCTATATACTGTATACCTCCGGCACAACAGGCAAGCCGAAAGGGGTAGTAAGAGACACCGGCGGCCACGCCGTGGCCCTTAATTATTCTATGGGCGCTGTATATGGCATAAAGGCGCAGGATACCTTCTGGGCAGCTTCTGATGTGGGCTGGGTAGTGGGGCATTCTTATATCGTTTACGGCCCACTAATAAAAGGGGCCACCACAGTATTGTACGAGGGAAAGCCTGTAGGCACGCCTGACGCAGGCGCGTTTTGGCATGTAATCGAAAAGCACAAGGTGAATGTGCTGTTTGCAGCTCCCACCGCATTTCGCGCCATTCGCAAAGAAGATCCAGAAGCCACAAAGCTCGAAAAATACGATATAACAACGCTTCGCACCCTTTTTATGGCAGGAGAACGATTAGACCCGCCTACGTATTATTGGGCCAGCGAAAAACTTGCGGTTCCCGTTGTCGATCATTGGTGGCAAACAGAAACAGGATGGCCCATTTGCGCTAATCCTATGGGTATTGCACCAATGAAAACTAAGCCGGGATCATCAAGCGTGCCCACCCCAGGCTTTAATGTAAAAGTATTAGTCAATGCACACGAAGAGCAGGCTATAGGCGCAAAAGGCGCTATTGCCATTAAACTGCCGCTTCCACCGGGATGCCTATCTACAATATGGCAAGATCATCCGCGCTTTATTAGTGGCTACTTAAACGAGTTCGACGGTTATTATAGTACCGGCGACAACGGCTACATTGATGAAGATGGTTATGTTTTTATTATGGGGCGTACCGATGATGTTATTAATGTGGCCGGACACCGACTTTCCACCGGGGAAATGGAAGAAGTGTTAGCGGGCCATCCTGCAGTGGCTGAATGTAGTGTGATAGGCGTGCACAATGACGTAAAAGGGCAGTTACCTGTGGGGCTAGTATTACTTAAAGACGATGTATTGATAGAGGAAAGCGTACTTGAAAAAGAATTGATTGAACGGGTAAGAGAAGCGATAGGGCCGGTGGCGTGCTTTAAACGCAGTATTGTGGTGAATAGACTGCCAAAAACCCGTTCGGGTAAAATTCTTCGAAAGGTGCTTAGGCAAATTGCTGGCAATGAGCCTGTGACCGTGCCTTCAACAATTGACGATCCTAGCAGTGTCGATGAGGTATCCTCGCTGATGCGTGAAAAAGGGCTCGTCGCAAGCGACGAGCACAAGTAAGTCCTTTCATCCCGTTAGCGCCTGTTAATAGTACATGTCGCTTACATCGGGCACGGGGGGCAATACTTCAACGGCCAGGTAGATAAGCGCCGCTGAAATGAGCGCCACCACAATCGCGCGTAGTATGCGTGAGTGAGTGATGCCTGCACTGGCGCTTTCTTTAACCCCGTGAAACATAGGTGGCACGAGCTTCTGTTTTTTATAAACGCTATAAAAAATAATGGCGCCGATATGCAGCGCAATTACATAAAGCAAAATATCAAACGCAAGATGGTGCAGGGTATTCATCAAGTCTAAAACATCGCTACTAACAGCACTGCGGTAAGGGCCATCCAAAAAGATATCATCGGTCATAAATAACCCGCTAACACCTTGTATTATAAGCAGTGCCAACATAACGATAACAAACCAGCCTCCGAGTGGATTGTGCCCAGCTACCGGCGTACTATCGCGGTTAAATAAGGTGCCTAGGTATTGAATAACAGCCTTTGGCCCTTTTACAAACTGCGAAAAGCGCGCATACGTAGGCCCAATAAATCCCCAGATAAGACGAAAACACAGCAGGCCCAAAGTGAAATAGCCAATATAGAAATGCCATTGGGTTGCACTATCAAGCCATTCTGCGGTCGCGTATTGGGCCAAAATACAAATAACTAAAAGCCAGTGGAATAAGCGTGTGGGAATATCCCAGATAAGTTGTTTTTGCATAAAGGTACGACCTTATATCTAGAGGTAGAGTAAACCAACAGTTCGCCAAACACTTAATGTATAGCCAAGCGAATAAATAAGCTATCAAGCTTACCGTTGAAATACACTTAGGCTAAGTAAATTTTCTATCAAGGTAATTAAATTTGCGTTTATCGACTATTTTTAGCCGTTCGCATTGCAATAGTGCAGGCATTTGGCAAAATGCCTGCAAGGTTGAAAGAAACATATAAAAGACTAATTACATGAAGGTAGGTTTATTCGGCGCCAACGGGCGTATGGGCAGAGTGCTCATTGAAGCATTAGATCAAAGTGACCAGGCAGAGCTTAGTGTTGCTACGGTAAGAGATGACTCTCCGTGGGTAAATATGAACGTAGGTGAGTTAGCCGGTATTGGCAAACAAGCTATCGACTGTAGTGCTATGTCTAGCTTAACCGCCAAAGATGCTGATGTGATGATTGATTTTACACTGCCAGTTATTTTTGAAACCAATATAGCGTGGTGTGTAGAGCACAAAATGCCGGTGGTTATAGGCACCACTGGCCTTAGTGAAGCGCAACTGGCTACCCTAGATGAAGCGGCTAAGCAGATTCCTATTGTATTTGCGGCAAATTACAGCGTTGGCGTAAATCTCATGCTGTCACTGGTGCGTCAAGCGGCAAGCGTATTGGGCCACACGGCAGATATTGAAATTACAGAAGCTCATCACAGGTTTAAACAAGATGCGCCTTCTGGCACGGCCATGGCAATTGGTGAAGCCATTGCGGATGAATTAGGCCGCGACCTTAAAACCTGCGCCGTGTATGGCCGCGAGGGGAAAGAGCCGGAACGAGACCAAGGTACGATTGGCTTCGCCACCGTGCGTGCCGGGGACATTGTCGGAGAACATACGGCGTTATTCGCAGACATTGGTGAGCGTTTAGAAATTACTCATAAAGCGTCGAGCCGCTTAACCTTCGCTAAAGGCGCTGTGCATGCAGCACAGTGGTTGCATGGCAAAGATGCTGGCCCATACTCCATGGTGGACGTACTTAACCTTAAACTCTAGGGCAGCGAAGTTTATCACGACTAGGTGGGGTTGAATCGCTCTGGCAAAACCTTCTTATTTAGCTTACTTGCTTTAAATATAACCACTAAGCTGGGTTTTCGACGGTTTAACCCTAAAAAGACGCTGTAAGCGTTATTTTGAATAATTACTGCAAATAAATTAGACATTTTCAGTCAGTGATGTATACTCGCCGGAATTTGCCAGAATTTCGTATTCTGAAGCTGAGAAATCGGCGGAAGTCTACGGTTTTATTAGCTGCAAAGATCGTAAAACGGGTTGCATTATTTAACTAATCTCCCGTTTTTTGTGGGGTTTGTGCGAAATGCTGCATAAACACATAGTTATCCTTAATCTGGAGGTTGACTTGGCTAATTCTGCCCTTTTGGTGTTAGAGGACGGTTCTGTCTTTAAAGGTACGGCGATAGGTGCTCAAGGTACTGCCGTTGGTGAAGTTGTTTTTAATACTTCAATGACTGGCTACCAAGAAATCATCACCGACCCATCCTACGCTGAACAAATCATCACCCTTACTTATCCTCACATTGGCAACACTGGAACTAACGAAGAAGACGTTGAAGCAGATAAAATCTGGTCGAAAGGTCTTATTATTCGTGATTTACCCCTCGTTGCTAGTAACTTCCGTCAACAGCAGACATTGTCTGAATACCTTGAAAGCAAAGGTGTTGTGGGTATTGCTGATATCGATACTCGCCGATTAACACGTATTCTACGTGACAAGGGGGCGCAAAATGGCTGTATTATTTGCACCGACGAGCTAGACGAAGCCAACGCATTAGAACAAGCAAAAGCCTTCCCAGGGCTAAAAGGCATGGACTTGGCAAAAGTAGTGAGTATTACTGAGCCAAAAACATGGACTGAGGGAAGCTGGAAACTAGGCGAAGGGTACGTTACCCCTAGCGACACTAAGTATCATGTCGTTGCCTACGACTACGGTGTGAAAAGCAATATTCTTCGTATGCTTGCCGACCGTGGCTGTAAAATTACCTTGGTGCCTGCGCAAACGCCGGCCGAAGATGTATTGGGTATGAACCCCGATGGTGTATTCCTTTCTAATGGACCAGGCGATCCAGAGCCTTGTGATTATGCCATTAGCGCAATTAAAACCATTGTCGATACTGGTATCCCTGTGTTTGGTATATGTTTAGGCCACCAACTCCTTGCCTTGGCAAGTGGTGCAACAACGGTGAAAATGAAGTTTGGTCACCATGGTGCCAACCATCCAGTAAAAGATTTAAAACGAAACGTGGTTATGATCACCAGTCAAAACCATGGTTTTGCGGTAGACGAATCAAGCTTGCCAGATAACCTTGAAGTTACCCACGTTTCTTTGTTCGATAAATCTCTGCAAGGTATTCATCGTACCGATAAGCCAGCGTTTAGTTTTCAAGGTCACCCCGAAGCAAGTCCAGGGCCCCACGAAGCTGCGCCGCTATTCGACCACTTCATTGAATTAATCGAACAACACAAGCAGTAGGAACGAGCCCGTTATGCCAAAACGTACCGACATACAAAGTATTCTTATCATTGGTGCTGGCCCTATTGTAATTGGCCAAGCCTGTGAATTTGACTATTCAGGCGCGCAAGCGTGTAAAGCGCTGCGTGAAGAGGGTTACCGTGTAATATTGGTAAACTCTAACCCTGCCACTATTATGACCGACCCAGAAATGGCCGATGCAACCTACATCGAGCCTATTCATTGGGAAGTTGTACGCAAGATCATTGAAAAAGAGCGCCCAGACGCGGTGCTACCTACCATGGGCGGCCAAACGGCGCTTAACTGTGCTCTTGAACTTGACAAGCACGGCGTGCTGGAAGAGTTTGGTTGTGAGCTTATCGGCGCTACCGCAGACGCTATCGATAAAGCGGAAAACCGCGAACGTTTCGACCAAGCCATGAAGAACATAGGCTTGGAATGTCCCCGTGCTGAAATTGCTCATAGCATGGATGAAGCCCACGATGTACTAAGCCGTATAGGCTTTCCGTGTATTATCCGTCCGTCATTCACCATGGGTGGCTCAGGTGGCGGTATTGCTTACAATATCGAAGAATTTAACGAAATTTGTGCCCGTGGTCTCGACCTTTCACCTACCAAAGAACTGCTTATTGATGAGTCTTTGTTAGGCTGGAAAGAGTATGAAATGGAAGTGGTACGCGACAAAGCAGATAACTGCATTATTGTGTGCACCATTGAAAACTTCGACCCTATGGGCGTGCATACAGGTGATTCAATTACCGTTGCTCCTGCACAAACGCTAACAGATAAAGAATTCCAGATTATGCGTAACGCTGCTATGGCAGTACTACGTGAAATAGGCGTTGAAACAGGTGGTTCGAACGTTCAATTTGGTGTTGATCCTAAAACCGGTCGCTTAGTTATTATCGAAATGAACCCCCGTGTATCTCGTTCATCGGCATTGGCCTCTAAGGCGACAGGTTTCCCTATAGCGAAAGTGGCTGCCAAGCTTGCCGTAGGTTATACACTCGATGAATTGGACAACGATATTACAGGTGGCCTAACACCGGCATCTTTTGAGCCTTCGATAGACTACGTTGTTACAAAAATTCCTCGTTTTAACTTTGAAAAATTTGCTGGTGCTAACGACCGTCTTACTACGCAAATGAAATCGGTGGGTGAGGTTATGGCTATTGGTCGTAACCAGCAAGAATCGCTTCAAAAAGCACTTCGCGGCTTAGAAGTGGGCGCCAACGGCCTTAATTCAATGGTTGATTTGGACGACCCAGAAGCGCGCAATAAAGTTATATACGAATTGCGTGAACCTGGTGCTGAGCGTGTTTGGTACATCGGTGATGCATTCCGTATGGGAATGACCGTGGATGAAGTCTTCAACTTAACCAATATCGACCCTTGGTATTTGGTGCAACTAGAAGACCTTATTAAGCTTGAAGACCAAGTGGCGCAAAGTGGTCTTGCAGGTATTGATGCAGACTTTATGCGTCAACTTAAACGTAAAGGTTTCTCAGACTCTCGCTTAGCCGAATTAACCAAAGTAGCTGAAAGTGACGTTCGCGAAGCTCGCCGTGGCTTTGACATCTCACCGGTATATAAGCGCGTTGATACTTGTGCGGCCGAGTTCTCAAGTAGCACAGCTTACATGTATTCAACCTACGATGAAGAGTGTGAAGCGCAACCAACCGATAAAGACAAGATCATGGTGATCGGTGGTGGTCCAAACCGTATCGGCCAAGGTATCGAATTCGACTATTGCTGCGTGCACGCGGCTTTATCGATGCGCGAAGACGGTTACGAAACCATTATGGTTAACTGTAACCCAGAAACCGTATCTACCGACTACGACACCTCAGATCGTTTGTACTTTGAACCTGTGACACTAGAAGATGTGCTAGAAATTGTTGCGAAAGAACAGCCTAAAGGCGTGATTGTGCAATATGGTGGCCAAACGCCTCTTAAGCTAGCCCGTGAACTAGAAGCAGCAGGTGTACCTATTATGGGCACCTCGCCAGAGGCGATTGACCGTGCTGAAGACCGTGAACGTTTCCAGCAAATGGTGAATAAGCTTAGCCTTAAGCAGCCCGCAAATGCCACAGTAACAAACATTGAACAGGCCCTATCAATGGCCGAAGCAATCGGCTTCCCATTGGTTGTTCGCCCTTCTTATGTACTTGGCGGCCGGGCGATGGAAATCGTCTACGACATTAAAGATCTTAAACGCTACCTAACAGAAGCCGTTAAGGTGTCTAACGATGCCCCTGTCTTGTTAGACCGTTTCCTTGATGATGCTATCGAAGTTGACATTGATGCCATCTGCGACGGTAAAGACGTGGTTATTGGCGGTATTATGGAGCATATTGAGCAAGCTGGGGTTCACTCAGGTGACTCGGCATGTTCACTTCCACCTCATTCATTGCCTCAGGCTATTCAAGACACCATGCGTGAGCAAGTGCGTGCAATGGCATTAGAACTTGGTGTAGTTGGTTTAATGAATACCCAGTTCGCAATTAAAGATGGCGAAGTTTACTTGATTGAAGTAAACCCACGTGCTGCCCGTACAGTGCCCTTTGTGTCGAAAGCCACCGGGGTTCCATTGGCCAAAGTTGCCGCACGAGCAATGGCGGGCGTAAGCTTGGCAGAGCAGGGCGTTACAGAAGAAATTATTCCGCCGTTTTTCTCGGTGAAAGAAGTGGTACTGCCTTTTGCTAAATTCCAAGGTGTTGACCCACTTCTAGGGCCAGAAATGCGCTCTACCGGTGAAGTAATGGGGGTGGGCGATACTTTTGAAGAAGCCTATGCGAAAGCAAACCTTGGTGCTGGCGCGCCACTTCCTAAAGCTGGCAAGGCGTTAATTTCGGTACGTGATACCGATAAAAATAAGATTATCGACCTGGCCAAAGCGCTTACGCAAGCAGGGTTTAGCATTGAAGCCACCCGCGGAACTGCAGCTACCCTTAATGATGCTGGTATTCAATGCTCGGTAGTAAACAAGCTGTCTGAGGGCCGTCCTAATATTGTGGATGCCATCAAAAACGGCGAGTATGCTTACTTAGTAAATACAACAGAAGGGCGTCAAGCGATTACCGATTCAGTGTACATACGCCGTGAAGCTTTGTTGAATAAGGTAACTTATACCACCACAATGAATGCGGCATTTGCCACTATTCGCGCTAAGTCAGCTGACGATCGCAATAAAGTGGCTTCTGTGCAAGAGCTTCATGCAAGACTGAATCACTAATGACATAAAGCCGGATACGCGGTATCCTTCTTATATGACATTTGTGTGAATGAATAAAAGTGCGCCTACGCGGCGCACTTTTCTGTTTAAAATATCCAGCCAGGTGAGACTGTAACCATGAGTCAGTATCCAATGACAGCGCATGGCGCAGAGCTATTGCGTGAAGAATTAAACGAGCTTAAAACTAAAACACGTCCTCGTATTATCGAGTCTATCGCGGAAGCCCGTGAGCATGGCGATTTAAAAGAGAACGCTGAATATCACGCTGCGCGTGAGCAACAAAGTTTCTGTGAAGGGCGTATTCAAGACATTGAAGCTAAACTGTCTAATGCGCAAATTATCGATGTGACTAAGTTAGAAAACACAGGTAAAGTGATTTTCGGCACTACGGTAACTATTTTAAATGTTGATACTGATGAAGAAACTCGGTATCGCATAGTAGGTGATGACGAAGCTGATATTAAGAACAACTTAATTTCGGTTAATTCGCCAATTGCCCGTGGTCTTATTGGTAAAGAAGTTGACGATGTGGTGACAATTCAAACCCCAGCAGGGGGCGTTGAAGTAGAAATCATCGAAGTAGAGTACATCTAACACGCATTTATCTAATTAGCTCTAGATAACGTATAACGTTTAAACGCCGGTAATAGTAACCGGCGTTTTTGTTTCCCTTTCTTTTGTCACGCCTTTGGCGCATAACTTTTCTCCCACCTGTTCTTTGTTCAATCTAGTAGGCTAAATTAGGTTGCCGTGTGTCACGCTGCCTCGTACACTCATATTTCTTTGCAACATTTTAATGGGGTTAGCTAGATGTCGGATGATACTCACACTCGCGTAAAAGATATTGAAACCCTTTCTTCGCAGGTGGTATATAAAAATAAATGGCTTACGGTTAAAGAAGATAAAATCCGCCGTGCTAGCGGGCAAGAGGGGATATATGGGGTAGTGGAAAAGCCCGACTTTGCCATTATTTTACCTATTCACAACCACACTATTTATCTTGTTGAACAATACCGTTATACCATTGGACAGCGTATGTTAGAACTTCCCCAAGGCGCATGGGAAGCAAACCCAGACGCTGATCCTTGTGAATTGGCCAAAGGTGAGCTTAAAGAAGAAACGGGTATGCAAGCAGAACATATGCAATACGTTGGTTTTCAGTATCTTGCCTATGGATTTTGCAATCAGGGGTATCATATTTATTTAGCTACAGGCCTTAGCCAAGGCGAGCAGTCTCTTGATGCGGAAGAGGAGGATCTAAAAATTATCCCTATGCCGCTAGATAAGTTTCATCAAAAAGTTGTTTCTGGTGATATCAAAGATGCGTCGACTTGTAACGCTTACGGATTAGCGAAATTAAAAGGTTTTCTCTAATACGTTGTACAGCCTACGAGCAATTCGTTAAGCTGATATAGAATTGATATAAAAATAGGAACATTATGAATTGCTTAGGACAATTTACCATTGCGAACTGGGATGAAACAACGCTCGTAGAACGATGTGATAACGTTAAAACTTCCCATGCAACCATTAAGCAAAAATACAGTGGTGATATTGTGGGAGAAAGCGAAATTGAGTTTCTCATGTCATATCAGTCTAAAACTCAGGCAAGGTTCACCGGCTTTGAAACCTTCACAGGGGTTATTCAAGGTAAGCGGGGTGCAATTACATTTCAACATTCCGGCACTTTTGAAAATGGCGTGGCCAGCAGTCAATTTGAGTCGGTAGCGCTAAGTGCCACTGGCGAGCTAGCAAACATGGCTATATCCGGGCGCTTTCGTTCAGGAGAAGCCGGGGTGGCCAATTACCAATGTACCCTAAACGATTGTTAGAAAAGATTATTGGAGTATGGATTTAGCCATACTTATTAATTACCGGCTTTTACGCTGGATGAATAAGGGGGCTTTAACCACGTTATATCTCGGATTTATTCAACGTAGTGCTCAATAAGAAAGTGCACAATAAGAAACGGCGCCAAAAGGCGCCGTTTCTAACCAGGGAAATTCACATTGAAAACGTTATGAGTTTTCGATTAGGCGTGACCCTATTTCAATTTGACGAGGTTTTTTCGCCTCAGGAATGACACGTTCCATATCGATGTGCAACAACCCGTTTTCCATATCTGCAGCCAGTACTTTCACATGGTCGCCCAACTGGAATTTACGTTCAAAGTTGCGTTCGGAAATACCTTTGTGAAGAAACTTACGTTCCTTTTCGTCTTTGTCATTTTCTTCAGCGTTCTTTTTACCAGTGATAGTTAACGTGTTTTCTTGTACTTCAATAGACACGTCATCAGCACTGAAACCAGCAACAGCCATAGTTACCCTGTACTTGTCGTCAGCAAGTAGCTCAATGTTATAGGGAGGGTAAGTGCTTTGCTTATCAGCACGGGATGCTGCATCTACAAGTGCGGCTAAGTGGTCTGAACCAATGAATGAACGGTAAAGTGGAGATAGATCGATAGTACGCATAGTCATATCCTTAAAAATTAAAGCAATATGTTAGAAAAATTTGCCCCGATTATTCGGCGACAGTTTTGTCGACCTGACCTTTCAGCGCCGACAATTCATATATAGGGTGGCAGAAATCCTTTTCAAGAGAATAATTGAAAAAAAATAAAAATTATTTTTTTACTCTGATCTAAGGCGAGGTTTTACGAGAATGTAACAACGTACTGAAGCGAGTGTTAAAAGCTTGCTTAAAATAACCCTAAAGCTGATAAATATTGGTAGCAAATCTCGATTTTAAGCTAAAATTAAAATATTGTTTAATAAGCTAAATATTCGCTTGTTGTTATACTGAAGTGGATTATAGATTAACTATTTTACTTTAAAGTGATCAGATGAAAAAAGACGTTGTGGTTTTAAATTGTGGTAGTTCATCGGTAAAGTTTGCCATTATCGATGCCAATACGGGCAAGGCCGGTTTATCGGGCATTGCAGAAAGCTTAGGCAACAGCGATGCAAGCCTTACGGTGAAACATGAAGGAAAGAAAATCCAGAAAGAACTTTCCGATAATGCCAGCCATAGTGAAGCGCTCAACGCCATTCAAAATGTCATTTCAAGTACCGGCGTTCAACCTGTGGCGATAGGCCACCGTGTAGTCCATGGTGGGGAACGCTACAAAAGTGCCGCACTGGTTAACGAACAGGTTTTAGCTGACATAGAAGAGTACGCGAAAATGGCGCCGCTACATAATATGGCCCATTTAAAAGGTATTCTAACCGCCCAAAAAGCCTATCCTACACTGCCGCATGTGGTGGTGTTTGATACCTCGTTTTTCCAAAGCATGCCAGAAAAAGCCTACTTGTATGCGTTACCTAAAGCGCTCTATCGTGAACACGGTATTAGACGCTACGGGTTTCATGGCACTAGCCATAAATTTATTTTAGACAGTACCGCGAAAATGCTTGATAAGCCGGTAGCAGAAACAAGTATCATCAGCGCTCATTTAGGCAACGGATGCAGTGTATCTGCAATCAGCAAAGGCACAGCGGTAGACACCAGCATGGGGTTTACGCCACTTGAAGGCTTAATGATGGGAACACGCTGCGGCGATATAGACCCAAGCCTTCCGGGAACACTACAAGAGCGCCTGGGTAAAAATGCAGAAGAAATTAAAGATTTAATGAATAAATCCTCTGGACTGCTTGGTGTTTCCGAACTTAGTAACGATTGTCGCATTCTAGAAGATGAGGCCGAAAAGGGGCATGAAGGCGCAAAGCTAGCCATTGAAATTTTTTGCTATCGTCTCGCTAAATATATAGCTGGCTATATGGTTGCAGTGCCTTCCCTTGATGCCATTGTATTTACTGGTGGTATAGGAGAAAACTCGTCGCTTATTCGCCAAACTACGATGGACTATTTTGCCTATATGGGCGTAGAAGTTGATAACGAACGTAATTTAGCTAAGCGTTTTGGCAAAGAAGGTGAGATTTCTACACCGTCGTCCAGTAAGCCCGTGTTGGTTGTGCCTACCAACGAAGAATGGGTGATTGCCGCTGAAGCGGTACAGTTCGCTTAGCATTTTGCTAAGCGGCTTTCTTAATTAGGCAGGAGATTATATGTCACGCAGAATAATGTTGATCCCAGTAGGAACCAGTGTGGGTTTAACTACTGTCAGCATGGGTTTGGTACGCGCGTTAGAAGAGCAAGCCATTAAAATCAATTTCTTTAAACCCCTCGCGCAGCCTCATCGAGGAGATACGGGCGAAGAACGCTCTACCGCTATTATTAGTCATCATTGTAGTGTTAAGCCAATAACGCCATTTGAGCTTAGTTACGTTGAGGAAATGATAAGTAACGACAACACCGATGAGCTTCTTGAAGAAATTATAGAGCGCTTTGAACAACACCAAGAGCCTGATGCTGTTACAGTTATTGAGGGCTTGGTTACCACCCATCATCACCCTTACGCCGAGCGACTGAATTTAGAAATTAGCCGCGCACTTGATGCCGATATTGTATTTGTATGTGTGCCGGGCAACGAAAACCCGGTGGATATCAATCACCGTCTTGAGATAGTGGTTGATACCTACGGCGGTCACAAAAGTAAAAAGGTAGTAGGGTGTATATTCAACAAAGTAAATGCCCCCATAGACGAACATGGCCGCCTGCGCGTAGATATAGGCGCCATTGAAGCCACAGAGCATGATGAGACGCGCAGTGAAGCACTTCGCAACTTACCTATATTCTCCCGGGGTTTGGCATTTTTAGGCGCCATAGATTGGAGTGCCGAGCTTATGTCGCCTCGCGCCATTGATGTTGCAAAGCATTTACGCGCTACCATAGTGAATGAAGGTGACATATCGGCGCGACGTTTAAGCAGCGTGACTTTCTGTGCGCGTGAAATACACAATATGACCCACGCGCTTAAACCAGGGGCCTTATTGGTTCTTTCCGGCGACCGAAGCGATGTGTTTGTATCATGTTGTTTAGCCGCGCTAAACGGCACTAAACTGGGCGCATTATTGCTCACCGGCGGGTATAGCATTGACGAGAACATTCAAGCGCTGTGCAGCCAAGCGATGGAAGCGGGTTTGCCGATTATGTCAGTAAGTACTAACACTTGGCAAACAGCGCAAAATCTTCAAGCGTTTAACCAAGAAGTGCCGGTTGATGATAGCCAACGCATTGAAAAAGTGATGGTGCATACTGCGGAAAGTTTAGATGCTAAATGGGTGAACTCTTTGACTGACAAGGTTACCCGCCGCAAAAAGTTATCACCTTCGGCCTTTCGTTTTTATCTTACCAATCGTGCACGCCAGGTTAATAAACGTATTGTACTGCCTGAAGGCAATGAGCCTCGCACCGTAGTGGCAGCATCAATTTGCGCCAAACGCGGGTTAGCAAGGCCTGTTTTGTTGGGCGAAGAAACTGAGATTCGGCGTGTTGCAGAGCAGCAGGGTGTCACCCTTAGCGATGGGGTAGAAATAGTTTCACCTTCTACTATTCGAGATAGCTATGTGGAAGGGCTAGTGGCGCTTCGCGGCCATAAAGGCGTGACAGATGTGGTAGCTAAAGAACTACTACAAGATACGGTAACCCTAGGTACTATGATGCTTCAACAAGGCGATGTGGATGGCTTAGTATCTGGCGCAGTTAACACCACGGCGAATACCATTCGTCCTGCGTTACAGTTAATAAAAACCGCGGAAAACGCCTCATTAGTGTCCTCTGTGTTCTTTATGTTATTGCCCGACCAAGTGCTCGTATATGGCGATTGTGCGATTAATCCTGATCCTAACGCACAACAACTTGCGGATATCGCGATTCAGTCGGCAGCGTCTGCCGAAATGTTTGGTTTAGAGCCTAGAGTTGCCATGATTAGCTACAGCACCGGCGACTCTGGTGCAGGTAGCGACGTAGAAAAGGTTCGTGAGGCAACCAAAATAGCGCAATCCTTGCGTCCCGATTTACTTATTGACGGGCCGTTACAATATGATGCAGCTGCCATTGAGAGTGTAGGGCGCAGTAAAGCACCGAATAGCCCTGTTGCGGGTAAAGCAAATGTGTTTGTATTCCCTGATTTAAACACAGGGAATACCACTTACAAAGCCGTACAGCGTAGCTTTGACCTAGTGTGTATTGGGCCCATGCTGCAAGGTATGCGTAAGCCTGTAAATGATTTAAGTCGTGGTGCTTTAGTCGACGATATTGTATTTACTATTGCGCTTACCGCTATACAAGCTGAAGGTGAGTAGGTACACGATGAGGCATTGGGCAATAGTTATACCCCTACTATGCTTTAACCATTGCCTCGTGCTAACGCATGATGGTAAGTGAATAAAAAAAGGCGTGTTGTGAATAACAACACGCCTTTTTTATACTTAACCACGTCTATTACATAGCTAACGACTTAACAATAGCGCCGTCTTTCATTACAAAGTGAACGTCTTCCATTCTACTCATATCTTCTAACGGGTTACCTGGCACCGCTACTATGTCGGCCAACTTACCTTCATCTAAGCTTCCTAATGTAGACGACTGCTTTAACAGCGTTGCCGAATTAATAGTGGCGGCTTGAATCGCTTGCATTGGTGTCATTCCAAAAGTAACCATACGGGCAAATTGTTTTGGGTTGTCGCCATGCGGGTAAACACCGGCGTCAGAGCCAAAAACCATGTTTACCCCAGCATTCACCGCTTTGGCAAAATTTTCGCGTTGTAGCTTACCCACCTTGCGTTCCTTGTTTAAGCTCTCTTCTAAAATACCGGCTTTTTCACCTTCACCTAAGATATATTCAGTAACGTAAATATCCATAGAGAAGTAAGTACCGTGTTCTTTAGCTAAAGCAATCGCTTCATCGTCTAGTAAGCTCACATGCTCAACAGAATCTACACCTGCTCGAATAGCATCTTTAATGCCGCTGGTACCATGAGCATGGGTTGCTACGGTAAGGCCACGAAGGTGGGCTTCTTCAACCAACGCTTTCATTTCTTCAAGTGAATACTGCTGGGCACCTACTTTGGTGCCTTTAGATAGCACGCCTCCGGTAGCGCAAAATTTAATTACGGTGGCGCCATACTTAATATTTCTACGTACTTTTTTGCGAACTTCCCAAGGGCCGTCAGCCACGCCTTCGCTGTAGTGTTTATATTCGAAAGGCAGTAAGTTGTTATCGCAATGCCCGCCAGTTACACCAAGTGAAGGACCAGCAACAAACATACGAGGGCCAGGAATGTCACCTGCATTAATGGCATCTTTTAATGCGACATCGGTAAACCCTGGCGCACCCACATTACGTACTGTGGTAAACCCTGCTTCTAAGGTTTGTTTAGCGTGTTTTACACCCGTGATAGTAGCGCGGGGCAAGGATACTTCTAGGCGCTTATAACCATGTTGTGTAGCGTCGCTGGTTAAGTGGACATGCATGTCCATAAGACCAGGCATTAACGTTGCGTCGCCTAAATCAACGCGGGTCGCATCTGCGGGTAAATTCAGCGTATTGGCCTTACCAGAAGCGGTAATGATATTGTCGTTTACAACTATCGCCGCCTGCGTAATAACGCGGCCGTTGTTAACATCTATCATTCTATCTGCGGTTAATACAATTGTATCTGCAACAACGGCGGTAATTGACAGTGAAGCCACAGCAACCGCCGCAGTAGAAAATGCGGCTACTCTACTGCCTATTTTAGTGGCCAAATCTATCATTAACGATTTCATTAGTGCTCCTTTATTTTTATTTTGCAACAGCGTTTGCACGCATACGTTTTTGTAAAACGAGCGCGAAGCATAAAAGTAATGATACCAGCAACCAAACCGCAATATCGCCAACCCTATGGTACGGCGTAGCGCCTTTGGTTGCCGTAACGGGCGCACTTATACTACCAGCTTCAAACTGTGGTAAACGGGCAATTATCTCGCCTTTATGGTCGATAAACGCAGTTATACCATTGTTGGTAGCGCGCAGCACTGGACGACCAAATTCAAGCGCCCGCATCCGCGCAATTTCTAAATGTTGCGCCGGGCCGTGTGAATGACCGAACCAGGCATCATTACTTACGGTAATGAGCATGTCGGTATTACTGTTAATATTAGCACCTACTTGGCGAGGAAACGCTATTTCAAAGCATATTGCCGGTGCTAAGTTAATGCCATTTGCTGTGAGGTTTGTTTGTTGAAAATCGCCACGGGCAAATGAGGACATGGGTAAGTCGAATAACGGAGCTAACGGACGTAACCAATTCTCAAAAGGGACAAACTCCCCCACTGGCAACAAATGATGCTTAGCATAGCGATTATTATGGAAGTATTGGTAGGTAGGTGTTTGTGCTTCGGGGATACGCTTGCCCAGGACAATAAGGTTGTTCCACGCTTCCTGCGACTCCCAATTGTAGTTTACGATACCGGTTATAAGTGCACTATTGTGGTTAAAAGCCTGCTCGTTTACCAAGGTTAAATAGTCCTGCGCCAAGGGTTCTAGCTTTGGCACAGCCGCTTCTGGCCAAATGATAAGATCGCTTTGCCACAGGCCCTGCGTTAGGGTGAGATATTTATCCATAGTGGGCTTATCTTGCTCAGGCACCCAGCGTAACGATTGCGGAATGTTACCTTGTACCATACCCACATCGTAGGTCGCCTTTGGGCTTACCCACACGTGTTGAAGTGCAATATAACCACTCACATAAATAGCAAGGGTGACAAGGCTACCGGCAACTAAACCTCGCGTTCGCGAACTGCAAACCAATGCAGAAGCAGCCATCACCAATAACGCTGTAATACCTGTTTCACCTATTATCGGCGCCCAACCTGCAAGAGGGCTATTTATTTGGCTATAGCCTAACGACAGCCAGGGGAACCCAGTGAGTAGCCAACTACGCAACCATTCACTCAGCACCCAAAAGAAGGGCAGAGCCAGAGGCCATAAGTTAACCGAAAAGAAGCGCGCAGTTATTTTAAATGCTAATGCCGGAAACAGAGCAAGGTAGCCGCACAACAGCAGCATAATGCCCACTGAGGCAATAAGCGGAAGGCCACCAAACTGGTCGATACTTACATGCACCCAACTTATACCCGCACCAAACCAGCCAAGGCCAAAAAGCCAGCCAGCCAAAAACGGCCGCGTGTTAAGTTTACTCACCTGTCTAACCGCTAGGGCCAACGCAGGAATCACCAAAGGCCATAGGCCGAAAGGGGCAAAAGCCAGCGTTAAGCTGGCGCCGCTTAATAAAAGCAGAATATAGGGAATAAGTGTTTTCAGTGGAGTTACTCCAGAGAGGGCACCGAAACTTTAAGTTGAATTAACCGGCGTTTATCCGAGTTAGTCACTTTAAATTGAATATCACCAATGGTTACTTCATCACTGGTTTCAGGCATATGGCCAAATGCTTTTAATACAATGCCGCCGATAGTGTCGGCTTCTTCTTCGCTAAAATTAGTTTCAAAGAAGGTATTAAATTCATCAACAGGAGTAAGGGCTTTTACTGAGTATGTAGATTTGTTCAGTGGACGAATGTCATCGGTGCCGTCTTCTTCAATATCAAACTCGTCTTCTATTTCGCCGACAATGATTTCAAGTATATCTTCAATCGTCACCAAGCCAGACACACCGCCGTATTCATCTACGACTATAGCCATGTGGTAACGTTGCTGGCGGAACTCTTTTAGCAGAACATCCACCCGTTTACTTTCTGGAACAATAACCGCAGGACGAAGTACATCTCTTAGGTTAAACTCACGCTCGGCATTAAAGGCATAACTAAGCAAATCTTTGGCCAGTAAAATACCTTCAATATGATCTTTGTCTTCGCTGATAACCGGAAAGCGGGAGTGGGCAGATTCAAGCATAACAGGTAGGAAAGACTCCACATCCTGTTCAACATCTATAGTGATCATTTGCGCGCGGGGGATCATTATATCGCGTACACGCATTTCGTTGACGCCAATTACGCCTTCGATCATTTCCCGAGTCTGCGGATCTATAATTTCGCTACGCTCGGCTTCGGTAATAACTTCTACCAGTTCTTGTTTACTTTTCGGCTCGCCAGAGATTGAATTTTTTAGTTTGTCTAACCAACTTTTTCCTGAGGAGCCGTTGGTAGAGTGAGGATTATCGTCGCTCATAGTGTCCAGTTTTTAATTAAATCAACGCCAACGTTAAATGTCTTAACCAAGGTCGTCAATGCTTTATTGATTGAAAGTGTAAAAACAGCCATAGGCTGCGTGTTTTCATTTATAAAATAGGGGCATTTACAGAAAAACAAAGCGGAAATAAGCATTAAGGCCTAAGGGGCACATACCTGCACAGTAAACAGAGGATGCTGGGCACAAAAAAACGCCCATAGCTACTATTGATAAGTGCTTTTGCCCATCTTCGAAGAAGAATTAATAGGCGTTTTTATTTACAAAGCCGTTAAAAATAGTCATTACAATAATTTTAACGTCTAACCAAACTGACCAGCGATGAATATAGTCTAAATCGTATTCAACCCGTTCTACCATTTTGTTAATGGTAGAGGTTTCGCCTCTAAGCCCGTTTACTTGTGCCCAGCCAGTGATCCCAGGGCGCACTTTATGACGCAGCATATAGCCTTTAATTAGCTTTCGATATTGCTCGTTATGGGCTACAGCATGGGGGCGCGGCCCAACTATAGACATTCTTCCTTGTAGCACGTTAATAAACTGGGGCAGTTCGTCGAGGGACGTTCTGCGTAAAAACGACCCTAGCTTGGTAATACGCGGGTCATTCTTCGTTGCTTGTTTCACTACCGGGCCATTGTCCATGGCTGTCATCGAGCGAAATTTGTAAATATAGATTTGTTTACCGTCTAACCCATAGCGTTTTTGTTTAAAGATTATGGGGCCTGGGGAGGTGAGTTTTACGGCTGCAGCTATAAACAACATGGGGATAGCTAAAATAGTTAATATAATGCTGCCAACGACAATATCTTCAGCGCGTTTCAGCAAGTTGCTGGCACCCTGAAAAGGCGTGTCGTATACGCTGAGGGCTTGAACCGAACCCACACTTTGCCAGCGCGCATTCATTAAATTGTAGATGAAGAAATTGGGAATAATATAAACGTTGGCAGTAGTATCGGCGCATTTTTCCAAAATGTCCCGAATTCGATTTTCAGCACTCATAGGCAAGGCAATATAAATGTAATCTACCTTATTATTGCGCGCCATATTAATTGCATGCTCTATGTCACCTAGCACCTGATTTTTAAATTTATGAGGTAGCCGCTCCTCGGCTCTGTCATCAAAAATACCTTGGAATTGGATACCAAGTTGTTCGTTATCAATAATTTGATGCGCTAGGTTGTAGCCGGTTTTTGTTGCGCCAATAATAATAGCTTGACGGCTATTCATTCCACTTTGGCGAATTTTGAATAAGAATTTGCGCATTACAAAGCGCCAGCTTAATAAAGCTACACCTGAAGACGCGAACCACATAAGTAACGCTGAAGTAGGCTGCTCTATGGCTTCGACGATAAAAAAGCCAATGGTGAGAGTAGCTACACAGGTAATTGCCCAGCAATAAGATGTGGATTTAAGTATCTCAATGGTGGCATACCCCCGCCATGAACGATACAAGTCAAATGCTTCTGCTACCAACTGAAAGGAAATAACGAAAACAAAAAGCAGGATTAAGTCGACATTAGCAACTGAAAAATCGAAAAAGGCGTAAGAGCCATAGTAAAGCAGAGTAATAATAGATAAATCAATTAACCGATAGAGTGTAGAAAAACCACTTTGGTTTCTTACAACAAAACCACCTTTTCTTGTTCGAGGTGTTTGGTCAGAGCCCATGTCTTGCAAAATATACGCCTTCTTTTCCATGATACAGCTAAGCTTTCTAAACAACTGCTACGTTTTCGCAGTGTGTTTTCTGTACGTATGTTCTGTCTCCAGTCGCAAAACAATTCCAAAATTAACCAAGAATTCGTTTTATTACTTCAAAAAAACCACAAATACTATAATAACTATTACTGCTACTAACAATCAACGACTATCCAAGTTTGTTTTAAAGCAAACCAATAATTCAGGGGAATACTTAGAAACTGCAGGTTGAGTTACTTACACATTAAAATATCAACGCGTATTAAGTCTAGAATTAATTTGAGGGGGCATTTCTAAACAAGCCTCAGCTACCGTGTGAAGACATTTACTTGTTAGCGATTGTGCCGTTATTCTGTTAGGTGGCGTAATGTGCTTCAACTAGAAATTTTCTTTTAACTTAAAGAGAACGCTTGGCAGATTAATCCAATTTACCTTTATATGTGTATGGTGATAGGGCTGTGTTGCTGCCCGAGGGAACCCATTTCAATAAATTCCTCTTGTATGCTGCTTCACAAACATACAACATAGAGATATTAGATAGAGGAATATTATAATAATGAAAATATTAGTCACTGGCGCAGCAGGGTTTATTGGGGCTGCAGTATCTAAAATATTGCTAGCACAAGGGCATTCGGTAGTAGGGATAGACAACCTAAACGATTACTACGATGTAGCGCTAAAAAAAGCACGTTTACAAGACGTAAGCGATGCGCCTAGTGGCGAAAATTTTTCGTTTCATCAATTAGGGGTAGAAGAACGCGATGGTGTTGCAAGCCTCTTCGCGAGTGAAAAGTTTGATCAAGTTGTACACTTAGCGGCGCAAGCGGGCGTTCGATACTCTATTGAAAACCCTCATGCCTATGTCGATTCAAACCTGGTAGGCTTTGTTAATATTCTAGAGGGCTGCAGGCACAATGATGTGAAACATTTAGTGTACGCTTCATCTAGCTCTGTTTACGGCGCGAACGAAACCATGCCGTTTGTTGAGTCAGATAATGTCGATCACCCCGTAAGTTTGTACGCTGCCTCTAAAAAAGCCAACGAACTTATGGCCCATACTTATAGCCATCTGTATGGTTTACCTACCACTGGGCTACGCTTTTTTACGGTTTACGGGCCGTGGGGCCGGCCAGATATGGCACTGTTTAAGTTTACTAAAGCTATCTTGGCTGGTGATGAAATACAGGTGTATAACTATGGCGATCATTACCGCGATTTCACCTATATCGATGATATTGTGGATGGCGTAATTAAGTCTTTAACGCATACGGCCGCTCCCGATGCTACCTGGAATGGTAAGCAGCCAAACCCTTCTACCAGTAAAGCCCCTTATCGTGTGTACAATATTGGCGCGCACGATCCTGTTCACTTATTAAGTTTTATTGAAACCTTAGAAGAAGCCCTTGGCATTGAGGCGAAAAAGCAATTACTACCTATACAACCCGGTGACGTTCCCGCTACTTATGCCAATGTAGATGCGTTAGGGGCAAGTACAGGTTATAAGCCCGGTACCTCGATAAAGGAAGGAATTGGCAACTTTGTTAAATGGTATAAAGCGTATTACGGTGTGTAACCAAGCGCTAAAGTAAGCGTGTTAAATGCGCGCTATCGCCGTTTATACTATGACGTTGCATATCATATACATAGATGCATACTTATGGGTAAGCGGCGGTTCTTCCTAAACACTCACTTTGAGCCCAGCGAATAGCCGGGCTATAAAAACTGAGTTTTAAACCAGTCCCAAATCCCTAAGCTGTAATCGTCTATTAGGTTTATACCTAGCGCCGACTTGATTAAATAAAGTACCAGTAAACCGAAAAGTAGGGAAACGAGGATGAAGGCTGAAAGTAATGTGGCGGTCAGTAAGGTCGCAAATTTCTTTTCCGAATCTGACAGCGCCCGTCTGTTTCGTCCTGCCAGTACCACATAGTAATAGCGCCATCGAAAGAATTTCACGGTACCACGAAGATCGACCTTATGTTTACCCCATTCTCGTGCGCCAATGGCATTTCGAATATGAGAAAGCTGCTCTTCGTCAAACGACTGGGCTACCTTACGCGGCATTCTATCAAGCAACCGGCTAATAACAGGGTCGTTTCTTATATCGTTTGGTACTTCTCTATGAGAACTGGGGGTTGTCATCCTTGGCCTTATAACAAGCAAAAGGGTTAAATATGGTGTGGTGTTTAAATACGAGCCTACTGTTTTAACAACGGGTAAGCGCGTTTTGATTACCTTTTATACCAAGTTACCGAATTTGATAGGGGTCGTCTATGCCTAGGCTGGCTAGAATGTCGATTTCTTTTTGCTCCATTACCTCGGCATCACTGTCCTCGATATGATCGTACCCCAATAAATGCAAGGTACCGTGAATAATCATATGGGCATAGTGGTGCGTGTGCAGTTTATTTTGCTCACTTGCTTCACGCATAATTACCGGCGCACATACCACCAAATCGCCCAGTAAATTTAACTCTATACCAGGGGGCGCTTCAAACGGGAACGACAGTACGTTAGTGGGCTTATCTTTACCTCGAAACTCAAAGTTTAGCGCTTGCGATTCTTCTTCGTCGGTAAACCTAACGGTAAGCTCTTGTTCATCAAGGCCTTCGGCGACAAGTACAGCATTGGCCCATTGGGTTATGTTATCTAGCGAGGGGATAGCATCGGCTACGTTATCTTTACCCTCGTAAGCGAGTTGCAAATCGACAATGGCGCTCACTGTTTGTGTGCGCCTTTATCGGCATTGCTACTGGCGCTGTCTGTGTTCTTTGGTGCTAACGCATGGGCTTGTTGGGCACGCAAGGCTTCGTCTTTCTTCTGCTTGCGAATGCGTTCTTGTTCGGCGTCGTATTGCTCATAGGCACGAACAATACGGGCAACAACAGGGTGGCGTACCACGTCTTCAGCGTTAAAGAAATTAAACGAGATGTCGTCAACGTTGCTCAATACTTCAATGGCGTGACGCAGGCCGGATTTAGCGCCGCGCGGTAAATCTACCTGGGTAATATCGCCGGTAATTACAGCCCGTGAATTAAAGCCGATACGGGTTAAGAACATTTTCATTTGTTCTACCGTAGTATTTTGGCTTTCATCCAGAATAATAAAGGCATCGTTTAGTGTACGCCCACGCATATAAGCAAGAGGCGCTACTTCAATTACGTTGCGCTCCATTAGCTTTTCTACTTTTTCAAAGCCGAGCATTTCAAACAAGGCGTCGTAAAGGGGACGCAGGTAAGGGTCTACCTTTTGTGATAAATCTCCTGGCAAGAAACCTAGCTTTTCCCCAGCCTCAACGGCAGGGCGGGTAAGCAATATTCGGCGCACTTCTTGACGTTCCAAAGCATCTACTGCTGCGGCTACCGCTAAATAGGTTTTACCTGTACCGGCCGGGCCAATACCAAAAGTAATGTCGTAATTAAGAATATTTGCAACATACTGAGCTTGGTTGGGGTTTCTAGGCTTAATAACCCCACGTTTGGTGCGAATATTAATCTCTTTGCCATATCCACCCTCAACGTTTTGCTCTACCACGCGAGATTCCTGAATAGCCAAATGTACCTGTTCAGGTTCTAACTCAGGGGTACGGCCTTTAATGGGCTGAGTTTCGACATACAGCAGTTTAAGAAGCTCGCAAGCACTGTTCATTTGGAGTGGTTCGCCTAGCACCTTAAACGCATTGTTGCGGTAGGTAATTTCTACCCCTAAACGACGTTCAATTTGCTTAATATTGTCGTCAAACGGCCCACATAAGCTAGACAGACGTTTGCTGTCAGCCGGTTCCAATTCAAATTCGTTACTTACCAATGTACTCAAACTACTGTATTCCTCTCTCTTTTATATACGTCAATAGGGTTTATGCTGGGGTAAATGTAGCTACACCTAATTCATCAGGTTGCCCTGCAGCTTTTTCTATATCGTGTTTCGCCATAATAGATTGGGGCGAAACTGCCACACGCAAGCCCATTTCACTTTCTCTACGCACTACATCGCCGCGTAATGAATTGGTGAAAACGTCGGTTATAGCAACATCAACAAACTCACCAATCATGTCTGGCGTACCTTCAAAATTAACCACACGGTTATTTTCAGTACGTCCAGAAAGCTCCATTGGGTTTTTCTTAGAGGGGCCTTCAACTAAAATACGTTGTTCTGTGCCTACCATATGACGAGCTATTCGCAACGCCTGCTGCGTTATGCGTTGCTGTAATAGGTGCAATCGTTGTTTTTTGGTTTCTTCCGACACATCGTCTACCGCATCGGCGGCAGGCGTACCAGGGCGAGCACTGTAAATGAAGCTAAAGCTTAGGTCGTAATCTACTGCCTGGATTAAGTCCATAGTGGCTTCAAAGTCGGCATCAGTTTCACCGGGGAAACCAATAATGAAGTCGCTGGACATACTAATATTAGGGCGAATTTTACGTAACTTTCGTATTTTCGACTTGTATTCGATAGCCGTGTGGCCACGCTTCATTAGGTTTAAAATTCGATCTGAACCGCTTTGTACAGGCAGGTGAAGATGATCAACCAACTCAGGTATTGACGCGTAAGCTTCAATAATATCGTCAGTAAACTCAACCGGGTGCGAAGTGGTATAACGAATTCGGTCAATACCGTCGATAGTAGCGACTAATTCAAGTAGCTCGGCAAAGGTGCAAATAGTACCGTCGTGGTGTTCGCCACGAAATGCGTTTACGTTTTGACCCAATAAATTTACTTCACGTACGCCTTGGCCAGCCAGTTGCGCCACTTCTAACAATACGTCGTCAACAGGGCGACTCACTTCTTCACCACGGGTGTAAGGTACTACGCAGAAAGTACAGTACTTAGAGCACCCTTCCATGATACTTACAAACGCGGTGGGGCCTTCTGCACGAGGCTCAGGCAAACGATCGAATTTTTCAATTTCAGGGAAGCTTATGTCAATCACAGACTTTGCGCCGCCTTGTAGCTCGTTTATCATTTCGGGTAAACGGTGTAACGTTTGCGGCCCAAAAACGAGATCTACATAGGGGGCACGCTGGCGTATAACGTCGCCTTCTTGCGATGCTACACAGCCGCCTACGCCAATGAGAAGGTCGGGTTTATCTTGCTTTAGATTTTTCCAACGCCCTAATTGGTGGAATACTTTCTCTTGCGCTTTTTCACGTATAGAGCAGGTATTCAAAAGAATGACATCGGCTTCTTCCGGCGTTTCTGCCGCAGTATAACCGTGCGTAGAGTCCAGTAAGTCTGCCATTTTCTCCGAGTCGTACTCGTTCATTTGGCAGCCCCAGGTTTTGATATACAGCTTTTTAGTCATAACAACTATTCGATAACCTGTTAGTGTTCCCGTAAGCCATTGACCTGCAGTAAAAAATAAAGCACCTATCGTGCTTACGCTGCGCTGGTCTCGTGAATTAGCACGTGCATTTTTGGGAAGATGTTCAAAATAGCCGCATATTTTACCTGTTGTGTAGCCTCTTGCCCAGCGTATTCACACATATTCTTGCCTTTCGGTGTACAAATTAAGGGTTGTTCGATTTTTTCTCCATGGTTAATTAATGCCTGCTTAACGTTGTGTAACGCTGCGCGTTTTATAAAACGTATCTTTTACCCTTAGTGTTGGTGTATAGATGGCGGTTTTTCTACTCGTTTATTACGGCTTTTTTAAGGTGTTTTTAAAAAGATGTGCAGTAAGTTTTTGCCATGTTCAGTAAAGCCAATGGGCGTTATTAATCGTAGGTAAATCATTGGCCTTGCGCATTCGATATTGTCACGTATTCAATATAAACTAGTCACATATCGCCCTTTTATTATCTGGGTGAAGAGGAGATTAAATGTACGATTTTTGTATCAATGGTGGCGGCATGGTGGGCGCAGCCTTAGCGCTAGGGCTTGCTCAGCAAAATTATAAGGTTGCTATTATTGAGCTTAATATGCCAGATGAGTACAACGTTGGTAGCAAACCCGACCTGCGGGTGTCGGCTATTAGTGAAGCCTCGGTAACGCTCCTTCGCGCTTTAGGCGCATGGAAATATATCGCGGAAATGCGGGTAAAGCCCTATACCGGTTTGAGTGTATGGGATAACCCCGCCCACAGAACTGACTTTACCGCTCAAAGTATAGAGGTTCCTCAGTTAGGTTTTTTCGTTGAAAATAGGTTATTGCAATTAGGTTGTCACAAAGCGTTGCAGCATTTAGATAACGTTACCTGGTATAGCGAAGAAGCCACAGAGTTTAATGTACTTAAGCCTTCTCAAGGGGCGTCGGTTACACAATGTAATGGCCTTGAAAACAGTGAAGAAGAGGGGGGGGCAGCTTGCGCCCGCATTACGTTTGCGAGTGGCCAAACTATTGATGCACGTTGGGTGATAGGCGCCGATGGCGCAATGTCGAAGGTGCGTAAAGCCGCCAATATAGGTACTTCGGGGTGGCAATACCAACAGCAAGCCATGGGAATAACGGTTGAAATGGCTAAGCCCGTACCGGCTATTACATGGCAACAGTTTACCCCCTCGGGGCCAAAAGCCTTTTTACCTATGTTTGATAACTATGCCTCTTTAGTATGGTACGACACACCAGATACCTTAAAAGCATTGAATAATTTGAACAACGAACAACTTGCCCAGCGTATTATGGCGGCATTCCCCGACGAGCTTGGAAACGCGCTAGCGCAAACGGGTGAGGTAGGTGGCGAAGATAAGCCTAATAGTCTTACTGTAATTGATAAAGCCTGTTTCCCGCTAACCCGGGCACACGCTACCCGCTATGTCAGCGCCCCCTATATATTAATAGGCGATGCTGCGCATACAATTAACCCACTTGCTGGGCAAGGCGTTAACTTGGGGTTTCGTGATGTAGAAAGTTTACTGGCGGTTACGGCCAACAAACATCCACTTAACAGTGCGCACTTCATTCAAGGGTTAACGCGAGATTATGAAAGGCCACGCCAGCGGGATAACCGATTAATGATGTCTGCTATGGATGGCTTTTATGGCTTGTTTAGCAACGATATTGGCCCCATTAAGTGGTTACGTAATCAGCTGTTATCAGCTGCCCAGCGCTTCGAACCGGCAAAACGTGAAGTGCTTAAATATGCTATAGGGATGCGCGAATGGAAGTTTTAATTTTACTGGCGGTATTGTTTGCTGCCTTATTTATAGTGATACCGCTAATAGAGCGCTCAAAAATGCGTATTAGTAATAAGGATGCAGCCAAGTGGGCAAAATGGATTTGGCCATTAATGGGTATACTATTAATTGCCCAGCTTTTACGGATGATGTTTTCCTAGTACGGTTATCATTTGATAACAATACGTACCAGTAGGGGGATTACTAGCACACTGCGAAAGGAAGAGGAGCTAAGCATAAACACCTTCCTTTAGCGTGTGGCGCTAATTTACCCCTATGAGATAGATAGCCTTTATCAGAAAACAGGGCCCTAATGGGCATTTAATGTGCGATTAATAGGCCACTGCGTTTTTAAATCTATCAACACTTTGTCAATCATAGTGGCGATTGCGGCATTATCGTGCTGCATAAGGGCGAACGCCCGTAAACCTACAAATTGATTCTGTAGCCAGTTTGCAGCTAAATCTACCGGTGTACTCGTTGGCAGCTCTTGGCATTCTATTGCGCGGCTAACAATACTGGCAAAGCATTGTTGTAAGACGGCCATACCTTCTACCACCGCTTGCTTGCCTTGTTCGCCAATCACGTCTAATTCGGTTATCGACTTTACCAACAAACACTGACGCATAAATCGGTACTCTTCGGGGTTAATCAGCGCTTGAGTAAAAAATGAATGTAAGGCCGTGCACGGCGACGTTGCTTCAGCTACCGCATTTAATTTAGCTTTGCTGTTTTCTACGTAGTGTTCAACAACCAACTGAAATAAGCCTTCTTTACTTTTAAAACGCGCATAAATACTACCCGGACGCATATCTAATGCATCTTGAATGTCGCGCATACCAGCTGCCTGAAAGCCTTTTTGCCAAAATAGCACGGTGGCTTTCTCAATCACTTCCTGCGTTGCATATTTCATATTGATATACCATATACATGATTATTTTGAACACTTGTTCAATTATGACTTGAACAAGTGTTCAAGTAAACCTATATTGTATTGTAACAAGACATCAGCGGTACCTACCTAACGTAGCGTACTCACCCTAACCACACTTAAATAGGAGAGTGGAATGAACAACTTTACACTACATACGAAAGATTCTGCACCAGAAGCAGCGAAACCTTTGCTCGACAATTCGCAAAAAGCCTTCGGCATGTTGCCTAACCTTCATGCGGTAATGGCTGAAGCGCCTACCTTATTGGAAGGGTATCAAGTTCTTCACGAATTGGCGCAAAAAACTT
This sequence comes from Alteromonas profundi, assembly GCF_010500865.1. Taxonomy (GTDB): domain Bacteria; phylum Pseudomonadota; class Gammaproteobacteria; order Enterobacterales; family Alteromonadaceae; genus Alteromonas; species Alteromonas profundi. The sequence goes on from NZ_JAAAWN010000007.1 coordinate 139,600, forward strand.
CGTTTAATGCCGATGAACTTACCGTTGTTTGGCAAACCGTTAATGTTGAACATGCCTGTCACTACTGCGTACCTGCGCACACCGGCATTGCTAAAAACATGAAAGTAAGCGATGAGCTAATAGAGCAGCTTCGTAACGATGAAGCTTTGTCTGATGACAAACTAAATACGCTAAAAGAAACTGTGCTAGCGGTAACACGCGGTCGCGGTAATATTGATGATGCGCAATTAAAAGCGTTTTATGATGCAGGGTACGAGCAACAACAGTTGCTTGAAATTATTCTTATTCTTGCTCAAAAAGTAATGAGTAATTACACCAACCACGTAGCTGAAACGCCGGTTGACGACGCGTTCAAATCATTTGAATGGCAGCCTAAGTAAGAGTTTTATAGCAAGTTTGCGCGAAACCGCTTAGCGAAAGCTTACGTGCAACACGTATAATTAGGTCGATACCCAAAAAGCCCCTGAGATGTCAGGGGCTTTTTTTTATCTCGTTTAGTCCAAGGGCAATGTTCAGTAGTTTTGTGTGGGGGAATTTTTAACCCATAATTTAGTGGCTACATTAAGTTTAAGGCTACGTGAAAGTGATCTATCCCGAAAACTCTGCGCACTATCGATATTCTAAAAATAATACTGGCGGGGTATTGTGTGAGTGAACTATTTTGTGATTAACTCCTGTCACGGGAATTTCGCCCGTCATACCTAATAATAATAAGTCGTTCAGACACCTGGCGTTAATTCGTGCCCCTGACAACAGAATGTAGTGATCAGTTAATTACTTAAAGCAACATGCATCGCTACACGGGCGATTAAAAAAGCGCCCGCTTTTTAGATGTAAACACACACAAATCAGGAACATCACAATGTATCAGGATAAAAAGCCACAGGGTAAATTTAGCCCCACTGTATTCAAGCTTTCTCTTATCGCCGGTGCAATTGCCGGAATGCCTTTGGCCTCGCCAGCATTTGCGCAAGAACAAACCATCGACGAACAAGACGTAGAGCAAATTCAAATTGTGGGTTCGCGCCGTGTGGGCCGAACCATAAATGATTCTCCGGTACCTATCGATATTATCGATGCTTCTTCTATTGAAGCAACAGGCTTAACCGAAACGAATATGATCCTAAATAGCTTGTTGCCTAGCTTCAACTTCCCTCAGCCTTCGGTTACTGACGGTACCGATCACGTGCGCCCAGCACAGCTTCGTGGTCTAGCACCGGATCATACCCTGGTACTGGTAAATGGTAAGCGTCGCCACACTTCGGCACTCCTTAACTTAAATGGTTCCGTTGGACGTGGATCTTCTGCGGTAGATTTAAATGCCATTCCGGCAAATGCCATTAAACGCATAGAAGTACTGCGCGATGGTGCAGCAGCCCAATACGGTTCAGATGCTATAGCGGGCGTTATCAATATAGTGTTGAAAGACGCTGCTGAAGGCGGCGAAGTATCAGCTACCTATGGCGCAAATGTTACTACTATGGACGGCGTACCTAACCTTGAAGGGGTAAGTGCTGATGCCGAAGGAAATTTAGCGTTTGATACAGGTTCTGATAGAGAACTGACTGACGGCCAAACATTTACCTTACGTGGCAACATTGGCTTTGAATGGGGTAATGATGGATTTGTAAACGTGTCTGCCGAATACCGCGACCGTGGTGAAGCAAACCGTTCCGATTTTGACCCTCGTGAAAATTATGCCCGCGATGAAAACGGCGATTTGGACGAACGAGAATTTACCGTAAACCGCTATAACCACGTTTATGGTAACGGTGAAGTGGAAGACTATGCGTTGTTTGTTAACGCTGGTAAAGCACTGACTGACGACATTGAGTTTTATGCTACCGCAGGAATGAGTTCGCGAGACTCTCTTGGTGGTGGTTTCTATCGCCGTGCCTCAGATACCCGTAATATTATTGAAATTTACCCCGATGGTTTCTTGCCAACTATTCAAACCGATATCGCTGACAGATCGTTGCTCGCTGGTATTAAAGGCTATGGTGATGTTTGGAATTACGACCTTTCTGTTACCCACGGAGGGAACGAGCTTGAATATAGTGTTATTAATAGCTTAAACACTTCGTTGGGGCCAACAAGTCAAACTAGTTTTGATGCGGGTACCTTGGAATACAACACTACCATAGTGAATGCTGATGCATCACGTTTGGTCGATACTGGCGTATTTTATAGCGAAATGAACTTCGCGATGGGCGCCGAATATCGTCACGAAAGCTATGAAATTTCTGCCGGTGAAGAGAATTCCTATATTCAGGGCACGTTTGGCCCAGGTGGTGTAGAAACCGACCCTGTTGAAGGCCCTTTTGGTGCAGCTGGATCACAGGTGTTTCCTGGTTTTACACCTGAATCTGCAGGTGAAAATAGTCGTCATAACTACAGTTTTTATGTAGATGTTGAAGCTGACGTGATTGAGAACTGGAACGTAGCAATTGCAGGTCGTTACGAAGACTATTCTGATTTTGGTAGCACGTTTAACTGGAAGCTATCTAATCGGGTAACGGTTACCGACGCATTCGCACTGCGTGCATCCGTATCAACCGGCTTTAGAGCGCCCTCGCTACAACAGCAGTTCTTTACCTCTATTGCCACTGTTTTTGTTGACGGCGTGCCTACCGAAACAGGTACTTTCGCGCCCTCAAGTGACGTAGCGCAAGCGCTAGGAAGCCCAGGTCTAGATGCGGAAGAGTCGAATAACTACAGTGCGGGCTTTACTTATTCACCCACCGCAGATTTCAACTTAACCGTTGATTTCTACCGCATAGATATTGATGATCGTATTGTATTGTCGAATAACCTTTCAGGCGAAGCCATTGAAGCATTACTAGAAGGTACCGGTGCTAACCGCGCGCGCTTCTTCCTTAATGCGATTAATTCGCGCACTGAAGGTGTTGACATAGTATCTACCTATACATTGAACACCGCCGACTACGGTGCGTTTAACTTCAATGCAGGTATTAACTTCAACGATAATGAAGTCACTGATATTTTAGACGCGCCAGAAGAGCTCCAAGGGGCAGGTTTTGATCAAAGCAACCTGTTTAGCGATGTTGAGCTACGTCGATTTGAAACAAGTTCGCCTGATAGCAAACTAAATCTAGGTGTAACCTGGAATTATGATCGCTACACAACAACCTTGCGCACCACACGCTACGGTGAAGTGGAAGACCCATCTTCAGATCCAGCGCTTAATGAAATTATCCCATCTGAGTGGATCACGGATTTAGACGTGCGAGTAGCGCTTACTGAAGGTTTGTCTGTATCAGTGGGAGCGAATAATGTATTTGATGTTTACCCTGAAGCTACAAGAAATCTAGTAGATGAGGTTACAACCTTTTCAAATATCTTCCCGTATTCTGGCTTCTCGCCTTACGGTTTCACCGGCCGTTATGTATACGGTAAAGTTAGCTACACGTTCTGATGTAATGGCGTGCTTTGCATGCTTAATAAGTTAGCTAATAAAAGCGGAAATAGAGTTCTACTCTAGTTCCGCTTTTTTGTTTAAGCCATTCGCTTATAGGCTTTTTATTCGGGGATTATTGGTTATCAAAAGGCTATTCTTTTTCAAACGCAAGCTGGCATCGATGTGAGTCTAGCAAGGCGAAATCTTCTTTGGGAATAAACGCATCATAGTCTTGTTGTAGGCGTATTTGCGCCTCTTTTTTAATTTTGCTGCGGCGAATAGCGGTAACAAAGTGTCGCATTTCTTGATGGCTTGTAAGTTCAAGCTCAGGCACTTTTACAGGGTTACCATTATCATCTTTCGCTACCATGGTAAAAAAGCTGTTATTGGTGTGTTTTACCGCATTGCTTTTAATGTCTTCAGAGGTAACTTTTATACCTACGACTAACGAGGTATTACCAACGTAGTGTACCGTGGCATCCAGATGGAGCAGCTCACCTACTTCAACGGGCTGTAAAAATTCTACGCCATCAACGGTTACGGTTACGCAATAAGCGCCGGCGTGTTTACTGGCGCAGGCATAAGCTACTTTATCCATTAAAGAAAGAATAACGCCGCCGTGTACCTTACCGCCGAAGTTCGCGAAAGAGGGGACCATAAGTTCTGTTAAACGAGTTCGAGAAAAAGCGATAGTACGCGGGTTCATAAAGCACCTTGCTATGTTACTGGGAATAGATCGGGATGTAGAAATTAACGTACAAAGGGCGATAAGGATTTATAGTACTTAGAGCGCTATCTCTGCGTTATTTATACTGTTTTATATAGTTAGTAATAGTTACCCTAGCACAATTTTTAAAGGAAAGGTTTTGTCTAATATACATTTTTATCAGCCCAAGGAAGGCCACGGCCTTGCCCACGACCCGTTTAACGCTATTATCGCACCACGCCCTATAGGTTGGGTTTCTACAAAATCAAAAGCAGGGGTATTAAACCTAGCGCCCTATAGTTTTTTCAATGCACTTAATTATACGCCGCCAATTATTGGCTTTTGTTGTGTGGGCAGTAAAAAAGATTCGCTGCGAAATGTGCAAGAAACCGGAGAGTTTTGTTGGAACCTAGTATCTCAAGACCTAGTCGATGCCATGAACGTAACAAGTAAACCCTTAATGCCAGAAGAAAGTGAATTCGACGCTGCAGGCCTTGAGACAGTGGATAGCGAAATAGTAAGCGTGCCCCGTGTTAAAGCAAGTAAAGTTAGCATGGAGTGTAAACTAACCGATATCGTTCAATTGAAGTCTGCGTCGGGGGCATTGGTTAACAGCTGGTGGGTTATGGGCGAAGTGGTGGGGGTTCATATTGATAAGTCGCTATTAGAAAGTGGCGTGTACAGCACAATAAAAGCAGCCCCCGTAAGCCGTGGAGGTGGACAAGGTGACTACTACACCATTTCTCAAGAAAATTACTTTAAAATGCTAAGGCCTGAATAAGAGGGCAATTCGTAAGTTGCTATGTGTTTTTGTCACTGCTATGCCTGTCACAATAGTGGGCATGCTATGCCTGTCACAATAGTGGCCATGCTATGCCTGTCACGATAGTGGGCATGCTGTGCCTGTCACGATAGTGGCCATGCTATGCCTGTCACGATAGTGGCCATGCTATGCCTGTCACGATAGTGGCCATGCTATGCCTGTCTCGATAGTGGGCATGCTATGCCTGTCACAATAGTGGGCATGCTATGCCTGTCACGATAGTGGCCAATGCTATGCCTGTCACAATAGTGGGCATGCTATGCCTGTCTCGATAGGGGGCATGCTATGCCTGTCACAATAGTGGGCATGCTATGACTGTCACGATAGTGGGCATGCTATGCCTGTCACGATAGTGGCCATGCTATGCCTGTCACGATAGTGGCCATGCTATGCCTGTCACGATAGTGGCCATGCTATGCCTGTCACGATAGTGGCCATGCTATGCCTGTCACGATAGTGGCCATGTTATGACTGTCACGATAGTGGTCCCTAACATTTTCCAAATTTGCTACGCTTAGCGAATAATTTGCTAAAGGAAGTAACAGCATCATGTTCAATATGAACTTCGACGAACGAATAGTAATTCACACGTTTAGTGAACAATGGCAAGCGTCACCATCGGCTACGGTATGGCGCAAGCCACTTGAGCGTGAAGCCAAAGAGTCTGGCCATACTACCAGTGTGGTGAAGTATGAGGCAGGCGCAAGCTTTAAGCAGCATAGTCACCCTTATGGTGAAGAAATTTTGGTGTTAGAGGGCGTATTTTCCGATGAGCACGGAGACTACCCGAAAGGCACCTATTTACGCAATCCACCGGGCAGTAAGCATAGCCCGTTTAGTAAAGGTGGCTGTGTTATTTTGGTGAAGCTAAACCAGTTTGATAAACGAGATTTACTCGAAGTAAGGGTGAACACGAACACCACGCCTTGGCTAAAGGGGCAGGGCGGGCTTGAAGTAATGCCGTTGCATAATTTTGAACATGAGCATGTGGCCTTAGTGAAGTGGCCAGCAGGCGAAGTGTTCAAGCCTCATAAGCATTTTGGTGGAGAAGAGATTTTTGTATTATCTGGGGTGTTTAAGGATGAGCGAGGTGAATACCCGCAAGGTACTTGGCTACGTAATCCCCATATGAGCGAACACCACCCGTTCGTAACACAGGAAACCATAATTTGGGTGAAAACTGGCCACTTACCGGTGGCACTATAAGGCGCGCTTTAAACACGGGATGTCAACGCTGGATCATGGAACTAAACCGGTGTTAACGGGTGGACTCCGTTATTGAATGCTGACATCTAGGGTATTACATGCAGCAATTTAAGTAATAAAAAAGGAGGCAATTTAGCCTCCTTTATATAGATGTGGTTTGTTATTGCAGCGCTATTTCCAAATGCCGTCTTCAGACTGGCCCTGGATCTCGCAATCACCTGTTTTATATTCCACGGTTTCGCCACTGTCTTTCTTTTTAAAGTAATCTTTGCTGATAGAAACGATAGTAGGTGTCATCCATACAATGGCAATAATATTAATAACCGTCATTAAGCCCAATGCCATATCGGCCATCGCCCATACTTGCGGTAGGGCAGCTTGTGCACCCCAATAAATCATGCCCAAATAGCCGATGGTATACACAGCACGGCCTATTTTGTTATCCAACTTAAACATATGCAGGTTACTTTCGCCATAAGCATAGTTTGCTACTACCGACGTAAACGCAAACAAGCTAATGGCTGCGGCCACAAAGTCGGTACCGCCTTCACCTAAATGACTGCTCATTGCATCTTGCGTTAACCGAATGCCTTCCATTTGGTCGGAACTAGAGCCGCCCGCCAGTAAAATGATAAATGCTGTTGAAGTACACAAAATAAGCGTATCAAGAAATACCCCTAGCATTTGTATGTAGCCTTGAGAAACCGGATGGTTTGGATTAGGTACTGCGCTCGCCGCAGCGTGAGGCACCGAGCCACTGCCGGCCTCGTTGGAATACAGGCCGCGCTGGATACCATTTTTGATAGCTGCGCCTAATGCGCCTGCCCCTGCTTCTTGAAGCCCAAATGCAGACTTAATAATATCTAACAGCATGGCTGGAAGTTCAGAAATATTGATAAAAGTAATAACAAGAGCAACAAGCACGTAGCCTATTCCCATGAAGGGCACGACAAACTCTGCGAAGCGTGCAATACCTCGTAAGCCGCCCACTACAATTAATGCTGCCAGCGCAATAATCACTATACCTACATATTCACTGGGGAAGTTATACGCGTTGTTTAAGGCATCGGTAATGGTGTTGGCCTGTACCGCACTAAAAACAAACCCATAGCCGAAGAATAAGCATAGTGAGAATGCTACAGCCAACCAGGTTTTGTTTAACCCTTGTTTTATGTAGTACGCAGGTCCGCCACGGAATTCGCCGTTTTCATCTCGTACTTTGTACAACTGACCAAGGACACTTTCGGCAAAGCCGGTGGCCATACCTAATATGGCAATCATCCACATCCAGAAAATAGCCCCTGAGCCACCAAGAGAAATAGCCACAGCTACCCCGGCTAAATTACCTGTGCCTACCCGCGCGGATAAACTGGTACACAATGCCTGAAAGGAACTAATGCCTTCTTTGCTTGATGTGGTACTGTTTCTTAATAGGGCAAACATGTGGCCAAAGTGGCGAAGTTGTACACCACCAAGTTTTACCGTAAACCATATGCCGCAGGCCAAAAGCATAATTATGAGAACTTGCCCGTCGCCCCATAACACATTATTCACTAATGAAACGAATTCGTTTATCACGCACTTTCCTTCGTTATTTTTTTAATAAAGTCTTTCGCTGAACTTATACATCACGCGGCTACAAGGGTGTTGTAGCCTAACGTCAACGCTACTGGCAAGCTTATTTGTACATACAAAAAGGAAAGACCCAAATTGAGTTAATAAGCAATACTAGCATGACGACTGTCTAAATAAAGCAATGAAACACGGTGTATTTATGAAGATTTATGCCGTGTATTAGGAATTTTATGCACTTTACGTACCTTCATCTATATTTTAGGCAATAAAAAACCGCTCATAGGAGCGGTTTTTTAAGAATATGGCTGGGATAGCAGGACTCGAACCTACGAATGGCGGGATCAAAACCCGCTGCCTTACCAACTTGGCTATATCCCAATTGGTGCGGAAGGAGAGACTTGAACTCTCACGCCGTGAAGCACTGGAACCTAAATCCAGCGTGTCTACCAATTCCACCACTTCCGCGTAACTAGGTATTCCCGAGGGACTATATGAAAGATGGTGGCTACGGCGAGATTCGAACTTGCGACCCCATCATTATGAGTGATGTGCTCTAACCAGCTGAGCTACGTAGCCTTTCTTTCATATTTTCAGTAAAAAGCCGCTCATGGGAGCGGCTTTTTAGAATTTGGCTGGGATAGCAGGACTCGAACCTACGAATGGCGGGATCAAAACCCGCTGCCTTACCAACTTGGCTATATCCCAATTGGTGCGGAAGGAGAGACTTGAACTCTCACGCCGTGAAGCACTGGAACCTAAATCCAGCGTGTCTACCAATTCCACCACTTCCGCATAGACACTAGTTATTTCTCAAAGTTGGCTGGGGTAGCAGGACTCGAACCTACGAATGACGGGATCAAAACCCGTTGCCTTACCAACTTGGCTATACCCCAACTTTGGTGCGGAAGGAGAGACTTGAACTCTCACGCCGTGAAGCACTGGAACCTAAATCCAGCGTGTCTACCAATTCCACCACTTCCGCATAACTAGACACTCCTAAAAGAGAACATTGAGAAAGTGGTGGCTACGGCGAGATTCGAACTTGCGACCCCATCATTATGAGTGATGTGCTCTAACCAGCTGAGCTACGTAGCCTTCATTTTTCTCTTCCCTCTCAGGAAGTGGCGCGTATTATGCGTATATGACTGTCACCCGTCAACCCCTTTTTTGCTAACTTTTTCTAAATGCTCAATATGTGTGCGTTGGGGTTAAATTACCATCAAATTATCGCTTTTTATTCACGCTTTTTACTATTTATTGGAGCGAAACCGAATTCGTTACCACGCACTCGTACTCGCTTTTGTTTGGTAGTAACACACATCTACCGGTCGCGGAGCATGGTCGGTATTGTGGTAAAAAGGGCTGTTTAGGTTACGGGCTAAGTCTGTTCTTTTTAAGTATTCTTCGTGCGTGGGAAGTTGCATATAATAGGTTTCTGGCGATGCATTTGCACTAACGTTAGCTTTTGTACCTATATAAGAACCCGTAATTTTGCTCTCTTTTGTGGGAGCCGCAATAAAGCCACTTTCTTTCTTATCACCACGGGGAAGCTGCTGCAATGCAGGCATACCTGCTACTACTCGGCCTACTACCGACATATTACGATCTAAATGCCGAGGAGCTTGACCTATCACTATGTAAAACTCTGTACTGCCCGTGTCTTTTTCATTGTCTCGGGCAAAGGCAACCGTGCCAGGGCAGTGTAACGCCCACATTTTATCCGCAGCTTTATCTATACCCACGGCAAAGCCATGATAAAAACCCGTGGCAGGGGCGAACATATCGTTTTCTTCTACAACCATGGCATCTTTCGCTAAAGGTACAGTGAATTCGGCTGTAAGCAAATCTGTGGCTGGGGTGACGTCATGTGTCTCGTTGCTGCCCCCTTGCGCGACAAACCCATCTACCACACGGTAAAAATAGCGCTGATTGAAAAAGCCATCCTTTATAAGGTTACGAAAACGGTTTACGTGGTTGGGTGCAAGTTCAGGCTCAAGGGCAATAGTAACCGGCCCGTAGTGGGTATCTAAGGTAACAATATTGTCAGCAGAAACCTTGTGCCAGTTAACGTCAGCGCTGTGGGTGAAAAATGGTAGTGAAAGCAATAGCACGAGTAATATATTAACGCGCTTAGTGCACCATATTAAAAGAGGCTTTGTCGAAAATAGCAGTGAGATAGAACCAGTGTAGTTTATATTCATGGGCTGTTGTTCTTAGTGAATGAGTCTATGGCGTTTACTTTATAGATAATATGACATCGTTTTTTTAATTAAACAATCTACTAGGCTGCTAACTGTCAGGTTTGTTTACAATACATTGTTAAAATTTCTTTAAGTATAAACTTTGTCTATATAGTAACCATTTATGTTTTTGTTTTTAATATGAAATTTTTATCTGGTATGGAGTTTGCTTAAGCGTAGATACTAATGTTGTCTGTTGTCCTTATAAAGCTGTTAAGGTGTATTATGTTTAAAAAAATTGCGTTTAATCTTGCACTCGTATCAAGTTTAGTTTTTTCTGGGGCTGTTACAGCCACAGCCATCACTTCCCCCTCTCAATATGTATTTAATGACAAAGACGGTGATACTGACTTTGATAGCGATGACTATTTCAACCCTAACTATTCATACACGCTGTCTGCAAACCAGTTTGATGATAACGGTGGGGCGTTCAACTTATTAAGTGTTACATTAACGCTTAGTGGTTTTATGGAAGGGCGGTTTGAGCTTGAGAATACGTCGGCAGACAGCGGTTCTGAAGTTGAGGGTTTGATAGCATCTCTTCTTGCATTATCAACGTCAACTGGTATAGACCTTGTGACGGTATTACCTGAGTTTGCGTTTGAAAGAAGCTTTACCGCTTACGACGGAGCAATAGACTTTAGTGGAACATCTGGAGATATTGTTTCTGCTTCTCCTGTACCGGTAACAGACTCTGAAACGGTAACTATTACTGATGCTAGCATTCTTGCTTTGTTTATAGGTACAAGCACTATTGACCTAGATGTGGATGGCGAATCAAATTCAACGCTCTTGACCGACGGTGGTTCTGTTCTCAATCTTGCTAAAGTTTCTTCTGCTGGAACATTGGATATTTTTTATACGTATGAAAACGCCTCTGTACGCGTTTCTTCCCCGTCTACAATTATGTTATTTGGGCTTTCGCTCGCTCTCATTTCACTTAGGACTTTTCGCCGATACAAAGTGTGAGTGGGAAGGGGCTCGTTGCTAACAAAGGTTAGGCTGAATAAAACGTCAAGTAACCTTCCACATTCAAGGCTACATAATCGCGATTCCTGGTAAACAGTAGCCCTCCAACAGGCATAAAAAAAGCCGATACTCTAGGTATCGGCTTTCTGTATTTAACGAGTTTACACTGGCATTAACCGGTGATTTCACACCTAACCTGTTATACCAAGACTACACGTTAAATCTAAAGTGAATAACGTCGCCGTCTTTCACTATGTAGTCTTTACCTTCTAAGCGCCATTTACCGGCGTCTTTCGCGCCTTGCTCACCATTGTATTCAACAAAATGGTCGTAGCTCACGATTTCCGCACGAATGAAGCCTTTTTCGAAGTCGGTGTGAATTTTGCCTGCGGCTTGGGGCGCAGTTGACCCTTCAGGGAAGGTCCATGCACGCACTTCTTTTACACCAGCAGTAAAGTATGTTTGCAACGTAAGTAGATTATAGCCCGCTCGGATAACGCGGTTTAAACCGGGCTCTTCAAGGCCCATATCTTCCATAAACTCATCGCGTTCTTCATCATCTAGTTCGGCAATATCCGACTCGATAGATGCGCAAACTGCAACCACTACTGCATTTTCGCCGCTTGCAATCTCTTTTACTTGATCAAGATAAGGGTTGTTCTCGAAGCCTTCTTCGTCAACATTAGCAATGTACATAGTTGGCTTAAGAGTAAGCATATTCATGTAGCTAATGGCGGCTAATTCTTCTTTAGTCAACGCTAACGCGCGTAGCAACAAGCCTTCATCTAAGTGCGGCTTAATTTTTTCTAGAACTTTTAGCTCAAACTTCGCATCTGCGTCGCCGCCTTTTGCGCGCTTAGCTACACGGTGAAGTGCTTTTTCTGTGGTTTCTAAATCGGCAAGGGCAAGCTCAGTGTTGATAACATCAATGTCGTCTTTAGGGCTTACTTTGCCTGCAACGTGCACAATGTTTTCATCTTCAAAACAGCGTACTACGTGACCAATAGCATCAGTTTCACGGATGTTAGCTAAAAATTTATTACCTAAACCTTCACCTTTTGATGCACCTTCTACTAGCCCTGCAATATCAACAAATTCCATGGTGGTTGGAATAACCCGTTGAGGATTTACAATTTCTGCTAGTTTGTCCAAGCGTAGATCCGGAACAGGTACTACGCCAGTATTCGGCTCGATGGTACAAAAAGGGAAGTTGGCCGCTTCAATGCCTGCTTTCGTTAGTGCATTAAAGAGTGTCGATTTACCTACATTTGGTAATCCAACAATACCGCATTTAAAACCCATAGTAGGATCCTTGTTTGGAAGTTAGTGGTGCCTAGACTTACCCTTTATGGGAATGTAGTCTATTTTGCGCTTGTTTGAGGTCGCCCTTAAGTAAAATCTCTGTGCATCGTACGGCTTCGTCGATAGCACTATCTATAGCGGCTTTTTCATCGCTAGGTGGTTTACCTAAGACATGGCCGGTTACGCGGCTTTTATGTCCGGGGTGGCCAATACCTATGCGCAAGCGTAAGAAATCTCTATTATTACCCAGTCTTGCCACAATATCTTTAATTCCATTTTGACTAGAACTGCCACCTACTTTGTATTTGGCTACGCCAGGGGGTAAGTCGAGTTCATCAAAGGCCACTAAAATTTGTTCGGGTTCAATTCGGTAAAAGTTGGCGAGTGCCGCTACCGCTTGGCCACTTTTGTTCATAAACGTAGTGGGGTAGAGCAACCTAACGTCTTGACCTGCTATAGTCACACGGGCGGTTTTTCCGAAAAATTTAGATTCTGCTTTTAGCGGGGTATGGAAGGTGTCGGCAAGTTGGTTTAGAAACCATTCACCGGCATTGTGTCGGGTATTTTCATATTCGGGGCCTGGATTACCCAGGCCCACGATAAGGCGAATATCAGCCAAGAGGATTATTCCTCTGTAGCTTCTTCTTCGTCGCCTTCTTCTGTACCAGCTGCTTTAGGAGCAGGCTTAACAGTTACTACCGCTAGGTCGTGCGCTTCGTCGTCTTTTGCAAGTTCAACTGATGCGATGCCAGCAGGAAGTGTAAGGTCTGACAAGTGAACCGTTTGACCCATTTCAACCGCTGCGATATCTACTTCGATATACTCAGGTAGGTCTTTAGGCTGACAAGTTACTTCAATTTCATTTACGTGGTGCTCAGCAATACCGCCCGCTTTAATTGCTTCAGACTTATCTTCGTTGATGAAGTGAAGTGGAACGTTAGTGTGAACGTCTTGACCTGCAATTACGCGTTGAAAATCGATGTGAACGATTTTTGGCTTGTACGGGTGACGTTGCATGTCTTTAACTAGTACTTCAACTTCTTTACCGTCTACGTTCAAAGTAAGAACGTGAGAGTAAAACGCTTCAAAATCAGCAGAGTTGTTGATTTTGTTGTGGTCAAGGGTGATAGAAACAGGTGCTTCATCACCACCGTAAATGATGCCAGGAAGCTTCTCTTCGCGACGTAGGCGGCGGCTCGCACCTTTCCCTAAGTCTGTACGAACAGACGCTTCATGGTAAAAAACTGACTTAGACATTATATGTCTCCAAAATAATATAATTTAAAAGTGCAGGCTTTCGCGACCAAAGCCTACGATGATTTGGTATAACTGGCACCCTAATAGCAGGCAAATATTAAAAATACCCGCTTAGTAAGCACAGTTAACCAACCCCCAAAATTTAAGGGCGGCGAATTCTACCACTGTGCTCACCAACTTACAATTACATAAGCCTATAAAAATAAGGCCTTTGGCCTTATTTATTCGTGCTGAGTACACACCTTATCATCTGCGTACTCCTTTTTAATGCGTAGCATGGCCCTCAATAACCTTGGAGGTATCTAATACCTCAACGTTTAGCACTTTTAGCACAGTGCCAAATTGAGTTGTTGTCATTAAATCGGGGTTAGGCAGCCCGGTAATTTCTACTACAAGGCCATTTTTCTGAAATACTTCGTCAAGGCCGTGTAAGGTATAGCGCTCACCCTCATCGGAAACAAAGGCATAAAAACCGCCTTCTACTTCTTTATAAAAAATAGCGCCGGTAAGGGTAACCTGTTTTTTATGCGAGGCGTCGCGCACTTCGCCTTGCGCAATAGGTTCGGCGGCTAAATCGGTCACTGCTTTAACGCGTTCGTCCTCGGTTGACTCCTGTTCAACTATCGTTGGTTTATCTGTCATGGTGTCCTCTACATTTTCGTTATCTTCACCACACCCTGTTAGCGTCCATGTTAGCGAGCACACGGCAACGCCCATTAATGCATGCTTAATCTTCATTGTTACCTTCCTTAATTAACATCCATGGTAAGAACATAATGGGTATTGCTAAAAATTAAAAGTCACAATTGGTCTAGGTTGGCCTGCCGCAGTTTTTAATTCGTTGGCATAGTCTGTGCTTTAGTAGAAGAGACAAACAATTTAAATACAAGCACATTAAGGAGAGAGATATGCTTAAACTTCATAAACTGTTTGCTGTATCAGCCGTAGCGTTAGCACTAGGTGCATGTGACGTAAATAAAACGGAAGAAGGCGAAATGCCTGACGTAGATGTAGATGGCGGTGAAATGCCAGAGTACGATGTGGTGAAAAAGGACGAAGGTGAAATGCCTGATGTTGATGTAGAGGGCGGAGAAATGCCTGAGTACGACGTAGACACCGCGGATGTTGATGTACGCACGGAAACCAAGGAAGTTGAAGTTCCTGTGGTTGACGTAGAAATGCCTGAGGACGACGAGGAAGAAGTCGATCCTGAACCTCGCAACGACAATTAATTTGTCGCGGTGCCGATAAAAACAGCCTCTTTTGAGGCTGTTTTTGTATGCGGTGAAAAAAACGCCCCAAACTTAATTAGCGTTTAACGAACCTGCAAGCTTTGTAAAGTTTTCAAAAAGTCGCGTAGCGCAGGGTAAAGTTAACCCACAAAGTGTAGTTAGATTGAGACATTACAGGGGACACTTCACATGATAGAGAGTGAAAATGGCGTGGCTAAAATAAAAAAGCGAGCTTATTTTCATAAGCTCGCTTTCATTAACTAAGGTATGGGCAAAGCCCAGTACCTAGCAATCAGTATTCAAACATTGCCGATATAGACTCTTCGTTACTAATACGACGAATAGTCTCAGCCAACATTTCAGACAAAGTAAGTTGTTTTACCTTGCCTATTTTCTGCATATCAGGCGCTAGCGGAATTGAATCAGTTACGATAATTTCATCAATAACAGACTCTTTTAAATTTTGCGCGGCATTGCCTGAAAAAATGGCATGAGTCGCATAGGCATACACGTTACGGGCACCATGGCTCTTTAACGCTTCAGCCGCTTTAGCTAATGTGCCGCCTGTGTCAATCATGTCATCTACAATAATGCAGTCACGATCGTTGACATCACCAATAATATTCATCACCTGAGCAACATTAGCTTTCGGACGACGCTTATCGATAATGGCAAGGTCGGCGTCGTTTAACAGTTTTGCCGTTGCGCGTGCGCGCACAACACCACCGATATCCGGCGATACCACAACTGGATCAGCAAAATCACGTTGTACCATGTCGGCAAGCAAAATGGGCGTACCAAAGGCGTTGTCTACCGGCACATCAAAGAAACCTTGAATTTGCTCAGCGTGTAGGTCGATGGTTAGCACGCGATCTACACCAACGTTTGACAAAAAGTCAGCAACGACTTTTGCAGTAATTGGCACCCTTGCTGACCGCACACGTCGATCTTGTCGGGCATAACCAAAGTAAGGAATGACCGCCGTAATACGACCGGCTGATGCGCGACGTAATGCGTCGATCATCACAATCAATTCCATAAGGTTATCGTTAGTGGGTGCACAGGTAGACTGGATAATAAAAACGTCCGAACCACGGACGTTTTCATGAATTTCTACGCTGATTTCACCGTCACTAAAACGGCCAACTTTGGCATTGCCAAGTTTGGTGTAGAGGCGATCGGCAACTTTCTGGGCAAGTTCTGGTACAGCATTACCTGCAAAGAGCTTCATATCTGGCACAAGTGGGTTCCTCAGTGCATTGATAAAAGAGGTTTGGCTGGGGTAGCAGGACTCGAACCTACGAATGGCGGGATCAAAACCCGCTGCCTTACCAACTTGGCTATACCCCAATTGTTTAGTTCGTGTCCGATGTGGCGTACATACTATGTTGTTCTTCTAATTTTTGTAATAGCGGTGAGCGGTTTACACCCTTTGCGACAAAGCTTTTCGTTGATGCTGGCAATTTCGCCTGTACATCGTTGGCGGAAGCTTGGTCACAAAAGACAGCAAAAACGCTTGCACCTGTGCCCGTCATTCGCGACGGTGCGTAGTGTACCAACCACTGTAATAATTTTGCAACTTCCGGATAGCGATTAGCGACTAATTGCTGACAATCATTGCGAGTTTTTTCGAAATTATAGTTTTCCCAGCGCATAGAAGGGGTATTTCTGGGTAAATCTGCGGCACTGAAAACCTCAGCAGTACTAATATGTACATTTGGCGTTGCCACTAAAAACCACTGTTCGGGTTGAGGAGCCGAGGTAATACGTTCGCCTACGCCTCCTGCAAAGGCGGTTTCACCGCGCACAAAAATTGGCACATCAGCCCCAAGTTGAAGGCCGAGGGTCGCGAGTTCGTCAACGGATAACTGGGTATCCCACAAGGTATTCAGTGCAACCAGTGTGGTGGCTGCATTGGAGGAGCCGCCGCCGATACCGCCGCCCATAGGCAAACGTTTATCAATGGTTATTTTTGCTCCCTTATTGCATTTGCTGTGGGCTGCAAGCAGTTTTGCCGCCCGAATAATAAGGTTATCTTCGTCTTTTACCCCTGCCATAGGTAAGGCCATGGCAATATCGCCGGTTTCGTTGGTTTCAAAGGCTAACCGGTCGCCATAATCGAGCATTTGAAACAGGCTTTCGAGTTGGTGATAGCCATTGTCGTACTTGCCTAGGATATGCAAAAACAGGTTTAACTTTGCGGGTGATGGCCACCAATCGCGATGAATTGTTACGGTATTGTCCATTGATATATTCTAATTTTAAGTGTGGTTGTTAATGAGGGAGCGGTTTCACTGTATGTAGGGGGTGGTTGTATGGGCTCTTGGGTCAAGGTGATTAAATGGGGCAGCCAAACCTGTTTTTGGGCGCTGTCGTTCACACTATCGGAAAACGTAACGCTGCCATAGTTTGAATAGGAAACATCCCACCCTTGGCAACCAGAACAGCCGCTTCGCAAGGTAGCCAGTAACCCTTTATCGTTTAATGTATAAGTATCGGTGGCCAGCGGCATACCTTTTATCCATGATAATAAAGGTGCTACAGGCACATCCATACCTGTGGCGTAATAAATGAGCGGTGCAGGAACAGCGTCTTTGTAAGTCTCGCCATCTGCCTCTAACACGGCCCCATTGTCGTCAACCACCATGCTAACCATAGTAACCCCGAGCATATTCGTTAATCTAAAATGAAAATCGTCACCATCGGTTTTCCAACGCAAATTAGCGCTCGCTGCTTCATCACCGCGACGAAACGCCATCTTTCCGCGCAGCTCCCACGTATCTACCTGGGCAACCTGTTTAAGCTGTGCGCTCAGGTTTACCGCCTGTTTGGGGCCATCTGGGGTAACCGTACAGGCGCCGATAAACAAGGTGCATAACAGCGCCATTATAAAATTTCGAATCATAGTGGATGACATCTATTTTAGTAATACTTTATGGGAACACAGTTTCACCAACACTTTCAATCATTTTGGCTTTTTCGTACAATGCCGCTCCGACAATGCCAGCATAGATGTTAATGACTTTACTCGCCCTTGGTATCAACCACAAAACTGCCCCAGTCGCATTACGCGAAAAAGTGGCGTTTACACCAGATTCTTTGGTGGAAGCCCTTGCGTCTTTAAAAAAGTTAGAGGGTGTAGATGAATCGGTTATTGTGTCGACCTGTAACCGTACTGAGTTATACGTTAATACGCAAAATGGCGATACCGATGCTTTGTTGCACTGGTTGTCCCGCTTTCATCGCCTTGAAGTAGAAGAAATTGCGCAAAACAGTTATGTACTAAGCCAAGAAGATGCCGTTAAGCATATTATGCGGGTGGCAAGCGGGCTCGATTCACTTATCCTTGGCGAACCACAAATTTTAGGGCAAGTAAAACAGGCCTTTGGTGATGCAAAGCACTCGGGCATGATCAATAGCGAGTTCGACAAACTTTTTCAGCATACCTTTTCGGTAGCTAAACGGGTTAGAAGTGAAACCGAAATAGGTGCTAATGCGGTAAGTGTGGCATATGCGGCGGTACAGTTAGCCAAACATATATTTGCCGAGCTTCCCAAACGCTCTGTGCTTTTAGTGGGGGCAGGGGAAACAATAGAGCTAGTGGCGCAACATTTAAAAGAACAAGGTGTGAGTTGTTTAGCGGTTGCAAATAGAACGGTGGCCCGTGCAGAAGCGCTTGCTGAAACCTTAGATGCCAGCGTCTATACTTTATCGCAGGTGCCAGAACACTTAAAAGATTTTGACATTGTTATCAGTTCTACTGCCAGTCAATTACCGTTAATTGGCAAAGGCATGGTAGAAAAGGCATTACGCGAACGGCGTAACACCCCCATGTTTTTAGTTGACCTTGCTGTACCTAGAGATATAGAGCCAGAAGTGAACGAACTTGGCGATGCATATCTATACACCGTTGACGACTTACAGCACATAGTGCAGAAAAATTTAGCTAACCGAGAGCAAGCTGCACAAGAAGCAGAGAAGCTTATTGAGAAGCAAGCAAGTGATTATTTAAGCTGGAAGCATTCCCAGCAATCTATCGACTTGGTGCGCCAATATCGTCAAAAAGGCATGAGCCAGCGGGACGAAATAGTCGAAAAAGCGTTAGTTCAATTAGCCGAAGGCAAAAATGCTGAGGCAGTAATAGGTGAATTGGCCTATAAATTAACCAATACATTGCTTCATCCTACCACATTGGCATTACGCGAAGCCGCCATGCATGACGACCCCTCATTAAGTCGTTGGTTAGGGCAAGCATTATCGTTATCTGATGACATATCAGATATCAAAAAATAAGGTAAATAGAAGAATATGAAAGAGTCGGTTGTCAGAAAGCTCGAAAACTTGGTGGAGCGTTTCGAGGAAGTTCAGGCCCTGTTAGGAGACCCTGCAGTTATTGGCGATCAGGATAAATTCCGTAATTTATCGAAAGAATTTAGCCAACTTGAAGGTGTGGTGGCTGGGTTTAATGCCTATCAGCAAGCACAAGAAACCCTCGAGTCTGCGCAAGAAATGATGAACGAAGACGACGCCGAAATGCGGGAAATGGCGCAAGAAGAAATGAAAGAGGCGAAAGCCGAGATTGAGCGCCTTGAAACAGATTTGCAAGTATTGCTATTGCCACGGGATCCAAACGACGACAACAACTGTTTCCTTGAAATTCGTGCAGGGGCAGGGGGCGATGAAGCCGCTATTTTCGCTGGCGATTTATTTAGAATGTACAGCCGATACGCTGAAAACCAAGGCTGGCGAGTAGATTTAGTAAATGCAAACGAAGGCGAGCATGGGGGTTACAAAGAAGTTGTAGCTAACGTTAGCGGTGAAGGGGTTTACGGCGTACTTAAATTTGAGTCTGGTGGTCACCGTGTTCAACGGGTTCCCGAAACAGAGTCGCAAGGGCGTATACATACCTCGGCGTGTACGGTTGCTGTGTTACCAGAAATTCCAGAGTCGGAAGCCATCGAGATCAACCCTGCGGAACTGCGTATTGATACCTTTCGCGCGTCCGGTGCGGGTGGTCAGCACGTAAACAAAACCGACTCGGCTATTCGTATTACTCACTTACCTAGCGGCTTGGTGGTAGAGTGTCAAGATGAGCGTTCACAGCATAAAAACCGAGCTAAGGCGATGTCGGTACTACAAGCGCGCTTAAACCAAATTGAAGAAGAAAAACGTGCCGCACAAGAAGCGTCTACCCGTAAAAGTTTAGTGGGTAGTGGCGATCGCTCAGAGCGTATTCGCACGTATAATTTCCCTCAAGGTCGGGTGACTGATCACCGTATTAACCTTACTATTTATCGTTTAGATGAAGTGATTGAAGGGGACTTAAAACAACTGCTAGACCCAATTATGCAAGAGCACCAAGCCGACCTCCTTGCATCCTTGTCTGACGAGTAATGATACGTATTGATGAGGCATTGCGTAGCGCGGCGCAAACCTTAAAAGAGGGGGAGTCTCCCGCTGTTGATGCGAAAGTATTGCTGGCTTATGTTCTTGATAAGCCAGTAACCTATTTGTTTACTTGGCCAGAAAAACAACTCTCCAGTAGTCAGCAATCGCGTTTTTTCGCCCTGGTTGATAGACGTTTACAGGGCATTCCTATTGCCTATCTTACCGGTAAGCGAGATTTCTGGAGCCTAGTGCTTACTACGTCTGCGCATACGTTAATTCCGCGTCCTGATACCGAAGTATTGGTAGAACAAACCCTTGCGCATATTCGCTTATGCTCGTTTGATAGCCCTTTAGCGCTGTGTGATTTAGGTACGGGTACAGGGGCGATAGCACTTGCGCTTGCAAGTGAATTGCCAAATGCTAGGGTTACTGGCGTAGACGTTATTCCCGAAGCGGTTGCACTCGCGCAGCAAAATGCTAGGTTAAATAACATCACCAACGCCCGTTTTTTGCAGAGCAGTTGGTTTGATGCGCTTAGTAATAAACGTTTTCATGTCATAGTATCGAACCCGCCCTATATCGAAGCCGATAGCCCGTTTCTCGCTCTAGGAGATGTAAGGTTTGAACCAGTTTCTGCGCTTACCTCGGGTAAAGATGGCTTAAAAGATATTCGACATATTGTTCGTTATGCGCCAGATTATTTGTATGATAAGGGTATACTCGCGTTTGAGCATGGGTTTAACCAAGGCGAAGCGGTAGCGACGCTTATGAGAGAGCGAGGCTTTATCCAAGTGCAAACTGTCAAAGACTATGCGCAACTAGACCGTGTTACCCTGGGCTATTGGAATAGCTAAGGCTAGGTTTACCGCCTACGCTATAAACAAAGTAAGCACTTTTATTATCAGGTAGATAAGGACAGAAAGTACGATGAACGATGATTTACTCTTCATTGAAGAAGATGATGATCCGGAAGTGGAAGAGTTTGGTTCTTGGAAAGTACTTATTGTTGATGATGAACCAGAAGTTCACGCAATTACGCGGTTGGCATTAAACGACTTTGTATTAAACGGCAAAACTCTTACCTTTATAAGTGCATACAGCGGTGAGGAAGCGAAAGCGTGTTTCCGAGAGCATAACGACATCGCGGTGGTATTACTTGATGTTGTAATGGAAACCGATGAAGCAGGGTTAGAAGTTGCCAACTATATAAGAAACGAACTCGAAAACCACTTCACTCGCATTATTTTGCGCACGGGGCAGCCCGGTCAGGTCCCTGAAAAAGAAGTTATTATAAATTACGATATCAACGACTATAAATCGAAGACAGAACTCACGTCGCAAAAGCTGTTTACCGTGGTTATTGCTGCACTGCGCTCTTATCGAGACATTACCGTTATTGAAGAAAACCGTGCAGGGCTTGAAAAAATTATTGATGCCTCGGTAGACCTTTTTTCTGCTCACTCGTTAGAAAAATTTATGCAGGGCATTATTCAACAACTTGCGTCTATATTAGGCTGTGCAAAAGATGCCGCCTATATAACTACTGCTGTGGCAGCCACTTCTGATGCGCAATCAAAGGGCGAGAAAAACGATGAGTTGTATGTGTTTGCAGGCAATGGTGAGTACGCAGATAAAGAAGGTATCCCGCTTAAAAATGCGGTATCTGATGCGCAGTATGCGTTGTGTAAACAAGCCATGGAAAAGCGGGAAATTGTTTATGCTGAGGATCACGTGGTGGCCTACTGCAATTCTAAAACGCAAGAGGGCGCGCTTTTGTACTTATCGGGTTTGCCTCGCCGGTTAGGAGAAAACGATAAACACTTAGTGCGCCGTTTTTCCAATAGTGTACAGCTTGCCTTTGATAATGTGCTAAAAACCATGGATCTGGAAAAGACGCAGCGAGAAATTGTAGAGCGATTAAGTAAAGCCATGGATTACGACGAACCAGGAAGCTTACACGCAACGCGTATGTCGGAAATGGCTGAGTTGATGGCTTCTGGTATCGGCATGAGTGACCAGGAAATACGTAGGTTGAAGCAGGCAATACAATTGCACGATGTAGGTAACTCTCAGGTTCCGCAAACCATTTTGCGAAAAAATACGCCACTTTCTGACGATGAAGTATTTGCTATTCGCCAACATGCTGAATTTGGTTATCAAATATTAAAGGGCTCCTCTAGGCCCACAATACAACTTGCCGCCACATTAGCAAGAGAGCACCATGAACGATGGGATGGGAAAGGGTATCCTGAAGGACTAAGTGGTAAAAATATATTATTGCAAAGCCGTATTGCTGCGTTGCTAGACACCTTTGACGCGTTAATTAATGGCAGACCCTATAAAGCGCCTTGGCCAATTGACAAAGTTATCGGGGTACTAAAAGAAGAAAGTGGCCGCCATTTCGACCCCGCGTTGGTGAATTATTTAGTGGCTAACATTAGTGGCTTTGAGGCTATCCAGCACAAATACCCAGATACACCTGATTATGTTTAACTAAAGCTAACAAGGTTTACGCTATAGTTAGCAAAAATAACGACAAAATGAGAACAGGAAATTTATATGTATATGATGGCTAAGCACCTTCACTTGACCGCAGTAGGATTAAGTATCTTACTGTTTATTTTCCGCTTTATCTGGTCGCAATTCGACGCCAGCATCTTATCTAAAAAATGGGTGAAAGTGGTTCCACATATTGTTGATACCGTGTTGCTTGCCAGCGCTATTTGGTTGTGCGTTATTCTTTCCCAATACCCTATTGTTAATGCGTGGCTAACCTTTAAGGTTATTGGCGTGGTTGGCTATATCGTATTGGGTTTGTTTGCCCTTAAAAAAGCCAAAACCCCTGTTAGTCGCTGGGCATTTTTCATCGCAGCGCTAGCCGTTCTTATGGCCACCGCGATGGTCGCGGTAACCAAGCAGCCCCTTTTTTAGAATAACCCTCGGACACTTAAATTTATTATGTCACAAGCACAGCAAACTATTCGCGTTGGCGATATTGACGTTGCCAACCATTTACCGTTCGTCCTTTTTGGCGGCATGAATGTACTAGAATCGCGGGATCTCGCGATGAAAATTGCCGAACACTACGTGGAAGTTACCCAAAAACTTGGTATCCCATATGTGTTTAAGGCTTCTTTCGATAAAGCAAACCGTTCCTCGGTGACATCCTATCGTGGGCCCGGTATGGAAGAAGGGCTACGCATATTTGAAGAGATAAAATCTACCTTCAACATACCGTTAATCACGGATGTACATGAGCCTCATCAAGCTGCGCCTGTTGCGGAAGTGGTTGATGTTATTCAATTACCCGCGTTTTTGGCACGTCAAACCGACTTAGTAGTGGCAATGGCAAAAACCGGTAGTGTTATTAATGTGAAAAAACCGCAGTTCTTAGCCCCTCACGAAATGCGCCATATTATTACCAAGCTTGGTGAAGCGGGCAACGATCAGGTTATTTTGTGTGAGCGCGGCACTAGCTTTGGCTACAACAATCTAGTGGTAGACATGCTTGGTATGGACGCAATGAAGTCGTATGCGCCAGTTATCTTTGATGCTACCCATGCGTTGCAAATGCCAGGTGGTAGAGCTACCTCTGCCGATGGACGTCGTGCTCAAGCTGCTCAGCTAGCGCGTAGCGGAATGGCTCTTGGTTTAGCAGGGCTATTTATAGAGGCTCACCCTAATCCAGATGAAGCGAAGTGTGATGGCCCCTGTGCATTGCCACTAACTAAATTAGCGCCTTACTTGCAACAGATGAAAGCCTTAGATGAGTTGGTGAAAGGGTTTGATCCTTTAGATACCAGCAACACATAGTATGTTGATGACGTATGCCGGTGGTAAAACACCGGCATGCGGATCAGGTGTGATAACGGGTTACTCGCTTTGTGCCGTTACCGGAGCGCGTTCTTCACGCTTTGCCATTGCTAGCAAGTTTTTGTGTAGCTCAATCTGAGTTTGCTCAGATAGCATAGTGGTAGACTGTTTTTTAACATCAATGTGGGCGTCATTAGCGGGAAGTACTTCCGCCATATTAACGCTGGTCATGGCCGTATTAATCAGTGATTGTAGATTGATCTTTTCCGGCTGTACGTTAGCATTTGCAGCTGCGCTGGCAAACGCCATAACAGAAACACTAGCAATAAGTAACTTTTTAGTTTTCATAATTCACACCTAATAAAATTTATTAAAAGTTTGTTTTAAATTGTTAAAATACTTAACAATTTGTCTTTGTAAAGTGCTGATATTTCGGCTTCTTTTCAAAGTTCGCGCAAATAATAGTCATTTTTTGTGCAAAAATAAAACGAGTAAAAGTATGGGTTATCATTAGAAAAAGTAATGCTTATTTCACCAAACGGTCATAGTTGGCTAAAAGGTTAACCAAGAATACAAATGCATCGACGTCTTCCTCCATTAAACGCGCTGAAAGCCTTTGAGGCTGCGGCTCGACACTTAAGCTTTACGAAAGCAGCAGATGAGCTATTTGTCACCCAGGCAGCAGTAAGTCATCAGATAAAAGCCCTTGAGGAATTTTTATCGATGAAATTATTTATACGGCGCAATCGCACGTTACTGCTAACCGAAGAAGGCCAGGCTTACTTTTTAGAGCTAAAGGACATTTTCAAGAACCTGCAAGAAGCTACTGAGCGGCTATTAGCGAAAGGCAGTAAAGGGGCGGTGACAGTGGCCATGCCCCCAAGTTTTGCCAGTCAGTGGTTAGTACCTAGAATTAATAAATTTAGTCAGGCTCACCCAGATATTGATGTACGGATTAAAGCGGTAGATTTTGATGAGGGTTTTTTAGCCGACGATGTAGATGTGGCCATTTATTATGGCAAGGGGCGTTGGAGTGGCCTTCAAGCCGATAAGCTGCATCGGGAATTTCTAACGCCCTTATGCTCGCCCTTATTGTTCAATAGCCCTAAACCATTGGCGAAGCTCGCCGATTTACGTCATCACGTGTTATTACATGATCTCAGCCGTTCAGCGTGGAAAAACTGGCTAAAGCAGGTGGGGGTATTAGGCGTTAATGTAAATCAAGGCCCTGTGTTCAGTCACTCAATGCTCGTGTTACAGGCGGCAGCGTTAGGTCAGGGGATTGCATTAGGAAACACTATTTTGGCCCGCCCAGAAATTGAAGCAGGACGATTGGTGATGCCTTTTGAAGAGAAAGTTGAAAGCCGAGATGCGTTTTATTTGGTTTGTGAAGAGTCTCAAGCGGAACTGGGCAAAATTGCTGCCTTTCGAGAGTGGATTTTAGCCTTAGTAGAAGAAGAGCAAGAAGATGTTTGATATACAATTGCATGAGGCGGATAACCCCATCGCGCGTTTAATTTTAGCTCACGGTGCAGGCGCGGGTATGCAACATCCGTTTATGCAAACCATTGCCTCGAAATTGAGCAAACAGGGGGTTGAAGTGGTGCTGTTTAATTTTCCCTATATGCAAGTGATGACGAAAACGGGCAAGCGCCGACCGCCAGCTAAAGCCGAAACCTTACTGGGTGAGTATAAAGATATAGTGGCGCATATTTCGGCCAGTTACGCTGACCTTGCTACGTTTATAGGCGGTAAGTCGATGGGCGGGCGTATAGCCAGTATGCTGGTAGACGAACTTGAAAATGTGCAAGGCGTGGTGGCACTAGGCTATCCTTTTCATCCCGCAGGTAAACCTGAGAAAACCCGTACGGCACACTTGCAAACAATTACTACGCCCATGTTAGTAGTGCAAGGCGAACGGGATGCCCTAGGAAGCCAGCACGAAGTTGAGCGCTATTCACTTTCTTCGCGCATTACGACGTATTTTTTAGCGGATGGTGATCATAGTTTAAAACCCCGTAAGAAAAGTGGGTTTAGTGAAGCGCAGCACCTCACGCACGCGGCGAAATTGATAACCGATTTTATAAAAGAACACACAGTGTCATGAAAGAGAATGATTTGATAAATACACAGCGGTTAACTAAGCAAAGCTTAAATAAGCATTGGTTAGTTCTTGGTGCACTATTAGCTGGCACCGCGGTAATACTTGGGGCCTTTGCAGCCCATGGCCTAAGCACAATTTTAACAGCGTCCCAGTTGACCACATTTGAAACCGCAGTACGTTATCAGATGTATCATGGGTTAGCGTTGCTATTGCTGCCGACACTTAGTGATTACGTAGCGCCAAAGTGGCTTAAGCGCGTAGCTGTGTCATTTTGCTGTGGGTGTTTGTTGTTTAGCGCCAGCCTCTATCTATTGGTGCTTACTGGCGCGAAATGGTTTGGCCCTATAACGCCCCTTGGCGGGGTATTATTCATAGTAGGTTGGGCGCTACTTACCATAGGTTTACTCAAGGGGCGTTCACATGACTAGCATTTTGGCCTATTGCCGTCCCGGCTATGAAAGTGACACTGCCAACGAACTGGCCACGTTATACGGCGAAAAAGAACTGTTTGGCTATCCTGTTTCTACGTCAAACAGTGGTTTTGTTCACTACAATTTGTTCGATGAAAATCAATTGAAGCACGCACTGACTTTGCGGGCAGTAAATGAAACCATTTTTCCTCGTCAGTTAATTGGTGTATTCGCCAAAATAGATACGTTGGGCAAAGATGATCGTGTGGGACAGGTCCTCGATGCCCTTAGCGAGGTAGAAAAGCCAAAAGCTGAGTTTGGCGTATTGGAGGTGGATTACCCTGACACTGAAGAGGGTAAAACACTCGCTAAATTTTGCCGTAAATTTACAGTGCCATTACGGGTAGCGCTTCGCCAAAAAGGATGGTTAACCGCTAAAGAAAATACGCAAAAGGCAAAGCTTCATGTTTTCTTCCCGTCTTTTGAATCCTGTGTAGTGGGCTACAGTGAAAAGGGCTATGCATCGCCAGCGCATTTAGGCATTTGTCGATTGAAATTCCCCGCCGACTCTCCTAGTCGTTCTACGCTTAAGCTAGAAGATGCACTGGTGAATATGCTGTCAGCCAAAGAGCAAAACAAGGTACTACGTAGCGGCGGGCGAGCAGTCGATTTAGGGGCGTGTCCGGGGGGCTGGACCTATCAATTGGTTAAGCGCGGTATGTATGTAGAAGCGATAGATAATGGTGCGGTAGCAGATAGCTTAATGCAAACCGGCTTGGTTGAACACCACGCCGCAGACGGCTTTAGTTATAAACCACAATTTGGTCGCGTAGATTTACTAGTGTGTGATATGATAGAGCAACCCGATAGGGTAGCAAAGCTAATGGGCGACTGGCTGGTAAAACACTGGGCAACCCATGCAATATTTAATTTAAAGCTACCTATGAAGCGCCGATATGAAACCGTAACAGAGGCCATGTCGCTGCTGGTAAGCCGTTTAGATGCCCTTAACGATGCATTTACGGTAAAGGTGAGGCATCTCTACCACGACAGAGATGAAGTTACAGTAACAATTGTTCGCACTTCAGATGATGAGGTGTGATTTTGTTATTTTCAAAAAAAGTATCTTCACGTAGTAAGTTGCTGATACTTAAGAAAAAGAATTGATGGTGGCTTGATTTTGTACAAACGATTTGTTTGTTTGTGCTAAAAAAGGTGTAAATTTGGTACAGAAATCCTTATAATCCAGCCGTTTTTTTACTCTGAACCAATTGAAAGTGAACTAATGTCAGACTTATCTCATTACAGAAATATTGGTATTTTTGCCCACGTAGACGCGGGTAAAACGACCACAACAGAACGTATCTTGAAGCTTACTGGTAAAATCCATAAAACTGGTGAGGTTCACGATGGTGAATCAACAACTGATTTCATGGAACAAGAAGCTGAGCGTGGTATTACCATCCAGTCTGCAGCGGTAAGCTGTTTCTGGAAAGATCACCGTTTCAACGTTATCGACACTCCTGGACACGTTGACTTTACCGTTGAAGTATACCGTTCACTTAAAGTACTAGACGGTGGTATCGGTGTATTCTGTGGTTCTGGTGGTGTTGAACCACAATCAGAAACCAACTGGCGTTATGCTAACGAATCAGAAGTTGCACGTATAATCTTCGTTAACAAGCTAGACCGTATGGGTGCTGATTTCTACCGTGTTACTGAGCAAGTACGTAAAGTACTTGGTGCGGTTCCACTAGTTATGACACTACCAATTGGTATTGAAGATGACTTCGTAGGTGTTGTAGACGTACTTACTAAGAAAGCTTACGTTTGGGATGACACAGGTCTTCCTGAAAACTATGAAGTCCAAGATGTTCCTGCGGACATGGTAGACAAAGTTAATGAATACCATGAGCAACTTATCGAAACTGCTGTAGAGCAAGACGACGATCTAATGGAAGCTTACATGGAAGGTGAAGAACCTTCTATTGAAGATATCAAACGTTGTATCCGTAAAGGTACCCGTGATCTTTCGTTCTTCCCAACATACTGTGGTTCTGCATTCAAAAACAAAGGTGTTCAACTAGTACTTGACGCTGTTGTTGATTACTTGCCAGCGCCTACAGAAGTTGACCCTCAGCCACTTATGGATGAAGAAGGTAACGAAACTGGTGAGCACGCCATCGTATCTGCTGACGAAACGTTTAAAGCGTTAGCGTTTAAGATTATGGATGACCGTTTTGGTGCACTAACCTTCGTTCGTATTTACTCTGGTAAGCTGAACAAAGGCGACACCATCATGAACGCGTTCACAGGTAAGACTGAACGTGTTGGCCGTATGGTTGAGATGCAAGCTGACGAGCGTATTGAACTTAACAGTGCGCAAGCGGGCGACATCATCGCTATCGTAGGTATGAAGAACGTTCAAACTGGTCATACTCTGTGTGATCCGAAGGACAAAGTAACCCTAGAGCCAATGGTATTCCCAACGCCAGTAATCTCGATTGCTGTACAGCCTAAAGATAAAGGCGGTAACGAGAAGATGGGTATTGCTATCGGTAAAATGGTTGCAGAAGATCCATCGTTCCAGGTTGAAACTGACGAAGATTCTGGTGAAACCATCCTTAAAGGTATGGGTGAGCTTCACTTAGACATCAAAGTAGACATCCTTAAGCGTACTTACGGTGTAGACCTTATCGTTGGTCAGCCTCAGGTTGCTTACCGTGAAACTATCACGCAAGAAGTTGAAGATAGCTACACGCATAAGAAACAATCTGGTGGTTCTGGTCAGTTTGGTAAGATTGATTACCGCATCAAGCCAGGTGAACAAGGTTCAGGCTTTACGTTCAAATCTACCGTTGTTGGTGGTAACGTACCTAAAGAATTCTGGCCTGCCGTTGAGAAAGGCTTTAAGTCAATGATGGACGAAGGTGTTCTAGCTGGCTTCCCAGTACTTGACGTTGAAGTAGAACTGTTTGACGGTGGCTTCCACGCAGTGGATTCATCAGCAATCGCGTTTGAAATTGCAGCGAAAGGCGCATTCCGTCAATCAATCCCGAAAGCGGGTGCACAACTTCTTGAGCCAATCATGAAAGTTGACGTATTCACGCCAGAAGATCACGTTGGTGACGTAATCGGTGACCTTAACCGTCGTCGTGGTATGCTAAGCGACCAAGAAGCTGGTTTAACAGGCGTTCGCATTAAAGCTGACGTTCCGTTATCAGAAATGTTCGGTTACATCGGTTCACTACGTACAATGACATCAGGTCGTGGTCAGTTCTCTATGGAGTTCAGCCACTACGCACCATGTCCACAAAACGTTGCTGATAAAGTAATTGAAGAAGCAAAAGCACGTAAAGCCGCTAAGTAATTAGCCTTTACCGTTGAGTGAGTTTATCTCGCTCATTGCTTAAGTATTGTAAAAGCCGGTCGAACGACCGGCTTTTTTGTTTGCCCAGCGAAGCTGGCAATCCCGTCAGGTTGGAAGAAACCTGAATCACCCTGACTGAGGGGAAGACAATCCGAATGGCAAGGGCGTTGTTGGCTAACGGCAGGGTCTGAAGGAA
>NZ_JAAAWN010000070.1 GCF_010500865.1 Alteromonas profundi
ATTTTTAAGCTGACAAGCGATACGACTTTGTTCACAATAGATAGGGCATTCATGGCGTTTAACCTTCACTTTTTTTTGGCGAAAGATCTGATCACCAAACGTCATGAATGTTCCCATCTTTTTTATCCTACTGATTTCGCAATATTATTTGTGGGGATCCCTCAGACTCTGACCCCATTATTTTTCTTCAAACCTTGTAAGGAAAGCTTGTAACGATGACATCACCCCATTCACAATTGCTTCAAAATTTATTCGGTTTTACTGCTTTCCGACAAGGCCAACAAGAGGTTGTTGAAGGCCTACTCAACGCACGTTCTACACTAGCGATATTTCCCACTGGCTCTGGAAAGTCGTTGTGCTACCAATATGTTGCTACCCAACTCCCCCACTTAACTTTGGTCATTTCACCTTTATTGGCCTTGATGAAAGACCAGCTTTCGTTTTTACACAGCAAAGGTATTGCAGCAGCCAGCATCGATTCAACTTTGACTGCTGAGCAAAACAAGCAAGTGATGAATGACGTGCGTTCTGGGCGCTGCAAAATTTTAATGGTGTCGGTAGAACGCTTTAAAAACGAGCGTTTTAGACAGTTTATAGAATCGATTCAAGTGAGCATGTTAGTGGTAGACGAAGCACACTGCATTTCTGAATGGGGCCACAACTTTCGACCCGACTATTTAAAGCTACCGGCCTATCAAAAAGAACTGAACATTCCTTTAGTATTATTGCTAACGGCTACTGCCACTCAAAAAGTAAAGTTAGATATGGCCAGCCGCTTTAATATTGCTCATGAAAATATTATCCAAACAGGGTTTTATCGACCTAACCTAAATTTAAATGTATTACCTGTAGCAGATACTAATAAAAACAAAGTATTACTAGAAGAATTACAACGCCAGCAAGGCGCGGGTATTGTATATGTAACCCTTCAAAACACCGCGCAAGAAGTTGCGCAATACCTACAACAGAATGGGTACGCCGCACAAGCTTACCACGCAGGTCTACACAATGATGTTAGGCAAAGTATTCAGCAAGATTTTATGGAAAATAGGCTGCAAGTTGTAGTAGCTACCATCGCGTTTGGTATGGGTATAGACAAGTCTGACATTCGCTTTGTTATACATTACGATTTACCAAAATCTATTGAGAACTATAGCCAAGAAATTGGTCGAGGCGGGCGTGATGGAGGTACAGCCAACTGCACAGTGCTGGCAAACTTAGACGGTTTGGTGACCATTGAAAATTTTGTGTATGGCGACACACCCGATAAAAGCGCCATTCGGCGGGTGATAGATGATATTTCAGCGCAAGCGCCTGCGCACTTAAAAGCTGCTAATATCAAAGCTCCCCCCACCCCGACAAGTAGCAGCGTTTACCAGTGGGAAACGCAAATTAACAGCTTATCGAGTATAAGCAACATTCGGCAGTTACCCTTAAAAACTTTATTGGTACAGTTAGAGTTAGCCAAGGTTATTCGCCCCCTGTACGCCTACTTTGCCGAATATAAATTCCGTTTCAATACGAAGCAAGTAGACATCCTTAATTTATTTTCTAAAGAACGAAGAGATTTCTTAGAGGCAGTTTTCACTCATTCAAATATGAAAAAAGTATGGGGAGTAGTAAATTTCGATAGCATCTACGCACAATATGGGGCAGAGCGCTCGAGAGTTGTGGCTGCACTAGAGTATTTGCACGAGCATAATCATATTGAGCTAGCGTCGCGCTTAATTACCGATGTGTACAGTGTTGACTATTCGCTACTTCAACAAAATGAATTGGCAGATAAATTAGCGCACTATTTTGCTGAAAATGAACAAAAAGAGGTTGAGCGAATTGCCGCGCTAGTTCAGTTTTTTGAACAAGATAGTTGTTTAAATTTCAACTTATCAGCCTATTTCGATGATAACCAAGCGCCACGTAAATGCGGCCATTGCAGCGTTTGCGAAGGCAAAGTCGCAAAACTTAGCTACTCAAGCCCCATACCAACACCAGAGAGAGAACAAGTATCTGCAGCAATGGCAGCACTAAGAGCACACCTAGAGGGAAAATTTAATGACCCAATCACGATATCCATCTATTGCCGATTTTTAACCGCCATGACCATGCCTCTCTTTGCTCGATTGAAAGTGAAGCAAGTTAAGGGCTATGGAAGTTGTGAACACTGCCGTTATGCAGATGTGAAGCAATTAGTTAGCGAGCTAATCTAGAAATAATGGGGTCAGAGTCTGAGGTATCCCCACAAATAATATAGCGAAATCAGTGGGATAAAAA
Source organism: Alteromonas profundi (assembly GCF_010500865.1). Taxonomy (GTDB): domain Bacteria; phylum Pseudomonadota; class Gammaproteobacteria; order Enterobacterales; family Alteromonadaceae; genus Alteromonas; species Alteromonas profundi. The sequence goes on from NZ_JAAAWN010000070.1 coordinate 2,272, forward strand.
AGATGGGAACATTCATGACGTTTGGTGATCAGATCTTTCGCCAAAAAAAAGTGAAGGTTAAACGCCA
>NZ_JAAAWN010000071.1 GCF_010500865.1 Alteromonas profundi
AAAGCTGCGTACTTTCCTTTGTACGCCTAACAAAACGCTGTTGGCACTCCCTCCGGTCGCTGGGACGCCTATACGCGGGGCGGCTTCGCCATTATGCCCCACGCATCTGCGCCCCAAAGCTTAAAGTTATACGCAATTGGTCAGAACAACTTTTTAACATCGCGGTAAAAGTTTTCATGTGAACCAAGAGCTATTAATTCAAGAATTACAGTGCCGTCCTCGTAGCTGTAACCTAATAAGGTTAGCTGCTTAACCATCTTGAACTTGTACACGCGAAGAAAAGCTAGGTCGCCTTTTTTCTGTTCTCCTAGAAGAGGATCGTCCATCAATTCCTTTACAGCTTTATCCAAGTCTTTTTTCTGATTCTTATGTAACTTCTTTACTGCTCTCTTAAAATTAGCTGTCTGTAAAACACTCGTAATCTTAGCCAAAATTGTAAGGCTCCAATTTACCTGCCTCTTTTTCCGCTTTGGAAATAATTGCTTGTTTCACGAATTCGTATGGTAAATCAGGATTATCTTCCATCATTTCACCTATTTTTGCCCAATGCTCAATCTGTTTAGGCATCGTTCGGTTTAGTGCTTTACCCATAATGGTAGCTTTCTCAACTAGATCTTGGTCTAGTCTTACGCTCGCGGTTGCCATAATATGTCTCCTTATAATTCATTATCACATTGTAGCAACGCGCTACAGGTGTGGCAAATTGCGTATAACAAACGCATCAACTCAGTCGCTAGCGCTCCTTGGGACAAAAACACGTAGGCTCCCTGCGCTGCGCTTGGTATTCTAGCCTACGTATTTTTGCCCGTTATGCGGGCCGTTAGGCGTCATTTACTTACAGCATTAAAATGTTGGTTCAGTTGTGACATTCCAGCATCAAGGTTGTTTCGCTAGGTCGTGTTCGCGGCTAGCTTTCTCGGTTGTTTCAACGGCTTTAGCAACGCGCTTTTCATCAACATCGCGACGCCGACATTCAGCATCACCAGCTTTCTAAGCTCGCTCTTTTATCCAGCATTACCGTTAACATCTGGCATTTCGCACAGGGTTGTTTTATCTTAAATTCAATAATTTAAACACGCGGTCTTTTTGGCTAGTGGTGGCAGCAAAGCTGCGTACTTTCAGTTGTACGCCTAACAAAACGCTTAAGCCACTCCCTTCGGTCGCTGGGACGCTAACATGTGGGCTGACTCACTTCGTTCGGATTTTAGCCCACATGCTAGCGCCCCTTAGCTTAAAGTTATACGCAAACTAGGAATCTGTGAATATGTCGGATGTAATGGAAAAAGTAGAAGATGACATTAAGAAACATGGTTGGCATGTTCTTTCTGTTTTTAGCAAGGATGCTCCGAGCTTTTCATATTCAATAGGTTTTACTGAAACGCTTGATCATCCTGAAATCATCATGTCTGGGTTGGATACCTCATTGATGCACTCACTTATCAACGATATTGGACAGTTAATCAAGAACGGTCAACGATTTACCAATAACCAATTAAGTGAAGAAGTTATAAAAGGCTATCCGGTCAAATTTAGTAAAATTAGCGAACTCAACAAAGAGGAATACTTAAGGGCGGCTGTTAGTATTTATAGCATTGAAAAGTTTGACGCTCTTCAATGTATTTGGCCTGATAAAGAAGGTAAATTTCAAGAAGAAAGTAACACCGCTCAAGAGGTCTTATCGTGATTGCGTATAACAAAAAAATTAAGTCACTCACTTCGTTCGCTGGGACGCATACATGCGGGGCGGCTTCGCCATTATGCCCCACATGCCTGCGCCCCTTATTTAAAAGTTAGAAGGCGTCAGCCTAAACTACGTTTGGCTCAATCAAGTAATCAGTTCAACTACCCTCACCTGTTTTCACCAGCATCGCTTTAGCTTTTGGTTGTTTTAATGTCACCGCATTAACTTCAAAGGTTGCGCATTAGGCGCTTTACCGCCAAGTTCTTATTTTAAGTCAGTCAGTGCCAATGCGTTTGTTAATCCAAATGGCGGCTTGCTTCAGTCAAATCAAAAACATCACTGCACTGTCGTTTTACTTGTTTGTGTTAATAATCAATCGTATGCTGACTTCAACAGTTTTTAAAAAGACCAAAGGAACAGGCTCTGCTTCTAACAAAGCGCTCAAGTCACTCCCTTCGGTCGTTCGGACGCAGTTACGCGGGGCGGCTTCGCCATTATGCCCCACGCAACTGCGCCGCTTAGCTTAATGTTATATGCCACTAGGAAAACCTAACTCATGGTTTACTTATTAGCTGGGATTGTGTGTGTTCATTTGGCTTGGGCATTTTTTAATACTCTAGCTGTTAACAGCACATTGTTTATCAATAATAGCTCT
>NZ_JAAAWN010000072.1 GCF_010500865.1 Alteromonas profundi
CGAATACGATTCACTATGCGACAGTGGAAAGCTGCACTCAAATGGTACAGCTCTATAGTAGACGGGGCCTGGGCCGGATGTGCATGAAATTAAATTCGTGGGGATCCCTCAGACTCTGACCCCTTTAACTCGGCACCTTAATTATAAGTTATTAGAACTCATATGTATTCGCAATATAAATATTACTGATAGGGGGGGCGTGTTAGCTTAAGGATATATTTAGCGTTTTATCACTAGGGCGGGAAACACCGATATGTATAAATCAAAACAACTTTTTACGCTTATTACCTCAGAAGGCGAGTTGCAAGTATCTCTTAAAGAGGTTGATGTACCAGAGTCTAAGCCCCACGAAGTTATCGTTCGTATGGAGGCGTCACCGATTAATCCTTCTGATATGTGGCCAATGTTTGGCCCCGCTAGTTTAGATAAGGCGTCGTTTAACGCTGATAAGGGAGCGCTTATTGCGCCAGTTCATAAGCCATTGCTAGCTCGTATTAAATCTCGTCTTGATCAAACGTTACCTATCGGCAATGAAGGTGCTGGAACCGTAGTTGCCGCTGGCGACAGCCCAGAAGCCCAAGCGTTGATGGGAAAAACCGTATCTATTCTTACGGGAGCAGCTTACACCGAATACGCATGCGTTCCCGTGCAAGTTTGTTTGCCTCATAGAGAAGGTACTACTGCTCAGCAAGCGGCATCATCCTTCGTTAATCCACTAACAGCACTTGGTATGGTAGAGACCATGCGAATGGAAGGTCACAAAGCATTAGTACATACCGCCGCAGCGTCTAACTTAGGCCAAATGCTGAATAAGATTTGCTTAGAGCAGGGTGTGGAGTTAGTGAACATTGTGCGCAGCCAAAAGCAGGTGGATATGCTTAAAGAAATTGGCGCCAAAATTGTGCTTGATTCTAGCAGTGAGAATTTTAAAGCAGAACTTTACCAAGCCATTGATAAATCAGGTGCAACGTTAGCTTTTGACGCCATTGGCGGTGGCGAGCTTGTTAGCGATATTCTCACTATGATGGAAGCATCTGGTAGCAAAGACGCCAAGGGTTTTAATACATACGGCTCTGATAGCAATAAACAGGTGTATATTTACGGCGGTTTAGACTTTTCTCCCACCATTTTAAATCGTGCGTATGGCATGACTTGGGGTATTGGCGGTTGGCTGCTAATGCGCTTTTTAGGTAAGCTTGATAAAAAGCGGGTGGGTGAGCTTTACCAAAAAGTAGCCGCTGAAATTAACACGACCTTTGCTTCTTCTTACACCAAGGAACTTAGTCTTGAAGAGGCGCTGCAGCCCGAAAATGTAGCGCTATACAATGCCAAAAAGACAGGCGAAAAATATTTAATTGTGCCAAACAAAGGGTAAAGAAATAATTGGGGCGGAGCTAACTTTTTACGAAAAGTACTCTGACCCTGAGGTATCCCCACAAATAATATAGCGAAATCAGTGGGATAAAAAAGATGGGAACATTCATGACGTTTGGTGATCAGATCTTTCGCCAAAAAAAGTGAAGGTTAAACGCCATGAATGCCCTGTCGATTGTGAACAAAGTCGTATCGCTTGTCAGCTTAAAAATGCATGAAACTCGGCAAAAAGCGGTTATTGCATGTGTAAACAGTTTGCTCAACGGGAGCGCAGTGACCGTCACGAGTATAGGTCGAGGCATTGACACCAAAGCGTTTGAGAAGCATCGCATTAAACGTGCGGACCGCTTGCTCTCAAACCCACATTTGTTAAGCGAAACGCCGTTTATCTATGCATCTATATGCCAACTATTTTGTGGCATCACGTCACGCCCTGTTATCTCAATCGATTGGTCAGATTTAGACGACTGTAAAGCGCATTTTCTTTTACGCGCAGCAATATCTTTAAAAGGTAGGCCCATCACACTGTATCAAGAAGTGCACTGCAATAAGACCAAAGAGAAACCAGCCACACACAAAACATTTTTAAAGACGTTGCACGCGATATTACCTTCTCACTGTCAGCCCATTATCGTCACCGACGCAAGGTATAGATCGCCTTGGTTTAGAGAAGTTAAGGCGCTAGGATGGGACATTGTTGGGCGTATCCGCAAGCCACATTTTTACTCGCTTGATAGAGGAAATACGTGGCAATGTATTCGTCATCTTTACGCACAAGCA
>NZ_JAAAWN010000073.1 GCF_010500865.1 Alteromonas profundi
AAACTGTGAAATTTTCATGATATATAATCCTAGTCAGTTGAAAAAACGAAAAACGACAGGGATTAAATTCTTGGAGGACGCTCTATTTGGTTAATGAAACGATTAGGTGTAGCTTCACTATAAACTGAGACTAAATTGGGAGATTTTTTTAGAAACGAGCTTTCAATATCAAAGTAAAAAGCTATGTGTGTAAAATGGCCATGACAAGAACAACAATGGTCACAATCACTTCCCGTATCTAAATCGTAAGCATCGGACAGTTCGATTAATGTATTTTCAGTACATAATTCATTGCTAAACAAGTGGTCTTGTTCAATAGAAAACGCGTCAGTCACAATCAACAAAAATTGTGCGCACAACAAAAAAGCGGCTAAGACCACTTTTAGATTTTTGCTAATGCGGTAATTCGTTTTCAACACAAGATTCCTCTATTGGCAATTCATGTTCTCTTAAAATATGATTGTAGTCAATGCCTAAATGGTCAGCTTTCTGATTCACAAGAGGAACTCTGTATTAAAAAGCCATGTATTTCAATTAAGTTGCTAAATCTTGTCAGAAAAACAGAAATCTACTGCAAAGCCTGCTCATACATAATCCGGCAATGTAAAATAAGTACACCGAAGGAATAGAAGAATACAACATGCAATTTCAATAAGCCTGTCACAATTATTGCGTCTCGCTCGTACCAAAACCTGTAATACCCCCTACAACAAGTGTAAAAGCAAGTCCAATACTGAAAGATAAAATCACCGTTGACCCAAGAGGTAGCTTTTCCAATTGCTATCTGATCTCCTTACAGTGAGCGCATCAATGAACAACAAAGTAAATATTATCTGGCTCATGCCATAACCGTGATGCTATGCTTATGAGCATGAAGTTGGTTCGCATCGCTTCTTTGAGTTCACCAAATCATCTAAGGCTCCATTTTCGAATAAACGGTACAATAGACTAGTAGAAAGGCATATCGGAAACTCGATATCGCTAGATACCTTACTGTAACTTTTTGGCTAAAAACGTTGTCGCTTCGCGTAAAAATACCGGTCATTTTTTGACCTTGGCAAGTTCATGTTTTAATCTGCTATCCCCGCGTCACAACGGGGATCACTGCTCTTATGTGTTTTATCTTTAGATTGCGCAGCATGATGTTTTCAGCAGTTAGGTAGACTAAGAAAAATACTAATATCTAAAGCAATCTGACGACCAATAATATCAGGTTTCTAGCAGAGTAATACCGCTTCGAGTATGAATTCTGAAGTATACTTTGTTTGTTAACAACCACTCATTCCTGGCATAGCAAGCTTCTTTAGGGGAGGTTTCCTAAAAATCTGAAGAGGCTCCACAGATGACTGAAATCTATGAAGGGGCACTATAATAATTGTGATAATTCTCTTTCTGATCTAGAACCGTAGCAGAGTTACTTTCATGTTAAATAGTTCATGTTAATGCTTATTAACATGAACTATTTATCCGGCGTACTGATTTGCGTTGTCGGATTATACATGAGCTGGCAAGGTGGTAGTTTTCTACTTCCATAGTTAAATTAAGCATTTAATAGGTTCAAATGGCTTCCTTACACTGTGTTGGTCTCATATCTGTATTGAATAGATCGCTCATTCATTGACCCTAGCTATATTTTAAGAGATAATCAACCTTCATGAAGAGGAATGTTGTGTCGAAAAAGAATTTCCGCATTAGCAAAAGTTTTAAAGTGGTTCTGGCCGCTTTGCTGTTGTGCGCGCAATTTTTGTTGATAGTTTCTGACGCATTTTCTTTTGAACAAGAACATTTTATTAGCAACGAAGTATGTACCGAAAGTACGTTAATCGAACTGCCTAATGCTTATGATTTAGGCACAGGAAATGATTGTGATCATTGCTGTTCGTGTCATGGCCATTTCACCCATATTGCTTTCTATCTTGATAATGACAGCACGTTTCTAAAAAAATCCCCTACCCTAGCTTCAGTTTATCTCGAAGCTTCACCTAGCCGTTTCATTAACCAAATAGAGCGTCCTCCAAGAATTTAATCCCTGTCATCTTTCGTTTTTTTAACTGACTAGGATTATATTTCATGAAAAATTCACAGTTC
>NZ_JAAAWN010000074.1 GCF_010500865.1 Alteromonas profundi
CTTTTAAGTAAGCGCGGTGACATTAAAACTACCAATGCTTTGGCGATGATTGAAACAACAGGTGAGGGTAGTTGAACTGGAATTTTTATAAAGCCAAACGCAGTTTAGGCTGACGCCTTCTAACTTTAAGCTAAGGGGCGCAGATGCGTGGGGCATAATGGCGAAGCCGCCCCGCGAATAGGCGTCCCAGCGACCGAAGGGAGTGGCTTAAGCGCTTTGTTAGAAGCAGAGCCTTTACCTTTGGACGTTTTAAAAACTAATAAAGCCAGCATACGATTGATTGTTAAAGCAAACAAGCAAAATGCCAAGTGCAGTGATGTAGGTGATTTGACTGAAGCAAGCCGCCCTATGAATTACCAAGTGCAATGGCGCTTGCTGGCCTCGAATAAGAACTTGACGATAAAGCGCCTATTGCGCGACCTTTGAAGTTAATGCAGCGAAGTTAAAACCACCAAAAGCCAGAGCGATTTTTGAAACAGCAGGTGAGGGCGGTTGAACTGTTATTTGTATTAAGCAAAACGCAGTTTAGGCTGACGCCTTCTAACATTAAGCTAAGCGGCGCATTTACGTGGGGCATAATGGCGAAGCCGCCCCGCGTAAATGCGTCCCAGCGACCGGAGGGAGTGTACTTAAGCGTTTTGTTAGAAGTGCCATGCTACCAACCCTCCAAATGTGTACCAACTTCTTTACCTTTTTCGAGGTCATCCTTTGCCAGATAGCCAAACTTGTTATGCTCATTTCGCATGCTTAGCCTATGAAATGTAATGCAAAAAAGTAAATATACAAACCAAAAAAAGAACAATAACCCACTAAACAATAGTGCTTTCTCTACTAAATCTAGGCTATCTCTAAAAAATACAATCGGGATTCCAATTAAGGCAACAAGCCACGAAATATGTAGAAAAGAAACTTTTGCAGCGGTCTTTAAAATAGTTGAGTTGTAATAAGACATTTGCAGATCCTTCTGGCACTTCTAACTTTCCAATAACGGGCGCATACATGTGGGGCATAATGGCGAAGCCGCCGCGCGTGTATGCGTCCCAGCGAACGAAGTGAGTGCGTTTATTGGCTTGTTAGGTGCGTGCAGATACATCCTAGTTTTCCCTGCCAAGATAAGCCCTAATAGATGAAATCAAACCGTCGCTATTGAATGTTACAACGTCAACGACAAAAAGTACTTCTGTTTCATTAACAACAATCTTGAGCTCTCCGGAGACCGAATTATCGTTTTCCATAATATTTAAGATTTCGATTTCCAAACTTGAAGCGTTGTCAAAATTCTTCTGAGTTTCCGATATGGCGACACTTTTACCATGAACAGAAATTTTCCAATCTCTTAGATGAATATTGGGAGCAAAAAGATTCGAAACCGCTTCAATATCTTTGTTTTGATAGCTAAGAAGGTAAGATTTAAATTTTTCTGAATTATTCATTTCCAATCCTTAGAAGCACATAACTTTCCAATAACGGGCGCAGACATGTGGGGCATAATGGCGAAGCCGCCCCGCGTGTATGCGTCCCAGCGAACGCAGTGAGTGTGTTGATTGGGTTGTTATGTACGTTGCTAAAACTGCCTTTCACATGGTATTCCGTCATTATCGCCATCCATTTTTGTATTTGGGCAGTTTTCTAAGAAAAATTTTGCTTCTTCATAAGATGTCATTTGACTGCAATGTTGTCTACCATCGCAACGAAATGAAAAACGGTCTGCTTGAATTAGAGTTTCTTGCGTAGGTAAGGCAGGTTGCGGCAATACTTCCACGTTTTGATCGTTCTTGGAATAAATAAAGACACCAACTAGAACGGCTAAAAGTAGTAATAATTTCTTTGACATCTAAATTTCTTCCCTGAGTACATAACTTTAAGCTAAGCGGCGCAGTTACGTGGGGCATAATGGCGAAGCCGCCCCGCGTAAATGCGTCCGAGCGACCGAAGGGAGTGGTCTTAAGCGCTTTGTTAGAAGCAAAGCCAGTTCCTTTGGTCTGTTTAAAAACTGTTAAAGCCAGCAT
>NZ_JAAAWN010000075.1 GCF_010500865.1 Alteromonas profundi
GGTCATCTAAATCTGACCAATCGATTGAGATAACAGGGCGTGAAGTGCTACCACAAAATAGTTGGCCGATAGATGCATAGATAAGGGGTGTTTCACTTAATAAATGCGGGTTTGAGAGCAAGCGGTCGGCACGTTTAATGCGATGTTTTTCAAAGGCTTTAGTGTTAATCCCTCGACCTATGCTGGTTACGGTTGCAGCACTTCCATTAAGCAGGCTTTTGACGCACGCCGTTACCGCATCCCGACGATTTTTATGCATTTTATAGCTGACAAGCGATACGACTTTGTTCACAATAGACAGGGCATTCATGGTTGTTTGGTCTCAGTGATTTTTGGCGATTGATCTGATCACCAAACGTCATGAATGTTCCCATCTTTTTTATCCCACTGATTTCGCTATATTATTTGTGGGGATACCTCAGACTCTGACCCCATTTTTAGCGGCGCTTTTTGCGTCCTTTTAACCTGCCTTTGCCCTTGGGTTTAACGTCGGCCTCAAAATTCCCGTATAAATCTTCTTCTATTTTTACCACAGGCGGCTTTGGTTTGGGGGCAAAGCCAGCAACAAATGTTTTTTTAAACTGCCTGCCAATAAAGCGTTCTATTGCCCTCAATTGTTTCGCTTCATCGTCGCTAAAGAGTGAGATTGCTAATCCGTTTGACGACGCTCGGCCTGTACGACCTATTCTATGGATGTAGTCTTCGGGTACATAGGGAAGGTCGACATTAATAACGCATGGCAATTGATGAATATCGATGCCTCTAGCGGCCAAATCGGTTCCAATCAACACTTTAATGCTGCCATTTCTAAAGCCATTTAACGCCAATGTGCGTGCCTGTTGCGTTCTATTTGCATGAATGGATTCTGCAGCAATGCCTAGTGTCTCAAGTTCATTTCTTAAGATATCCGCACCGCGTTTGGTACGGGTAAATACTAGTATTTGAGACCAATCGTTGTTTTCAATAAGGTGAATAACAAGCGCATGTTTTCGCTCTTTGTCCACCGGATGCAGCATTTGTGTGATCTTTTCAATGTGATCATTCGCCTTGGCCAACTCTATAGTCACAGGGTTATGAAGCATTGTGGTTGCCAGTGCTTTTATTTCTTTTGAAAAAGTGGCTGAAAAAAGCAGTGTTTGGTGCTTTTTAGGCAACAGGTTTTGTATGTGATGAATATGGTCAACAAAACCTAAGTCCAACATACGGTCGGCTTCATCTAGCACTAATATCTCTAGGTAGTCGAAGTTAATGGCACTTTGTTCATATAAATCTACTAAACGGCCTGGGGTTGCAATGAGGATGTCCACGCCTTTTTCTAACTCATGCTTTTGGGGCTCAATGCGCACTCCACCGAATACGGCGGTTGAGCGAATATTCAAGTTTTGACTATAGGTATTAATGTTTAGGGCAACCTGAGCCGCAAGTTCGCGAGTGGGGGCGATAATGAGTGCCTTCACACAATTCGTTTGTGGGGGAGGCTTGTTCGCTAATAAATGCAAAATGGGTAATGAAAAACTCGCCGTTTTTCCGGTACCTGTTTGCGCCACCGCAATTACATCCCGCTGACTCAATATTGCTGGAATAGCTTCTTTTTGAATGGGGGATGGCGAGGTATATCCCTTCTCTGTAACAGTGTTTAAAAGCTCAGTACATAAGCCTAAAGCGCTAAATGCCATAAAAGGGAAGCCTACAAGATATTGAAAGTGGCGCCATAGTATTTGAAAAAGGGGTCAGAGTCTGAGGTATCCCCACAAATAATATAGCGAAATCAGTGGGATAAAAAAGATGGGAACATTCATGACGTTTGGTGATCAGATCTTTCGCCAAAAAAAAGTGAAGGTTAAACGCCA
>NZ_JAAAWN010000076.1 GCF_010500865.1 Alteromonas profundi
ACGATTACCACTTTGTGTTTCATGACTGGGGTGAAGTCGTAACAAGGTAACCCTAGGGGAACCTGGGGTTGGATCACCTCCTTACTATTACGTCGAAAGACGCCCTTGATGCAGTGCCTACACAGATAGTCTTGTCTAGAAAATAAAGAACGACATAAGCTTATGGGGCTATAGCTCAGCTGGGAGAGCGCCTGCCTTGCACGCAGGAGGTCAGCAGTTCGATCCTGCTTAGCTCCACCATCTGCTTAAACCCTACACATGTAGTTTGTTGGTTAGGGCTCTTCCTCAAAATAGAGTGATGAGTCAGTACGCCGGCAGAGCTTGTTAGATAGGCTTGTAGCTTGGATGGTTGCAGCCCTGCCCCTTGAAAAAGAGCGGTGAGGTCACAAACCGACCGGTTCGTAGAATAGGCTTGTAGCTCAGCTGGTTAGAGCGCACCCCTGATAAGGGTGAGGTCGGCAGTTCAAGTCTGCCCAAGCCTACCATTTACCTTCTTACTTGCCTTGCAAGTGGTCGTGAAAAAGCCGCTTAACCGGAAGCAGAGCTTCCTGACGGTTTTTCTACTCGCTAAAGTTGGCGGTAGTAAGTGGCTAAGGTAGAAAGCTGATGTTTGTGTCATGTTGGACAATAAATCCTAATGAATATTTACTTATTAAGTAAGCATTGATTAGGGTTTTTTACCCTGAGGGAGCACACACACTACTCTTGAGAGTAATGTAGGTCCTCCTTGCGCAAAAGTCACGACAAAAAGCGTCATGATTTTGCACTATGTTCTTTAACAATTTGGAAAGCTGATATTAATAGTAATCAATCAAAATTGAGTAACTGAGAAGTCGAAAGACGTACTTTTTACTCTACTTGACTTGAATTGCTTGTTATCGAAAAAGCGCTGAAAGGCGTGCTAATCGGCAAGCCGATTAGCAAGAAGATAGCAAGGCAATTCTTCCGATTAGCTTGTCATGCATACAACATTACCCTTGTCCGAATTCAAAAGGCGGACATGAGGCCGATACTCAAGGCTTTTTAGGGTTGTATGGTTAAGTGACGAAGCGTATACGGTGGATGCCTTGGCAGTTAGAGGCGATGAAGGACGTGTAAGTCTGCGAAAAGCTGTGGTGAGCTGACAAAAAGCATTTGAGCCACAGATGTCCGAATGGGGAAACCCACCTGTTTACAGGTATCGTTACATGAATACATAGTGTAACGAGGCGAACGAGGGGAACTGAAACATCTAAGTACCCTTAGGAAAAGAAATCAATTGAGATTCCCCTAGTAGCGGCGAGCGAACGGGGAGCAGCCCTTAAGCTGTTTAGTGTGTAGTGGAATCCTTTGGGAAGAGGAGCGATACAGGGTGATAGCCCCGTACACGTAGCGTGCTTTACAGTGAAATCGAGTAGGTCGGGACACGTGTTATCTTGACTGAATATGGGGGGACCATCCTCCAAGGCTAAATACTCCTAACTGACCGATAGTGAACCAGTACCGTGAGGGAAAGGCGAAAAGAACCCCTGTGAGGGGAGTGAAATAGAACCTGAAACCGTATACGTACAAGCAGTGGGAGC
>NZ_JAAAWN010000077.1 GCF_010500865.1 Alteromonas profundi
TCTAAGCAACTTTGCATTGAATGGTATTTTATTATCATAAAACCACACGCCAGAGGCCAAAACTTCCTCTGAAAGAAGCGTTGGTTCCCATCCCGAAGTAAACATTTTTTTCACCAAAGCACCTAACACCGCCATAAGCGGTGAGTAGCAGTTGGCTAAAATGTGAAGCGAAGCGGAACCGAGCCAACTGTTACGAATCCGACTTAATGGCCTTGTTATGTAACGTTAGTTCGATTATTTTCGAGATATGAAATTACTTCCGATGCTTCCTTTAAACTTACACCACAAAATTGTCGATAAATTTTAATAGCTTTAACTCTTTCTCCGCTATCAAGCGCAGAAAGCACTTCTTTAGGTGTGTTTTTATAAGGTTTAAAATCTACACCTAAATGATCGATAATTGCGTCAACTTTATTCTCAAGATGTTTTGAAAGGTAATTAATATTTGAGGTAAAAAATCTTCCGATCACAATACCCAAGATTAAAGCACCTATTACAATAAAATCACTTTCCATGTTGAATTCTCCGAGTTACATAACACCCGCATAAGGGGCAGTAACGCATGGGCTAAAATCCGAGCGAAGCGACAGCGCCCATGTGTTACTGTCCCAGCGAGCCTGCGAGCGACTTAATGTGATTGTTATATCTTTACTGGGCGCATAAAAAAAGCGCCGATATATTCGACGCTTTTTTTGATATTAGCTAATCATGCCGGAGAAACTTGGTAAGATTTTACTCTTCCTTCGCTTTTTGCTTGGCTATAAGCGGCTTTAATCTTTTTCATAGCCTCAATTTTGGCAGCCTTAGCTTTTGTAGCTTGGGGTTGTGATTTCATAACCTAAACCCTCCTCTCCTAGATTGGAATTCACTGTAAAGTATAACTCTTGAGCATATAAGTTTGCAAGTCTGTCATAAAATCGCTTTAACTTCATTGTCTCGGCAACACAATAATATGCTTCTGCATTACTATTGCGATAATGAAAATCAAGTAACTCTTTGATAATTCGCCCTAACTCTTTCATACTTGCCGCATTGATATGCGCAGGTGGAGGTGTAAAGAAGGTGTCACCCTCGAAATTTTCTCTGAGATCAAATTTCACCTCATAACTATTTTCTCTGTATTCTACGCCTAACTCCTCAGCCTGTTTAGCAATAAGCTCTTCCGAGCGAGAAGCATCTGTGCGGTTGAATATCATTACATACTGATAACCTTGAACAGAGAATTCAATTATTTGACACGAAATATCTCCAACATCAAAGTCCTGTAACAACCATGGAGTCAAAACTTTTCCTTATGTTTTTTAAGGCAATTTACCCTAAAAAGATCAAGTTGAAAAGATGGCCCGATTTCAGATAATAAGTGCACCACTCATGGTTAAACGGTGAGAAGAGATCAACTGCCTGTTGGTGGTACTCTGTAATCGCCAAAAAACATGAGTAGTTACCATGAGATACAAGCAGTTGATC
>NZ_JAAAWN010000079.1 GCF_010500865.1 Alteromonas profundi
TGAATCGCCCCGTGTTTGCCAGAGACTCAATAACTTGAGAAACTGGAACTATGAAAAAATCAAATCGCTATACATCAGAATTTCGTGAACGTGCAATTAGGCTTGTTACCACACAACAGCATGAATACCCTTCTCTTTGGGCTGCGCTAGTATCGATTTCAGATAAACTGGGATGTACCCCAGAAACACTTAGAGCATGGGTCAAGAAATCTCAAGCTCAACCGTCTAAACCCTCTTCTAATACGCAATCAACTGAAGAACGCCTTGCCGTCTTAGAGCGCGAGAATAAAGAGCTCAAGCGAACGAATGATATCCTGAGGCAAGCTGCCGCTTTTTTCGCCCAAGCGGAGCTCGACCGCAAACAGAAGTAATAGTGGATTTTATTGATGCTTGCAGAGAGCATTACGGTGTCGAGTCAATTTGCAAGGAATTGCCGATTGCACCATCAACGTATTATTCTCATAAACAGATACAAAGAGAGCCTGAGCGACTGTCTAACCGCAAAAAGCGTGATGCTGAGCTGATAATACTCATTCGCGAAGTGTGGGAGGATAATATGTCAGTTTATGGTGCAAGAAAAATATGGAAGCAGCTACAGCTTGACGACCATCAAGTCGCCCGCTGTACAGTCGAACGATTGATGCGAGTTATGGGAATTCAAGGTGTTCGTCGGGGTAAAGCACATAAGACAACGATACCTGACGAGCAACAAGATAAGCCACTTGATTTAGTTAATCGTCAATTTACTGCTGAGCAGCCAAATCAACTTTGGGTAGCTGACATCACCTATGTTGCCACATGGAGTGGGTTTGTTTATGTCGCTTTCGTGATAGATGTTTTTTCACGATACATTGTAGGTTGGCGTGTATCAACGACAATGCACACAGAGCTTATTCTTGATGCGTTAGAGCAAGCTATTTGGCATCGTGGCAACCCCGAAGGGTTAATTCACCACAGCGACAGAGGCAGCCAATATTTGTCTATACGATACACTGAGCGACTTGCTGAAGCTGGAATTCAAGCGTCTGTAGGCAGTGTGGGTGACTCTTATGACAATGCATTGGCTGAAACAATAAATGGATTATTTAAAACAGAGATTATTCGCAGAAATGGCCCGTGGAAGAATGTTGATGCTGTTGAATACGCAACGTTAGAGTGGGTCAATTGGTTTAATAATCAACGCTTATTATCTTCAATTGGGTATATTTCACCAGCTCAATATGAAACAGACTACTATGATAATTTAAACGAGTCAGGTAAAGTGGCCTGACTTAAACAAACTGGTCTCCGATGAACTCGGGGCGATTCA
>NZ_JAAAWN010000008.1 GCF_010500865.1 Alteromonas profundi
TAGACATTTGCGCATATGCTGTAATGAGCAATCATACCCATGTAGTTTTACATGTTGATAAACAAAAAGCCGAAGCATTAAGCCATGAAGAGGTGCTTAGGCGGTGGCATAAGCTTCATAAAGGTACGCTGCTGACCCGAAAGTACGTCGATGTGCGCATGCGTAACACAATGTCAGAGGCAGAGCGGGATAGTGTAATACTGTGTGCGAATATATACCGCAAACGATTACATGATATTAGTTGGTTTATGCGCCATCTAAATGAGTATATTGCGAGAATGGCGAACAAAGAAGATGAATGTACGGGCCGTTTTTGGGAAGGCCGATTTAAATCTCAAGCCTTATTGGATGAGGCCGCATTACTGGCGTGCATGGCCTATGTTGACTTAAATCCAATCCGAGCAGGTAAAGCCGCCACACCAGAAAAAGCAGCGTATACCAGTGTCAAACGGCGTATCAAAGCAGCGAAGAATAACCAACAGCCCCGCAAGCTAATGCCATTTACGGGCAACCAGCGCACCACTAACGTAAAAGGGCTTCCCTTCGTTTTGGCCGACTACCTCGCCCTTGTGGAGCACACGGGGCGTCAACTTCGTTGTGATAAACCAGGCGTAATTCCCTCTCACTGCGCCCCCCTCTTGCAACGAACAGGGTTACAACTGGATTGTTGGGACAAACTCGTCAACGGCATAGAATCAGAATTTTCGACCCGTATAAGCGTCGCAATAACCCACAGCAAGTTAGCAGGTTAGGAAAATAACGCTATATCCTATCAACATTTATAGTACACACCCTCTATCAAGCCTCACACTCAATCGAGATATACACCAAACTCTGTTCCTAAAACGAAGATAAACAATGCACTGCCAATACGAAGCGTTTCAATGAACCGTGTACTTAATAGCGCTAGCTACAGCTAATAGACACCCACCAATCTAATTATTTAACTTGCTCACCAAAGAGAATTTAAGACAGCCACAAACTCCGCCTATGTACAAATAGTTTGTAAGGGGAGGGGGGAGGTGGATGTCCATTGGTGAGGTGGGTGTCTAAGGGAGGGGTGGGTGTCCATGAGGGGGGAGGCGTCCGCGGTTTCTGCCGGACAGTCAAAAGTGTCCGCTGCGGACACTTTTCTATTTCCTGTATTTAAAAAATCACTATTTATCAGTGCTTTAAATTATGGCATGTAAATCGTATTAGTCGTTGTAAGAAAAATAAAACGGCTAATGAGCGTACGTGTTCTTGTGTAACTGGATTGCATTGACTCGCAACAAGGTAAGCAAGGGGCTATGTCTGTTAGCGAACCCATTCACTATTCAGAGGGCTAGACCATGATGATGATGCTTTTTCACTACATAAGTCTTCCAATTTTGGTTTTGATTGTTGGCTTGGTTCTCGCCAATGTCGAAAAACAAGGGATATAGGGCAAAGCGATGATTAAGGATACAAGTAGTCAAGATGTCGTGGTAAAGCAGCAGCGTCGCCGCACGCCTTGGATAGTTTTTAGCGTGTGTGTGATTGCCATTGTCTGCATGGGGTACGTGGCCGTTTCTGCGCCTCCTGCGGCTATTTCTGTAGCGAAATCCTCATTAAAAGTACACAAGGTGTCAAAGGGCGACTTGGTCCGAGATATTGTGACCACGGGTAAAATAATTGCCGCTAACGCGCCGCAGGTTTATAGCCCAGAGCAAGGCTATGTGTTACTCAAAGTGACCCCCGGGGATTTTATTGAAGTGGGAGACACTGTGGCCATTGTTGACTCCCCTGAATTGCAAAGCAACCTGAAACAGGAGCAACTGGTACTTGCAAGCTTACGCAGCGATCTCGCCAGACAGCAATTGGATGTTAGGCGTCAAACGTTGCTACTTAACAAGCAAGCAGATTTGGCAAAAGTTGAACTTGATGCAGCAATGCGTGAAGACAAACGGGCGTCCTTATCCATTCAAAACCACCTTATTAGCCAAATTTATTTTGAAGAGGCACAAGATAATTTAGCGCGAGCGAAAGTGACCCACAAGCATGCGCTTGCCGAAATTGAATTGGCAACCGATACCCTGGCTTTTGAGCTTAAAACCACCGAAGAGAAAGTGGCTAGGCAGGAGCTAGTGGTAGCAGAACTAGCCCGTCAATTGGCCAATTTGCAGATAAAAGCCACTGTGTCTGGCGTGGTGGGGAATGTGCGTATTCAACCCAATGCCCTTGTTGCCAAAAACGAATTACTCATGACACTAGTGGACCTTTCCGCCTATGAAGCACAGCTTAATGTGGCCGAAAGCTACGCGGGCGATCTTGGTATTGGCATGGACGTTGAGCTCACCATGGGAGGGCAAACAGTACTTGGTACCCTGGTTTCTATTTCCCCAGAGGTGGTAGAACGGCAAGTAACAGCAAGGGTTCGCTTTCCTGAGAACAGTGTGCAGTCTATTCGTCAAAATCAGCAGGTATCTGCTCGCATTCTGCTGGAAAGCAAAACAGATGTATTAAAGGTGGCGCGAGGTAGCTTCTTGCAGGCAGGGGGACATACGGCCTATTTAGTGAATGGCGATGTAGCTGAACGTGTGGCTATTCAAATAGGGGCAACCAGTATGCGCGAAATAGAGATTTTAGGCGGCCTGAATGAAGGCGACGAAATAGTCATTTCTAATTATGAAAAATTTAACCAAGCGCCTTCGGTGCTGTTACGCTAAAACAAGGAACACACAATGTTAACCATGCACAACGTAGGCAAAATATACCAAACAGACAGTGTACAAACCCATGCATTAAGAGATTTTTCTCTTACGGTGAACGAAGGCGAATTTATTGCGGTAACGGGGCCATCGGGTTCGGGGAAAACCACCTTTTTAAATATTGCAGGGTTATTAGAACCCTTTACGTCAGGGCAATATACATTAGACGGTATAGACATTGGTGGTTTGTCTGATAATCAGCGCGCGGATATTCGCAACCAAAAAATAGGCTATATTTTTCAGGGTTTTAACCTAATTCCTGATTTAAATATTTACGAAAATGTGGAAGTGCCTTTGCGATACCGTGGGGTACCAGCAAAAGAACGTAAAGTGCGAATTTTAGAATGTTTAGAACAGGTGGGGCTAGCTAGCCGCGCCAGGCACTTACCTCAGCAGCTATCTGGTGGGCAACAACAACGGGTGGCGATAGCCAGAGCGCTCGCCGGAAAACCCCGTTTTTTGCTGGCAGATGAGCCTACGGGTAATTTAGATACCCTTATGGCGCGCCAAGTTATGGAGTTATTAGAAGAGATTAACCAAAATGGCGCCACCATCGTTATGGTCACCCACGACCCTGAATTGGCCCGTAGAGCCCCTCGCAATATTCAAGTGGTAGACGGGGAATTGGCCGATTTAACCTTTTATCAAGGGAAGCCAGCAACGCCTGCCTCAGCCCCTGAAAAAAGCGCCCATGAAAGCGTAGTGGGAGGCTAATATGTTTCTTCACTATATCGATTTAAGCATCAGAAGTATCAAGAGTACGCCTGTAATCAGCGTATTAATGGTGTTTGCCATTGCAATAGGTATTGGCTTAACCATGACAAGCCTTTCTGTGTTTCACATGATGTCGATGGATCCTATCCCTCACAAAAGTCAGGCCATTCATTTTCCTCAGTTAAACATTATGGATGAAGGCGGCGAATGGCATACAGATGATAATATTCCTTACCAACTGACTTATCAGGATGCCATAAACCTCTACAACGCAGACGCAGACTTTCCTAGAAGCCCGAGTTTTCGTAGTGGTTTTTCGGTGCACCTAAATACCCCTGACGTTAAGCCCACCATGGAACCTGCCCGTCTTGTTTATCAAGAGTTTTTCTCCATTTTTGAGCGGCCCTTCATTTTTGGGGCGCCTTGGTCGAAGGAAGAACAACAAAGCAAACCCTATGTCGTGGTTATTTCCGAATCCATTAACAACCGCTTATTCAATGGCCAGAACTCTGTGGGCAAATCCATCTATTTAGACAATAAAAGCTATCGTATTGTCGGTGTGGTTGAAGACTGGGATCACCACATCAAGTATTACGATTTAAATAACGGTGCGTTTAATAGCCCAGAAAAACTTTATGTGCCTTTTTCTATTGCGCCTTTAGAAGAAATAGGGACGTGGGGAAATACCAATGGGTGGAAACACGAAACCTTAAATGGCTACCAAAGCTTATTGCAATCTGAATTGGTCTGGGTGCAATTTTGGGTACAGCTTAATACGGCGGCCGAAAAAGAAGCGTTTAGTGCGTTGATAATGGCCTATATGGAAGATCAGCAATCGAAAGGCCGGTTTAATCGCGATAACTTGCAATACGCCCTTCGTAACGTCACCCAATGGTTAAAATACAATCAGGTGGTCTCAGAGGACAATCGTATTCTCGTTGGCTTGAGCTTTATGTTCTTGCTTGTCTGTGTAGCGAATATATTGGGCTTATTACTGGCTAAATTTCTAAAACGAGCGCCTGAGGTTGGCGTACGCCGTGCCCTTGGCGCCAGTAAGAAGCACATATTTGCGCAGCATATTGTGGAAGTGTCTGTTATTGGCTTAGCCGGTGGCATTTTGGGTATTGTGATTGCGCAACTTGGTCTGTGGGGCGTTCGTACTACCAACAGATATTATGAAGCCCTAGCTACCATGGATGTCTCTCTGCTGTTAGCGGCGCCTACCATTGCCTTAATGGCAAGTTTCATAGCGGGTTTGTACCCTGCATGGCTGGTGTGTAGAACCCAACCTGCCATTTACCTCAAAAGCCAATAGGAGCGTATCATGCTAGAAATTAAACCTATATTTAATGCACTGCGTCGCTCAAAAGTGGGGGCTATTTTATTGTTTTTACAAATAGCGCTAACAACGGCTGTGGTCAGCAATGCCGCATTTATGATTAACGATCACCTGTCGTATTTGAAAGAAGATACCGGCTTTGTGCAGCAGGAGATATTTAGCTTTGGTCTTATGACATTTGGCAAAGACATCGATTTGCACCAACAAGCAGAACGAGATGAAGACATGATTCGCCGTATTCCAGGCGTGATAGATGCCGTGTTTATTCAAGCGGTGCCGTTAACCGGGGGCGGTTCGTCCACCTCAAGTCATCTACGCCCACCGCCAGAAGAATCGAAATCATTGTCACTGGCCTACTATTACGCCGATGAACATACACTTGACACCTTTGGGGTTACCTTGCTGGAAGGGCGGAATTTTCGGCCGGAAGAGGTGGTTATTGGAAGCGATTTTGACGGACATGGTCCCAACACCGTTATTGTTTCTCAAGCCTATGCGCAAGAGATGTTTGAAGGTGAGTCGGCACTGGGTAAAACTATTTATGTGTCGAGCAGGCCGCTAGAAATTATTGGCGTGGTTGAGACAATGAAAAGCCCCTGGCCGAGAGGCGATCGAAGTAGCAGAACCAGCATTATTCCTTTTATTAATGTGCAAAATTTTCACCGCGTGATGGTGAGAACCGAGGCGTCTGAGCGCGACAGTGTGATGAAGGTGATTGAAGACAAAATGCTAAGCCAGTATGACCAGCGGGTGATAATCAATATTGAAGGGCTGGAGGAAAGCAAAAATAGCTACGATGCCACCGATGTGCTGATGATGCGTATGTTGATGGTTTTAGTGGTTATTTTAGTGCTAGTTACGGCGCTGGGTATTCTTGGCCTTACGCAATTCAATATAAGTAAACGGACGAAGCAAATTGGTACACGTCGGGCATTAGGGGCAAGAAAGTCGGATATTATTCGCTATTTCTTAGTAGAAAATGCCATGATATGCACGGTAGGTTTGGTGATAGGGTCATTTGCGGCGTTCTTTTTAGGGCGCGTATTAATGAACGCCTATTCCATTAATGCCCTAGAAATGCAATTTGTTATCGGTACGGCTGTTGGAATATGCGTAATGAGCTTACTCGCCGTTATTGTGCCGGCAATGCGTGCCGCCAATTTTTCACCGAGTATCGCCACTCGTAGTATTTAAGAGCGCAGATGAATGAAAAAAATCTTAATTGTTGATGACAACGCTGCGGTGTTGGAAGCCTTGTCATTACTTTTAGAAATCCACGGCTACCAGGTTGTTACGGCTAGTACACCGAAAGAGGCGTTACAAATCGTAAACTATCAAGCGATTAGCCTAGTGCTTCAGGACATGAATTTCAGCGCCGATACCACGTCTGGCGAAGAAGGCAAAACGCTGTTTTTTGCGCTAAGAGAGCTAAACCCTCTATTGCCGATTATCCTTATTACCGCATGGACCGAATTGGAGCATGCGGTGGCGTTGGTGAAAGCCGGCGCAGCAGACTACATCCCAAAGCCGTGGGATGACGTGAAGTTAATCACCACTGTAAACAACTTAATCGCCCTCGGTGAAGCCTCGGCCACTCATCAATCAGTTAAACAGCAGTCTACCCTTTACGATAGCGCTAAACAGGCCGCTCGCAGTGTGGGATTGGTGTATGAAAGCGCAGCAATGCAGCGAGTGGTAGATATGGCGTTGCAGGTGGCCAAGTCCGATGTACCCGTGCTTATAACAGGGCCAAACGGTAGCGGCAAAGAAAAAATCGCCGAACTCATACAGTCTCAATCTCCGTTGCGTCATGCGGCTTTTGTTAAGGTCAATGCGGGCGCGCTGCCTCAAGAACTGATTGAAGCTGAATTGTTCGGTGCTGAAGCCGGCGCATTTACCAGTGCGAACAAGTCCAGAATAGGGCGCTTTGAAGCCGCTAACGGGGGCACTCTATTTTTAGATGAAATTGGTACCTTACCCTTATCGGGGCAGGTCAAGCTGTTGCGCGTATTGCAAACCGGCGAGTTTGAAAAATTAGGCTCGGTAAAAACTCAGCATACCAACGTGCGTATTATCTCGGCCACGAACGCAGATTTAGCCAGTGATATCGCAAACGGGCATTTTCGTGAGGATTTGTTTTATCGCCTTAATGTTATCGAAATTAATGTGCCCCCACTTAGCGAGCGGGGTGACGATGCATTGGCGCTGGTTCAACACTTTTTGCCTAACCGGGAAATTAGCTTAACGGGAAAGCAGGCCATTACTCAATACCCTTGGCCCGGTAACGTGAGAGAGCTAGAAAATGCATGCCGCAGAGTGGATATCTTACATCCACATGGCCCGTTAAACGCCGACGCGTTTGGTTTACCCAGTAGCCATAGCGAAGACACCGTTTTGGTTAAAGTCGGAAGCGAGCCTACCAAGGCGGAAATTCAAGCCGCCTTAGTGCGTTACAATGGGGTAATTGCGCAAGTGGCGAAACATGTAGGGCTGTCGCGACAGGCGCTTTACCGGCGACTCGATAAATACAAAATAAGCTATAAATCGTGAAATCTATTAGAACCAAGCTGGTAGCAGCGTCACTGAGTGCGACGGCTATAGGGTTGTCGCCTATGCTCTATCTGACCCCGCTGTCTCTAGGGGTTAAGATACTTTGTGTGTTGGGTGCGCTTGGGCTATGTGCCATTGTTGTGTACAAGGCCACTGAATCGATGAGCCAGAATATTCAAGCGTTAGAGGTAGGGTTACTCAACTTTAAAGACGGGGAATATGCCGCCACATTGGCATGTTCCACCACCGACGAATTCGCTCACCTCTGCGCCCTTTACAATGCATCAGCGCAATCACTTCGCAAAGAAAAGCAATGGTTGCATCAGCGGGAATTAATGCTCGATAAAGTATTGCAAAGCTCACCTGATGTATTGCTATTAGTGAACGATAAAAACGACGTGGTGTTTAGTAACCATCAAGCCAGAGACTTTTTTGCGGTAAATCAGCGCCTTGAAGGGCTTTCTTTGCCCCGTTTGCTTTCAAAGCAACCCAGCGCTTTAGTTGAAGTCATGCTAGACAGCCGCGAAGGGTTGTTCACCTTACCGCAAGATGAAAAGGGCGTCGAAACCTGGCATTTGGCGCAGGGCACATTTTTACTTAATAACCAGCAGCACACCCTTTATATTCTCAAGCAAATGACCCGCGAGCTAAACCGTCAAGAAGTATCAGTTTGGAAAAAAGTGATCCGCGTGATTAGCCATGAACTCAATAACTCGTTAGGGCCAATATCCAGTCTGCTGCATAGCGGAAAAATCGTCGCCAATCAAAACCAAGACCCCCGTTTAGAGCGGGTGTTTCTAACCATTGAAGAAAGAATTGCTCATCTTAATCAATTCGTCCAAGGCTACGGAAAATTCGCTAAGTTACCCACACCTGTGTTTGCCCCCATTGAGTGGACAAGTGTGATAGCACAGTTAAAACAGCAATATGAATTTACCCTGGATATGCCAACGCCGGTGAATTTGCACGCCGATGCCGTGCAAATTGAGCAATTACTTATTAACTTGCTGAAAAATGCCCATGAAGCGGGTGGTTCACCAAGAGACATCCACTTAGTCATTAAACAGCAGAATTCCCACGTGGTATTAGAAGTGTTAGATGCTGGCAAGGGTATGAGCGAACAGGTGATGACAAATGCCCTTGTACCTTTTTATTCTACCAAAGCGAATGGCAGCGGATTGGGGTTGGCCTTGTGTCGTGAAATATGTGATGCCCATGGTGGCCATCTTGTTATCCAAAACAGACAACAAAAAGGGCTATGCGTAAGGGTTATTTTCGAGGGCGATGCAGGCAGGTAAATCTAGGTTGCATTAGATTTTAAAAAAAAGGGGGAAGACGGGCGTCTTCCCCCTACGACGCTAAGCCAAGACCGTTTTTTACCCAACGTCGAACAGGCAGGAATCATACTATTGTAAATGATAATTATTTGCAATAGCGTTTGGCCAAGTTTTTCATTTATTCTCTCTTTCTTACTTATTGATTCAGATCAACAGAATAACGGGGGCTAAATAAGATGAATTCCCTCTTTGATCTAGATCAGATTCGTTTCTTTTTACAGTAGCTAACATAGCGATGTCAGCTAATCGAGGAGAACGAATCATGTTGCTAACTATGCTTAAAGACCCTGTGGTATGGGGCTCTCTACTGGGTATTGGCATTATTGTAGGTATGATGGTGTATTATACGTACCTGTTTATGCACAACAGCGCAGATGCAGATAAATAAAATATAAAAGCGGTTACATCAAAGTTTGCTATTGGGCAGGGGAACGTCAATTAGTACTAATAATGAGGCTTGTCCCCCGTATTCTAATGGCGCCTGATGAAATGCTTTTACATAAGGATGTTGTATTAAGTAATGGGGCAAAGCTGCTTTTAATACGCCCTGCCCAAAGCCGTGCATAATGGATACGCAATCGATGAGTTCTTTGCGGGCCGTATGAATAAGCGCAGCTATTTCAGCTTTCGCTGTTTCTCGCGTCATGCCGTGTAAATCCAGCATAAACTCTGGTGAGAAATCACCGCGTCTTAGTTGTTTTAATACATGAGTAGCGACATCTTCGCGGCAATACCGCATAGGCCCTTCAGTAGGTAATGCAGCTTGATACATATCAGAAAAGCTAAAGCTAGCAGCTAAGTGCTTGCTTCGCTTTACATTATGCACTCCTGCTTGGCGCTTCTTCTGGGCCAAGGCCGCAACCTTATCGGGTGATATTTTGTCTTGCTCTATGGGTGTCACGCCTTTCATGGCATCAGCAAACGAAAAGTTGGATTCTTCCACCTTTGTGGGTGTCTGCTGTTTCTTCATGGCTTTTAGTTCTTTTTTAAATGCTTTCATTCTGAACCATTTGGCAAATTAACGTGGGCGCGAGCGTTATCTTTGGGTATGATACCAGTTTTCATATTCCTGATGTACCCAAGCCTCATGACCGACAAGTTTTACTTAGAAGAAGCCATCGAAGATTTGCACACTATACAAGACATGGTGCGATGGGCCACAAGCCGCTTTAATGATGCTGCGTTATATTTTGGTCACGGTACCGACAACGCGTGGGATGAGGCGGTAAGTCTCGTAACACAAGCGTTGCATTTACCGCACCCATTGGTGGTGCAAGAAAGCAGTAATTTGTTTGCTTCTCGCTTAACTAAAAGCGAACGCGAAAAAGTAGCAGAGCTTGTGCTAAAGCGTGTCCAAACACGTATGCCTTTGCCATATATAACCAATGAAGCATGGTTTTGTGGTTTGCCCTTCTATGTAGATGAACGGGTACTTATTCCTCGTTCACCTTTTGCCGAACTTATTCAAAACGAATTTGCCCCTTTTTTAGAATCGTCACCTTCCAGTATTTTAGATATGTGTACAGGCGGTGGTTGTATTGCTATAGCGCTCGCGCATGCGTACCCAGATGCACAGGTTGATGCGGTAGATATTAGCTCTGATGCATTAGAAGTAGCAGATATCAATATTCAAGAGCATGGTTTAAGCCATCGTGTTTACCCTATTCAGTCCGATCTTTTCGCAAGTTTAACGGGGCAAAGGTACAACCTTATTGTGTCTAACCCGCCATATGT
This sequence comes from Alteromonas profundi, assembly GCF_010500865.1. GTDB lineage: Bacteria > Pseudomonadota > Gammaproteobacteria > Enterobacterales > Alteromonadaceae > Alteromonas > Alteromonas profundi. The sequence continues at coordinate 10,404 of NZ_JAAAWN010000008.1, forward strand.
TGACGCAGAAGATATGGCAGATTTGCCCGATGAATATCACCATGAGCCGGAACTCGCACTTGCCGCCGGGGAAGACGGGTTAGAGTTGGTTGATATCATGCTACGTGAAGCGCCCACTTACCTCAATGATGGTGGCTGGCTATTTGTAGAAGTAGGCAATAGTGAAGTACATATGAACCGCAGATTCCCTGGTTTAGAGGTTATCTGGTTAGAATTTGAAAACGGTGGTTCAGGTATTTTTGCCGTGAGCAAAGATACACTGGTAACGCATTTTAGTAGTAAGGATTAATAGTTAATTATGTCAGGTAACAGCTTCGGAAAACTTTTCACTGTAACTACATTCGGTGAGAGCCACGGCATTGCCATTGGTGGTGTAGTAGACGGTTGCCCTCCGGGCCTTGAAATTACTGAAGAAGATCTTCAGGTCGATTTAGACAGACGTAAACCGGGTACATCTCGCTACACCACGGCGCGCAGGGAAGATGACGAAGTACAAATTTTATCTGGCGTGTTTGAAGGAAAAACCACGGGTACTAGTATCGGTCTTTTGATCAAAAATAAGGACCAGCGTAGTCAAGATTATGGCAACATTAAAGACCGCTTTCGCCCCGGCCATGCCGACTATACCTATGACCAGAAGTACGGTAGCCGTGACTACCGTGGTGGCGGGCGTTCCTCGGCCCGTGAAACCGCGATCCGCGTTGCAGCAGGTGGTATAGCGAAAAAATACCTTAAAGAAGTTCATGGCATCGAAGTATTAGGTTATTTATCTGAACTAGGCCCTATTGCAGTAGACAAAGTAGACCATAGCATTACAAATACCAATCCATTCTTTTGTCCTGATGAAAGCAAATTAGAGGCGTTAGATGAATACATGCGCGACCTTAAAAAGTCAGGCGATAGTATAGGGGCTAAAGTATCCGTAGTTGTCAAGAATGTACCGGTAGGCCTAGGCGAACCTGTATTTGATAGGTTAGATGCAGAAATAGCCCACGCTATGATGGGTATTAACGCTGTGAAGGGGGTTGAAATTGGAGACGGCTTTGACGTCATAAACCAAAAAGGCAGTGAACATCGCGATACTCTTACACCTGAAGGTTTTTCTTCTAATCATGCTGGTGGCGTATTAGGAGGCATCTCCACGGGGCAAGATATTGAAGTACACATGGCACTAAAACCTACGTCGAGTATTTCAGTACCGGGTAAAACCATCAATAAAGATAATGAGTCTATAGATATTGTTACCAAAGGTCGTCACGATCCCTGCGTTGGTATTCGAGCAGTACCTATTGCCGAAGCTATGATGGCCATTGTACTTATGGATCATCTTCTTCGCCATCGTGCTCAGAATGCTGGCGTTCAGTCTTCAACACAAGCTATCGCTGGCAAAGCGTAAGCCTTTGTCTATTGTTAACGCCATAGGCCTTCGGTCTATGGCGTTTTTGCATACGGAGTTGTGCATTGTCTCTCGTTCGTTCAAAACACCTTATTATTCTCGCCTTAACTTACTGGCTGTATTTTGGTCAATTAGGCGTGCTCGTTCCCTATTTAGGCATTTTTCTCGATGGTAGAGGGTTCACCTCTGCCGAAATAGGCGAATTGTTCGCGGTCATTACTCTTGCGCGTATATTAGGGCCTGGCCTCTGGGCCGGTATAGCAGATAAAAACGGTAACACTGTTGCCGTGTTGCGCTTAGGCTGCTTTTTAACCGTGGTGACTTTCTGTAGTGTTTTCTACTTCTCTGGCTTTTGGGGGTTAACCCTATCGTTCGGTTTAATGATGATGTTTTGGACGGCTGTATTGCCTCAGCTTGAAGTGATCACTATGCAGTCTGTGGCTACAAGCCGCGCAACGTATGGGCAGATAAGATTGTGGGGAAGCGTTGGGTTCATTTGTCTAACCATGGCGGTAGGCAAAGCGTTAGACGTATTTTCAAGCGAAACACCTGTCTATGCGAGTGTTGGCGTACTATCGCTGTTATTTATCACTGCCCTGTTTATACGCGCGCCACAGGTAAAAAACACATCAACGACGGGCAGCGGCCATATCTGGCAGTATTTACGCCAGCGCCCCTTTGCCGTTTTTATTTTCGCATCGGCCTGCCTTCAAATTAGTTTTGGTGCTTACTATGGTTTTTTTGCGCTTTATCTACGGGACTTAGGATACAGCGGACAACAAACCGGTATTTTCATCGCGTTAGGCGTGTTGGCCGAAGTGGGCATATTTTTGCTGGCCAGCCGCCTTATACAAGCGTTTGGTGTGTGGAATCTACTTTTTGCGAGCTTGATATTAACCGGTGTACGCTGGTATGCGCTGGGCGCATTAGCAGAATCAATGTGGGTAATATTAATAAGCCAACTCGTTCACGCTCTTAGCTTTGGCTTAACCCATGCGGTATCGGTACACTTTATTCATCAATTCCTGCCCCCTTCGTTTCATAGCCGCGGCCAAGCTATTTACATTAGCGTCGCCTTTGGGTTTGGCGGCGCTCTTGGTAACTATATGGCAGGTCAACAGTGGGATCAGGGGAATAATGCTTTTGTTACCTTTACCACCGCCGCGGCGTTTTCTGTCATAGGAGCTTTATCTTTGCTACTTTGTAAGAAAAAAGAGATGGGCTAATTGCCAGGCACCTAGCTTTCCGCTCGCTTACATTCAGCGAGCGGCTTTATGCTACCATCGGCCATCTCTTGCTCTAGCTTCACATCAAACTTCCAAAGCCGGTGTAAGTGCCGCATTACTTCATCTTTTGAAGACGCTAAAGGAATATCGTTTTGTGAAATATACCGCAAAGTAAGTGAGCGATCGCCTCTTACATCAACACAATACACCTGAATATTAGGCTCAAGGTTACTTAAGTTATATTGCGCTGATAACTTTTCTCGAATGTACTGATATCCTCTTTCATCGTGAATCGCTGAAACATTAAGGTGGGGCTGGTTACTGTCATCTTCAATCGCAAAAAACTTAAAGTCGCGCATTAACTTAGGCGATAGAAATTGGCTAACAAAGCTCTCATCTTTAAAGTTTTCCATCGCAAAGTGGACGGTTTCCAACCAATCTTTTCCTGCAATGGTGGGCAAGTAGGTATAGTCTTCATCAGTGGGTGTCTCGCATACCCGCTTAATATCCATGAACATGGCAAAGCCTAGTGCATAGGGATTAATCCCTGAATAGTAGGGGCTATTATATTCAGGTTGCATGACAACACTGGAGTGGCTATGTAGAAACTCCATCATGAACCGGTCGCTAACTAAACGTTGGTCGTACATTTCGTTAAGTATGTGGTAATGCCAGAAACACGCCCACCCTTCATTCATTACTTGGGTTTGTTTTTGCGGATAAAAGTATTGAGACATTTTGCGCACAATGCGAACCAATTCGCGCTGCCAAGGCTCCAATAAAGGTGCATTTTTTTCAATAAAGTACAATAGGTTTTCTTGGGGCTCTTGAGGAAAGCGAGGGGCAGAGGTTTTTTTTATATCGCGATGCTCAGGCAGGGTACGCCAAAGTTCATTAACTTGAGATTGTAGATAGCTTTCACGTTCTTTTTGCCTATTTTGCTCCTCTTGTAAGGATATTTTTTGCGGCCTTTTATACCTATCAACACCATAATTCATCAACGCGTGACAGGAATCTAAGATACTTTCCACTTCCTCCACACCGTACTTTTGCTCACATTTACTAATGTACTGTTTAGCGAAAACAAGATAATCAATAATCGAATCAGCGTCTGTCCAAGTTTTAAATAGGTAGTTACCTTTAAAAAATGAATTATGCCCATAACAGGCATGAGCCATAACCAGCGCTTGCATAGTGATGGTATTTTCTTCCATTAAATAGGCAATACACGGGTTTGAGTTAATTACAATTTCATAGGCTAAGCCCATTTGTCCGCGACGATATTGTTGTTCTGTTTGAATAAACTTTTTGCCAAAAGACCAATGCGTATAGTGCAGAGGCATGCCTATGCTAGCGTAAGCATCCATCATTTGTTCGGCGGTAATCACTTCTATTTGGTTAGGATAGGTGTCGAGTTTGAAATCTTTAGCAATACGGTCTATTTCAGCCTCATATTGTGATAATAATGGAAACGACCAGTCTGGTCCGTCATCAAGCATGTGAATAGCGCCTTTTCCCCCTTTAGGGCGATGGGGGTCCTGTGAGGGACGGGATGCTGTTTGATAGGTGGGAGATGCTGCCATACTAAGCTCCTTGGTTGCTCGATAACTCGGTTCGCTTGAATAACTCTCTAAATACAGGGTAGATGTCGTTTTGCGATTGAATGTGTTTACATACAAAGTTATCGAAAACCCGCGCTACACTTTCGTATTCCCGCCATAAGCTTTGATGCTGGCGCTCAGTAATTTCTATGTAGGCGAAGTAACGTAGCCTTGGAAGGATATGTTTGACCAGTAATTCGCTGCAGTGAGGAGAGTCGTCCGCCCAGTTGTCGCCATCTGATGCTTGGGCTGCATAAATGTTCCAATTAGCATCGCTGTATCTATCGCGCACTATCTCATCCATTAGTTTTAACGCGCTAGAAACAATGGTGCCGCCGGTTTCCTGCGAATAAAAGAATTCTTGCTCATCTACCTCTTTCGCTTGGGTATGGTGGCGAATGTACACAACCTCCACGTTTTCATAGGTGCGGGTTAAAAAGAGGTAAAGTAAAATATAAAAACGCTTTGCCATGTCTTTGGTGGCTTGATCCATAGAGCCGGACACATCCATTAAGCAAAACATAACCGCTTTACTTGATGGGATAGGGCGTTTGTCATAATTTTTAAAGCGTAAGTCAAACGTATCGATAAAGGGGATCTTTGCGATTTTCGCTTTAAGCTGTTCGATTTCTTTTGAAATGCTAAGGTAGTAATCGGTATTTTCCATTCCCTTAGCGGCCAATTCATCCCGTTCTTCTTCAAGGGCTTTTAATTTCTTTCTATCACTACCACTAAGCGCGATGCGCCTGGCCACCGAACCTTTCAGCGATCGTACTATATCTAAATTGCTTGGCACCCCATCGGTTTGAAAGCCCGCCCGGTAAGTTTCATATAGCACCGCTTTATCAAACTGATTTTTCTTCAAGTTTGGAAGCGCTAAGTCATCGAACAATAAGTCTAAATATTCATCTTTTGAAATAGAGAATATAAACTCATCTTCTCCTTGTCCACTGTCTGAGGCATCGCCGTCGCCGCTTCCTTGTCCCTGTCCTTCTGGGGGGCGGGCTATTTGATCGCCCGCGATAAACTGGTCATTACCAGGGTGCACCATTTCTCGTTTGCCCCCTTTACCGGTATGAAAAATAGGCTCAGAAATATCCCGGGTGGGAATACTAATTTTCTCACCGGTTTCCAAGTCTGTAACCGAACGATTACCCACAGCGTCAGATACCGCACGCTTTATTTGCTGTTTATAGCGTTTTAAAAAGCGTTGTCGGTTTACCGTGCTTTTGCCTTTGCTATTAAGGCGTCTGTCAATAAAATGTGCCATAAACACCTGCTTATCGTAAGGTGAACTACTTTCTACATGTATTGGGCCATCCGTGGCTGATCGCGATGTTATTCACGATGCTTTGCGAACACGCAGGTACCACTCGCACAGCAGTCTGACTTGTTTTTGCGTATAGCCTTTCTCTTTCATGCGATTTACAAAGTCGTCGTGTTTCTTTTGCTCCTCGGCAGAGCCTTTCGTATTAAAGGAAATAACAGGAAGTAAGTCCTCTGTGTTAGAGAACATTTTTTTCTCAATTACAGTTCGCAGCTTTTCATAACTGGTCCAAGCTGGATTTTTGCCCTCATTATTCGCCCGTGCGCGCAGCACAAAATTAACAATTTCGTTCCTAAAATCTTTCGGGTTGCTAATCCCAGCGGGTTTTTCAGTTTTTTCTAATTCGGCATTTAATGCGCTACGGTCGAATAATTGGCCAGTTTCTGGGTCGCGATATTCTTGGTCTTGTATCCAAAAATCGGCATAGGTAACATATCGGTCAAATAAATTTTGACCGTATTCAGAGTACGATTCTAAATAGGCGGTTTGAATTTCTTTTCCAATAAACTCCACATACCTTGGGATAAGGAAACCTTTTAAGTACTCCAAATACTGATCGCTGATATCTTGTGGAAATTGTTCGCGCTCTATTTGCCGTTCGAGTACGTAGAAAAGGTGAACAGGGTTGGCCGCCACTTCTTGATGGTCGAAATTAAACACCCGCGATAAAATTTTAAATGCAAAGCGGGTGGATAACCCTTCCATACCTTCATCAACGCCAGCATAGTCGCGGTACTCTTGATACGATTTCGCTTTTGGATCTGTGTCTTTTAAGCTTTCCCCGTCATACACCCGCATTTTTGAGAATATGCTAGAATTTTCTGGTTCTTTTAAACGTGAAAGCACAGTGAATTGGGCTAAGCACTCCAGGGTGTCGGGGGCGCAGGGCGCGCCTTTTAATTCGCTCGTGTCCAACAGCTTTTGATAGATGCGGATCTCTTCACTTACCCGTAAGCAATAGGGCACTTTGACAATATAGACTCTGTCTAAAAAAGCTTCGTTATTTTTATTGTTTTTAAAGGTTTGCCATTCAGACTCGTTAGAATGGGCTAAGATGAGTCCGTCAAAAGGAAGGGCAGAAAAACCCTCAGTGGGATTATAGTTACCTTCTTGGGTGGCGGTAAGGAGTGGATGTAGTACTTTTATCGGCGCTTTAAACATTTCCACAAATTCCATTAGCCCTTGGTTCGCCTTACACAGCGAGCCTGAGTAGCTATATGCATCAGGATCATTTTGTGCAAATTGCTCTAGCCGTCGAATGTCTACTTTACCCACTAGCGCAGAAATATCTTGGTTGTTCTCATCCCCAGGCTCGGTTTTCGCAATACCCACCTGATCAAGGATAGAAGGATACACGCGTACGACTTTGAATTTTGTAATATCACCATTGAACTCATGCAGGCGCTTGCGTGCCCATGGCGACATAATCGTTTTTAAATAACGTTTTGGGATGCCATATTCTTGCTCTAAAAGATGTCCATCTTCTTGTGCATCAAAAAGACAGAACGGATGGTCATTAACCGGCGAGCCCTTCAGTACGTAAATAGGCACTTTTTGCATTAATGCTTTAAGTTTTTCCGCTAGTGACGATTTACCGCCGCCCACTGGGCCTAGCAAATAAAGTATTTGCTTCTTCTCTTCTAGCCCTTGCGCAGCGTGCTTTAAATACGAAACTATCTGCTCTATTGACTCTTCCATGCCATAGAATTCGTTGAAGGCTGGATAGCGTGACACCACACGGTTGGAGAAAATACGACTAAGTGCAGGGTCGGTGGACGTGTCCACCATTTGCGGCTCGCCAATGGCTTTCAGTAAACGTTCCGCAGCGCTGGAATAGGCTGATGCATCTGACTTACAAATATCCAAGAATTCTTGGATTGTGAACTCTTCTTGCTTTCGCTCTTCATATCGGTTTTGGTAGTGTTCAAAAATCCCCATAAATACCTCTAAAAAAACGGTCACCCGTAATTTCAGCTTAGACGGTATTGGAGAAAATGGGAGGAATTTACATAAGACTTGCGATGATTGACATGAAAAAGCCCGTTATGTAAACGGGCTTTGTAATTCGGTTAATCTCTGATTAACAGAAGATTATTTTGCGAAGTTCTCGCTAGCGAATTCCCAGTTAACAAGCGCCCAGAAATTTTCTAGGTACTTAGGACGTGCATTACGGTAATCAATGTAGTAAGCGTGCTCCCACAAATCAACAGTAAGCACTGGCGTGTACTCTTCACCAGAAATCGGTGTTTCAGCGTTGCTGGTGTTCACGATGTCTAGGCTGCCATCAGTGGTTTTTACTAGCCACGTCCAGCTTGAACCAAAGTTGTTTACCGCTTTGTCATTAAACGCTGCTTGGAAATCAGCGAACGAGCCCCATTTAGCGTTAATTGCATCAGCAAGTTCGCTACTTGGCTCACCGCCACCATTTGGGCTTAGACAATGCCAGTAGAATGTGTGGTTCCAAACCTGTGCCGCGTTATTGAAAACACCACCTTCAGAAGATTTGATAATTTCTTCAAGGCTTTTGTTTTCCATGTCTGTACCTTCAACTAAACCGTTAAGTTTAGTGACGTAAGTCGCGTGATGCTTGCCATAGTGGTAGTCCAGCGTCTCAGAAGAGATATGCGGTTCAAGTGCATTTTTTTCGTATGGTAAAGCTGGTAGTTCAAAAGCCATATCGGTCTCCGTTTCGGTTTTGTGTTGTTTAGCTCGCTATGCCTGTCCGGCGAGCCACAGATGCTCATAATAGTACAACATTCTCATCGTTGCACTCACACTCTCGTGTCATATATGTAGGGATGAAATTTTATAACTCAATGACAAATTTATGAAAAATACATAAAAGCTGCGATTTTAGTATTACACAGTTTAGCTGTATCATTCTATAGGTAGCGTTAGCGTCTTTGAACAGATCACACTCGCCCCCTTATTCTGGCTTATTTTGTTTCCTTCAAATGCAGGTATTTGCTCCTGGGGGCGGTGAATCCCCATGCACTTTTGTGTTAAACTGCCTTGAATTCACATTCGTCGACTCCCATATAGTACGAATAAAATTTCCGCTGAGAGGATCCTATGGATAATACTGAAAGCCAATCCACTGTTGATAGAATTAAACAACAAATCGAAGAGAACCCTATTCTCCTTTATATGAAGGGCTCACCTAAACTACCAAGCTGTGGTTTTTCTTCACAGGCCTCACAAGCGCTTATGTCCTGTGGTGAAGCGTTTGCCTATGTTGATATTTTACAAAACCCAGATATTCGTGCTGAGTTGCCAAAATATGCTAACTGGCCTACGTTTCCACAACTATGGGTAGACGGTGAACTAGTGGGCGGGTGTGACATCATTATCGAGATGTTTCAGCAGAATGAATTGCAGCCCCTAATTAAAGAAACAGCTGAGAAGTACAAGCAAGAAGATGAAGAAAGTTAAGCCATCGGTTAAACTTTAAATGAGATTAAGAAGCCGGCTTTTAGTCGGCTTTTTTGATGAAAACGCCTCAAAATCTGCTGTGAAAATCTTCCGTAAATAGTAATAGACAGTCCACAAATCAAAATCCTCTACGCATTTAAAATATATTTTTAATTTTGCTAAAAGTGTTTGTTTTCCCTAATTTTACGCTCTATAAAAGATCTGTGCTGGCGTATCTCAAGTCAGTGTTGAAGGTATAAATAACAAACAACCCTGGGCTCATTTTCATGTCATAAAACGCTGAATGACCTAAAGGGTAAATCCGGGAAATCACCATGAATACAAACTTGTCATTATTGACTAAAAACGTACGAAGTGTACTTGCGGCTTCTGCCGCATTTTCAGTCTTCGCTTTTGCGCCCGCACAGGCGCAGGAAGCTGAAAAAGAATCCGCTGAAGATTATGAACAAATCGCCGTAGTAGGTTCACGTTCTGCGCCACGCTCAATCGGCGATTCTGCGGTACCTATCGATATTATTTCAGATGAAGATTTTAAGCAGCAAGGTGCCACCGATATGGTATCTATGATGCAAACAGTGGTGCCCTCATTTAACGTAAACGATCAGCCTATTAATGATGCCTCTACTTTGGTGCGCCCCGCTAACCTTCGCGGTATGGCATCCGACCATACTTTAGTTTTAGTTAATGGAAAGCGTCGTCATCGTTCAGCGGTTATTACCTTTCTAGGGGGAGGTTTATCTGACGGAGCACAAGGTCCAGATATTTCCGTTATTCCCGCTGCCGCATTAAAACAAGTCGAGGTCCTTCGGGATGGCGCCGCGGCCCAATATGGGTCAGATGCTATTGCCGGCGTAATTAACTTTGTACTTAACGATGCTTCAGAAGGGGGATCATTTGAAGCGCGTTATGGGTCTTACTATGAAGGTGATGGTGACATGATTCAGATGGCGGGTAATATAGGCTTGCCACTATCTGAAAATGGTTTCATTAACCTTTCTGCAGAATACCGTACTGCCGACGATACTTCTCGCAGTGTCCAGCGTGATGATGCTGCGGGCCTAATTGCCGCAGGCAATACGTTTGTTGCCGATCCGGCGCAAATATGGGGCTCACCTGAAATAAAGCACGATATTAAGCTTTTTGCTAATTTAGGATTAGCTTTGTCCGATTCTTCAGAGGCCTATATGTTTGGTAACTACGCCGAACGTGAAGTAGAAGGCGGCTTTTATTACCGTAACCCGCATAATCGTGGTGGCGTAAATGACGGTGGTATCGAGCCGGCAGATATCGACGGTGACGGTGTAATTAGCGAAGATGAAGGTTATCAGTTGTTGTTGGTGGGCGATCTTACGGGTGATATGTCTGGCAACTGCCCAACAGATATACGGGTTGGCGACAACGTGTTAGAAAACCAAACCTATATTAATGAAGTGCAAAACAACCCAGATTGTTTTGCGTTCAATGAAATTTTACCCGGTGGCTTTACCCCTAGGTTTGGCGGTGTGGTAACTGATATGTCCTTGGTTTTTGGTACCAAAGGTGAGTTGGCTAACGAAATTACCTACGATGTTAGCGTTAACTTGGGCGAAAACGAAGTTGATTTCTTAATCAGCAACACGATTAACCCGTCCTTAGGCCCAGATACGCCTTTCGAATTCAGCCCAGGCCGTTACATCCAGTCTGAACAAACCCTTGATATTGATTTTACTAAGCCTTTTGAGATTGGCTTGTTTGAACCCTTGTTTGTTGCCTCGGGGTTCCAACACCGCCATGAGAGCTATGAAAGCATCGCGGGAGACCCAGCTTCTTATGAGATTGGTCCACTGGCCACCCAGAACTTTGGTATTGGCTCTAACGGCTTTCCCGGGTTAGCGCCAAACAGCCAAGGTGAAGTGTCTCGTCACAATATTGCGTTTTACGTGGATGCTGAAGCCTATATTACGGAATCATTTATGTTAGCAGGTGCGCTGCGCTACGAGGACTATTCTGATTTTGGCGACACCACTAAAGGTAAAATTGCGTTTCGTTGGCAAGCCCTTGAAAACATCGCGTTTCGCGGTGCATTCTCCACCGGCTTTAAAGCTCCTACGCTTGGACAAAGTAATGTTCGCAACGTAACCACAGCGTTTGGAACTAACGGTGAGCTTATTGACCGTGCAACCCTGCCTCCTACCGACCCGGTATCGGAACTTAAAGGGGGCGAGCAGCTTACTCCTGAAGAGTCTGAAAGCATTACCTTTGGTGTGGTTGCAGAGTTTGATAATGGCTTATTCATTACCGCAGATTACTACAATATCGAACTAACCGATCGTATTAGTACGGCCTCTGGTATTGAGCTAACCGAGGAAGACATCGCAACATTGTTAGCGCAAGGTATTGATGATGCATCAAGCTTCTCAGAGATTAGCTTCTTCACCAATGATTTTGATACAACAACTGAAGGGTTAGATGTTGTCGCCAACTATAGTATGGAAATGCTCGGTGGTGATACTAAGTTCTCGTTGGCTTACAACTGGACCTCGACAACAGTAGACAAAGCGTCTGATAATATCTCTGCTGAACGTATTCGTATGCTTGAAGACAACTTACCGGCAGTGCGTTATAGCGCTACGGCTAATCATACGAATGGTGATTGGCGTTTCTTAGCGCGCTTAAACTATTACGGGAGTATCTTTGAAGATCACCTAGATTCAGCACTTCCTATTGATAAAGTAGGTTCTGAATTTACCGTTGACCTTGAAGCGGCCTATAACTTCACGGAACAATTTACTCTTACGGTAGGCGCGAAAAATGCCTTTGATGAGTACCCTGATGAAAATACGCAATACGCAATACGCAATACGCAGGTATTGCAGGATCATTGTACCCAACAACTTCGCCTATTGGTATTAACGGTGGCTTCTACTACGTAAGAGGGGTTTATACCTTTTAAGTTAAACTAGCCTCAATAAAGGGAGCAATTGCTCCCTTTATTTTCATTTAGCAAGGCTATGGGATTTTTTATAATGCAAAAACGCCCATAAGTTGGCATGATGAATGCCAATATGTAAGCAAAACACAACACCTAAATAAAACAAATATGACCACAAAGTCGACAGTCGCAGAAACTTTCTTAAAATATCGCTCCAAGCTCATGCGAGCAGTGAGCTCTATTGTCGGCGCTGATGATATAGAAGACATAGTACAAGAAGCCTTCATTAAAAGTTATGAAGCTGAATTAAAACAAGAGATACGTTACGAACGTACTTATATGGTGAAAACAGCCCGTAACTTGGCGTTAAATCATATCGCTAAAGCGGAAAATAAAAATAACCAAAGCGTTGATGATATGGATTTTTTACCCCACGAATTAGTGGGGTATAGTTTAGAAAAAAATGTAGAAAGTAAAGAACGCTTTATTCACTTTTGCCGGGCTACCGATACCTTGTCGGCAGACGTGAAGCGCGTGTTCTTATTGAAAAAAGTGTATGGCATGCGGCAGAAAGATATCGCTGAGTTGGTGGGACTGAGCGAAAGCACAGTAGAAAAGCATGTCGCCAAAGGATTAATGTTGTGCTCGCGCTATTTAGCCGAGTTAAACAAGGATAATACGCCCTCCCGATTATCTGGTAATGCGACTCAGGACATAAGCCGTAGTTAACATGAATAATATTCGTCAATTTTCCAGTAAAGAAGATATTCAAGAGCAGGCATGTCTTTGGATTAGCCGTCTTGATCGTGGGTTAACCGACAGCGAGAAAAATACGCTTGGCAATTGGTTACAAGCGAGTAAGTCACACCGTAAAGCACTGCTTGAGGCAGCCAGTTTATGGGACGATATGTCAGTGCTCAACGAACTCAGTGGGCTATTCCCACGCCACAATACAAGTAAAGAAGCGAAAGCCACGCGTCAATTAAGAAACCGTGCTAAATGGAGTATTGCCGCTGCGTTTCTGGTTATGACTTTAGCGGTAGGCGTGTTGGTTCAGCAGGTTTGGCTAGATGATAGCCAAGCAATTGCTAGCGTAAGTGAAAAAGTAGAGACGGGTATTGGTGAGCAAAAAAATATTGTACTCGCTGATGGCTCAAGTTTACTGCTTAATACAAATTCTACGGTAACAATAAATTACACCGCCGACGCCCGTCAAATTGTATTGCTAAAGGGAGAGGCGCATTTTGATGTGGCTCACGATACTTCACGGCCCTTTACCGTTACCGCTGGCAATAATGCGGTTACGGCAGTAGGTACTGCGTTTAATATGCAATTTGTTGACGACAACGCATTTGAATTGGTCGTCACCGATGGCAAGGTTCTGGTTGCCGACCGATTTAACCCTTACCCCGATGGCCAACCTTTATTCGGCAGTAAAACAATTGCTGAACAAGGGCTTTTAATGTTTGCAGGCGAAAAGGCGATAGTGAAAGGCAAAGTTGAGGCAAAAGAAAACCTTACCGAAGATGCTATTGAAGATGATTTAGCGTGGCAAAAAGGCATGATTGTCTTTAAAGGCGAACCGTTAGAAAAAGTGCTTGAAGAAATAGGCCGTTATACGCAAGTTCGTTTCTCAATTTCAGACGAAGCGTTGAGAAAGCGGCGCGTTGCCGGTTACTTTAAGGTAGGCGATATTAATGGCCTTCTTTCAGCCCTCAGAAATAGCTTTAATATAGAATATGAGAAAGTTACTGAAACCAGTATTCAGCTTTCAGTTGCTGAGGGGTAAAAAGTTTTAATGATGCATAAACCTCGTTTGGCATAAAGACACCCCTTGTGACACTATAAAATAATAACAAGACACCTGACGTCGAAACTTGCAATTTAACTATTTAAGATTAGCAAATATACTTTTAGCGCGGCGAGTTCAGCACTCTTGTCGCGTGGCTGTGTGCCTCTCGCTTTTATTATTGAGCAGCAGCGTCGTGCACGCCCAGTCTTCCTCTTCACAATCAGATCAAAGCACTACATTAAGCACGGTTATAACTTTTTCCATTCCTGCACAAAACGCAAATAGTGCGCTTACGGAACTGGCGAAACAGGCCAATACCACGTTGTTATTTCCGTTTGATTTAGCAAAACGGGTACGCACAAATACGTTAAACGGCACATTTACTCTAAATGAAGCATTGGCGCGCCTGCTAGATGGCACTGAACTAGCGGTGGTTACTGACGAAAATGGGCAAGTCAGTATTCGTTCACGAAACGCCTTAGCGGCTAAACAAGTACCGAAGCAAGCATTACAAGAGAAGCAGCCTGAACAAGAAGAACATGGGCTCGAACGCATTGCAGTAGTGGGCACGCGCAGTTCTCCACGTAGTGTGGTGGAGTCGCCAGTACCTTTAGATATTATCGGCGCCAACGCACTACAGTCCCAGGGCAATACAGATGTTTTGTCGATGTTAAGTAGGTTGGTGCCTTCGCTTAATGTTAACGACCAGCCAATAAATGATGCGACGAGTTTAGTACGACCGGCTAATTTAAGAGGTATGGCACCGGATCACACGCTACTGCTGGTGAATGGAAAACGACGTCATCGCTCTGCGGTTATTACGTTTTTAGGAGGGGGTGTCTCCGACGGAGCGCAAGGGCCAGATATTTCCGTTATTCCAGCGTATGCTTTAAAACAAGTCGAAGTGTTGCGCGATGGTGCAGCTGCTCAATATGGTTCAGATGCCATTGCCGGGGTTATCAATTTCGTTTTAAAAGATAGCCCAAGTGAAGGCAGTATCGCACTTAAAACTGGGGGCTACTCCGAAGGGGACGGCGAGCTATTTCAATTGCAAGCGAACAAAGGGTTTGCAATTGGAGACAAGGGTTTTTTCAACGCCACAATCGAATATCGTCAGCAGCAAGGCACTTCGCGTTCTGTGCAGCGGGGTGACGCGTTAAGGCTAGGTGAATTGGGAAATACTTTCGTAGATAACCCCGCACAGGTGTGGGGAGCCTTAGATGTAGATGAAGACATAAAAGGGGCCATTAATAGCGGCTGGCACGTTGCCGAAGATATTGATGCTTACACCACTATTACTTATGCCCACAGAGAAATATCCGGTGGCTTTTATTATCGTAACCCTCAAACTCGAGAGGGAGTATTTAGTTACACTGATCAGACAACCAATGCATCTACCTTGCTAATTGCCGATTTAGACGGCCTAGGGCAGGGCATTACGTGTCCAACCATATTGCTTGAAGACACGAATGTTCTGACTATCCCTCTTTACCAACAGATCGCTGATAATACTACCGATGTTGGCCAAAACTGTTTTGCCTTTAATGAATGGTTTCCGGGGGGCTTCACACCTCAATTTGGCGGAGTAATCACTGATGCTTCCATTACCTCTGGGCTTCGTTTCGAACTAGATAGCGGCTGGGCGATGGATATAAGCGGTAGTGTTGGGTATTCCAATATCACCTATTCGCTGTCACAAACGGTTAATCCATCATTAGGCCCTGATACACCCTTGTCGTTTTCACCTGGCGCAGTGAGTCAGGTAGAACGCACCTTTAACTTAGATCTAGCGCGACTGGTGCAAACAGTGTTCGAAGAGCCTGTCAGCATAGCTGTGGGCGCAGAGTGGAGACGGGAAAGCTATTATCAAGGGGCGGGCGATGAAGCAAGTTATATGGCGGGCCCTTTCGCATTTAATGAACAAACCGGATTATCCCAAGGTTTTTCTATTGGCTCCAACGGTTTTCCCGGTTACCAGCCTCAATCTGCGGGGCATTGGAACCGCAATAACTGGGCGCTATACACAGATCTAGAGTTTTATTTGCAAGAGCAATGGCAGTTTGCGGTTGCGGTAAGAGTGGAGCACTTTACCGACTTCGGGGCGACCTTTGACGGTAAGCTAAGTACCCGCTATACGTTTAATGATGTGGTAGCGCTTAGAGGGTCGGTAAACTCAGGATTTAAGGCCCCCACCGTTGGCCAAAGCAATGTAATTAATGTTACCACTGCGTATGCAGCTAATGGCCTTGAAGATCAAGCTACGCTCCCGCCAACAGACTTAATATCGCAACAGCTAGGCGCTGATGCCCTCAAACCTGAAGAGTCTATTAATTTTAGCCTTGGCCTGGTTATGCAAATAAATGAGCGCGCCTTTGCAACCGTGGATTATTTCAATATTCAATTATCCGATCGAATCAGTACCACATCTGCCATTCCGCTTACTGCCGAGGATATCGAAATTCTTACCTAGTTAGGTCGCAGTGATGCGGCGCAATACAAAGCGGCAAAATACTTTACGAACGACTTTGATACCCATACTCAAGGTATTGATGTGGTAGTGAATTATGGATTTGATGCGCTAGACTGGCAGAATACTTTGCTGTTTGCTTACAACTGGACTGACACGAAAGTAGAGCGGGTTAGTTTATACCCCACCTTGGTTGGCGGTGAAATGGTGATGCAGCCAAATCTTACGCCGCAGCGAATACGCATGTTAGAAGATAATTTGCCCGCTCACCGGGGAAGTATTACGCTTGAACAGCAAAATGAAGCGTTTAACTTAACCTGGCGGCTAAATTACTATGGCGAGTTTTATGAAGACCACTTAGATGCATCGGCCGGCATGGATATTATGGGAAGTGATACGCTTACAATGGATGCGCAGATAGCCTGGCACTATTCACCTACACTGCTTTACACCTTAGGTGCACAAAATTTGTTTGATAGCACGCCTGATGTGAACCCTTATCGTTATGAAGTAGGTTCGTTATACCCGCCTACGTCTCCGGGCGGTATTAATGGTGCTTTCTATTATTTAGGTATGCAATACCGTTTCAACTAGATTGTTGCTAAGACTAAAAGACACTAAATTTGCTATTTTGTGTGTATGAACGGCGAAGAGGGGATAACGGGGTATAAACTATAGGGGGGGGATTCTGGAATTCCACTCTATTACGAGGTAAAAATAGCAGTGCTAGATTTACCCTACATTCTTGAACATGGAGTCGTCAATAATAGTTTGGTCAATAATCTGTTGCGCCATTTGGATGCATTTACCGCATTGAGAGCCTAGCTCTAACTGCTGACGTAACTCACGCATATTGCCTACGCCATCTTCTTGTACCGCAGCGCGTATGCTTTTGTCGGTCACTCCGTAGCACATACATACAAACATGAATTCATACTCCAAATAAGTCTGTAAATGATAATAATTGCTATTTCGTATCAATGCAAGGGCGTTTGGTTAATTTTTATCGCTCGGGCGGCCTAAAAATGAACTATATCAACGTGCAATAAACCCGTTATAAAAAATGCCCAGCGCTTCTGTTTTGCGAAACCATTGGTACGATGAGTGAGGATTGTTCTATAAGCCGCTTGTTATTTGATAAGCGCGCACCAATTTACTTACTAGGTACTTATACGCCTTCGTAAACACGCGTTTGTTTAGTTAGGTAGCTAAAAGCCCGCACGCGGTTGCGGGCCCCTATTTGCAAAAATAAAACTAAAGGAATTAATAATGAGCGTACTTGTAGGTCGTCCGGCACCAGATTTTACTGCCGCTGCTGTATTGGGTAATGGTGAAATTGTTGACAGCTTCACCTTAAGCGAAGCTATAAAAGGAAAGAAGGCGGTGGTGTTCTTTTATCCATTAGACTTTACCTTCGTATGCCCCTCGGAGCTAATTGCGTTTGATAAGCGATTAGAAGAATTTAACAAACGTGGTGTCGAAGTTATAGGCGTATCCATCGATTCTCAGTTTTCTCACTTTGCTTGGCGTAACACCCCTGTAAACGAGGGCGGTATCGGTCCGGTAAGATACCCACTGGTCGCCGATGTTAAACACGAAATTTGTCAGGCCTATGACGTTGAGCACCCAGATGCGGGGGTTGCCTTTCGTGGTTCATTCTTGATTGACGAAGAAGGTATGGTGCGCCATCAAGTAGTAAATGACTTACCGCTAGGTAGAAATATAGATGAAATGCTTCGAATGGTTGATGCTTTGTCTTTCCACGAAGAGCACGGTGAGGTTTGCCCAGCAGGGTGGACGCAAGGTCAAGCAGGCATGGACGCATCGCCAGAAGGGGTAGCCAAATACCTTTCAGAAGAAGCGGATAAGCTGTAATAGTTTCAAACGCTAAAAAGTGCCGTAAGGCAAACCAAGGCTTATACATGGCGCTCACGAGGGGGTTCGAAAGAACGCCCTCGTCGTATGTTAGTGAAGGCCCCAATATACTTCTGTATTCTCGTTGCGGTAGCATCCTTCCAAATCAGCGTCATTAATTATTTTTGTCATTTTATCACCGTTACCACAGATAAAAGTGCAGTAGCTATCCCAATGCCTTCTGCAGGGCGTTTTCTCTATACTTGCTCGGAAAGCGGCCAGCCGCCTAAAGCCTTATAGCGGTTTATCATATAACAAAATAACTCAGTGGTTTTTTGTGCATCATAAAGCGCGCTGTGGGCTTCTTTTTGATCAAATTCAACCCCTGCCGCGCGGCAGGCTTTCACTAGTACAGTTTGCCCCAAAGAAAGCCCCGCTAGGCTGGTGGTATCAAACGATACGAAAGGGTGGAAGGGTGTACGTTTTATATTGCAACGTGCTATAGCAGCGTTAACAAAGCTTTGGTCAAATGTGGCGTTGTGAGCAACGATAACAGAGCGTTGGCAATCGGCTTCTTTTTGTGCTTTTCGTATCCCTTTGCATAATGCTTTCATTGCCTCACTTTCTTCAATCGCGCCACGCAATGCGCAGTTAGGATCTATGCCGTTAAATTCTAGCGCAGCGGGTTCTAAATTGGCGCCTTCGAACGGTTCTATATGATAATGAAAGGTTTGGTCGGGATGAAGAATACCCTCGTCATCCATCTTTACTGTCACGGCGGCAATTTCCAATAGCGCATCGCTCTGGGCATTAAACCCAGCAGTTTCAACGTCGATAACTACGGGGAAATAACCTCTAAAGCGGTGAGATAAAGAATGAGAAGACTCTGACATATTGACTCTTTATAGCTGAACGGGTGTGAGGAAACATACACTAAGACAATCCCAGCGCATATCAATGCAAGGCTGGATTATCGCAAGGAAAACCAAGGGTATCCAGTTTTGATTGGTATTCACAGCGGTTCTTTTTAAACATTGATGGTATATCAGGCTAAACTTTTCGAAACTGAAGACGATATAGACAATACAAGTGCTTTGATAAAAGTATGTATTTGGTTAAGTGAGATAGAGTTGTGCAACGTAAATTATGTTTTCTTCTTAGTATCATGTTCACAGCGTCTGCAGGTGCAGCGATGCGTCAGTATGCCGCCACGGTAGAAACATCCACATGGGAAGTTGAAAATGCTTCGCGTTTAGAATGTACCCTAAATCACGATTTACCTGGCTACGGAGAGGCACTGTTTACAAGTAAAGCGTCAAAGCAGCTGAATATGGAATTTGAGTTAGATATGCATTTATTGCCAAATAACGTTGGCATGGCTGCCGTGTATTCAGTGCCACCAAAATGGATGCCTGGGGTAGCGCCTAAAACTATCGCAGATATGACCATTCGAAAACAGTATAATGGCGACCTGCCGCAAGATGCTGCATGGACCATGTTGTCTGAATTAGAAAAAGGGTTCTGGCCAACCATTTATTATAAAGATTGGTATAATAAATACGATGACGTAAGCGTAGCGCTTAATGCAAGTAATTTTGCCAACGTTTATCGCGAGTTTGTAAGCTGTGTTTCTAATTTACTTCCCTATAACTTCGACGACATCGCGTATACTGTTTTATCTTATCAAAAGAATTCCACTGAATTGTCTAAGTATTCGCAAAAAAGATTAACTATGATTGGTGAATACTTAAAAGAGGATGCTGACTTAGAGCTAATTTTGTTAGACGGATACACAGACAGTTATGGCGGCAGATGGAACAACGAGCAGTTGTCTATACGCCGTGCAAATGAAGTGAAAACCTACCTAAGTACCCTTGGCGTTCCCGAAGATAGAATTCAAATTACCGGTCATGGCGAAAAACGTCACATTGCTTTAAATGATACTCGGGAGTCTCGCGCCCAGAACCGCCGCGTGATAGTAAGGCTTTCGAAAGGGTAGCCGCTTCAAAGAGTAACCTTTTGAACAGATACGGCTTACCTATAGGGTAAGCCTTTTCAATGAAGCCTCTGGTTTTAAAAAATGAATTACCGGTTAGTATTGAGCCTATTTTTTACCGGCGGTATATGGTCGGTAAACACACCGTCGGCCTTAACGGTGTTTATTAAAATTGTGAGTAATTCTTCCTCACTTATGCCCGGCAATAGCGCATCTTTACGAAATGTATAGGGATGTAGTAACAATTGCTGCTCGTGGGCAAAAGCAAGCCAGGGTTGTGCTTTCACTGTGCCTTGCTTTAACGCGTTAGTATCGATTATGTGGCCCAACCAAGGGCCAATGCCATCCACGTATTTCGCTGCCTCCCTCATACCCGCTTCGCTTCGTATGTAATTAAAATCTGTGGCAGACTCTTGCCAGCTATTTTCGCCAATTAATAACACCAGTTTCCCCTTATAACCTAGTTCATTTCGAAGCCGTTTTAATTCATCAAAATCGAAACTTTGAACATAGCTATTAGCATTAGAACCAGCAAAATTAAAACGTTTTAAAGTCGATAGTACGAGCGCACTGATATCGATGCCTTGCGCTTGATGCCATGCTGGTGACTTTATTTCAGGGTAGACGCCAATATTGGTACTGAATTGACGGTTTAACTCGGTGATAAGCTCTAGGTGCTCGGCAAAGGTAGCTACAGTAAAATTAGCGTGTTGGCCCTGGTAGCGTGACGTGAATACTTGCTCACCCTTGCGATCCGTGCGTTCATGTACGCGCAACCGGCGTAGCTCTGACAACGTAAAATCCACTGCATAGTACCGCCCGTCGCTTCTGGCGCGCTTAGGATAAACCGTTTCTACATTGGTCACGGTGTCTAAGTGGATATCGTGCAATACGATAGGAACGCCGTCCTTGGTGGCAACCACATCCTGTTCTATAAAATCGGGTTGCTGCGCGAAGGCCAAGGTCGCGGCTTCTAATGTGTGTTCAGGTAAATAGCCAGATGCGCCTCGATGGGCAATGATATCGAAATCATTGGCGAGGTTATATGAACTAAAGAGTAGCGAAGAGGCGAGTAGCGAATAAATAGTGCGTTTTCTCATGGTCGTTCCTTGGCGTTATTTTGCTTGAATTAACTCAATAGCATAACCATCAGGATCACGCACAAAGGCTATGACAGTGGTCCCGCCTTTTACAGGCCCTGGCTTACGGTAAACGTCTGCACCGTGCTTTTCTAAGTTGTCACAAAAATGGTAAATATCGTCAACTTCAATGGCAATGTGCCCATACGCATTCCCTTTGTCATATTTATTCTCGCCCCAATTATAGGTTAACTCTAATACCGTGCTGTCTGCTTCTTCACCATAGCCAACAAAAGCAAGCGTATATTCATACGCCTCGTTATCGCTGCGGCGTAACAATTTCATGCCCATAAGCTCGGTGTAAAAGTGTAAAGAGGCGTCGAGGTTTTCAACACGAAGCATGGTATGTAGCATTCTCATTGGTAGCTCCTTATAAAATTAAAGACAAGTAGACATGGCGCTAGGCGTAACATTTATTCGCCGGGTTCACCGACAAGCGCGCCCTTCAATCGGGCCGTGCTAAGTTACAATAGTGGTCAGATTACTCAAGTTCAAACTAAACGCTAAAAACGCATGATGCATAGCACAAAGACATGCGGATAGAGAGTTTGGATAACACAAGGTATGCCATGGCGTGCTCGTTTCTCTTAGCTGTGTTTTTTATGATTTTGTTACCTCGTTGCTGCCTAATTATAAAATAATAGTGAAAATAGGTTGGACATGGTTCGCCAATATGTGTATTCTACACGGGCTTTAGATATTCAAAGCTTTTTCTACTACTGCGTTGTACCCTCTTAATTCCTTCTATCTGTAATTGAAGTTTTAATAGATATACATTTGCGTTACTAGCTAAGTCCAATCTATTGCTTTTCTGGTGATATTCACCAATTTACTTTAATTACAAAAGGTTACAATTATGTCTAATACAGTTAACGGTACAGTTAAGTGGTTTAACGAAGATAAAGGTTTTGGTTTTCTTACTCAAGACGGTGGCGGTAAAGATGTATTCGTACATTTCCGTTCAATTGCGTCTGACGGTTTTAAAACTCTAGCTGAAGGCCAAGCGGTTAGCTTCAGTGTAGAACAAGGTCAAAAAGGCCTTCAAGCTGCAAACGTTGTTGTTCTTTAAATAGAACTTTAAAATACAACGACAAAAGGCTAAGTTTTTACTTAGCCTTTTTAATATCTGCAATACTAGTATTTTTATTTATTTTTGGTTTGATAAGAACAGAATTTTGAAAGGAATTTTAAAACGAATAAAAAAATAGCAACATTATTATAAAAGAAAAATTATATGTCTCATTCTATTAACGGCGCTTTGCTCCGTACACTTCCCCCCATTTCGACAATCTCAGTAAATAAGTTTAACGTTGTATTTACCGATACAGAATGTCAAAAATCAATTCAGTTTCGAAATAATAAAGATACGAAAGTATTTTTACATTGGTTGCTTAATACCACTGTGGAAAGTATATATTCGTAATTCCTAAGTGCTGTAACGCGATAATTTAGCGAAGTAGCAGCAAACGAAACATTGCCAAAATACCGTATAGAAAAATTTGGGTGTAAAAATACCAAAGGCAATATTTTGGCTGCCTATCCTAATGGCGTATAGCCGAATATTGTTATTTCACTAAGATATGTATATATTTCGCTTGGTCGCATTTTCAGCGGAATGAATAGCCCAGTTAATTTATGGGCAGTTACCTTGGTAGGTAAAAGGAATTAGCGTTTGCTTTCGTATCTTAGAATATCATGGGCCCTATGCTTTTTTAGTTTAGTTACATGTTTTACTGTGCTTGCTGAAGATGATCTGCGCCTGAGTGTCGGTAAACAAATTGTTCAAGACACCCATTTGTGGCGACAGGTTCACCCAGATATTGACCTTAGCGGTATCGATAATGCCGCAGCATTTAAGCGCCTACGGCAAGACTATGAAACGCTTCCGGCTTCCTCCTCGTTAGGGGCAATGTCAGGGGCCTATTTAACTAAGCTAGTGTTACTACCAACACGTAGTGGGCGTTACTTCGTGGTTATTAATGCTAATTTTATCGATGTTGGGGTGGTTTCCTATACTCAGCCACAACAACAAACACCCACGTTTGAAGTATTCTCTCAACTAGCTGACGATACCACGCCCCATTTATTGCATTTTCAAGGTGTAGAGATTCAAGCGCAATTCAACAAACCTATAGTGTTATGGGTGCTTATTGCAGCTAAACACTTTCCTACACCGGTTTCTCTTTCCATATACGATGCTGCCGCATTTCACGAGTTCCAGATTTATAATAACGGGCTAACCATTGCCGCTATTACAATAATGACTTTGCTCGCCTTGCTTGCACTACTGGTATTTGTAAGTACGAAGCAAAAAGTAGCGCTTACGTGTGCAGGCTATCTTGGGCTGCATGGTATAGGTTGGGGGGCAGCATCCGGGCTCATCGACGATATGTTCAATATATCTATCAACAGTACCTATTGGGGAGTGATGCTTTTTCCATTCGCGATAGCGTGTGCCAGTGAATTCGTGTCAGATCTTTTTGATTGTAAAGTAAACCATAAAAAGCTGTTTCGAATTCTGCGTACATTTAGCATAGCAAGCTTAGGAGTGGGACTAGTTATGTGGCTATTGCCCTTTTCTACGGCTTTTTTCCTTTCCCATCTGCTGGCTGTTATGTGGGTGGTGCTAACTCTCACTATTGGCATTAAAATGCTTAAGTTACGAGACTTTCGTGCAAAATACTTTCTCACCGGAAATTTACTTTATAGTCTTGCACTGGTCTATTTCACCGCTGCTCACAGCCGGAATTTTGGTGATCTTCCTTACTCAGAATTGACTGTTGTTTTTGCCCTATCGGTAGATTGTATCTGTATCTTATTGTGCCTAGCCGAGTGGTTTAAGCTCCAACAAATAGAGTTTAATCGTAATTTTCATATGTCTCGCACTGACGAGCTGACTCAATTGGGAAACCGTTTCGCACTTTCTGAATGCGTGACCCAGTTAAAGGGCTATTATGTCGTTGTGTATGTTGACTTAGATGGCCTTAAAACCGTAAACGATTTGGCCGGGCACCAAGAAGGCGATAGGCTTATTGTTGAAACAGCAAGATTAATGCGGCAGTCATTTGCGCGAAGTGGCGATGTATTTCGTTCGGGAGGGGATGAGTTTATCGGTATTCTAAATGTCTCCTCAGCCGAAGAAACAGAAGATGTAACGAAGTTCGCACATGCACGTATGCAGGCAACATCCATAGTCTTAAACAAAGAATGGCCAGGCGCAGGGGTTAGCTTCGGCACTGCAACCAGTGTAGAGCGTAGCACAGCGAACGACTGCATCTCTTTGGCAGATAAACGTATGTACCAATACAAATCAAAAAATAAGAAAATGGCTTAACAGGTTCATGTTGCTCACACAGTATTATTACTGGGTTGGTACGCGATAGGTTTGATACAGGTCGCTACTGTTAGCGGAAGAAGACTTTTGACTGGTTAGTACAATGTTTCCGTTCAACGAAAAATGCCCCTCTTGGCTCTGTATTGTGACAAAGGGCTTTTCCGATTGGTTTTTATAAAATTGAATTTGGTTCTGTTGCCTATCATAAAAGGCAATATGTTGACCACTTTTTCTCACGTTAAATTGCCTACCGTAGAAGGCGGGGACGTTTTCTTTAGGCATTGTAAAGGGAGTAGCGTTACCTCCGCTGTACCATTTGTCGTCCTGGTCTACCCATAACCAATTGTCTGCGACTGCGTGGTACTGAATACTTTTCCATTTAGGGGGTAAGCGCACCATTGAGTTATCTTCCAAATGGTACTCAACTACTTGCCATGTACCATCCAGTTTCACACTAAAGGCAATAACCTTAGGAGACTTAAAAGACACCCCTCTATATTCTTTTTGCGGCAACGGTAACGGTTTGGCTTCCCCCGATTTCACATCTATCACATGTATGGCGTTTAAGGTCAGCGCCGCTATTTTCATTTGATCCGGTGACCACGCTAAATCTAAATAGTGTCTGCCATCTTCAAAGTGTGTAATTTTGCTTCGCTTTTGCGTATTACGGTTAAATAACCATAACTCTTCGTTGCCAGAGCTTAAATTTACATAGGCAGCGTGGTTAGCGTCAGGCGACAATACGGCGAGCCTTTCATCAACACTATCGTTTAGCATCGACACTGATTGTTTGTCTGCCAAATTGTACTCATCTACGTTGACGTTATACGTAAAAGCGGTGAACACATAGTCCACCCCGTTACTGTGGCGCTCAGGTCTATGTAATTGAAGGGGGCCAGTAAATAGAACGGTTTTCTCTCTGCCATCAAGGGTATATTGAACAATGTCTCGGGAAGGGTGCTCTCCCATCAACACAACATGTTGACCATCATGAGACCAAATTCCGCAACAAATATAGGCGTTAAGTTTAAATAACAGGCTTAATTGCTGTGTTTCTAAATCGAGCTGATAGAAGCCTTCCCATTGTTGTTTGTCAGGTGAAGAAATAAGCAGTTTGTTTTCTGTCGGGTGGATATCAAATTGATTATTGCCGGCTAGGTGAATATCAGGCTGAGGGAGCCATTGCGTTGTATAGTCGTCAAGGGAGAGCGAATATAGAGAGTAGGGCATGCCTTGTGCCTGAGACTCAGCAAAAATAAGTAAATTGTCGTTGTGGGTGAATTTTATTCTGCCATAACTGCCTGGGTTACAGGTATAGATAAGCTTTGGGGCAGACATCGACATACCATTAAACTCGCGAATGAAATATTGGCAGCTTTCCGGGTTACCCACTAAATAAACCAATTGAGTACCCGTGTCGTTCCAACTGGCTGGCCCAACGCCTTTTTCTTGTTCATGCTCAATTTCTACTTGTTCGCCAGACAGGGTGTTTTTCACATAAAGCCGAAACTTTTCACCATCATGGTTCATGTAGGTGAGGCGGACGCCATCGGCAGCAAAGCTTGGAAAATACTCACTGCCTTTATTCGATGTTATGGCTTTCGCTGATAGAACGGCGGGTGCTACAGACGGTTTCAAAAAAGAAAACCAAGCCAGAATGCATATAGCGCAAAGCAGAAATATAAAGAGGTAACGCTGGGCTTTTGATTGTTTAGGTAAATGGGGCGTTTGCTGAGTGTCGCCGGTGTGAGCTGCAGTGATTTGGCTCGCGCCTGCAACAAATCGATAGCCTCTTTTGGGCACGGTGACAATAAACGCTGGATTACGCGCATCATCTTTGAGCGCTTTTCTAAGTTTAGTTACGAGTTTGCTAACGGTATTATCACTAACAAACCGACCCCGCCAAACCTCTTCCAATAATTGTTCTTTACTGACAACAAGGTTTTGATGGCGACAAAAGTAAGCTAAAAGTTCGCTTGTCATTGGCTCTAGTCGAACCGCACCATGTTCTTTGGTTAAGGTTTGTTGATGTTCACAAAACTCAAAACCTTTTATTTTCCAGCGCATACTATTCCATTGTTGCCAAAAAAGTTCTTTTAAATCAAAGAAGTCACAAAAAGTCATAACTATTCATTTCATAGTCAGGACTTCACCTTACCCACTTTATACAGTGAAACCACAATTACACTTTATAGAGATAGCACACGAATGAAAAAAATAAGTCTCATGAGAGCGATGATCTTTTTGATCAGTATATCACTAAACTTTTCGCAAAATACTTACGCTGATACACACCCTGAAAACACGTACACAATGTCTGACATTATCGCATCTACCGATTTAAGTCAGGCAGATAACATTGAAAAAATACTGTCATCAGAAGAACTGAAAAGAGATTTACGTGCATTTGCACGATCTCTAACCCAGGGTGATATTGTGAAGCAAAGCCTGTTCAACAGAATAGCCTTGCTGTCTTTAAGGGATGAATTAGATCACATCAATGAAACGGTTACCCAATCTAACCTTGGTGTCGAATTTATTCACTATCAGTTATTTCATCAAACCCGTTTGGCACTAAAAAACAAAACACGAACACAGCCAGCCTTCGCTGACGATACGCAGGGGTTGCAGGGGTTAATAACACATCAATTTGAACGTCTCAGTGACGAGGAGTTTGTGCAGATGTCGTTGGCCCTTGGGTGGTCAGTGCCCAATGCTGAAAGCTATGTGGTGAACGTATACAAGCAGCTTCAGGGTAAGCGTTTATTGTCACAAAGTGACATGATGAATATTGCGGTGAATACCCATTTGTATCATGTGCTGAATAGGGTGATCCCCGTTGCCAATAAAGTGATTAAGCAAGAGCAAGATAGGCGATTTATTATTCAACCTGACGTGTTGATAACCCTTGAAAATGACATCGAATTGTCGGCCACTATTGTCAGGCGCCGAGGCCAAAAAATGCCTAATACCACAGCGTTGCAATTCACTATTTATGCTGACGAAAAGGCGCATATAAAAACGGCCATGCACGCCGCTGCACATGGATACATTGGTATGGTAGCCAATTCACGGGGCAAGCGTTCAAGCAGTAATGCTATTGTTCCTTGGGAGCACGAAGGAGAAGATGCGGCCGCGCTTATTCATTGGATAACCAAGCAGCAGTGGAGCAATAAGAATGTGGTTATGTATGGCGGCAGCTACAATGGTTTTACGCAATGGGCGACGGCTAAGCATATGCCAAAAGGGCTGAAAGCAATGGCACCTTATGTGGCGGCAAATTTGATCACTGGCTTACCTTATGAAAATAACATTGCCTTAACCGGAAATTTTCAATGGCCGCTATATGCAACCAATAATAAGACGTTAGACAATAGCGTTTATAACGATTGGCAGCGCACAAACGCGGTTATCTCTGAGTTATACACCAGTGGTCGGCCCATGGTAGATATTGATGACATAGCAAACAGGCCTAGCCCTTGGTTACAAAAATGGTTAGCACACCCAGAAGATGATGCCTTTTATCAGCGTATGGTTCCCCATCAGGAGGAATACAAAGCGGTAGACATCCCGGTATTAACCATTACTGGGTACTTTGAAGGGGGGCAAATTTCAGCCCTTAACTATTTAAATGAACACTATAAATACAATGACCAGGCCAACCACGCGTTATTAATTGGCCCATATAACCATTGGTCGGCACAAAATAAACCCCGCTCGCATCATGGGAATTATAAGCTTGACCCTGTGGCACTTGAAAAAGACACGGAAGAAGTGGTTTTTGCGTGGTTTGATCACCTCTTGAAGGGAGCAAAAAAACCAACGTTAGTGCAAAGTAAGGTGAATTATCAAGTTATGGGGGCGAATGAATGGCGGTTTGCCGACTCGCTGCGTGAGTTGAATCAACACACGGTAAGCTTTTACATACAAAAAAACACGCCGAATAAGATGCAAACATATTCGCTAGGCCGCGTTGTGCCATTACGCTCGCAGCAATACATCGAACAGGTTATTGATTTAGCTGACAGAAGCGAGCAACGAAACCTGGCGCCTAGACAGGTTATTGGCAGCCGCATCGACAAGCAAGGTGGGATACAAATAGAAACCGACGTGTTCGAACAAGATATGGAATTAACCGGGGCTATCACAGGCTATTTCGATATTGAGGTTAATAAACACGATGTTGATATTGGTTTTAATTATTATGAAGTGACCAGAAATGGCGAAGTATTTCACCTCAATAATTATCGCAGTAGAGCGAGTTATGCCGACGATATGGGCAGCAGAAGGTTGCTTACTCCCCACAAAAAGCGGCGCGTTCCAATTGTGAATGCACGTTTTACGTCAAAGCTTATCGAAAAAGGCAGTCAACTCGTTTTGGTTTTAAATGTGAATAAGAATATGGACGCTCAGGTAAACTTAGGGACGGGGAAATCAGTCAATCACGAGGATATTTCACAAGCGGGTGAACCATTAACACTGAAATGGTATTTATCGTCACAAATCAATCTTCCCCTTAAGCCATGGGTGAAGAGCGAATAAATCGTACTTCACCCATGGCTGTTGGATGAAATAAATGTTTATCGCTTCATTGGTGTAATTTGAGGTTTAGCGGGTATTGCTAGACGCGACACGTTCAAATTTTGCTCCCCCGTGTTTTGCTTGTTTTTAACATGATGAAAAAAGTTGTGATTATTTCTTGGCCGCTGCGAATAATGAGATAACAAGGTTTGATAAGGGGGATCTGGCGGCTAAAAAAGTCGTAGTGGAGAAGTGTATAAAGAGGGGGGCGAGCCCACATATTCATAAATACGAGTATGTGATTGGATTATGGTAACGGATGGAGTGGCGAGCGTGAATGAACAAACCTAAGAAAACGCTTTTTGCTGAAGCTATGGAGCAACATAAGGGCATTGTATTTAAAATTGTGAATTCATATTGCCAAAATCGAGATGAGCGGCAAGACCTTGCGCAAGAAATACTTACAACCATGTGGCTTGCTTATGATAACTACGACAACGAACACAAATTTTCTACCTGGATGTACCGCATTGCATTAAATGTCGCCATTTCTTACTACCGCAAAGACAGTAAGCGAGTAGGCAGAGCAAGTGAAGATGAAGAATGTCTTGTTCACATTGCTGACTTCTCACAACAAGAAGAGCGAGGCGAGGAGGTGATGTTGCTATATCGATTCATAGGGCAACTGGATACGTTAAATAAAGCCATCATGCTGCTTTATTTGGAAAGTGAGCCGTATGACAGCATCGCACATAGTTTGGGAATGAGTAAAACCAATGTCGCTACACGCATTAGCCGAATTAAAGAGACATTAAAAAAACAGTTTGAATCACAGGATGTTTAATATGAATTTAGATAACTTCAAAGAAACGTGGCAGCAGCAAAATAGCGATACAGCAGCCATTACGATTAACCAAACAATGCTGACCGATATGAAAGTAAATAAACAAATGAAAGCGCTCAATAATATGAAGTGGGCGCGAATTATTGAGGGTGTCGCGTTCTTCGCTATTATTGTTCTTTTGGGGCAGTATATCGCTACTGACTTTAGTCTTTCAGCGCCCACCATATCGGCCGTTGTTTTAACTATTTTTGCTATTGTTGGGCTGGCGGGAAACATTGGTCAAATCGTGCTAATTTCAAAAATTGATTACGCCAAGCCGGTTAGCCAGCTGCAAAAAGATATTTACCGAGTCTGTTCACATAAACTACAACTGACTAAGCTGTTACTGATGTCAGTACCTTTTTATCTGGCGTATGTATTTATAGGGTTCGATGTACTGGTGGGAATTGACTTGTTTCCACATTTAGAGCAACACATGATTTGGATTTATTCTTTATTATCACTACTGCTTTTGGTTGTAACCACCACGCTGCTAACTAAATTACACTACGACAATATTGAGATTTCATGGGTTAAAAACACCATTAGAGTTATTGTGGGAGAGCGTTTAGTCAATATGGCTCAATTTATTAATAATATTGAATCTACCCACCGCTAACCGCCACGCTGTGGTTCTACTCTTCTAGCCTTAACGCCAATGCAGTACGCAGACAGCTTAAGGCTGGGTTTATTTTTTACCACATGAGATTAGGCGTTGAGGCTCAGTTGCCAGTACCCAACATCTAACCACTGATTAAATTTAAAGCCTACCTTAGAAAAATGCGCAACTTTTTCCATACCTAGTTTTTCATGCAAGCCAACACTCGCTGGATTTGGCAAGGTTACGCCACCAATGACACTGTTTATTCCGAGAGTTTTCAGCTTATTAAGCAGCGACGTGTATAACACTGTACCTAAGCCTTTTCCTTGAAACTCATTAGAAAGGTAAATTGTTGACTCTACAGAAAAGCGATAAGCGCTTCGTTCCTTCCATTTCGTAGCATACGCATACCCAATAATCGTCTCGTCTATCACTGCCACAATCCAAGGCAAATTAGCCTCTACTACTTTTTTTAGCCGAATAGACATATCTTCATCTGAAACATAGCCCTCTTCAAACGTAGTGCATGTATTAACAACATAAAAATTGTATATTTCGGCAATGCGTGAGGAATCATCTAAAACAGCATCTCTTATTATCATTTAACGAACCTTGTTGCTTAAATTTCTGAGGTGGCCTTATTCTTAGACATCACACAAATGGTGAATAATGCACGAACTAGAGCGTGGTTTGCGCGCAATACACGTATAGCGGCTATTTAGAATAAGCCAAGGGAATACGTCTACTTTAAACACTTTAGGTAGTATTTTCAGTAGCTTTTCTTCTACTTTTTCTACGGTTTTACCCATTGCTAACTTTGTACAGTTGTTTACCCGATAAATGTGGGTGTCTATGGCGTTGGTTCGGCTTGTTTCGACCGCCAAACATCAACTACCCTGAATATTCAAAATTGTGGTATTTTTGCTGAACGCTCATCTCCTTGTGTATTTCTTATAGAAATGTGTTAATTCAGTAGCGTGTATCTGGTAACGAAGCACTAATTATCATAACCCTAGTTGTAGTTGTGATTTATTTACCTTATCTTTTCCGTCCTCATAGAAAAAAGTGGGCTTCACAATATATAAAAGGTAGCGCTTGGAAGCGCTAATCAGCGACCTGCTAGTTTAATCTCTAGCAAACTAACTCGTTTCTAGCAGCAGTTAAAAAGAAACCAAAGGAAAATTTGTGTTGAGAAGTCTCCTCCCACCTAAGTTTACCGTTAAATTTGTAGTAATTTTCATTAGTTGTTGCGTAGTTAATGGTATTGCGTCTGCGGATAATGTTGATGACTTTCTGCTGGCCAAGATGAGAGAACATGATATTCCTGGCTTGCAACTTGCCGTTATCCAACACAATAAAGTGGTAAAATCCGCGAGTTATGGTATCGCTAATATTCAAGATGGTGTCAAAGTAGACAAGGATACTGTCTTTAACATTGCATCGATGACGAAAGCGTTCACTTGCGTGGCTGTAATGCAACTGGTTGAACAGGGTAAGGTTGATTTACATGCTTCTATTTC
The DNA here is from genome assembly GCF_010500865.1 of Alteromonas profundi. Lineage (GTDB taxonomy): Bacteria > Pseudomonadota > Gammaproteobacteria > Enterobacterales > Alteromonadaceae > Alteromonas > Alteromonas profundi. Next base: position 42,404 of record NZ_JAAAWN010000008.1, read on the forward strand.
AACGTATATTGAAGGTTTACCCACGTCGTGGAAAAAAATCACTGTTAATCAAATATTAACGCATAGTTCTGGTTTGCCAGACGTTATGAATGAGGGCTTTTACCTCATTGATAGCGCCGGTGAAGAACCATCATGGCAGGCGGTAAAACAAAGAGAAGTCTTGTTTGAACCGGGAGAGGCATTTCATTACAACCAAACTAATTATCTGCTAGCAGGACAAATTATCCAAAGGGTGAGTGGCAATAGTTATTCTACTTTGATTGAAGGGTTTCAGCTAAAAAAAGTAGGCATGATTAGAACACAAGCCGCAGGTTTTGCTCATTTTGAGAATGTTAATCAGCATCAAGCAATAGATTATAGATACAACCAGCAGGGCAGTTTGACTAATGTATTAACTTATTTTCCAGCAATGATTCGTGCAGGAGCAGGGATGAGTTCTACTGCCAATGAGCTAGCTGCTTGGAGTATTGCCTTGAAAAAAGGTTTGTTTTTCGAAAACAAAACGAGTTTACAAACGTTATGGCAAGAAGCTGCGCTCAATAGCGATCTTTGGACAAAAGAGAATCCTAATATGCACCCTTATGCATTGGGATGGTATAGGGTAAATAGACCATTAAACAAGAAAATGGTCACCGCTGGAGGTGGGCAGTCAGCCCTAGTAATTTATCCCGAAGATGCTCTGTCGATTGTGATTCTAACTAATCTTGCAGGCACAAAACCAGAAAACCTGATGGATGAAATTGCTCAGTTTTATCTAGAGGACTTTGGCTTATCGAAAAAGATGAAGCTGCTTAAACATCAACTTGAGCTACAGGGGTATGAGAACCCGTTAGAGGTGGCTAAGGCACTTAGCATTAAGCAAAACATGCATTTTGAGTCAGGCGAGTTACACCATTTTGCAGAATTGCTGGTCAAACATGATAGGAGCAAGCAAGCCCACGCAATATTTAGCCTTAACAATCAGTTATTTTCTAACGTCATATTGAATGAAGAAACCCTTAATGAGTATGTTGGTGTTTATGAGTTAGCTGATTTCTCAATACATGTTAGCCGCAAGAGTCATGCGCTGTTTATCACTGCAACAGGCGAGGCTACCGTGCCTATTTTCGCAGTGACAGATAGCCAATTTGTGTTAAAGCAGGTTAATGCATCGATTACCTTTGAGAAAGATGACAGAGGTAAGGTAAAAGGGCTGACATTAAATTTAAATAATCAAGATTTGCCAGGGAAAAAAGTTAACTAACAAGGATAAATTACTTGCTACTTCCTCCTATCGCTAACAAAAATAAGTAGGGCAGTCACTCTTTTGAAAACGTTGTTTTAATTCACAGCCTCGCATTCGAGAGGCTTTTTTGAGTACAATTCATGCAAAGTTTACTCGCCTAGCTATACTGCTAAGGTTTTGTATTTATTATTTTTTATCGAGCAGCTATTATGGCTCGTAGTGTCGTTGAATGTATATGCAGGCACGATACTATGATCCAGTTATCGGTAATACCCCAATAATCCGGTAGGTCTTATTTAGTCGCATATCTTTGCGAATATTGAATTACTCAGTTTTATCTTTAAACTCACACAAATCTTCGATAATACAAGAACCACAGCGTGGTTTGCGCGCGATACAGGTATAGCGGCCGTGCAAAATCAGCCAATGATGTACATCTACTTTAAATTCTTTGGGCACCACTTTTAAAAGCTTTTCCTCTACCTTTTCGACGGTTTTACCCATAGCAAATTTGGTACGGTTGCTGACGCGGTAAATATGCGTGTCTACGGCAATAGTAGGCCAGCCGAAGGCAGTATTTAAAACAACATTGGCTGTTTTTCTACCTACTCCGGGTAATGCTTCGAGTGCTTCGCGGCTTTCTGGTACTTCACCGTTGTGCTTTTCAACTAAAATCTCACTCAGTCGATGCACATTTTTGGCTTTGGAATTATAAAGGCCAATAGTTTTTATATATTGAGTAAGGCCTTCTACGCCTAAGTCGGCGATGGCTTGTGGTGTATTGGCCACCGGAAAAAGTTTGTCAGTTGCTTTATTAACACCCACGTCGGTTGATTGGGCCGATAAGGTAACGGCGACTAACAACTCAAAGGGCGTAGAGAAGTTAAGCTCTGTGGTGGGGTGCGGGTTAGCATCTCGTAGGCGAGTCAATATTTCCCGGCGTTTAACGTTGTTCATTTAGATCTAAATTCCTACCTGACTACTATTTTTTGTGCTTTATTATTTAGGTACTTTCAGCTGTAACCCGAGCGCGGGTGGCTTTTGGTGTAACGGCGCTACTTTTTGCGGCGATACGCGCATCAATCATATTTTTAATGGCAATCAGTAACCCCATGCCTAAAAATGCGCCAGGGGGAAGAATGGCGAGCAAAAAGGGTGAGTCAGTTGTAAATAACTGAATACCCCATTGATCTGCTATCGGGCCAAATAAGCGGTCGGCGCCGCTAAACAAGGTACCAGCACCTAATATTTCACGCATTCCCCCTAGTATAACCAGTACAAGCGTGAAGCCGAGCCCCATCATTAAACCATCAAAAGCAGCAGGCACTGGCCCGTTTTTTGAGGCATAAGCTTCCGCTCGGCCAATAATGGCGCAGTTTGTAACGATCAGTGGAATAAAGATACCTAGGGCAAGATAAAGCTCATAGGTGTATGCATTCATCAATAATTGAATAATCGTAACAAACGCAGCGATAATCATGACAAACACTGGTATACGTATTTCGTTACGCACTACATTTCGAACCAGCGATACGGTGATATTGCTGCCCACGAGTACTAAGGTGGTGGCAATGCCAAGACCTAATCCGTTAATGAATGTAGCGGTTACTGCAAGCAATGGACATAACCCTAGCAACTGCACAAGCGCTGGGTTGTTTTTCCAAATACCTTGTAAGCTTAAGTCTTTAAATTCATTCATTAACTTTCACCGTGTTGGGACACTTCGCCTTGCTGGCATACGTTGGGAGCTGAATAGAGTGAGGTTTGCTCGTTTTCAACAAATAGCAGCGCATTTTTTACGGCACTCACTACTGCCCGAGGGGTGATGGTTGCGCCGGTAAACTGATCAAATTCGCCACCATCTTTCTTTACTTGCCAAGAACTTAGCGACTCTTCATCAAAAACTTTACCGGAAAACTGCGTAATCCAATCACTTATTGCTAATTCTATCTTATCGCCGAGGCCCGGCGTCTCTTGGTGTTCGATAACCCGTACCCCTAGCACTTGCATGCTGGTGTCCACACCAATAACCATGTGAATATTGCCGCTGTAGCCATTAGGCGCTGTCGCTTCTACAACTAACGCCTGAGGCTTATCACCGGTTCTAGCGCGGTAAATAAGGTGTGGCTCTAGATTTCCTAGCAAAGGAGAAACTACTTCAGCACAGTCGGCATATAAAGTGTTATCGTGCAATCTGCTAGGCACGACTTCGTTTAGTACGCTAAGTAGCTTTTGTTTTTGCTGTTGCTCTATGCGAGGGGCCGTGGCGTAAAACGTTACGGCAATAAGAGCAGTAGTAACTACTGCAAACGCGCCCAACATAAAACCGTTTTTTGTAAGAGTTTGGTTCATTGCTTACTCTCTTGATGTTTTGGTGCGTTTTACTCGCCCGTAAGTGCGTGGTTTTGTGTAGTAGTCGATAAGAGGCACCGTCATATTCATAATTATCACGGCAAATGCCATAGCATCAGGATAACCGCCAAAAGTACGGATTATTATTACCCAAAAACCAATAGCGGCCCCAAAAATAAGCCGGCCGCGGGGCGTTGTAGAGGCCGAAACAGGATCAGTGGCAATAAAAAAGGCACCGATCATAACCGCCCCGTTCATCAGGTGAAAAACGGGGGAAGCAAAGTGATCACTATCTACAAGGTATAGCAAAAAAGAAAACAAGCTAACCGCGGCCAATAAACTGCCTGGAATATGCCAGCTAATTACTTTAAGCCTTATCAAGGCTAACCCACCTAATAAATAGGCTAAACTCACATAACCCCAGCCCGCTCCGGCTGCGTCAAACCAGCCACCATCAAAAATGGGTTTAGTTAAGGTTTCCGAATAGGTTAAGCCTTGCGTAAGATTCGTTCTTAATGTGTCTAAAGGTGTTGCCATGGTTACCCCATCAGCCACAGTTCTTAACTGTGCTACGTCATAGCCACTGGTGGTGAAGCCGGTAAAAATAAGTGAAACGGCGTCAAAAAACGAGGGGGTAATGCTGGCATGTGTGACAGGCACCAGCCATAAACTCATGGCAGCGGGAAATGATATTAGCAATACTACATAAGCGATCATCGCCGGATTAAAAATGTTAAACCCTAGCCCGCCATAGACTTGCTTGGCTACACCAATAGCAAAGAATACGCCTGTGACTGTCATCCACCATGGGAGAGTAGGGGGAATGCTAACCGCTATGAGTAACCCAGTGAGTACTGCAGAGTAATCGGTAAGCGTTCGTTCAATAGGGCGTTTTCGAAGCCATAAAATTACACCTTCGATAACCACAGCGCTTACTACGGCTAGCAAGGATTGAATGAGTACACCCCAGCCAAAGAAATAGGCCTGCGTTAAAATACCTGGCACCATAGCGTAAATAACTAAGCGCATAATTTGCCCAGTGTCTCGTCTTACGCGTTGGTGAGGGGAACTCGATAAGGTTAGTTTCATGATTCTTTCTCGCGTTCAGCCTGCGCCTTTTTTGCTTTCGCTTTTGCTATAGCTGCGGCAATACGTGCTTTTTTCTCTTCCGCCTGATTACGACTATTATTCTCGGTCTCGCTGGTAGGCTGAGAGGTGTGTATGGCGTCACTGTCACTGCCGCTAGTATCTTGGGTTGTTTGCTGTTTTTTAGCCTTTGCTTTTGCTACTGCAGCGGCAATGCGCGCTTTCTTCTTAGTCGCTTCTTCATCGTGGCTCTGCGTCGAAGTATCGTCAGTTTCCATCGCGGATTCCTCCTCAGCTAATTGCTTTTTCGCTTTCGCCTTGGCAATTGCTGCGGCTACCCGTGCATTTTTATCGTTTGTTTGAGCCTCGGGTGTGCTTCCAGGCTCCCTTTCCAAAGTATCTTCTTGTTGAGCGGCTTTCTTCGCTTTGGCACGTGCTACAGCTGCTGCGATACGGGCTTTTTTGTCTTCTTGCTGCACATCGGCTTTACCATCCGTGTGTGTATTGTTTTCGTTGGTTTCTCTTCCTGACGATGGAGCGATACCTTGTTGAGCGGCTTTTTTGGCTTTCGCCCGTGCCACCGCTGCCGCTATGCGGGCCTTTTTATCATCTTGCGGTGTACTCGTCTCACCATCTACCTGAGGTTGGCCTTGGTTTGGGGCATTTTCGTCCACATCGTGGGCAGGGGAAGTGAGGCCGGAGTGCGGTTGCGTTTGTTGCTGGGCCTTGGCTGCCTTTTTAGCTTTAGCACGAGCGATTGCCGCGGCTACCTGCGCTTTTTTATCGTCGGCTTCATTGGCCTTGGCAGCCGCTAGCTTTTCTCTCTCCGCGCTTTCTTCGTTCGCTTTAGGGGCATTTTGCTCTGCTTGTAATGCCGCTTTTTTAGCTTTAGCGCGAGCTAACGCCGCGGCAACCTTATCTTTTGCATTGGTGGGCGTTGAACTTTCACCCTGGGCAGAAGCCGTGGTGCTAGTACTATTAGCTTTATTTTTATTCGCTGCTAAACGTGCTTCTTTGGCTTTGCGGTGTTTTTCTTCACGTTCGCGTTTTTCACGTTCTAAGCGTTCTTTTCGCGCTTCAAATCGCTGTTTCGCTTTTTCGGCTTTATTACGTTCATCTCGCTCTAGGCGAATCTCAGATTTCGCCTTACGATAATAGTGAACTAACGGTATCTCGCTTGGGCAAACATACGCGCATGCTCCGCATTCTATACAATCAAATAAATCGTATTCTTCAGCTTTGTCATATTCTTTGGCCTTTGCGTGCCAAAATATTTGCTGAGGTAGTAGTGAAGCTGGGCATGCGTCGGCACATGCACTACACCGAATGCAAGGGCGTTCAGCGTCCTCCGGAGCCAGTTCTTTTTTACCCGGAACTAATAAACAGTTTGTGGTTTTAATAATAGGAATAGTGGCGTCTGCTAATGCGAACCCCATCATCGGGCCACCCATTATAACTCTGGGGCTCGATTGTTTTTTAGCCACGTAATCAGCGGCAGTTAACAAATGTTCTACCGGGGTACCTAGCAACGCCCTAAAATTCTTTGGTTGCTTTACGGCTTCACCTGTAACGGTGACAATTCGCTCTATAAGCGGCTTTCCGTTAAGAATTGCATCAGCTACGGCATAGCAGGTTCCCACGTTAAACATGAGTACACCAACATCTGCAGGCAACCCATTTCTTGGTACTTCGCGTCCGGTGAGCACTTGAATAAGTTGCTTTTCGCCCCCAGCAGGGTACTTAGTTTCAACGCTGATAACACGGTAGTCATCTTTATCTTGGCAAGCAATATTTAGCGCTTCTATTGCTTCGGGTTTGTTGTCTTCAACAGCGATAACAATCGCTTTCGGGTTAATAAGGTGGCTTAGCACATCAAGGCCTTGACGAATTTGCCATGCATGTTCCCGCATTAAGCGATCGTCAGAGGTAATATAAGGCTCGCATTCCACCCCATTTATCACGAGAAATTCAATTGGCTTGCTACTCGCCGCTTTAATATGAGTAGGAAAACCGGCCCCCCCCATGCCTGAAATGCCTGCCTGACAGATAGCTTCGACAATTTTGTCTTTCTCTAACGCTTGGTAGTTAGTTAATGGGGTGAGTTCGCCCCAGGTGTCTTTACCATCAGGCTTTATGCTTACGCACATTTCAGTAAGGCCACTGGGGTGCGCCACCACATGGGGTGCTATAGCAACAACTTCACCCGATGTGGGGGCGTGAATGGGCACCGAATAAGGAGTAGTGGTAGTACAAAGTGGCTGGCCTTTATATACGTAGTCGCCTACATTTACGCTACACATTCCTTCTGACCCCACGTGTTGGCGTAAGGGAAGGGTTAAAATCTGTGGCAAAGGAGGCTGCTCAATTATTGCTGTATTCGATAATGCTTTCTTATCGTCTGGATGCACGCCGCCGGGGAAAGAAAAGAGCTTTCCAGCGTTAAGGGCATCGATGATGTGGTCAAAACTTGGATACTTCAACGCTTAAGACACCATTTTAATAGGAATGTCACCTTTAGGTGACGAGGAGAAATCCCACTTCCATGTAGCCGTAGTTTCCGTAACCGGAACCATATCTATACAGTCGACAGGGCAGGGGTCTACACATAAGTCACAACCTGTGCATTCTTCAGTAATTACTGTATGCATGTGTTTCGCAGCGCCAAGAATGGCATCCACCGGACAGGCTTGAATGCATTTTGTGCAGCCAATACATTCATCTTCACGAATGAAGGCTACTTTTTTAATATCTTCCTCACCGTGTGCGCCATCTAAGGGCTTAGGTTCAACACCCATTAAGTCGGCAAGTTTTTTTATGGTACTTTCACCACCGGGTGGGCATTTGTTGATCTCATCGCCATTAGCGATAGCTTCTGCATAGGGACGGCAGCCTGGGTAGCCGCACTGGCCACACTGTGTTTGTGGCAGTACGTCATCAATCTGGTCAACCAAGGGGTCGCTTTCCACTTTAAAGCGAACACTAGCGTACCCTAATATAAGGCCGAATATAAGCGCCAAGGCGCCGATAGCAACAATAGCGTAAGTCATCGTCATTATACGTTCACCAACCCACTAAAGCCCATGAATGCTAACGACATAAGGCCTGCCGTAATCATTGCAATCGAAGCGCCCCTAAAAGATACAGGAACGTCGGCGGCGGCTAATCGTTCCCGCATTGCAGCAAATAGCACAAGTACAAGGGAGAACCCCGCTGCTGCACCAAATCCATATATAAGGCTTTCGATGAAAGTATGTTGCTCGGTAAGGTTCAATAAGGCTACCCCTAAAACCGCACAATTAGTGGTAATAAGAGGAAGAAAGATGCCCAATAGGCGGTAAAGTGTTGGACTGGTCTTATGTACCACCATTTCGGTAAACTGCACGACCACAGCAATAACCAGTATAAATGCTAATGTGCGCAGGTATCCGATACCCAATGGGGCAAGAAGGTAGGTTTCTACTAAATAACTCGTTGCTGAAGCGAGGGTAAGCACAAAGGTGGTAGCCATTGACATGCCCATGGCGGTCTCAAGTTTACTGGATACGCCCATAAACGGGCATAGTCCGAGAAACTTCACGAGCACAAAGTTGTTTACGAGCACCGTGCCTATTAGTAACAATAAAAAATCAGTCATGAATATAACAAGTCCGATTAGGAGCGTTGTGGGCTAAGCCAATATGAATTTACATTTACGTCGCTATTATCGCTTTTTAGAATCAGATTAACAACTTGATCGAATTAGGGTTATTTAATATTTTTAATTAGGAATTTGTGCGCTAGGTATAGCTGAAGAGATAATGCATATTTGTGAGCCAACTAAGTGGCTCCCCCTCCCCGACTCGAACGGGGGACCTGCGGATTAACAGTCCGTCGCTCTAACCAACTGAGCTAAGGGGGAAACGACACCTAAGTTGTTGAAGAAAAGTTGGCTCCCCCTCCCCGACTCGAACGGGGGACCTGCGGATTAACAGTCCGTCGCTCTAACCAACTGAGCTAAGGGGGACCTGCTTTTCAACGGGGGCGAATGTTAAAGAGGTCGGCGGTTTCTGTCAACAATCTTCCGCACTTTTTTGTGTTAAATGGACAAAAAATAGCTTTTCGCGGGTTTTGTGCTTAATTATCCACCAAGCGTTAGAAAAATACGCTTGTTTAATGAACAGAGGCCGCGAAAAGTTGATTACACAGCGTTTGAGAGAAACGACATTCCCGAGAATTATACTTTTTAAAGTTAATGCTGCTTTCTTTTGAGTCCTATAACAAAAAAGAATAATAAACATTTTGATTACTGGTATTATATACAGCTATTCATGAATCTGTAACCTAACGCTACGTAGCACAAGGTTAGTCCTTACTTACCTAAAGTTGTGAACAGAGGCGAAAGAATAGCGCCACTACTGGCGTGTAGCTAGTTATCCACTAAATCTGTGGATAAGTGTGTTGATAGCTGAGATTAACCGTTCAATTGGTCATGATCATAAGTGCAATGATCGAGCGTCGGGTACTGATTGGATAAGGTATTTCTTAGCAATATCAGTTGTTTATTTTATTTTAAATGATCGCCGCGATAGATCTTCTACGATCCATTGGATAAAAAATATCTTGTGTGTTAATTCAGCGAATGTGTACTGGCTTATCAACAGCGTAACAGGAATAAAACCGATTTTTACAATAACTTAACATGCTTAAGGGGTTGTAGGGTGAAATCGTTTAACGAATAAGCACGCTAACGGTGTCGTATAGCCGAAATGAATATGTCATTAATATGTAATGCTTTCACTACGTCATTAGGTCGCACCTTAGCGATACGCGCGTGACGTTTACCACAATAAAAGGCGCCTTTTATCCATCTAAGGCAAGTAAGGGTATCAACAGGGTCAAATACACACTTGAAGCGGGGAAATACCTTTTTCTACGCCATCTTTCTCTACTAAACCCCGGTTGGTCTAAATTCCATAGCTTATTTAAAGCGCCTATCTTAGACTAGCCGCATAGTGTAGAGAGTGTGCTATAAACCTGTTGAGCCCTATGTCCGCGTGTTAACGTGCGCAACTCAACACATTTGTAATTGGGAAATATACGAGAGGAAATGTGAGCATCGAGAAGCCAGCCAGAAAAACATCCAACTTGGTTGAGGGGAATATCGCTTCAACACTAAAGCGAATGACCATTCCCATGATACTGGGCATGGTTATGATGATGAGCTTCGGATTAATAGATACCTTCTTTGTTAGTTTGCTGGGCACAGAGCAACTTGCGGCCATTAGTTTTACATTTCCGGTTACTTTTACTGTAATAAGTTTGAATATCGGCTTAGGAATAGGCACTTCTGCGATTATAGGAAAATTGCAGGGGAGTAAGGAGATAACGCAATCGCAGCATTATGCTACGGGCTCGTTAATGTTGTCTGCGCTGCTAGTGGGAAGTTTAGCGTGCGTGGGTTACTTTTCAATTGACGGGGTGTTTTCACTACTAAATGCTTCGCCCCTTCTAATGCCTTATATCACCGATTATATGAGTCTGTGGTATTTATCGAGTGTTTTCTTATCCTTACCTATGGTGGGCAATAGTGTATTACGTGCCTGTGGCGATACACGTACGCCTAGTTTGATTATGGCAACCGTCGGTGGCTTAAATGCAGCGCTAGATCCCTTGTTTATCTTTGGCTTTGGTCCTGTGCCCGCCATGGGTATAAAAGGCGCGGCATTGGCTACTCTATTGGCCTGGATAGTGGGCGCTTGTTGGATTTTGTATTTATTGGCAATACAGCGCAAATTAATTTTACCTCGGCTACTAACCCTTGCTGAACTTAAAGAAAGCAGTGGCGATATCTTACGCATAGGATTACCTGCAGCGGGGGCTAACATGCTTACGCCAATCGCGGGTGGCGTGATGACCGCCGTGGTGGCCAGTTATGGCCCATCAGCGGTGGCGGCATGGGGGGTGGGCAACAGAATGGAGTCCATTGCCAGTATTGTGGTGTTAGCGTTATCGATGACATTACCGCCTTTTATTAGCCAAAATGTAGGCGCAAATAAGTTCGAGCGAGTAGAAAGGGCCTATTCGATTACCTTAAAATTTGTGCTTTTTTGGCAGTTTGCCGTATTTGTATTTATGTGGTTGTGTGGTGGCTGGATTGCTGCTGCGTTTGCCAAAGAGCCTCAAGTATCATCGCTCATTCAGTTGTTTTTGATGATAGTACCTTTAGGGTATGGCATGCAGGGCGTGGTTATTTTAACCAATTCATCGCTTAATGCTATGCATCGACCGATGGGGGCGCTTGGCTTAAGTGTTATTCGATTATTTGTGTTTTTTGTTCCTATTAGTGTGTTAGGCAGTTACCTGTTCGGTTTGAAAGGTTTGTACTGGGGTACGGTAATTGCCAATATCGCGATGGCCAGTGTATCGGTTGTAGTTTTTAAACGGGCACTTGCGAATCATAAACACGATGTGGTGGACAGTGAAACAGTAGTAGATGAAAAGGGTAGTGTTAAATGAGTAAGGGTTTTGAACTTCATTCCGCGTATAAGCCTGCAGGCGATCAGCCCGTTGCAATAGAAACGCTTGTTGATGGGCTGGAAAGCGGGCTTGCTGCACAAACCTTGCTGGGGGTTACCGGGTCGGGGAAAACCTTCACTATGGCTAATGTTATCAACGAAGTACAAAGACCTACTTTGATCCTTGCGCACAATAAAACGTTAGCAGCACAACTGTATGGCGAAATGAAGGATTTTTTTCCTAATAATGCCGTGGAATACTTTGTTTCTTATTATGATTATTATCAGCCCGAAGCATATGTGCCAAGTACTGATACCTTTATAGAAAAAGATGCTTCGATTAATGATCATATTGAGCAAATGCGCCTATCCGCCACCAAAGCGCTAATGGAACGAAGAGACGTAGTCATTATTGCAAGTGTGTCTGCTATCTACGGTCTTGGCGATCCTGAATCTTATATGAAAATGCTATTGCACCTTCGCCAGGGCGATACGATGGATCAGCGAGATATCTTGCGTCGGCTTGCCGAATTGCAGTATAAGCGAAACGATCTGGCTTTTGAGCGCGGTACCTTTAGAGTACGCGGCGATGTTATTGATATTTTCCCCGCCGACTCGGAAAAGCAAGCGGTTCGTGTAGAGCTGTTCGATGATGAAATTGACAAGATAAGTCTATTTGACCCCCTAACCGGCGCGGTGGAAAAGTCAGTGGTGCGTGCCACTGTATTTCCAAAGACCCACTATGTAACGCCGCGGGAAAAAATTCTTAACGCTATCGAGCGTATAAAAGAAGAACTAAAAGAGCGTAAAGCCCAACTGCAAGAGAGTAATAAATTACTCGAAGAGCAACGTATCTCTCAGCGAACCCAGTTTGATATTGAAATGATGATGGAGCTTGGGTATTGCTCGGGTATCGAAAATTACTCGCGATATCTATCTGGACGTGCGCCCGGTGAGCCACCCCCTACGTTGCTAGATTACTTTCCCGCGGATGGATTGATGTTTATTGATGAATCTCACGTTACCGTGTCACAAATTGGGGCCATGTATCGCGGAGATAGGTCGAGAAAGGAAACCCTTGTGGAATTTGGCTTTCGATTACCTTCTGCATTAGACAATCGGCCGCTGAAATTTGAAGAGTTTGAACAGATTTGCCCGCAAACCATCTACGTGTCTGCTACCCCTGGCAATTACGAATTAGAAAAAACCCACGGCGATATAGTAGAGCAGGTAGTTAGGCCTACAGGGCTATTAGATCCAGAAATTGAAGTACGCCCTGTGGCAACCCAAGTGGATGACGTGCTATCTGAAATCCAAAAACGAGTAGCGGTGGATGAAAGGGTGCTTATTACCACGCTAACTAAGCGTATGGCGGAAGATTTAAGTGAATATCTCAATGAGCATGGCGTTAAAGTTCGTTATCTTCATTCGGATATCGATACGGTTGAGCGTATTGAAATAATTCGCGACCTGCGGATCGGAAAGTTCGATGTGCTAGTGGGTATTAACCTGCTAAGAGAAGGTTTAGATATGCCCGAAGTGTCACTTGTTGCCATTCTTGATGCCGATAAAGAGGGCTTTTTGCGGGCCGAGCGCTCGCTTATACAAACCATAGGTCGGGCGGCACGACATATTAATGGGCGTGCTATTTTATATGGCGATTCTATTACTAAGTCGATGAAAAAAGCGATAGATGAAACTGAACGTCGACGTGAAAAACAAATGGAATACAACACGGAAAATAACATTACGCCCATGCGCCTAAACAAGCCCATCACTGATATTATGGACTTAGGTGACGGGGCACATCCCGCGTCAGGAAAAGTGCGGTTACGCAAAGTAGAAGAGAAGAAAAAACAGAAAAAAGCCGCTAACGCTACCGAGCTTATGGAACAGATTAGTTCACTAGAAAAGCAAATGTTTGAATTGGCCAGAGAGTTAGAGTTTGAAAAAGCCGCCTCAATGCGAGACGAAATAGAGGCGTTAAGAAAACAAGTAGTGGCACTTTCCTAGCCCTGAATGGGCTGTTATAGGTTGTAGGAAGTATGAATAAAGATAACTGGGGGGGGGCAGTTTTTGTCAAACCCTTGTTAATTTTACGACAAAAAGCCGTATTTTGTCGTTGTAATAAATTACTTACTTGAATATAGTGCTTATTAAAGTATCTATAACTATACCTAAAAAACGGGTGCCTGTATGTTAAACCGTCTCCAGGAGTCTGACATTAAGCTATTACGTGTATTTTACGCGGTAGCAAGCTGCAATGGATTTACTGCCGCAGAGCCAGTATTGCGAATGCAGCGTCCTAACATTAGTGCAGCAATTAAAAAACTTGAAGAACGCTTAGACCTTGTGTTGTGTCATCGAGGTCGCGGTGGTTTCCAAATGACAAAGGAAGGCGAAGTCGTCTTTCAAGAAACCAAGCGTATTTTTAACGCTTTCGATAATTTCGTGTTTAATTTGAAATCGTTACACGATGATTATTCCGGGCACATAACCCTAGTATTAATGGCAGGGTTACCTCTGTCTATTCATCTCGCTGTCAGTAAGGCAGTAAAAAGTACGATGAAAAAGTTTGACGATATTCACGTAAATATCCAAACACGTTTATATAACGAGGTTGAGCACGTTGCATTATCAGGGGAATGCCATTTGGTTGTTTCTACCTATGATATGGTTAAGCCAGAATCGGTTACCTTTCACCCGGTAGGTATCGCGACGGAAGGGCGACTTTATTGTGCGCCTACTCACCCTCTTGCTAAATATCGCGATACCGAATTACCCAAAGATATCAATATAGAAAATTATCCCGCTATTGGTATTTCAGGGCTGTCATCGGCAAATTATATTGAAGATGAGTCGCGTCTTGCCATTCAAACCTTCTCTGATTCTTTTGATGCTGCTATGTCGGCTATTATGACCGGGGAGTATGTTGGGTTATTGCCTGATTACATGGCGCGCGAGCAAGGGGCAGCACTTGGATTAGTTCCCATTGCTAACGGTAGCTTATTTAACTTCAATCACGATTTGTTCGTAATGAACGGCAAAAATACACGACTAAACCCAGTGTTACGCCACTGTATTAAAGAATTAACCTATTTTATTGCCGAAAGCCAAAAGTAGCCCACCGGTTCTCCTCGTTAATTGTTTTGTGTCATAATAAGTGCCCTAATTAATAGGGCATTTTCGTTAAGGTATACGTATTTTTTTTCTTAATAAACTACTGGCGTTTTTCGTCGGGATGACAAGCTGCTATGTGCTTCATCAGTTTGCCGCACTTCCGGTAGTGTTAAGCGCAGCCTTGGTGGGCTTCGCCGCTAGCTTTTGGTCTATACCTCGGGCCTATGGTAATCACACTCAGGCTGCTGTCTACGCAGGCGCTTTCGCGGGCATGTGCTCAAGTAGTTTCATATCCACGTGGCAAGCGTTTGCAATAGTGTGTGTATTAGGGGCACTATTTTATACTCTCACGCGTTCTATGTTTGAAGGTATCGGAGGCCGTCTTGGCGCTATTGCGTTCGCTGCAGTGGGTAGCGTAGTACTCGTACGTGATTTGCTATGACCCTATTGCAGCTTTTTAGTATTAGTGTGTTTGGCGCGCTTGGAACATTCTACCTCGGCCAATATCGCTACTTTAATCCGGTACGCGCATCGAGTTTTTTAACGTTGGTTTTTATTGCTTTCGCTTACATTCTAACGAACAATGTCGAGCTATGGTCGGCCGCATTTTTTGGCGGAAGCTTTATTGGCATGAGCGCGCCTCATCGACTATCTGTACTAACCTTGACCCTAGCTACTTTAATATTCGTTGCATTCTTTGTTTGGCTGCTGCCACTACTTGAGGGGGTAGGAGGTGCACTGGGGCTAAGTGCGTTCTTATCTGTGGTGGTAATTCGTATGGTAGTGTTAATTATACGCAGGTTAGCGCCCAAACGCGCATAATAGGGTACACGTTTGGGAAGATTTAGGTGGGAATTTGTGTATATAGCTTGCTAGAAAGCTATCAACTTGCTTATTTACCCGGTTACCTAGCCAGTTCATTTACCGGTTCTTTAGCGAATGCCTATTCATAATCTAGAGGATCAGTGGCGTTATTATCGCTAAACGCTTCTTGTCTTTCTTCGCACGCGCCGCATTTTCCGCAGGCCTTTTCCCGTCCATTATAGCAAGTCCAAGTAAGCCCATAATCCAGCTTCATTCTTAGTCCATCCTCAAGAATAGCGCTCTTACTTACCTTTAGGTAAGGGGTTACTATTTCAACAGGGGTATAGTTTGCAATGCCGCATACATCATTCATCTTTTCGACAAATTCTGGGCGACAATCGGGATAAATAGCATGATCTCCCGAATGGGCTCCGTAGTACACCTCTTTCGCATCTAAGCTAACAGCGTATCCCACAGCAAGTGATAGTAATATCATATTGCGATTGGGGACCACGGTTTGTTTCATACTAGGCTCTTCATAATGCCCTTCAGGAACATCAATATCTGAGGTGAGTGAAGAACCACCGATTAATGTATTAATAGCACTGATATCAACAATCTTGTGAGGAATATTAAGCGAGGTACAGACGTTCGCAGCGTAATCTAGTTCCTTTTTATGGCGCTGGCCGTAATTGAACGACAATGCATGTACTTTCTTGCCGTCTAGAAGGGCTTTGTGCAATACGGTGAATGAATCCATTCCACCTGAGTAGATAACAACAACGTTTTCAGACATAGTTTTAAAGAATTAAGAAATTATACCCGAATTTTATGTGATCCTTGGTAAAATCCCAACATACAATTGCGAAAGGGTTATATTTTGTCTGCATCGAGCACATTAAACATCAATGAAATGTTTGAAACTATTCAAGGGGAAGGGTCGTTTACGGGGATCCCTTCGGTATTTGTGCGCCTACAAGGGTGCCCGGTAGGGTGCCCATGGTGCGACACTAAGCATACTTGGTCTTTAGATGACGCCTTAGTTACAACAGCACACGAGGTCATCAATAAACCCCAGGAAGATGAGCAATTTTTCACAACCGACGAAAATGGATTATTGTCGCTTTTTAATGACGAAGGTTATGTGGCAAAACACGTGGTGATAACAGGCGGTGAGCCTTGTATGTACGATCTACGCCCGCTCACCACCTACTTGCACGATAACGGGTATACAACACAGATAGAAACAAGCGGTACCTATGAGGTATTGTGTGACCCACGTACCTACGTTACCGTTTCCCCTAAGATTAATATGAAAGGGGGCATGGAAGTACTTATTGGTGCTTTAGAGCGCGCCAACGAGATTAAGCACCCTATCGCCATGCAAAAGCATATTGATGAATTAGATGCGTTGTTAAAAGACGTGTCGAGCCTTGAAGGTAAACAGGTGTGCTTACAGCCGATTAGTCAACAAAAGCGCGCCACAGAGTTGGCAGTAAAAACGTGTATTGCACGGAATTGGCGTCTATCCTTACAAACGCACAAATACATTGGCATTGAGTAATACGAAATAGGAGTTCGGCAGATGGGGTATCGCTTAATAAGGTGTGTCGTTGCGTTCTGGTTGTGTGTATTTGCCACTTCTAGCGCGGCTGCACTTTGGACTATCACCTATCCTCGGCCCATAGATGAGGGCGATGCGCGTGCTGAATACCCCATTGCGTTACTAAAACTTGCTTTGGACAAAACCGGCGTAAATTACGAACTACGACCTTCAGATCGTATTTTGCTAACCGCAAAGGCTATGCGCCAGTTAAAGGAAAACCGCGAGGTGAATGTGGTATGGAGCATGACAGACAGCCAACGAGAGAAGGAACTAATGCCCATTCGCGTACCCATCGCAAAGGGGCTTATCGGCCTTAGACTGTTTGCTATTAATGAAGAAAAAGCGGCCAGGTTTAATCGGGTGAGGTCAATAGGCGACTTACTTAAACTCACGCCATTACAGGGCGAAGAGTGGCCGGATACAAAGATATTACAGGCCAGTGGCTTTAATGTCTTTACAGTACCCTCGTATGCGCAAGCTTATACTTTACTCATGCAAGGCAAAGGCGATTTTTTCCCCCGTTCTTTAATTGAAATTATGCCAGAAATGGAAGACCAAGGGCGTGCTGCTGTTTTGCGCATAGAACCGAGAATGGCGTTGTATTACCCTACTGCGATGTACTACTTTGTGAGTAATAGTAACCAGACCTTAGCGAATTTAATCGAAACTGGCTTACAGCGGGCAATCCAGGACGGCTCTTTTGATGCGTTGTTCACCGCTACTTTTAACGAGGTTATCGATGAATTGCACATCGAAGAGCGGGAGGTATACACCTTAGACAACCCACTATTGCCACCTAAAACCCCTTTAACGGACGAACGCTTGTGGTATAGAGCGGGCAGCGAGGCAGCATCTCAATAAGGGATGCCTGATTGTTCATTGCCTATATGGGCCTGTTTAAAGTCTCCGTATCGGTATAAAGAAAGCTTACCTTACTCGCTTATGTACGGGCTTACGTAGCAGGCATTAAAAAAGCCCTTACAACCTAGGTTGTAAGGGCTTTCTATTAACTATTATTTCGTCTATCAAGCGCAGTTGACGTTAAGACTCACCCGCATGTACATCTTTCATCGAACGGCCAGACGGGTCTGCATTATTTTTAAAGCTTTCGTCCCATTCTAGGGCTTCAACGGTACTACAAGCGATAGATTTACCCCCAGGTACACAATGAGCTGCACTTTCCTGTGGGAAGTAACCTTCGAAGATTGTACGGTAATAGTAGCCTTCCTTCGTATCCGGCGTGTTCACCGGAAAACGGAACTCGGCGGTAGCAAGTTGCTGGTCAGTTACTTGTTGCCCCACAAAGTCTCTAATAGAGTCAATCCAAGAGTAACCTACACCATCGCCAAACTGTTCTTTTTGACGCCAAAGTACTTCGGCCGGAAGCGTATCGCCATTGTCAAAAGCTTTACGTAAAATCCATTTTTCCATTTTACCGTCTAAACACATCTTATCCTGTGGATTAAGGCGCATCGCTACGTCAATGAAGTTTTTATCGAGGAAGGGAACACGCGCTTCAACACCCCATGCTGAGGTTGCTTTATTAGCACGCGCACAATCGAACATATGCAGACGGTCTAACTTACGTACCGTTTCTTCATGAAATTCTTTCGCGTTAGGCGCTTTGTGGAAGTAAAGGTAGCCGCCAAAAATCTCATCAGCACCTTCACCCGACAACACCATCTTAATTCCCATGGCCTTAATTTTTCGGCTCATAAGGTACATAGGTGTGGCTGCTCGGATAGTAGTTGTGTCGTAGGTTTCCAAGTGGAAAATAACGTCACGAATAGCATCTAAACCTTCTTGAATGGTAAAGTGAATTTCATGATGCACTGTACCAATCATATCAGCAACTTTCTTCGCTGCTTTTAAATCAGGGGCGCCTTCTAAACCTACAGCAAAGCTGTGTAAACGAGGCCACCAAGCGTCAGATTTATCTTCGTCTTCAACCCGTTTAGCCACATATTTTGCCGCCACGGCAGATACCAGTGAGGAATCTAAGCCACCTGAAAGCAATACTGCGTAGGGTACATCAGACATCATATGTGATTTTACTGATTTTTCGAACGCAACACGAAGGTCATCTAAGTTAGTGCTATTGTCTTTAACCGCATCGTATTCCATCCAGTCACGCTGGTAGTACTTAGTAACTTTACCTTCTTTGCTCCATAAGTAATGGCCCGGAGGGAATTCACTGATGGTTTTACAGATTGGGGCTAACGCTTTCATTTCTGACGAAACATAAAAATTGCCATGCTCATCGTAACCTGTGTACAAAGGAATTATACCTATGTGATCTCGGGCAATAAGATAGGCGTCTTGAGATTCATCATAAAGTACAAAGGCAAACATGCCTTCTAGGTCATCAATAAATTCGATGCCTTTTTCCTGAAACAGGGGCAAAATAACTTCGCAATCTGAACGGGTTTTAAATTCGTACGGCTGGGCTAAATTTGCTGCTAATTGCTTGTGATTATAAATTTCACCATTGACAGCAAGCACTTTGTTGCCATCTTGGCTTATCAGCGGCTGGGCGCCAGTATCAACATCTACAATAGCCAATCTTTCGTGACAAAGAATGGTATTGTCATTATTCCAGATTCCCGACCAGTCAGGGCCACGGTGGCGCAAAAGTTTTGATAAATCGAGGGCTCGGGTTCTGAGTTCAGACACATCGGTTTTGATATCAAGGATACCGAAAATACCACACATATAACGGATTCTCTCTGTTCACTTGTTAAAAAATAATTGGAATATTCTGTCGATTACGCTTTAAAGCGTGCGAAGGTATTATTGGTATTTTTGTTTGACTCTTTCGCTTGCCCTTGAATGTGCCAGTCTGACAGGAAATTGCAAGTATATTATGATGAGAAAATGGAAATTGTTGGGTGAAAGGTAGAGTTTTTACTGCATTGCTACTTAGAACGGTTAAAAAATATAAAAACAGGGTGTGGCGGCTTAAAGAATACTGGGTGCTTAACCCTTGCTTCGAAAGTAGGGAAAAAAGAAAAGGGCTGTATAATGTTAAATTTTGGTATCAACGCCCCGCAAAGTAGAAATCTAAGCAGGGCGAGAAACACTAGAAAAAAGAACCTAATTTTTACGCTGGAATTCGCTACTGGATTTCCAGTTAGGCCATTGTTCAGCATTGGCCACTTGCACCCCGACATCGAATAACATTTGGGTGTCTTCCACAATGCCACCAAGATCCCACTCATCGCGATATTCATCGCAAACTTGGTGATAGCAACCAGTATCAATCACTTTCATACGTTTGCGATAGGTAGCTGTAGCTTCATCAATGGGCTCATCACCACCTTCTGCATAAAGTGCCGGGATACCTTGTTTAGCAAAGCTAAAGTGATCTGAGCGATAATAATAACCTGCTTCAGGCTTATCTTCTTGGGTAAGTGTTCGGCCTTGTTTTGTGGCCGCCACGTTAAGGTAGTCTTCTAATTCCGATTTACCCATTCCTACCACTGCAACATTCTTGGTTTTACCCAATACATTCATGGCATCCATGTTTATATTTGCCACTGTATTTTCAATCGGTATAACAGGGTTTTCTGCATAGTATTTACTACCGAGTAAGCCTTGTTCTTCCGCCGTAACAAAAAGGAAGCTAACTGAGCGCTTAGGCGCAGGGCTCAATGATGCGTACGCCTCAGCCATGGCTAACATAGCGGCAGTACCTGTAGCGTTATCGCGCGCGCCATTGTAAATCTGATCGCCTTCTTTGCTTTCATCTTTTCCCAGGTGATCCCAATGTGCGGTATAAATAATATGCTCATCTGGCTTTTCAGACCCAGGCAATGTGGCCATCACGTTATGGCTAGTAGATTGCTTGAAGCTGTTATTTACGGTTACCGAGGCTTTGATATCCATGCTTTGATGATAAGGGCCTTGGTTGGCTTTGTCTTTTTCGGCATTAAAGTCGAGGCCTGCATCGGCAAATACTTTCTTCGCCGCATCTAACGTTAGCCACCCTTCAACGGCAACGCGACTTGCCCCCTTATCTTTGCTTAGCAAGCCATATTGTGGGCCGCTCCAACTGTTTGCCACAACCGACCAACCATAGGACGCCGGGGCTGCTTCATGTACAATAATTGCTGCTGCCGCACCCTGGCGGCTGGCTTCTTCGTATTTGTAGCTCCAACGCCCATAATACGTCATGGTAGAACCCTGAAACTTATCGCCTTCAGGGTTTGCAAAGCCGGGGTCGTTAATTAGAATGACGACAGTTTTTCCTTTAACATCAACCCCTTCATAATCATTCCAGTTATATTCTGGCGCGTTGATACCATAGCCTACAAAAACTAACTCAGTGTCATTTACGGTCACCTGAGATTGCTCTCGTTTTGAAGAGGCCACCATGTCTTGTTTATATTTAAATTGGTTCTTACCAATCTGCATGGTCATAGCAGGGTCGGCGGTAATCTCCATTAAAGCAACTTCTTGCAGATAACTATCGCCATTAGTGGGGCGTAAGCCCGCTTGTTGTAATTTTTTTGTTAGGTAGGCGAGGGTCTTTTCTTCTCCAATTGTAGTGGGCAAGCGTCCTTCAAACTCATCGGAAGAAAGTACTTTTAACGGTTCACGGATATCACTATCACTAATAGAGGCATAAACGTGTTCAAAATTTGATTCCGCTGGTTCGTTTACGTTTTGCGAAGTTGACGGGGTATCTTGCGGTGAACAGGCACTTATCCCCAAAAATGTGGGGATAAGTAGAAACGGTAAAAACATTTTTTTCATTGTTAGTCTTTGTTTGTTTTACAATGTTTAGCAGTATATGTAAAACCACTATGTAACCCAATAGGTAGTATGAAATTCGATGCAATGCCGTGGTGTCAACGCACCCTTTACACACATGCAGCCAAGCCCGTATTGGATGTTTTGTCGTTTTACCGCCTTCTTGACAGTCCGGTTTTCCCTACCGCTCAGCAATTAAACTGTTTAGCTAAGCAGTATTATGATGGCTGGGAAGGCCCTGCGTTTAAGGCGCAATCCTCATTTAGTGCAGATGACACGCGCTACTATGAAGCGATAATTAAAGAAGATGGCCAGGTACCCACACGAGAGGAAAGCTGGCACGATCTCTTTAACGGGCTCATTTGGCTACAGTTTCCAAAGACAAAATCCCTGCTTAATAGGCTTCACATGCAAGATATTTGTCGCAATGGGGCACATCCTCGTACACCAAGAAGAAATCGTATAACCCATTTCGACGAGTGCGGTGTCATATTCGCGGTGGAAGAAGCAAACCTTGATGTAGGAAATAGGTTATTAGGCGCGCTGGCAAAGCATGAATGGAAATCGGTATTTGTAGAACAGAACACGCAATGGCAGAAGTGTGTTCACCCAGTCATATTCGGACATGCTAATTTCGAAATGCTGTTAACGCCATTTACAGGGCTTACTGCGAAATGGCTATGTGTAAAAGTACCTAATGGGTTCTCAAGTAAGGAAAGAAAGACGCAACTGAGATTGTTAGACGCAGCCTTATATGCACGGATACGTGAACTTGATGATTTTACTCCATCAGCCATATTAAAGCCTGTTCCCTTGTTGGGGATCCCCGGTTGGTATCCTATCCAAGATTCAGCCTTCTATGATGATAAGGAATATTTCCGCCCGCTTAGCGCAAAGGCGAAAAACACAATACAGCTGCCGCTAACCTAGCTTAGCGGCAACCGATAGATGTAAAAATGAGAGGGACTAGAGTATGGTCACCACTAGGTAAATAGTGGTGATGATTACTGTAGGGGCCGCAGCGATGATAAGGCTTTTTTGCGTGGAGAAAGAGGTCCAGCGCGCTACGCCTACCGTGGTTAAATAGATTGTCCAGATAGACACAAGATTTATTGCCGTTAATAAGCCATACCACTTTGAGGTCACTTCCACTCCAAACAAATATGCTAAAGAGAGGGGGGCTAATACGCTGGGGGCAACTTGGTGGTTATCAGATAGCAATAAAATAACCACTGAAACAAGCGAGCTAAATACTATTGGCATAGATACCCACCAGGTAAAGCCATACCAGTCGGTAAAGCCAAATACATGGCTATCGTCATTACGGGTACATAGGTGTAAGTAAACCGCTAAGATGGCATTTATGATAATAAAGCCAATCGCCGTACCTATTACGTGCTGTGCCATAAATGATGACTGCGTCATAAAGCCACGGCGAGCATCGATTTCCGCAGGGCTTAAATCGCCTTCCGCCGAAATAAGTAAATCTTGATACCAAGTAATATCCACAAAATGGACATATAGGTACTGAGGCAAAATTGCCATAAGTAACACAATAATAAACGCAAGCCATGACCAGTTGTTTTTCTCACCCACTGCCGTAAAAACGCCACCAGGTTTAAAGTATATGTCATTACAAGCTTGCAAGGGGTTCGTCACAGTATGCATCCTATGCTCCAAATTTTATGTGATTATTGTTAGTAAAGTTTCTATTCAGAGTACTGATTACTCGTAACTAAGTACAGATAGCACATACAAAAAAGACACAAATTTTGGTAAAAAAATGTGTCTTTTTAGCGCCACATAGAGGTGAGCTATTACTATCCAGCTATTGCAAATACGTAAGGTTAAGCAACACCAATACTATACTGCTATAGAGAACGGATATAGGAAGCCCCACCTTTATAAAGTGTTTAAACTGGTAATTCGTTGCATTAAATACCAACAGATTAGTCTGATACCCAAAAGGAGAAATAAAGCTCGCGCTTGCGGCAAAAGCCACCGCTAATGCAAAGGGCATAAGGGGCGCCCCTATAATTTCGACTAAGCCATAAGCAAACGGAAACATGAGGGCAGCGGCCGCATTATTGGTAACAAATTCGGTGAGTAAAACGGTGACCAAATATACCACCACCAAGGCGATAAACCAGTCGGTACCGGCTAAAAAGGGCATTAGGGTAGAGGTAGTAAGGCCAATGACCCCTGAGGTTTCTAACGCAGTTGCAAGGCTCAAAGCGCCCACAATAACCACGATTAGGTTTAACGGTAAATTACGTTTCATCTCTCCGTTATTGGTAACTTTTACCCCTATCAGTACAGCTGCTAGAAACAATAGCCCTATAGCCAATGGCACAAGGTTGGTGGCGGCTAACGTTACAACACTAAGAAAACCTCCTAGCGTTATCCATTCTTGTTTATTGGTGAGCGGCCGAGTTATCTTCTGCTCGGAAAGAATAAAGAAGTTTTTGCTTAAGTTTTGACGCGTATTGAAATCGGGCCCCGTGGCTAACAACAAGTAGTCGCCGGCTTTCATTTTAATTTCGCCGAGCTTGCCAGAGAGTTGTTCACCATCTCGTCGAATGGCAACGACGGCAGCATCAAATAAGGCGCGAAACCCTAAATTTTTAATGGTTTGCCCTATTACTTGTGCACGGTTCGCTACCACAACCTCAGTTAAACTTTCACGAAGTACACCATCGGTTTCGGCAAACATGCTAAGGCCTTTAATATGGCTAAGGTTATCCAGTTTTTGCACGTTACCTGAGAAAATTAATTTGTCATTTTCTAAAATTATTAGGTCGGGTGTAACCGGAGATATTAGGTTGCCTTCTCTCACAACTTCAACCAAGAATAACTCAGGCAGGTTTCTTAAGTGGTTTTGTTCTACGGTTTTGCCGATAAGCTCAGAGTCTGCTTCAACTTCCGCTTCCACCATGTATTCATGGTAATCACCATTTTTTCCCGAAATTGAAGGCAATAAGGGCGTCAGTAAATACATTAACACCCCGCAGCTCAATCCAGCGACCATGCCGTATAGTGTAAAGTCAAAGAAATTAAAGCCGGGGTGACCATGCTCTTGCAAAAAACTATCGACAATTAAATTGGTAGAGGTGCCTATCAATGTCACTGTGCCGCCCAAGATAGCGGAATAAGATAACGGGATTAATAAGCGTGAAGCAGGGTGATATTGATTCTGTTTAATTGGGCCAATTAAACTGGCCACTATGGCAGTATTATTGAGCAACGCAGATGAAATAAAGGTCAGTGAAAAAAGTTTCCAGTAACTTGCTCTAAAGCTTGAACTGACGAGCTTTCTTCCTAATCGTTTTATTAATGCGGTCTTGTCTATGGCGCTGCTAACCAATAGCAATAAGACTAAGGTAATAAGCCCTTTATTGGTGAGGTTTAACAGTATCGCGTCTAGGGTGAGTTGTTGCGTAACAAGCAACCCTAACACCGTACCAGAAAACACAGTTGAGGGGCGCTGATTGCTAAACACCAGCGCCAAAATCGTACTGGCGAAGATCGCCAGTACGATGAACTGGTTAATATCCATCTATTTCCAGTCCTGTTTACAGCTTGCTAATATCCACAGAGTTCCAATGTGGGAAGTGTTTACGCACAAGCGCATTGAATTCTAGTTCGAATTCAGAGAAATTCGGTGATGCATGTTGCGCATCGCTTGCAATCTCATCAATTACCATACCGGCACCTACGGTACCATTGGTCAATCTATCGATAACGATAAACGATCCTGTTGGACGGTTTTTCTTATAAGCATCACATGCTATAGGTTGCGTAAATTTCACATCAACCACACCAATTTCATTTAGATTAAGGTGCAACGCATCTTTCTCTTCTAATGTGTTGACGTCAATTTGGTTGTCGATATGTGCTACTACGCCCGGTGTAGATTTTGTTGCAAACTTAAATAAGTATTGCTTGTTAGGCATTAATGGCTCTTCTGACATCCAAACCAAGTGGGTTTTAAATTGTGTAGATAGCAGAGGTAGATTGTCTGACTTAACAATCATATCACCCCGGGAAATATCAATTTCGTCTTCAAGGGTCAAGGTTACCGCTTGAGGTACATAAGCACGCTCTTGCTCACCTTCGAAAGTCACAACTTGCTTAACTTTTGACGTCTTACCTGAGGGAAGGGCAGTTACTTCGTCGCCCGGGGCAATTTGTCCAGAAACCACGGTTCCTGCAAAGCCGCGGAAGTCGAGGTTGGGACGGTTTACATACTGTACAGGGAAACGAAAATCATCATGGTTGTCATCTTCGCCAATTTCAATGTTCTCTAACATTTGCATTAGTGGCGTGCCATTAAACCATGGCGTATTTTCGCTTTGAGCAACCACATTATCACCCTCAAGGGCTGATAAAGGCACAAACTGGATATCTGGAATATCAAGTTGCTCAGCAAAGTTCAGGTAATCTTGCTTAATCTGGTTGTAAACGTCTTCTGAGTATTCCATCAAGTCCATTTTGTTGATAGCCACGATAACGTGTTTAATACCAAGTAAAGACACGAGGAATGAATGGCGTTTAGTTTGTACTTTTACGCCGCCTCGAGCATCAACCAATATGATCGCTAAGTCACAGGTTGACGCGCCTGTAACCATGTTACGCGTATACTGCTCGTGCCCTGGGGTGTCTGCAATAATGAACTTACGCTTATCCGTTGAGAAGTAACGGTAGGCCACATCAATGGTAATACCTTGTTCACGTTCTGATTGCAGGCCATCAACCAGTAGCGCTAAGTCTACTTTTTCGCCGGTGGTACCTACTTTCTTACTGTCTTTAGTAATAGCAGCAAGTTGATCTTCATAGATCATTTTTGAATCGTGTAGCAAACGACCAATAAGGGTGCTTTTGCCATCATCTACGCTACCGCAAGTAAGGAAGCGAAGCATATCTTTCTTTTCGTGCTGTTCTAGATAGGACAAAATGTCCTGTTTCAATAATTCGTTTTCGTTGTTCATGTTATGCGCTCACAAGGAAAAAGGGGTTTAATACTGATTCTTTCTGGTTGTAGGTAAGAGCTTCAGCATTGTCATCTAAAGGGTTAGCTGGGTCGAGAACCGTAACATTTGCGCCCGCGGCTAGTGCTACCGCGTGGGCTGCTCCAGTGTCCCACTCTGACGTAGGGCCTAAGCGTGGGTAAAGGTGAGCTTCACCTTCTGCAACCAAACACAGCTTTAACGAGCTTCCCATCGCCACTAACTCGGTTTCGCCGTTAAGCTCTGCAAGCAAGTTTTGAATCTCAGGGCTTTGATGCGAACGGCTACCTACTACTTTCCACACTTCACTGCCGTCATGTTTGCGCGCTGAAATTGGGGTAAATGTACCTTCTACCTCAGTCCAAGCGCCTTCACCAACAATACCAACATAGCTCTTGTTAAGCGCTGGTGCGTAAACCACACCCATTGTAGGCTTACCATCTTCAATTAGCGCAATGTTAACGGTGAACTCACCGTTCTTCTTAATAAACTCTTTGGTGCCATCAAGGGGATCAACCAACCAGTATGACTGCCATTGTTGGCGTTCGTCCCATGGGATATCCGCTGACTCTTCAGATAAGATAGGAAGCTCAGATTCTGCTTCTAACGCGTTCACGATTACATTATGAGCAGCAAGATCAGCTTCGGTAAGTGGGCTGGTATCTTGCTTTTCATAAATGGCGAAATCGTTTTCGTAAATGGCCATTATCTTATCCCCAGCTTGCTTAGCAATGCGTAGGATATTTAGTGCCAAAGTATTTTGTAACGTTTCCAAACTCGCCATTACACCAATCCCTTCTCTTGAAGCAAAGCATACAGGCGCTCCGCCGTTTGCTCTGCTGGTTCTTCCTGATACGTTAAGTGAACTTCGGGTTGCTCAGGCGCTTCGTACGCAGAATCAATACCGGTAAAGTCTTTAATTTCACCACTACGAGCTTTCTTGTATAGGCCTTTAGGATCACGTTTTTCGCATACTTCAAGAGGGGTATCGACAAATACTTCGATAAACTCACCCTCTTCTAGGAGGCTACGACAATAATCGCGATCGGCTTTAAAAGGTGAAATAAACGCGGTAAGAACGAGGGTGCCCGAATCTACGAACAATTTCGCTACTTCACTTATCCGTCGAATGTTTTCTACACGGTCTTTATCGGAAAAACCCAAATCTCCACATAGCCCGTGACGTACGTTATCGCCATCAAGCAAATAGGTATGTTTGTTTTTTTCGTGCAGCTTTTTCTCAAGTAAGTTGGCTAATGTCGACTTACCTGAACCACTTAAACCTGTTAACCAAAAAACACGGGGCTGCTGCTTCAATTTTGCAGCGCGCGTTACCTTATTAACTTCGTGTTTATGCCAAACAACATTGTCGGTGGCCATTAAAAGTACCCTTCCATTTTCTTCTTCTCCATCGACCCTGCGCTATCGTGGTCGATAACACGGCCCTGGCGTTCTGAGGTTTTAGTCAGCAACATTTCTTGGATAACTTCTGGTAATGTCGCAGCTTCAGATTCAACAGCGCCCGTCAGCGGGTAACAGCCCAAGGTGCGGAAGCGCACTGAACGCATTTCAGGCTCTTCACCTTCTTCTAATGGCATACGATCGTCATCTACCATAATAAGAACACCATCACGCTCTACCACTGGGCGAGGCTTAGAAAGGTAAAGTTGTGGAATATCAATGTTCTCTAGATAGATGTACTGCCAAATATCTAGCTCAGTCCAGTTGGACATTGGGAATACACGAATACTTTCGCCTTTGTTTACTTGCGAGTTATAGATATTCCACAATTCTGGACGCTGGTTTTTAGGATCCCAGCGATGGTTACTGTCACGGAATGAGTACACACGTTCTTTAGCACGTGACTTTTCTTCATCTCGACGTGCACCACCAAATGCGGCATCAAATTTATATTTATTCAATGCTTGCTTAAGGGCGGCAGTTTTCATGATGTCAGTATGTTTCGCTGAACCATGAGAAAATGGACCTACGCCCTGTTCTACACCTTCTTCATTGATGTGGACGAGTAAGTCAAAACCATACTTTTCAGCCTGCTCGTCACGGAACTTAATCATTTCCTGAAATTTCCAGGTTGTATCAACGTGAAGAAGAGGGAACGGGATTTTACCCGGCGCGAAAGCTTTACGTGCTAAATGAAGCAGTACAGAAGAGTCTTTACCTACCGAGTAGAGCATAACTGGGTTTTCAAACTCAGCAGCAACTTCGCGGAAGATTTGGATACTCTCGGCTTCGAGTTGTTTCAAATGCGTTACAGACGGGATACTAGCAGTCATTTTGAAGTCCGATTTTTATGTTATATACAAAAAAGTTATATGCGGGTTATTTTTCTGCATAGAAGATAACATATTTAATTTGGAAAGTGGTATGCCATTTTGCTATTTAAAATTGCCGTCTTATTCCAAGTAAAAAAACTGTCACAATAAAACAGGTAAAGATGAATGGAAGAAAACGATTGTTGAAAACAAAAAAGCCCCGAGTCGCGGGGCGCTTCGGGGCTTCTAATTGCTGCTGAGGATTTACTTCCTAGCGTTTAGCTTTTGCTGGAAAACATCGAAGGTATCGACAACACCTTCACGGGGCGTACCGGATTTACTTAAAATCATTATTGTTAAGCTGGATAAAATAAATCCAGGAACAATTTCATACATCCAATCGCCTAGGGCTTGTCCACCAATAGTAATTGGCAGATAAATCCATAGCAATACGGTAACCGCACCTACAATCATACCGCCTAGCGCTGCACGACGAGTCATCTCTCGTTTAAACAAGCTAAACAGTACTAAAGGACCAAATGCAGCACCGAAACCAGCCCACGCATTACTCACTAGCGTAAGAATGGTGCTATCTCTGTCATAGGCAAGGAAAATTGCCACTAGCGCTACCACAATTACACTGATTCGCCCGGCGATAACCAATTCTTTATCTGTCGCGTCTTTACGCAGAAATGCTTGGTAAAAGTCGCTGGTTAACGAGCTTGATGTCACCAATAACTGAGATGAAATGGTACTCATAATTGCGGCAAGTATTGCGGCCAGCAAAAAGCCACCGATAAGCGGGTGGAAAAGAATTTGTGAAAGATAAATAAAGACAGTTTCAGGGTCGATACTATTGCCGTTACCCGTAACGTACGCAAGGCCAAATAGGCCTGTCATTAGCGCACCAATAATTGAAACAATCATCCAGCTCATGCCAATATTACGGGCAGTAGGAATATCATCCACTGAACGGATAGCCATAAAACGAACAATAATATGTGGCTGTCCGAAATAACCAAGCCCCCATGACATCAAAGAAACAATGCCGATAAACGTAATAGCCTCGTTGGTAGACGCATCCATAAACGCGTCAAAAAGTGCAGGGTTAATGTTATCGAGGGCATCAATGGATGCGCCAATACCACCTAAATCGGCGATAACAACCGCTGGAACCATAACCAGCGACACAAACATAATACACCCTTGAACGAAGTCGGTCATACTTACTGCCATAAAGCCGCCTACTAGGGTATAAGCGACCACGACGCCTGCGGTTACATAAAGGCCTGTGACATAAGAAAGTCCGAAGGAGGTTTCAAATAGTTTACCACCAGCAACGACACCTGATGAGGTGTAAAGTGTGAAGAAAATAACAATAACAACTGAAGCAATAACGCGAAGCATACGTGAGTTATCGGCAAATCGGTTTTCGAAATAATCGGGGAGTGTAATTGAGTTGTTAGCAACCTCGGTATACACCCGTAAGCGCGGTGCTACAAGCATATAGTTTGCGAGAGCGCCGAGAGTTAAACCTACTGCTATCCAGCCCGCTGAGAGCCCAGATACGTACATAGCGCCGGGCAATCCCATGAGCATCCAACCGCTCATATCTGAAGCGCCGGCTGATAATGCTGTTACTGCTGGGCCTAATTGCCGACCGCCTAGCATGTAGCCTTCAACGTTAGTATCGGTCTGTCTATATGCGAATAAACCAATGCCAAGCATGACAATAAAATACAGACCCAAAGAAATAATCGTACCAGTAGCCATATAAATTCCCTATGTTTTTTTATTTATGCTAACACCTATGACACTGAGTCTCTATGCCAGTGTATACCCTTGCATAATTTTTATACGCCATTAGACAAATAAAGTTCGCGAGGCTCGGTTTACGTGCAGCTATAGGAGGAAATTAAGGCGTATCGCTAAAATATTTCGCGAGGGTTATCGTCTCAATCTTACCGCGGCCGTTACTTTTGGCTTTATACAGTAGGTGGTCGCAAACTTTGATGATCTTGGTAATATTTGATTCACCCTTAAACTCCACAGCACCGGCAGAAAAACTGGCGCTAAATCTTGTTTGTGTTGTAGTCCAGCTTGCATATGCTTCGATAGAGGATTTTATTTTAGTTAATAGGGTATAGGCGTCATGCTCATTGGTATTGTGAAGGTAAAGTAAGAATTCTTCCCCCCCATAGCGACAAAAACGGTGATTTTTGCCTATGTGCGCCCGTACGATCCGACCAAAAGTGGATAAAACCTCATCGCCAACAACATGGCCGTATCTATCGTTTATTTGTTTAAAATAGTCGAAATCGATAAGCACCATGCAAGATGTTGCATTGCTAGCCATCGATTTGGCAACGGCCTTAAACATGGCATTTCGGCTCATCGCGCCGGTTAAATCGTCGCGTTCAGCTCGTAGCGTTCGCTTACGCTGTGCACGCCAAAACCCAAATAATAGAGTGGCGAGCAGGATGGCGAAAAGCGCAAAGGCGAGCGCTTGGAATCGTTGCGCTTTTAATAGCAGGTTTTGTTTATCTTTTTCGCGGGATAATTTATGGAGTTTGCTTATTATTATGTCACGCTCTAGCGGAGAGTCGTTCACTGCGTTTTCTGCATTGTCTAGAGAGAAACGTGATTGGACCAACAGTTGTTCATACTTCTGTTGATAGAAAAACGCTTTTTCGAAATCGCCTCTTAGTTTATAGATATCTCTGAGCGTTTGGAGTTTACTTAACTCCACGGGTTTATTGTAATAGCCGTTATTCACCCGGGCATCCATAACATGAATGTATTTATCGATAGCATTTTCGAAGTCGTTGTCGCTACCCTCTATCGCTGTGTGATATAGGTTAAGAACATATGGCGTAGTGGTTAAGTTGACGGGTAATCCTATATTTTCATATTTTGATAAATCTTCCGTTAATTTGCCTATAAACTCTTTGTCGCCTGGAGCCATCCTATTTACGTAGACGCTAATTCTCATTATCAAAACAAAAAATTCTTCTTTAATACTGTTACTCTTTTTGGCAACTGAACTTGCATCTTTTAACAACTCAAGAGCGTCATCATACTGGGCTAATGTATTTAATGCCTCAAGGGCTCCAGCATAGTTAAATGCTTCTATGCTACCGTTTTTTTTCTGCAGTCCTATTAGGTCGTAATTATGCTTCAACGCTCTACTTGGCGAATTAAGGTGCATGTAAGCTTCAGCCAGCCATGCATGGGCTAACGTGCTGTCTAATGCAGTTTCTAAGCTGTTGGTTTGATCATAGGGCTTCAAGTGGGGAAGGGCATATTCTAGCTCTACAATTGCCTTCATAGGGTTAATTTCAGAATATTCCATGGCCAACCACATTGAAACTAGAGCAACTGCTTGCTGGTTTTCTGATTGGATAACTTCCTGCTTAAGAGAGTGAAGAGAAGGTATTGTTCGTTTTAACCGCTCGCTCGTAACGTCAAATTGGTTTGCGTTTTTTGCTATAAGGTAGTAAGCCTTTACTGCTGCATATCGAGTTACATTTAACGTCTCTAGGTAGCGCCATTGCTCTTCAGTTATGTCTTCGGGTTTTGCTATAGGTAATTTATGTTCTGCATCATCTGCTGCAGTCATTTCGTACATGACAGCTTTTATCACAGTAGCTACAGTGGAAGTATCGTCGATGATTTGACTGTCATCTATCAAGATGCTTATTTGCTCGTTGGTGTATCCGGAGGGAAGATTCCACTCATATATAACTGTCTTTAACAGATTAGAATACTGTCTGAATTTTTCATTTTCATCGGCTTGATTGGCAAAAGCGCGCGCCGAGACAAGTGAGATAAATAGCGTAAGAAAGATGAAGCGAAGCGTTAGTGATGCGGTGTAAGATAACCGTAATTCCATGATGTAACCTACTCTTTCCCTTTCCTTTAAATATGACTACGTGAAGACGATGACGATATTTAATACAACTGGTTAGACCTTAGTATAAAGGAAATAAAAGAGGAACACACTTTTTCAGGTATGCTTATGATTAAAAATAAAAAATCGGCCAGAAGCCGATTTTTTTAACGCAAGATCATGTGAGAGTGAACGTAAACTACTAAGCGGAAAATTGTATACGTTGTGTAATTATGTTCTTCATCTCGCCTAAGTCAGCTTCTTTACTACCTACAACCATAATATTTGCGTGTTGCATTTTGATACTTTCTCCATGGAATTGCTGGTCGTTGAACTCGCTAGGTACCCGGATATCATTGCGTTCTGGAACAATAAATACCGACATTTTTCCTTGTGGTGTATCTACTATCAAATGTAAGCTTCTAACTGTGCTCAAGTGACAAAAGTTGACAACTTCAACATCACCAATCATTTCGTCGAACCTAGCACCAAAGCTGGCTAGTTTTGCATTTACCATATCAAGATTTACCGGTAGAAGAGAATGAGATTCTTCTATCTGAGCATACTGCATGTGCGCTAAAGCTTGACCACCAATACTGATAGGTTGGTGATACCACATGGTAAAGCCTATACCCACGGTAAAGGCCACCGAAGCTGCTAACGCAATATACCATCGACTTCGCTTTTGGTATCGCGCAAACTCATTGGCAGATTGTTGCCAAATTAGCCTATTTGCTAAATCATCAGGTACGTCTACTTTCGCGGCTTTTCGCAATTGCTTATCGAATTGTAATTGCTCATTCCAAAATTTACGCTTACTTTCGTCCGCTTTGGCAGCAGCCACTACCTCTTTGTCCGTCGCTTCAGGATCGGCATAAATTCTACGTCTAAACTCTAGTTCATCCATTTGCTCGACCTCTATTCTCACCTTGTCTTTCTAGCGTCTCCCTAAGTTGGTTTCGCGCTCGAAATAACCGTGTCATTACTGTATTTTTATTTAACCCTAATTGGGTTGCAATTTCTTCGCCGCTAAACCCAAACAGTAGCTGTAACACAAGCGGCTCTCTATATTCATCGCTTAGGCCTCCAAGCATTCTATGGAGTTCGCGGTCGCTAACATCTGCATCCGCCTGTTGGGTATCGTCATGCACTTGTACATCTTCAATATCTACTGTTTCTAGTTGCTTACGCTCGAAGCGACGGGCGTTTTCACGTCGCAAAATAGTAATAAGCCAAGATTTCGCAGCTTGCTCATCGTTCAATGCATCGAGGGAGCGCCAGGCACGCAAAAAGGTTTCCTGCACGATATCTTCAGCCACGCTTTGGTCTTTAACTAACCAATAAGCGTAGCGATAAATATCAGCATGGAATGCGTGAATTAAGGCTTCGTAACGTTTTTGTTTTGCTTTCATGGTGGATAAGACCTGACTATTGCCCGATCTATTTCGTGCAAACATAAAAAACCTGTGTTTTTATCGTTTTTGTTATTATGGCATAACAAAAAGGAGCGCAATGAAAAACATTTCGCTCCTTTTATGCATTATCTTCCCGGCTTCTTGAACGGGTCTATTAATTAGTTTGTTGCGCCGCAATCCAGTTATCGATATTTTCTTCTAAAATTGACAATGGTACAGGGCCATATTTAAGCACTTCGTCATGAAAGCCTGGCCAGCTAAATTTATCGCCAAGGGCGTTCATAGCACGGTTTCTTAACTCGATAATCTTGAGCTTGCCAATCATATAGGCTGTAGCCTGCCCCGGCATTGCAATGTAACGTTCTACTGCTTTTTGTGCGTCATATTCTGCGTTTGGCGTATTTTGCACCAAATAATCGATAGCTTTTTCGCGACTCCATTTTTTAGCATGAATACCGGTGTCTACTACCAATCGACACGCTCGCCATAGTTCCATAGCTAAACGGCCAAAGTCGGAGTAGGGGTCTTGATAAAAGCCCATATCTTTTGCCAATTCTTCAGAATATAACCCCCAGCCCTCAGTATAGGCAGTAAAGCTAAGGTATTTCTGCATTTGAGGAACACCTTCTCGTTCTTGCGCTATCGCGCGCTGCATATGATGGCCAGGGATCCCTTCGTGATACGCCAGCGCCTCTAATTGATACGTAGGCATGGCTTGCATGTCATATAAATTGGCGTAATAAATCCCTGGACGACTGCCATCTAGTGCTGGGCTCTGGTAAAAAGCTTTTCCGGCAGATTGCTCTCTAAACGCTTCGACCCGTTTTACTATCATAGGGGCTTTAGGCAAGATCCCAAAGTAATCAGGAAGGGCTTCGCGCATCGCATCAATGGCCGCCTTTGTATCATCTAAATATTGTTGACGTCCCTGAGGGGTTGCCGGTAAGTAAAATTGTTCATCTTCGCGCATAAAGGTGAAAAAGGCGTTTAAATCGCCTTCAAAATTTACCTCTGCCATTACCTCTCGCATAGCGTCGTGTATGCGTGCAACATTTTCTAAACCTATCTTATGTATTTCATCGGCAGTTAGCTCTGTGGTAGTAAACCAATTTAGGCGGTTTTGATACCAAGCTTCACCGTCAGGTAAACGCCAAACGCCATCGCCCTGCGGGGTTAACCTTTTTTGATGTTCAAATGCTTCTATAAGTGCCAAATAAGCGGGCTTTACCGACGTAAGTAAAGCTGCTTTCGCTTCCTCTAAAAGGGTGTCGCTTTCTGCCTCATCCAATTTTAGTGAGTTAACTTTCTGCTGAAAATCGGCCCATAGGGTAGAAGGAGTCTCACTTAAGTCAAAGGGGGCGCCGGAGATCACGTTTTCAGACGCGTTAATCATTTGTTCGTAGGACCACGCAGGGGGGAAAACGCCCGCTTTTTCTCGTAGCTTCATTTGCTCAATAACTTGTTTGAAGTAAGCGCCAATATTGTCAAGACGGCTTATATACGCAAGTGCGTCTTCTTTCGAGGCAACGTGGTGAATGTTAATTAAAAAGCTAGGTACTTGTGTATGGGCGGCCCTAAATTGATGGACGATGTAGTTGTGGTGACGAAACTTATCATTGGCAATTTCTCTTTCCAGACTGAGTTTAAGCAACCGTAGACTTAGCTTTTCCCGTTCGTTTAACTTGTCGGTATCAAAGGTAGCAAGTTCAGTTAATCGGTTCTTCGCCGTGATAATACGCTGATCAACTTCCTCTTCAGACACATTATCCCATTTATCATAGTCCCACTTTTTACCTAAGTAACTTTGTAGTAGAGGGGAGCGTTTGAGGTTTTCATCGAAAACACGGTCGAAAAATTTGGCTAAACGTTCAGACTCATCTTGTACACGGACGGATTGAGGCGTAGGGGAGTCAGGGGATGTTGAAGTGTTCTCGGGCGCCGGTGAGCAAGCGCTAAGGCTTGCTAATATTGCCGCAATAGGCGTAAGCGCATGTAACTTCTTACTCATGGTAGTCTCCCTCTATCATTCATGCGCTAGTGCACCGCTAGCGCATTGTCATTCGTATATATAGTGTTAAACAGTACTTAGTTTTAGGCTCATTTATCCGGATATAGTGGAGATAGCGTCACTTCACCTTGCTTCAATCGGTTTAACCACTTTTTCCGTGCGTTATCAACGGCGCTATTTAATGCTTCTTTATTCCACGAGCCATTTACTTGGCTAAACTTGGCTCTTAAAAGCTCATCATATGGCCCTTGAATGTCCTTGGTTTCAGGAAAAGAGCGGGGGCTAAGAGTGCCTTTTTGTTGCGGATACAGGGTCGCCATCCAATTTTGTAGTGCGGGCGTTATTTCACTCGTGTCATTTCTTCCTAACGCATTTTTTAGTGCACTGAAAGCCTTTTTCTCGCTGTCGGGTAGCGAGGGCGGCGCACTCGCCATCTGATGTTTGGCGCGGCGTTTAAGTACGATATACGTCGCTAGCCACCCTACTAACGTTATCACCCATAGCCCTATAAATAGCCAAGTGATAGACCGGGGGGGGGCCTTTTGGGCCTTATCTTCGTGGGGTTGAGCGTCAGCTTGGGGTAGGCGCTCACCTTCATTTGTAGGCCTCTCTATTTCGCTTTGATTGTCTCCTGTCATAGGTGTTGTTGCGCTATTGGTGGCATTTGCAGGAGCGATAGACACGGTTCTTGCTGGTAGGGTAGCGTACTCAGTTTGTTCGGTTAGGGTATTGAACCAAGGGATGGTTACTTCTGGCAATACCATATCTCCGGATTTTGTAGGTATTAAGGCTAATGAGGTAGTACGTTGAGCGATTAACGCGTTATCCTTTTCCACCGTAGTAGTTGTGGACTGATCTGGATAGAGTTTAAAGTTAGGCGGATAAAATTCGGGTATGTCAGGTAGTTGCTCTTCAACTACACCTATCGCTGTCAGGGTGACAACGCGGGTCACCGGTTCTCCCACTGTAAATGTCTCACCTTGCGGCCACTCTTCGTCAATTCTGACCATTTCTGATGGCAGCCAAGGGTAATCGATATTCGAAGGAATAGGTTTAATCGTTACTGTGATATCAGGGCCTACACGGCTAACCTGTTGAGTGCGGTTAAAAAAACCAAATCGTTGGGTAGTATTGGTTGCCATCACTTCACCGCTGAAAATGGGCCCGCGAATAGTAAATTCACCAGAAGATTGAGGAACAATAGCAAACCGGCGCTCAATAACTTGGTAACGGCGACCATTGATAATATCGGTATATTGTTTGTCATCACCAAGCTGGCGAATATCCGCATTGGGCATTTCGGGGCTTTGTAAGCTTCCCCGTTCTATACTCGAGGCGAGATGCAGTTTTACTGTATAAAGAAGTTGCTGGTTTAGGTATGCATTTTTAAGATCGATATCCGTAGTGACAAAGTAATCTCTCGCAACTTTGCTTGAAGATTGCACTGGGATGACGTCTACCGCAATGGGGGAGGTTTTCTTACCTTCAATAGTAAATGCCGGAATGGTGAATGTACCCTCAGCACGGGGAAACAAGGTTGTAGTCCAGGTGGTGGTACGGGTGGTATCAAAATTGACGATTGATGTTTGGCTACTCACTGACGTTCTTCCCACTACAAAGTCTTTCAGTAGCGCAGAACTATCGAAGGCATCTCTGTCCGCACTGCCTTGGGCGGTAACCGTCAATCTTATCGCCTCATCTACCATGACAGGGTTCTTATCAATCGTTGCTTGAACGGCGTCTACATCAGCAGCGGCTGAAAAGCTGCTTAACAGCAATAATAAACTTGCCGTGAATAAAAATACTCTCATCTACCAATCACTCCGATTTGAAGGCATACGTTGACGTTGTCGTTTTTGTGCTTCTAATTGCATTTTGCGCTTTAATAAAAACGCGGGGTCATCGGGTACCCGTCGCATTAAACTTTCAATCCGCTGTTGTTGCTCTTTTTCTTCATCTGTTAGTTCACCTTGCTGAGCGGCTGCTTGTGATGGTTTATCGTCGGTATTACTGTTTTGCTCATTTTCCGGTTGAGCATTTTCTTGTTGTTCTCTATTTTCATCTTCTGCGGTATCGTTGGGTGGCTCATCGCCATTTTGTTCTTCTGAACCCTGCTGCTCACCACTGTCTTGGTCCTGAGAACCTGAATCTTGCGATGCGTTGTTTTGCTGCTGCGCGTCATCTGAATTTTCGTTTTGTGAACTTTCACTGTCATTTTCAGGTGACTGCGGGCTTTCTTCGTTTTGAGGCTGTTCATCAGATTGACCGTCTTCATTTTGCGACTGCTGGTTCTGCTGTTCTTGTTGTTCCTGTTCTTGCTGCTGTTTTAACGCTTCTAAAAGCGCTTTGTTATCTATCGCATCTTGATGATCGGGTGCTGCCTCAAGCACTTCCTCATAGGCCGCTATCGCTTCATCTAGTTTTCCTAAATGGGCTAAGCTGTTCGCTTTGTTGTATAGGCCATCAATAGTATTGACCTGTTGGTAGGCATTTAGCGCAGCCTCATAATTCCCAGCTTTATAGTGCGCTGCGCCTTGCCAAGCAGGATCGTCGAATTGTGATGCGGCGGTTTCATAGTTACCCTCACTATAGTGTTGAAAGCCTTCTTGATCTTTATTTAAAAAAGGGGCTTTCCACCATCTTGTATCACTTGTAGAGGAGGAAGCCTTCGTTTGTTGTGCATACGCAGTGTCACTTGAAAAAGGAAAATAAACGCAAAGTACAAGACTGAACACAAGCCCTTTTCTAAAACCTAAGGCAATAAATGGCAACATGACTAGCAATAAATAGGGCCCCAGTTCGCGCCATTGATCCCCTTCGTTCTCT
Source organism: Alteromonas profundi (assembly GCF_010500865.1). GTDB lineage: Bacteria > Pseudomonadota > Gammaproteobacteria > Enterobacterales > Alteromonadaceae > Alteromonas > Alteromonas profundi. The sequence goes on from NZ_JAAAWN010000008.1 coordinate 81,260, forward strand.
TCACTTTCTTGTTCGGTTTGAACGCCAGTCTCAAGCAAAGAAAGTGACGCGAGGGCTTCAATATCATCATCGTTATTGGTTAAACGTTCAGCAATTCCATCGCCAGCATTGGCAATACGAGTGACTGCATCTGCGTTTACCCGAGGGATCACAATACCGCCGCTATTATCTTTAAGTAATTCGCCATTTTTCTGCGTAATCGGTGCTCCTTCATCGGTGCCCACGATAAGTGCGTTTAACGTAAATGGCATAGACGAGACAAACGCCTGTAGCTCTTGTTGCTGTTGCCTATCTATCCCGTCGGTTATCCAATAAATCGCGCCTTTGCTATAGCCTGCATTAGTGAGAAGTTGGGCGGCCTGTTCGATACCCAACAAAGGGTCGCTGCCAGGAATAGGCATTATTTCGGGGGCTAGGCTTGGGATAAGCGTAGTGATATTCGCCGCGTCTTTAGTCAACGGACTAATCACAAATGCATCTCCAGCGTAGGCCACTAATCCCATTTCCCCCTCGCCGATACGATTAACTAGGTCGATGGCTTTATATTTAGCCCGCGTTAAGCGGTTCGGATTTACATCGGTAGCGCGCATAGATAACGACATATCTACCACTATGACATGGCCTGTTTTAAGCTGATATACCGGCTGAGGGAGCCGTTCCCAAGTAGGTCCCGCCATCGCGAAGATACTGAGTAACCAGATAAAAAAGAGCCAACTGTAAGGAGGCCTTTTACCTTTTTGAACCTGTCCAATGAGCATATGCTTATATAAATGAGGCGGGATGACGCTTTGCCATCCAGATTGCTTTTTATGCGCCATTTTTAGCCATATCAATAGGCCCAAAGCAGGGACGATGGCCCACAGCCATTCAGGTCGGATGAAGTGAAAATCTTGAATAGGCATAGCTATAACTTTACTCGCTTATTAACACTCGCGCGCAGATTGGAAAACACGCTGCTTATGAGGTGGGATAGTGCCCATATGAACGACAATAAAAGTGCGCCTGCTAGGGGATAATAAAACAACGCTGTAAGTGGACGCATCTTGCGGGTTTCCCCTTTAATCGGCTCTAAGGTATCAAGGGTGGCGTAAATAGATTCTAATTCATCCACATCACGTGCCCTAAAATACTCTCCGCCGGTTGATTGCGCGATATCCCTTAGCATGTCTTCATCAAGTTCTTGTGAAGGGTTTACCTGGCGAGTGCCAAAGAAGCTTTGGATAAGCATTTGATCAGCGCCCACCCCTATGGTGTATACTTTAACGTTTTTATCCATTGCGAGGGTTTTGGCCTGTTCGGGGGTGATATTGCCGGCCGTATTTTGCCCATCCGTTAGCAGAATAAGTACATTATTCGACTCATCCTTTGCATCAAAACGCTTCACGGCTAAACCAATGGCATCGCCGATAGCAGTTTGCTCGCCAACTAAACCTATCACCGCCTCAGATAAAAGAGTAGACACTGTATCTCTATCATAAGTAAGAGGCGCCTGTACGTATGCGGTATCAGCAAATAGAATGAGCCCTAATCTATCGCCCACCCGTCTTTGAATAAAGTCAAAGAGTACCGACTTGGTCATAGTCAATCGGTTAACCTGTCGACCATTTAATTGCATATCATCAATTTTCATGCTGCCAGATAAATCCACGGCAAGCATCATTTCTCGGCCCTCGTTGGGTATACTAACAGGCTCGCCAAGCCATTGCGGCCGCGCCGCCGCAGCTAACAGTAACAACCAAATTAAGCTGGCGAGTAGCATTAAGCGTGTATTAGATTTCACTGGGGTATCTAAACGGGACGCCTCAGGTCGCAGACTAGGTACGCGCAAAGCGGCTAATGCAGTTTTTTGTTTTGGTTTCACCAGCCAGCGAATAATTATCGGTAAAGGGGCAAATAGCCACACCCACCACCAAGCAAACTCAAGCATGTGTTGTCTCCTTAGCATGAGAGACATGAGAAGGCGCTGTAGAGGAGGGAGAGAATGAACCATGCCGTAGCCATAAATCAGCCGCTGCTATGCAGGTTTCAAATTGAGCGTTATCTTTCACCGGTGCGTACAGTTGTGTTTGCAGTGTATCTAGCCCAGCTGCAAGCTTTTTATTATGTTTATCTGCAATATGGTGAAGCATAAATTGGCGCCAACCATTGCCGTACAACTTTGCCACCTCTTCGCGGGAGAAATAGTACAAAGCGGTTCGCTTAAGCACTTCATTAATTTGCATAGGCCAATTTTCATCAGTGTCTTTAATTAATGTGAGTAAGTGCCTTGCCTCTTTTCTAGGCCGATTAAAGGCACGCTTGCGCTTCCAGTAAATGAAGAACCCTATAAGCACGCCCACTAAACTTAAGATAAGCAACCACCAACCCCAATCGAGCGGCCACCAGTTAATCTCTGTAGGGGGATGTATATCTTTGAGTTGCGCAAGGGGATCTTGCCCAGGCATGGGTTGCGTTACTTGCATTACATGCGCTCCCTTTGTAACCCTTGTAACTGCGTATCAAGGGGGCTCCCAGCTGTAATATGATAGCGGGCAACATTGGACTGTTTAAGCTGTTGTTCCATGTTTACTCTGGCGTTGGTACGCCACTGCGCGTAGGCACGTTGTTCTTTTTTGTCACCAAGCAGCCAGCGCTGTTGTGTGATGCCATCTGACACATTAACGTCTTGCAAAGTTGAGGTGGCAGGTAAAGCATGTTCGATAGGATCATCTACAATAATCGCGCGTACCTCACAGTGCCTTGATAGGTGGCTGAGGTGTTGTAATGCCGTATCGTTTATATGCTGAAAGTCTGAAACTAAATACACCAAACTTCCAGGGCGGGCTAATCGTCTAGCTCGGGCACAGGCATCAGAAAAGGCATTGGCGCATTGCTGCGGACTAGGTGGCAATGCACTGCTATTGTGATGCACTGCAGTGAGTTCTTTGCAGATATGTAGCACCGCCTTTTTTCGGGTCAATGGCTTTATTTCTTTGTGCGTCGCCTGATTAAAAATAAGCGCGCCCACTTTATCCCCGCGTGCCGCGGCTGACCAACTTATTAAGGCACTAATATGTGCTGCTTGCACAGACTTCGTAAGAAGTTGAGTTCCTACCATCATTGAGGGGAGAAAGTCGCAAAATAGAAATACGGGACGCTCTCGCTCTTCGCGGTAAATTTTAGTGTGGGTTTTGCCGGTTCGCGCTGTTACTCGCCAATCAATGGCTCGAATGTCATCACCAGGTTGATAATGACGCGCTTCGTCAAACTCCATGCCTCTACCTTTATGCTTTGTAAGGTAGCTTCCCGCCAGTTTTGCCTGCGGTGTTCGTTTCGGCGTCAAACTAAAAAGCTTTGCTAACTGTTGATAACGAAGCAATTCGCCAGTAGATAGCGTAACGCCATCACTTTTCAGCATGTCCAGCTGTGATTGTATGTCGCTCATAGCTTATGGAACGGCTACAGTGGCTACAATTTTATCCAGTACATCGTTCACCGTGATACCTTCAGCTTCCGCTTGATAAGACAGAATGATACGGTGTCTTAGAACGTTATGCGCCACGGCTTGTATGTCATCTGGCCCGACAAAGTCTCGTCCGGCTAACCAAGCATGGGCGCGAGCACACTTATCTAAGCTAATGGTCGCTCTTGGACTGGTGCCTAATGCAATCCATTGGGCAAGGCTGTCGTCATACCGCTCAGGCTTACGTGTTGCCATGATCAGCTGTACTAAGTATTGCTCGAGTTCCGGCGCCATATAAAGCCCGAGAGCCTCTTTTCGCGCGGCAAAAATATCTTCTTGCGACAAGGTAGGGGGCATTATGGGCGGAACATCGAGCGCTTCTCCGCGGGTTAATCGTAGAATTTCAAGTTCTGTTTCAGCGTCTGGATAATCTATGTCCACATGCATTAAAAATCGATCTAACTGCGCTTCTGGCAGGGGATAAGTTCCTTCTTGTTCCAGCGGGTTTTGTGTGGCCATTACAAGAAAAAGCGGGGGCAAGGGGTAGGTTTTACTTCCTACCGTTATTTGCCGCTCTGCCATGGCTTCTAACAAAGCCGATTGCACTTTGGCAGGGGCGCGGTTTATTTCATCTGCTAACACGAGGTTATGAAACAATGGGCCTTGTTGGAACACAAACTGGCCGGTCTCGGGACGATAAATGTCGGTACCGGTAAGGTCGGCGGGTAATAAGTCTGGCGTAAACTGTACCCGATGAAAATCGCCATCTATGCCATTCGCTAGCGCGTTGATAGCACGGGTTTTAGCAAGCCCTGGCGGGCCTTCGACAAGTAGATGCCCATCCGCTAAAAGGGCAATGAGAATGCTCTTAGTTAGCGCACTTTGACCAATGATTTGTTGGTCGAGATACTGGTGTAATTGCTGAAACTGCTGTGCCGCCATATTTTCAAACATCCCGTTTAAATTCTAGTTATCAGGAAAATCAATCATTCAATCTTAACTATCTCACACAGGCGTGAGACGATTGACATAAAACAGACTATGGTTTTCATATATGGTTCACTTTAGCAATTCTCAAGGCGTTAAACTTGTTGATTTTCACGCTAGAGTGCTTAATTTCAGCTAGATAGGCGAAAACTTGTGCCGAAGGCTCGTCGATGATGCGCATAATTTGCTATTTTGTTCATAGTTTGTAAAAATCATATCATTACAGGTCAGACCACTTAAATGATTTTAAGCAATGGTCAATAACGTAGGTGCAATATGGCTACAAAACAAACAGTTACTACCCGAGAGGGTGATCGCATCGCCATTGTGGCGGGGTTACGTACCCCATTTGCTAAAATGGCCACGTATTTCCACGGTGTTCCTGCAGTTGATTTAGGCAAAATGGTTGTTAATGAACTGCTGGTACGTAATGGCATTCAAAAAGAGTGGATAGACCAAGTTGTTTACGGTCAGGTTGTACAAATGCCAGAAGCGCCTAACATCGCCCGAGAAATCGTTTTAGGGACAGGGATGAACGTACATACTGACGCATATAGTGTGTCTCGCGCCTGTGCTACCAGTTTTCAATCCACGGTGAATATTGCTGAAAGTATGATGGCAGGAACCATACAGGTAGGTGTGGCAGGTGGGGCCGATTCAACCTCTGTGTCGCCCATTGGCGTGTCAAAAAACCTCGCCCGAGCGCTCGTGGACCTTCAAAAAACCAAAACGCTTGGTCAAAAGCTAAATATTTTTAAACGTCTTGGTCTTAAGGACCTCGCTCCGGTACCTCCTGCGGTTGCCGAGTATTCTACCGGCCTATCGATGGGACAAACCGCCGAGCAAATGGCAAAAAACCATGCTATCTCACGTCAAGAACAAGACAAGCTGGCCCATCGCTCTCATACGCTTGCAGCCCAAAGCTGGGAAGCAGGTAAGTTATCCGATGAAGTAATGACGGCCTATGCAGAACCTTATAAAGGCGCATTGGAACGGGATAATAACGTTCGTTTCGACTCGAGCTTAGAAGGGTATGCCAAGCTTCGCCCTGTTTTTGATAAGAAATATGGCTCGGTTACCGCCGCCAATGCGACCCCTCTAACTGATGGTGCGTCTGCGGTTGTAATGATGACCGAAAGTCGCGCAAAAGCGCTAGGTTATACCCCACTTGGTTATATCAAAAGCTATGCTTTCTCGGCTATCGATGTATGGGAAGACATGTTAATGGGGCCATCTTATGCTACGCCAATAGCGTTAGATCGCGCAGGCATGACGCTCAATGACCTAACGTTAATTGAAATGCATGAAGCTTTTGCCGCGCAAACCCTCGCCAATATTAAAATGTTTGCCAGCGATAAGTTTGCTAAGGAAAAACTGGGGCGTGAAAAGGCGACAGGTGAAATCGATATGGATAAATTTAACGTAATGGGAAGTTCGATTGCTTATGGGCATCCTTTTGCGGCCACAGGTACCCGAATGATCACGCAAATGCTTAACGAATTGAACCGTCGAGGTGGTGGGACTGGGCTAGTCACCGCGTGTGCAGCAGGTGGTTTAGGTGCAGCCATGATTGTGGAGACAGAATAAGATGACTGAACAAACAGAACTTAGCCAAGAACAGCAAACAAATTCGAGCGCTTTTACGTTAACTAAACAAGATAACGGCATCGCTATATTATCTATGGATGTTGCTGGCGAAAGCATGAATACGCTAAAAGCAGAGTTTGGTGATGAAATATCTGCCATGCTTGATGACATCGACGCCGATAATAGTATTAAAGGGGTAGTGGTTACGAGCGGAAAGCCAAACTCTTTTGTCGCAGGTGCAGATATTACTATGCTAGCGGCATGTAACACTGCAGAAGACGCCGCGTCTATCGCTGCCGGCGGCCAAGCAATTTTTGATAGAATTGAAAAAATGTCGGCTACGTTTGTTGCGGCTATTCATGGTCCGGCACTTGGCGGTGGTTTGGAGCTTGCCCTTGCCTGTCATTACCGGGTGTGCACCGACTCACCAATTACGCAATTGGGCCTACCAGAAGTACAGTTAGGTTTGTTGCCAGGCAGTGGTGGAACGCAGCGACTCCCGCGCTTAATCGGCGTTCAACAGGCGATGAAAATGATGCTTACTGGCTCGCCCGCGCGTGCGAAGCAGGCCAAAAAGTACGGAATTGTCGATGATGTGGTGCCATATAGTGTGTTGATTGAGGTTGCAGAAAAATTTGCACTGAAATCGAAACCTCACCGTGAAGCGCCGCAAAAAGGCGTAATGAATAAGTTATTAGAGAACACTGGCCCTGGCCGGAACATGATGTTCAAAAAAGCACGCGAAGCGACGTTTGCCAAAACCAAAGGCAATTATCCTGCTCCAGGCTACATTATTGATGTGATCGAAAGGGGGATGAATGACGGGATGGAAGCTGGGCTTAAAGCGGAAGCAGAAGCCTTCGGTAAGCTTGTTATGACCCCTGAATCATTTCAATTACGGCAGATCTTCTTCGCGACCACAGAGATGAAAAAAGAGCATGGTGTTGTAGGCGTTAAACCCGAAAAGATGAACAAGGTTGGGGTGCTAGGCGGTGGTCTTATGGGCGGTGGGATAGCCTATGTAACCGCCACTAAAGCCGGCGTACCTGTACGTATTAAGGATGTACGAGCTGACGGTATAGCGAATGCGATGAAGTACAGCTACGACATACTTAATAAGAAGGTGAAGAAGCGCTTTATGGCTAAGAGCGAAATGCAAAAGCAACTTTCGCTTCTTACAGGTACACTCGACTACAGTGGCTATCAAGATATAGATATTGTGGTTGAAGCTGTGTTTGAAGACCTAGAGCTAAAGCAAAAAATGGTGGCTGATATTGAAGAGAACTGTAAATCTAGCACTATTTTTGCCTCTAATACCTCATCAATACCGATTACGCAGATAGCAGCAAAAGCAGCGCACCCAGAAAATGTGATTGGCTTACACTACTTTTCACCGGTAGACAAAATGCCATTAGCAGAAGTTATCGCCCACCAAGCTACCTCTGAGCAAGTGATATCTTCTACGGTTGAGTTTGCTAAAAAGCAGGGGAAGACCCCCATAGTGGTAAAAGATGGCGCCGGCTTCTACGTTAATCGTATTTTAGCACCGTACATGAATGAAGCTGCCAGTCTCATTCTGGCAGGCGAGCCAATAGAGCATATCGATAAGTCGTTAGTGAAATTTGGTTTCCCCGTAGGCCCGGTTAAACTTCTTGACGAAGTCGGTATTGACGTAGGCACTAAGATTATTCCTTTCTTGGTAGAGGCGTTCGGTGAACGTTTCACTGCCCCTAGCGCTTTTGACAAAGTGTTAGCAGATGATCGAAAAGGGAAAAAGAACCAAAAAGGCTTTTACACATATCAAGGTAAAAAACCCGGTAAAGAGGTGGATGAAAGTATCTATGAACTGTTAGGTTTATCACCTTCTACTACACGAAGCGAAAAAGAGATTGCAGAGCGTTGTGTAATGATGATGTTGAATGAGGCAGCTCGGTGTCTAGATGAAGGTGTAATACGTAGTGCCCGAGACGGTGATATAGGGGCTATTTTTGGCATCGGTTTTCCCCCTTTCCTTGGAGGACCATTCAGGTACATGGACACACTAGGCATTAGTGAGGTGGTTTCACGTTTGAATCATTACAGCGACACAGTAGACGAAAAATTCAAGCCCGCTGAGATCCTGTGCTCCATGGCAGAAAAGAAAGAAAGTTTTTATTGATATGTAATCAGCATGTAAAAAGCCGGGTGTTTCCCGGTTTTTTTGTGTCTAATCGTCGAAAGTGCTGGTTAATTGACCACTTTTACGTAAAATCTCGGCGGTAATTTTATTCTCTTGTCAAATATTTGGCGAGATACTCAATACGTTAACTCAGTAACGTGCTAAAACCACGAATGGAGGGCAAATGTTAGGCCTTATCGTTTTAAGCGTGCTAAGCAGTATTTTCTTTTATGTCGAAGCGGTGAAGTGGGGGATGAATGCAAAGTGCTGGGGGGCCGCTGCATTAGTGTTAGGTCCATTGTTATACCCAATGTTTAGTATTGCTCGGCACGTTCAGTGGCGCCGCTCTGTGGGCTTTAATAACTTACTTATTATTGCGTAAGGCGTAGTAGGTGAGATATATACGTTAATAATCGGCCTTACAAGGCATTCTTCATACATAAAAAAAGAGAGCAGAGGCTCTCTTTTTTGACGAAATATAGATGATTAGATAGCCTTCGGCCAACCCACACCGTTACCTGATTGAGGGCGGTACTGGTGCGGTTGTGTAACTGTGTCTTGCTTTTTCTCGGGAGCTTTATTCACACCGTCTTGTTTATCAGCAGCAACTGGGGTAGCGGTAGATAGTACTAGTGCAACAGCATACTCTTTTAACATTCTTTTATTCCTCTGATTTTTATTTTTTGAACGAACAAACAAAACCGACAGAAAGGTTATTCATCGGTTACAGAGGATATTGCGAGACCCGTGCCAGTTTTAAAAAAATCAATTATAACAGTGGCTTGGGTCTTTGTTTCGTAGCGGGTGTGGTTTTTTTGACGCTTTTTTATGCTTTCGTTTAATAAACTAAAGTAGGGGTCAAATTTTTGATTGCCCCAGTAGCGTATGAAGCTGTTGATTTTCGGTGAGTAATTTTTCAAACCGTTCGGCATTTAGCGGGCGGCTATAAAGGAAGCCTTGCAACATTTCACAGTCGTAGCGTCGAAGAATAGACAGTTGTTGCTCATCTTCTACTCCTTCAGCCACCACTTTAAGCCCTAAATTATGGGCAATATTGATAATAGCGGCTGCCATATGGCGATCGACGCTGCTTTTGGCAATATCGTCAATAAATGCCTTATCTATCTTTAACGTATTGAGTGGAAAACGTTTTAAGTATGCTAATGAAGAATAACCCGTACCAAAGTCATCAAGGGCAAGATGAATACCTCGTTCACGGAGACGATGCATCATCCTTAAGCCATTTTCTGGGTTCTCCATAAGTGTGCCTTCAGTAATTTCACACTCTAGATGTAACGGCGAAAGCCCTATCTCATTTAGGATTTTGTCGATTCGATCATCAAGGTCGGGCAATTCAAACTGCTTGGCTGAAATATTCACCGCTACGCGTCCGGTAAATACGCCACGGTTAACCCATCGTTTTACATCGGCGCATGCTTTACGCAGTACTTGTTCACCTATTTCAATAATTTGGCCGGTTTGTTCGGCAAGAGGAATGAATTGACCTGGACTAACTATACCTTTTTGCGGATGCTCAAAACGCACCAGGGCTTCCATACTTACTAATTGGCCTGATGCAATATCCACCTTGGGTTGATAGTAAACAGTAAAGAGATCGTCTTTAATACCCTGGCGAATTAAGTTTTCTATTTGAAGCTGGCGTACAGCGTTTTGGTTCATCTCTCCACTAAAGAATTGGTAGCTGTTGCCCCCATTATTTTTAGCAAAATACATGGCGGTATCTGCATTTTTAAGCATTTCTTGGGGCGTGGTACCGTCGTCAGGGAAAAACGCGATACCCACACTTGCGCCAAGTACAAATTCTTGTTTATTAATAATAAAGGGACGCGAAAGGGTATCGAGTAAATTTTGGGCGTAGTGCGTTACTGTGTGAATATCCGCATCGTCTTCTACAAGTACGCTAAATTCGTCACCGCCAAGACGGTAGCAAGTGGCACTTTTTCCTGTAATACGCTGTAACCTTTTGGCAATTTGTTTGATAAGAATATCGCCGGTTTGGTGCCCTAATGAATCGTTAATCTTCTTAAAGTTGTCCATATCTAAACACAAGAGCGCGTGTGTAGAGGTTTTGCGCACTAAGTTTTGATGACTTGCTTGGAAAAATGAACGGTTCGGTAGTTCGGTAAGAGGGTCTATATTGGCTAACTTTAAAAGCTCTTTTTCGGTGCTCTTACGTGAAGTGATATCACTAAATACGCCCACAAAATGACTGATTTTCCCATCTTCGTCATGTACCGCATCTATATTTAACTCCATTTCGTAGCGGTCGCCGTTTACGCGAACAGATTCTACCTCGCCTGACCAATTGCCTTTTGATTTAAGCGTTTTTTTAATTTCTTCGGTAAAAGCCTCTGGATAAAGATGGAAGTTCATATAGCTTGCTAGCGCTTGATCGCGGGTTTCGCCGGTGTATTCACAGTAAGCATGGTTGACAGAAATAAACTTAAACGCAGTATTGGTAATAAAGACGCCTTCGGAGATATTTTCAATAGACCGCTTAAATAAATTAAGTTGCTCTTCCGCTTCTTTTAGGTGGTTGATGTTTTTTAGTGTGCCAGTCATTCGCACGGGTTGCTGATTATGATCGCGCTCAACAACCTTTCCCCGATCTAGCAGCCAAACCCACTTATTATTAAAGGTTCTGGCACGATAGGCAAGTTCATAAAAATCGGTTTTGCCCTCTAAATGAGCCCGTAACGCGTCTTTTACCCGAGGCAAATCGTTGGGGTGAATATTTGCATCGAACGCCCCTGTAGTTCTAATGTCGTCTTGTGGGAAGTCTAGCGTTCCCCAAGTGTTAGCTCTATGTACTTGGCCTCGGTACACATCCCAGTCCCAAAGTTCGTCGCCAGAGCTCCATAGGGTAAGCTTTAAACGTTCCTCAGATTCTTTAATCGCTAACTGATTTGACTTTCTAATTTGATACTGGCGGATTACGAAAGTAAGAAATACCGTGAGTAATAAGGCGTAAAACACTAACGCTACTGTATGCAACCAAGGGGGGCGAGCAATATCTATGGCTAATGTGCGACTGTCTGACCAGAGTTTTCCCGCTTCCTTTGCTTGCACTTCAAATTGGTAATTACCAAAGGAAACATTGTTAAACTGCGCGGTATGTTCACCATCTGCGGTGAGCCAGTGTGTATCATAACCTTGAAGTCGATAGCGATATTCTACCTCTTGGGGATATACGGGGTTGATTAAACCAAAGGCCACACTGAATCTTGATTCAAAATACGCGAGACTGGTTTGGGCTAAGTAGGTAATGTTTTGTTGAAACGATGAATTGTTTTCAGGGGTAGCTGGCGTTGGAGCACTTTCCATTATTTGATTGTGCGCCTGGCCGAACACATTAAATTCAAATAATTCCGGCGTACGGCTTTTCGCCATGGGTTTCGGCGCTTGCTTGAAGCGAACTCGGTTAAACCCCTTGTTACCCCCGAAGTAGATATCACCAGAACGGGTGGCCAGCACAGCACTTTCTCCAAGCGAATTAAACTCTAATTGCATATTCGATATGTTAGCCACTTCCCGTAAAGAGGGGAGTTGGACTTGGTGTACACCCGCGCTATCGGCGTACCAAATAGCGTTATTTATACCAATGGAAGAGAATATGTAACCATCTTTATCGTTGCGTGCTTGTTTACGTTCTACTTGAAAGCTTGCTTTAGAGAGTTCAACAACACCGTCGGAGCGCGTGGTAAGCCAAAACGACTCTGAGGTTTCATAGACACTGTATACCAATGAATTTAAGCCATTTTCAGAATCTAGCCGCTGAATGATCCGCTCGCTCGTAGGGTCGAATACTACAATACCATCCTCGCGCCTTAACCATATATATCCATTATTGTCAGTAAAAATAGGTAAGTGAAACACTTCTACGTCAAGGTCGAGGGTGTAAGATTTAACAAGGGCCGACTCTGAGGCGGCAGAAGCATTGTGCACATTAACCGAGTACAGGCCTTGGTTTACACCCCACACCCATAAGTTATTGCCATCGTAATGAAGATAATCGATAAAGTTACCTTTGAATAGATGTGACTTTAAGTGTAGGTAGCCATCTATATAGGCGTATTGCAATAAGCCGACTGACGACGCTACCCAAAAATGGTTCGCCTCATCAATAATTAGATCCCAGTAGGTGGTTTCTTTTTTCTTAGCCGGTATAGAGGGGATATAACTCACTTTGCCCGAAACATTGTCTAAACTTCCGATTCCATTTTGTTGCGACGCGAAGAAAATATTGCCATTGCTGTCTTCATCAAGCCCCCAAATAATGGCATTTTCCGCACTTTCTTGGGCATCAGTGGTGCTGGGGTGAAACTTAATGCGGGAAAAGTTTTTGTTGTACTTAAAGGCCCCCTGGGAGGTAGCAAGCCACATGCTCCCAAACCTATCTTTTTCTTGCGCGAATATGAAATTTTGGGTTAGTCCCGTCATATTCCCAATATCTGCATCTACATGAATGAAGTCGTCGGTGGATATCTTAGATACTGATATGTTTTTGTTATCTAAAATAAAAAGGCCGTTGTCTTGGGTTCCTAGCCAAATGCTATCTTCGGTTGTTTCTACGCTAAAAATAGCCGTGTTTTTACTCTTGTTTTTAGCTTTAAACTGTAAGTTATTAACCAAACGTCCTGCTGCATCAAGAATAAGTACGCCTTCATTTGTGCCTAACCAGTAATGGCCCTCTATGACCTTAATAGCTTGTGTAGAACTGATATCTAGTACTAGCCCCCATGGATTAACTTCGGACGTTGTATACAACTTTCGCTCTGTTTTGTCGAAAATCTGCAAAGGTGTTTGATGAGACCCAACCCAGATTCTGTTAGGTTCATCAAATATAACTTTTGTATCTACGGGGGTGCTGTGTATCTGAGTGACGATTTTAACAACCCCTGTTTCAGGTGAAAGAGAGTAGAGGTATTTAGGGTCAGTGAATAAAATATCGCCGTTAGTTGACTGAGTTATAGCCGTAACAGAGTCGTATTTCATCACACTATTAGCACGGGTGAAACGCTGGAAGTCGTCAGTGAGGGGGCGGTATTTTGCGAGTCCGGAATGGGTGCCAACCCAAAGTTCACCCGCTCTATCAACCAATAATGTATAGATTAGCCCGCTAGGGAGAGCATGGGGGTCAATATCGGAGGGGTGGTACTGTGTTATATCATAGCCAGAATAACGATTTAGGCCATTCATGGTTGCTAACCAAATATAACCTTTTTTATCCTCCGCAATGTCGAGAACATTCGTACTAGATAAACCGTTTCGGCTGTCTAATTTTGTAAATTGGAGATTCGAAATCTCGATAGCCATAGCGTCGGAGAAAAGTAATCCGAACAACTGCAGCCACAAAAAAACAATTGAGCTAGTTAGGGTTGAGCGCACCTACACACCTTTTGGCATTACGCCTTATCATTATAATTTATATTTAGGACTGGCCGAGTCCCTAACAACCAGAGTAATAAATATGCCCAATTAAGGTGCTCGCTACAAGGACTTTTTATTTTTATACAGGTGATGGTCTATTTGTTGAGCTATCACGGCATTAAAGTAGGTAAAGATGCGTAAATTGCCCACTAATAATAGGGAACCTGTTCCTTAAATGCTGAAATGCTTTCAACTGTGCGATCGCTTGGAGAGTCCAAGGGGGCAAACGAACCGCTAGCGTGCAAAATAAGTTCTCCACAATGTTCACGCTTTGCTAAGCGTTGTGCATACTGCTGAATATCTTCAAATGCGAGGTTTTCAATACATTCAGCCAATTGGGTATTGCGGTTAAAGGCCAAATCTTGGGTGCCTAATGCTACCCACAAGCGCTGAGACTTCATTGACAAGGAGAGATCACGTTCTTCTAACTGTTTCAGCATGTTTTGTTTAATTGTGGGCCAATAAAAGCGATAAAACTCAATTTCATCGAGCTGTTGGAACAAAAAGGCTGTCATAGCTTCTAGAAGGTTTTTGGCTGAAGCGGTTGGGCTTTGTACGTAAAACGCCATGCCGGGGTGCTGGTTATGGGGTACATAGCCCGTGCCAACGATATAACCAAGTTGCTGCTCGGTACGCAGGGCATTGAAAAAGGGGGCCGCTAACATTTGCTCTAATACCATACACAGTGCGGTATCAAAAAGTTGTGCGGTGGGGGCCTGCAAATAAAGGACAACCGCTGCATCTTCATGTTCACAGTGCACATGGTGGTAGAGTGCTTCGCCGGGAAGCAACTTTGACACCGCACGAGACAAAGGCATTCCTGTGGTATTTATACAGTGCTTTCGTAAGCGATCAGTAAAGGTTTGTGCATTCTCTAATGACCAATTTCCATGCATAAAGCTATCTACATAATATTCTTTAAATGCGCGTTCTCGCGCGTCTAGCATTTGCGCGTAACTGGCTGAGGATACGGCATCTAATAGCTCAATTGGTGCGTGGGTATTACGCTGAATAAGCACGCTTAAGCGAGAAAATAGGCGGTTTGTCGGTTTGTTTAACAGGGAGTTTTGGAGCCCCTGAATTTGCAAGGCTTTATAATGGTTAAAGCTTTCCAATGAGGGAATAAAATCCATCACGGTCTGAAGTAATTGTTCAGCTAATAATGTCTGCTGGTCGGTGAAACCTCGGGTATGAATAGTGAAACCTGCTTGGTGGCCATAAATACGATAATGAAGACCTGCTATTTCGGCGCGATAGTACTTAGCTTGTAGATGGTCGTTCAATGCACTTAGCCAAATACGTTTTGCAGCTACAGCTTCAATAGTATTGGTGAAAGCCTGCATATCAAAGGAGATGTAAATATCGCCCTTCGGACTTCTAAACTGGTGATCTTGCGCAAAGCATACCCGCATACCGTTATCGTCATGCAATTTGGTTGGTTTGTCGTAGCCCATCTCAGGCATTACCAAATGATACTCACTGCCTAAGTAAGGGTTTGGAGGGGGTAGGCTTAAGGCGTCTATAACAGGCGGGCGCATACATTTTTCAAGCAAACCTACACTTAAGGGTGCAACACTGTAGTGCGCATCGTAAAAAGCACAGCTCTTGTCGGTATAAACATCAGGTGCGATAACTTTTAGCCGCAAATTGTTTGCATTGAAAAAGGAAAGCGCCTCACTAAGCTTGTGAACATCAAAGCTCCCTATCGTGGTTCTTAAACGGTTTAACTGGTGAGGAGTGAACAAAAAAAGGTGCTGAGCATATTCGCTTATCAAATTTAGCGGTTTTACATTCTCTTCGTAGTTTAATGCCAGTGCGGTTAGTTGTGCTTTTTCTTCATATCGCCAGCGCTCTTCAAGGGCGCCTTTTATTAGGTTTAAGTAACTAAATAAAGCTAATAAAACCTCATGGTATTGAGCTAACCCTTGCTCGGTTAGCTGAAAACTTATATTGAAGTCTTTAAATTTATCCCCTTCGATCCCCGAACCTGCAATCAAATTCAGTGCCCAGTTTTTCTGCTTCAGATAGGCCAATAAGCTGCCTTTCCCCTCATCGCCAAGAAGATGGCTGATGTAATTAAGCGGCTTAGTTTCAAAGTCGTTGTGTATGCCCGGTAGCGCGAAGGTCACTATCATACGGCGAGCCGTTTGTAGTGGCTTAATATTAATTTGTATTCCCAATTGTTGCTTTGTATAGAGGGTCGGCCAGTCGTCTTTGGCCAATTGCCCGGCAGGTAACCCACCAAAGGCCTGCGTAATTAATGCTTCTAATTGTTCAGGCGGAACGGGGCTAGCTATGCACAGGCACATATTGTTTGCGCAATAGTATGTTGAATGAAGCTGTTTTAATGCCTCTCGCAACTCTGGCACAGTGAATTTTGAAAATATGGCATCATTACCTACCGAAAATTTACTAAAGGGGTGGGCAGGGTTGCAGGTTTCTTTATGAATTTGGTAGAGCCTTCGAAGATCGTCTTTTTTCTTAAACTTAAACTCGGCGTCTATAGAGCGAATCTCATTGATTAATGCGTCTTCATCTAAGATGGGTTGGCGCAGCATGTTGGCAAACGCAGGGAGGGTTTGGATTACGGCATCGCCATTACAATGGTAATGGTAGTTAGCGTACTCTGTTCCCGTCCACGCATTTATACTGCCGCCATGTTTCTCAATGTAGTTATTAATGGCGTTGGGCTTAGAGAACTGCCGACTTCCCATGAATAGCATATGTTCTAATAGGTGCGCTAAGCCTTGGCATTCATTGGGATCATAAAAGTGCCCAGCACGCACCGACATAGATACGTAGGACGTATCGCTGTCCGGTTGAGGACAAAGCATGACGCGCAGTCCATTCTCTAAGGTAAAATGATGGGCGTCTTCAAAATTCAAATTATTCTTCACATGATCTCGATACTAAAATTCGGGCCAAAAAATTCAGGAAACCACGAACCGCTTTTCTCCCTGACATGCGATAAGGTAATTTTATACCTAGTGCAAGGCTAATTATGCTAGGCGTAACAACCTCACTCTGCTATCTTTAGCGCATATATTCAATAGTATGCGCAATGTTATGTCAGGTCAAAGCAGCAACGATGACATTTATCTCTTTGTTATGCGTCATGGCGAGGCTGAATCTCCCCGTATAGATGATAAAAGCAGACAGTTAACGTCGTTAGGAAGAGCCCAGTCTACCCAGGCCAGCCAGTGGTTAATTTCGCACTATTGTCCCCAAGGGCATGTAGGTCTCGCCGTGGTAAGCCCTTATCGACGTACCCGTCAAACCTTCGACATGGTGGCGGCAGATATTACTGCTGATAAGCTTGAAATCAGTGATGATGTGGTACCTGATGGCTCAGCCGAATTAGTGGCTGATTATCTGCTAGCGCGGGTGCACAGTGCTTTTCATTCAAAACAGCCGTTAAAAAAAGTGTTGGTAGTGAGCCATATGCCGCTGGTAAGTTATCTTGTGGACGCTTTATGCGATTCTTACACCACAAGTCTTTTCGCGACAGCCTCAATTGCAGTGATCAAATATTCACCGAAAACCCAAAAAGGTACGTTAGTGAGTCACTATCAAGGGCTCTAGTGCCATACTAGCCAGTCACCCTTCTTGTTTTTCTTTCTAATTTAAAATTAAATGCATTTTTTACTGCAGAAGATTTACTTTTGTCCGATAACCCTATTGAGAGCGTCAAAGTTTATTCTATAGCAGGAAGGGAAATGACCACGAAATCTATTCCTGAACTTCTCAAACGATCACTGCAGTCGCATATGGCGGAAGCGGATCTACGTGAAGACGAGGAGATGCAGGAAATTATGGCTAAACTTTCTACGTTGTCGGACAAGGTCGCTGCTGCTAAGGCGCAGGTGCTTGCCCGACGGGCGAAGAAAGTAATCGATGAAGCTTAGTCGTTTAGGCTATCTTCTGACGGCCGATAATATTCTGGCATTACGCGTACCGTTTTTATCATGTTCTCTGTTATATCAACAATTTCAAGAGGATAGCCCGCTAAACGTACGCTAACCTTGTGTTCCGGTATTTCTTCTAGGTATTCAAGCAATAAACCGTTGAGGGTTTTAGGCCCTTCGATAGGTAAGTTCCAACCCATCTCTTTATTAAGATCGCGGATATTGGCACTACCATCTACCAGCACTGAACCATCTTGTTGTAAATGGGCTTCTTTGCTGTGATCCGGCACTATGCTAGTGGTGAAATCACCAATAATCTCTTCCAGAATATCCTCAAGAGTAACTAGGCCCATAATATCGCCATACTCATCTACCACTAGAGCTATACGTTCTTTTTCAGCCTGAAACTTATACATTAAGGTATGCAGCGGGGTAGACTCTGGCGTAAAGTAAATTTCGCGCACGGCACGAAGAAGGCTGGCTTTGGTAAATTGGTCCTTCGACAGCAGTCGCAACGCGTCGCGGGCGTGAACAAACCCTACCGAATCATCGATACTGTCGCGATAAAGCAGAACTCGCGTATGTTGCGCTTGGGTCAGTTGCTTTTGAATTTTTCGCCAATCATCATTGATGTCGATGGCTACAATTTCGGCCCGGGGCACCATGATATCTTCAGCAGTTACATTCTCTAAGTCGAGAATACTCACCAGCATATCTTGGTGTTTTTGCGGAATAAGGCTTCCCGCCTCGTAAACCACGGTGCGAAGTTCTTCGCGACTGAGTGAGTCATCACTACCATTAACAGGATTGATTTTTAGTAGTGCTAATATGCCATTGGTAATACCGTTGATGAAAGCCACAAACGGATAAAGGATCGTAAGTAGTGGCAGTAATATTACTGAACTTGGAAACGCAATTTTTTCTGGATATAAAGCCGCCAATGTTTTAGGTGTAACTTCGGCAAATATAAGCAAGATTAATGTTAAGCCAAGGGTGGCGGCGAAGGGGCCCCAATAGTCGCCGAATAAGCGAATACATATAATGGTAGCTAGGGACGCCGCAGCGATATTTACAAGGTTGTTTCCTATTAGGATTAACCCAATTAGCCTATCGGGTCGGTCCAGAAGTTTTTGAACCCTCTGCGCTGAACGGTTGCCTTCATTTTGTAAGTGCTTTAGTCGATAACGATTTATCGACATCATTCCAGTTTCTGAACTGGAGAAGTACGCTGAAAGTAATATGAGTACGCCGAGCGCGATAAACAGCGTACTCGTTGATATGTCGTCCAACTATTGGTGTCCTATCTGGTAATGGTCTTCAAATGTAGTAATTTGAGGGTAGGGTTTCAAGAAAAAAATGTGATTCATAGGTTGTAACTGCAGGTAAAATTAGCCTTTTGTCACATGTCGGGCACATTATAACAAAATTTCACGCACTAATTTACTACCAAAATAAGCTAGTGATAGTAGCACTACTCCCACAATGGTAAGGGCAATAACTTGTTTCCCCCGCCAACCGCGTAACTTTTGGCCAATTAATAGCCACAAATACACCACTAAGGCGGCGATAGACAGCACGGTTTTGTGAGCGTAGGTTTTATTGAACATGTCATCCAGAAATACAAAGCCACTTAGTAAAGACACAGACAATAAGCAGGTGCCTACCACTAACAACTTAAACAGAATGCCTTCAACTAACATAAGAGGGGGCAAGGAAGAATGCAGTAAGGCTGCGCCTTTCTGTTTTAGGCGGTAGGTTATGTAGGACATTTGAAGTGCGTATAAAAAAGCAATTACTAAGGTGCAGTATGCAAGAAGCGACAAACTAATATGGATAACTAATCCTGGCTGAAGCTCAATATGCATAATATACGACACGGGTATAAGCAGTGAAGCAAGCACACTTAAACACGCAAAGCCAAATACCACAGGCAACAAAATAAGATTAGGAATGGTACGCGCAAATACCAGCATTGACGCGGTAATTATCCAAGAAACCAATGAAAGCACATTGGTGATACTCATATTTTGCCCTGGCGCGCCCATGATAGCGTCAATCAAAAAACAAACGTGCGCAATTACCCCAACACTGGCAATGCCTAAGCCTGCCTTTTTATTTGGGCCTTCTTGATGGAAAAATTTTCCTACTAGCACAAAAGCTGCCACAGCATATAAAGCGGCCGCCACGAGTGCGAAAACGGTGTTCATGATATTTCCTGCATATAGATGGTGTTTTACACCAATGTGGCGGTATTGATACTGTAATTAGCCATTAAATTCAACCATCTCCTTGTTTTTCTTTAAAGCGATGCCACTTCAATAGCCTACCTAGCCTAAGGTTACCGGGACTATCGTGGTAACCTTAGGCAGGGAGGGGCTTTTGGGGCGGCCAAAAGCGAGTGGTGAAATGCCACGTGCAATGAATGTATAAATTCCGTCATTCGAAGGTACGTTCAGCACGCATTTTACGATACAATAACGTCATTACGTCTGAAATAAATAGAAGTTTCATACTATGTTTGAGAATTTATCTGAACGCTTAGGCCAAACATTACGCAATGTAAGTGGTAAAGGGCGTCTTACCGAAGACAATATTAAAGAAACACTTCGTGAAGTGCGAATGGCGTTACTTGAAGCCGATGTCGCGCTACCCGTGGTTAAATCTTTTGTGGCACAAGTGAAAGAGCGTGCCGTTGGAACAGAGGTTACTAAAAGCTTAAAGCCCGGACAGGTGTTCATTAAGATTGTTCAAAATGAACTTGAAGCGGTTATGGGCGAGGCCAATGAAAAGCTTAATTTAGCAACTCAGCCACCTGCTGTCATCTTAATGGCGGGCTTGCAAGGGGCGGGTAAAACTACCTCTGTAGGTAAACTTGCTAAGTACCTCGTTGAACGGGAAAAGAAAAAGGTGATGGTGGTGAGTGCTGACGTATACCGTCCTGCCGCTATTAAACAGCTTGAAACCTTAGCCAATGAAGTCAATGTCGCCTTTCATCCTTCCAGCATAGAAGAAAAGCCGGTGGATATTGTAGAAGGGGCCATTAGCGAAGCTAAGAAAGGTTTCTACGACGTTCTATTAGTCGATACCGCCGGTCGCCTTCATGTGGACAACGATATGATGGGTGAAATTAAGCAGCTTCATAGCGCAATTTCGCCTATTGAAACACTGTTTGTAGTCGATGCTATGACAGGGCAAGATGCCGCTAATACGGCAAAAGCGTTCAATGACGCGTTGCCGCTCACAGGTGTTATTCTTACCAAAGCAGACGGTGATGCTCGTGGTGGTGCGGCACTTTCTGTTCGTCATATTACTGGTAAGCCAATCAAGTTTATTGGTATGGGTGAAAAAGTCGACGCCCTTGAGCCATTCCATCCAGAACGTATTGCTTCTCGCATTTTGGGAATGGGTGACGTTTTAAGCTTAATTGAAGAAGTTGAGCGCAAAGTTGATAAGTCGAAAGCAGAGAAGCTTGCCAAGAAAGTACAAAAAGGCAAAGGCTTTGATCTGCAAGACTTCAAGGATCAACTTGAACAAATGAAGAATATGGGCGGCATGATGGGGATGATGGATAAACTCCCCGGCATGGGCGGTATGGCTGAAAAGATGAAAGATCAGGCCAACGAAAAGCAGTTCAATCAGATGGAAGCGATTATTAATTCTATGACCCCGGGTGAAAGAGCACGCCCTGACATAATTAAAGGGTCTAGAAAGCGCCGAATTGCTGCAGGCTCAGGTACACAAATTCAAGATGTGAACCGATTGCTGAAACAGTTTACTCAAATGCAAAAGATGATGAAAAAAATGTCTGGCGGCGGTATGAAGAAAATGATGCGCCAGATGAAAGGGATGATGCCCCCCGGCGGTCCTGGCGGTCCAGGTGGTTTCGGTGGCGGTGGTTTTCCTCCCCGCTAACAATGGCAATGCCCACCTGTAAAATACTAACCTTTATTCGATAGTTGCTGTTTTCGTCGCGCGCGTTCTTAAGCGCGCGTGTCTTAAGCAGCATATAACGGTACTTATCGCTTTCCTCTAGCAAGTCAATTATCACCTGAACAAAGCCCATGCTAGTTGAGCGGGCTAGACGGCGTACCAAATGCGACTTCCCCTATTTATTGTAAATGTTACAAAAGCGGGTATATCTTTTTCTTCAAGACACTAACACTTTCCAACACAATAAAGCTTCCTAATTCTTATCCCTCTTTATATCTCCCTAAAATTACTCAGAATACTCTTGTATTTATAATTGTGGCATGTCAATTGAACTCTTATTCATTTAAGGCTAGCAAGAGAATGAAAGGTAGGGGTGAACGACTGAGCCCCTAAATAGAGGGAAAATAAATTAGGGATGAAAGGAAGATGACTGACCCAACGTTAACAATACTAATGTACTTTGTCATACCTTTATGGCTAGTGGCAGGTATTGCCGATTGGTTTTGTCATCGTCGAAGCAATATTTCGACCACCAGTGGTGCGAAAGAGTCTTTAATTCACTTATTGATGTTCACAGAGGTGGGCGTGCCTCTAGTGCTCGTACTCCTATTTGAAGTTAATAGCTTCATAATTTTTATCAGTATTCTGTTCTTTTTTCTGCACGAGTTAACTGCACTTTGGGATGTTTCTTACGCAGTAAGTAAGCGAAAAGTAGGGCCCATAGAACAGCACATTCACAGCTTCTTGGAAATGATCCCACTTTTAGCGCTTGTGCTTATCGTCGCCCGACACTGGACGCAATTTACTTCTCTATTTCAGCCCGGTGGTTTTCCCCCGGAGGTATCGCTACAGTTTAAACAAACCCCATTGCCCCCCGTATATTTAATAGTGGTATTAGCTGTAGCATTGATGTTGGAGTTTGGCCCCTATTTGGAAGAATATATTCGTGGCAAAAGAGCCGAGGGTGGCCATGCTCGCCGTTAAAGAAACCTAGCAAGGTCATGCATTGACATAGGTGTGATTTTAATAGCGAGATGGTCACCACATCGTTAGATGAACCAAGTAATAGCAACTTATAGCCGTTTCTACCCAGCCATAAAGAGGTATTAGTATGAACAGTAAACATGAAGATAAGGAAACCAAAAGAGACGCAATGAAAGATTCCGATGCAGAGGCTGCAAGTCCTTATGCCGACTCGGTAGCAGGTGAAGAAGACCCTGGCGCTGCACTAGAGCAATTTGTGGAAGAGCAGCGAAAAGAAAGGAACAAAGAAAAATAGCCGGGCTATTTATACGCCTAACATTGAATTCGTATAAAGGGCACTAGGGGGGGCATAATAGGCCGCTCCTTTTTTTGTCTGTGCTCATCTTCCACCCAACAATTATCCCCTGAGTGTGTAAATTTTTCGCCTGCATTGTAAGTATCTCCCATAACCAACCTGTTGCTAATATTATGTTGTTGTTTTTTATGTTTTTTTCTCTATGGAATCTTACTTGCTTTCCCACCTGCGCAATATCTTTATATTTTCCTAAATAATATTTTTTGTTTGCAAAAGATGTGCGTTTAATTTTTCAACTGCAAGGAACTAACATGGCTGAATCATTTAAGTACGATGGAAATAAAGGACAAGGCGGCGAGTTGCATCAAAAGGCAGGTGATGGATATCCTACCATGACGACCGCGCAAGGCTGCCCCATACATGACGACCAGAATTCGTTGAAAGCAGGTACTCGCGGGCCTACGACGATGGAAGATCACGTGATGCGAGAAAAAATCTTCCACTTTGATCACGAACGCATTCCTGAGAGGGTCGTTCATGCGAGAGGGTATGGCGCACATGGTTATTTCGAAGCGTATGAATCTCTGTCGGACATTACCTGTGCCGAAATTTTCCAAACCAAAGGTAAAAAGACCCCCGTATTCACGCGCTTTTCAACAGTAGCGGGGAATCAGGGATCCCCCGACCTCGCGCGTGATGTTCGGGGCTTCGCGGTTAAGTTCTATACCCAAGAAGGGAACTGGGATCTGGTTGGCAATAACATCCCCGTGTTTTTTATCCAAGATGCTATTAAGTTCCCCGATCTCATCCATTCAGCGAAACAAGAACCGGATCGTGGTTTCCCTCAAGCGCAAACAGCACATGATAATTTTTGGGACTTTGTGAGTTTAAGCCCAGAGTCCACCCACATGCTTATGTGGATAATGTCAGACCGTGCTATCCCTCGCTCGTTTCGTTTCATGGAAGGGTTTGGTGTTCATACATTTAAACTAATCAACGCCAAAGGCGAAATGAAATACGTAAAATTCCATTGGAAGCCGAAACAGGGCCTTCAATCGGTTGTATGGAACGAAGCATTGAAAATCAACGGTGCTGACCCCGATTTTCACCGCCGCGATCTTTGGGACTCAATTTTGGCAGGTGACTTCCCAGAATGGGAATTGGGTATGCAGATTTTCGACCAAGAATTTGCCGATAATTTTGAATTCGATGTGCTAGATGCCACTAAAATCATTCCCGAAGAACAAGTGCCCGTGAAAATCGTGGGTAAAATTGTGCTCAACCAAGTAGTTGACAACTTCTTCGCTGAAACCGAACAAGTGGCTTTTTGCACTCAGAATATTGTTCCTGGCATAGATTTTACTGACGATCCGTTACTGCAAGGCCGTAACTTTTCGTATTTGGATACCCAACTAAAACGCTTAGGCAGTACCAATTTCACTCATCTTCCTATCAATGCGCCTAAGTGCCCCATGCGTCACTTCCAGCAAGATGGCCATATGGCTATGCAGAACCCTAAAGGACGCGCTAACTACGAGCCTAATTCATGGGAAGCAGATGAAACTAATCCGCGTGCATGTCCAGCACACGGCTTTAAATCACATAACGAAGACATAGCGGGTCAAAAAGTTCGTCATCGCTCAGAAACGTTTGCTGATCACTATAGCCAAGCACGACAGTTTTATTTGAGTCAAACCGAAACTGAACAAGAGCACATACGTGATGCATTTACGTTTGAGCTTTCAAAAGTCGAACACTTGCCCATTAGAGAGCGCGTAGTTTCACACCTTTTAAACGTAGATAAAGCGCTAGCCCAAGGAGTAGCGGAAAAGCTAGGATTTAGCGAAATGCCGGCGCCAGCAGAAGCCGCTATGCCTACCAGAGAAGACTTATCTGTCTCTGATCCCTTAAGTATTTTAAAGAATGCTCCACAAACCTTTAAGGGCCGCAAGCTGGGTATTTTAGTTAGCGACGACTTAGATGGCGAGTTGCTTGAGCAAGTGAAAGATGCGTTATCCAAAGAAGGGGCCATGTTCGAAATTGTTGCCCCACAAATTGGCGGCGTTACGTGCGATAAGGGCAATCACATTGAGGCCAATCAAAAGGTTGATGGTGGCCCTTCAGTGTTATATGACGCTGTACTGCTGCTTATGTCTAAAGATGGCGCTACTATGCTTGCTGAGAAGCCAGAAGCACGAGATTTTGTGTCTGACGCGTTTGCGCACAATAAATTTATCGGCTATACCGAGAATGCCATGCCACTTATAAAAGCGGTGTGTCTAGATAGTAAAATGGATGATGGTTTTGTTGATCTTAAGGCGAAAAGTTCAAGCGACTTTATTACTGCCCTAAGGGATGTTCGTTTTTGGAAGCGATAAATAGGCGACACTGGCTTTAACCTATAGATGATGGTGAAAGCTAACGCTAACAATCCATACAGAGCGCGCGTTACGCGCGCTCTTTTTTTCATTCCTCTCATACCCCACAGCTCATCCCATTGAATATTTTAGCAACGTCTATGTATTTATTACTCGCCTGTTGGCTAACGGGTAATAGTTAAAACCTATGTTTTACTTGCGGTTATCCTGCAAAGCTACATTAGCGATAGTTTATACGCCTTAACTAGGGCGCTGCCCGCTTTTTGAAAGCGATTACCGCGTAAAGGCTGAGCTACATCTTCGGCATAGGAAATGCACCTTCTTTAATGTGATGTATTTAAATCCATTCATTCAAATAGGAGGAAGCAGTATGTCGAAGCAAGACCAATACACGTTACAAGACCCTCGAACTCAATATTCGGCTGGCGATACCCACTACAATAGTAATCAACCCGAACCGGCTTTAGATAAAAAACTAGACCCTACCGCAGATCATGGCGAGCAGACCTACCGTGGTACAGGTAGGCTCGCGGGGCGTAAAGCGCTCATTACCGGGGGAGACTCTGGTATAGGACGCGCAGTAGCGATTGCTTTTGCCCGTGAAGGTGCTGACGTTGTTATCAACCATTTACCTTCAGAACAAAAAGATGCAGACAGTACGATAGAGCTGCTTCAAGAAGCTGGCGTAAAGGCAAAATCAATTGCCGGAGATATTAAAGACGAAGCGTTTTGTTCTTCATTAGTAGACTCTGCAAACAGTTTCTTAGAGGGGTTAGATATCCTTGTCAATAACGCAGGCAAACAGCAGCACGTTAAAGATTTAGACGACCTGAGCAGTGAACAGTTCAAAGCTACATTTGAAACCAATATTTTTGCCATGTTTTGGCTAACTAAAGCTGCGGTTAAACATATGCCCCCAGGCGGCACTATCATTAACTCAACATCTATCCAAAGCTACCAGCCCTCGCCGGGTCTATTAGATTATGCCTCTACAAAAGGAGCTATAACTTCCTTTACCAAGTCCTGTGCGAAAAAGCTTATTGAAAAAGGTATTAGGGTAAACGGTGTCGCACCGGGGCCTATTTGGACACCCATTCAACAAAGTGGGGGCCAAGCGCCGGAAAAACTCCCTAATTTTGGCGAAGACACGCCCATGGGGCGCCCAGGCCAGCCAGCTGAACTTGCTCCTGCCTATGTGTTTCTCGCTTCACAAGAATCAAGTTATGTAACGGCTGAAATAATAGGTGTTACAGGCGGAAAACATCTTCCATAGAAAGGGGCTGCGTGTTGCAGCATCGTCTAGCGGCGCGCCGTAAAAAATAGAGCGTAGATGAAGCCGCACACTACGTAAAAAAGGCGATGTTGGACTATCTCCAACATCGCCCCTATCTATTCGACCCCGCTATTAAATTGTGAGGTTATTCTTTATCGGCCGCGGCTGAAAACCATTGCTTATGACGCTTCTCATCATTGTAATGACGCTCTATAACAGCACGTTCTTCCACTGAAAAGTCATCATTATCAAGGGCCTTTTCATACGCTTTGGTGGTCACTTCTTCGTTAACATTCATGGCCTTTAAGATGGCCTTATCATTAATAAGGCCAGCTATAACAACTTTACCCTTGGTTAATACCTTTTTATAGTCGGTATCAGTAACCTTATCTTCGCCTCTTTTTACCAATATTGCGTTAAGCGCTTCGGTATGGGCTTTGTGATCATCCCTAAAACCCGCAATGGTATCTTTTAGTGCTGAATCCTCAATACGCTCTAACGAGGCTTCATACGCTGCTATTGCATCAAAATCTAAGTGGCACAGTTGTGAAATAACTTTTGAAGATGAAGACATGGTGTTCTCCTTGACATGTCGGTTAAAATTATTTTTACATCACTTTCGATATATTAGATTACATGGCGTTCTTCTTTTACAAGATTGGTGAAATATACCTAAGTTTAATAGCCTTTTCTGGTGGGACAGTTTCGGCCTACGTACGATTAATTATTAAAGAAAAAAAGGGTAAAAAAATACAAAAATAATAGGTGATTTGGGTTGCAAATTAATCCGCAAAGGTTGTTTTTGTACTATATTTGATGAGTGGGATTTTAAAATACACTAGTCATTTCGCTATAAAAAACATGCGATATCCCTTTTCAAACGATTCAGCCTGATGGCTTGCGTTTCAGTCTTTGAAGCTGGTGGTAGTTATTTAGAAATGGAATCTTAAACCATAGTCTAGTGAGGGAACCTCGCATGAGTTCGTTACTGCTGCGAATTATTATTTTTTTCTGTGTGGTAGTGCTGCCTACAATAGTAACACTTTGTAATGCCAGTGAAGCAGAGCGGGGCACCGTAATTTATCAACAAGAAGCATTAGAAGTTTATATTCATGCCTCTGACAAGGAAAATGCACGTACGCTCGCACACTTTTGTACGAATAAAGGTCGCCAAAAGGGAACAAAATATCGCGTTAATGTGAGTTTTAGCGCAGCATACGAAAGGCGAACGCAACTTATTGGTTCAAGTTATACGCAGTTTGTAAAAGAGAAGATTTATCCCAATTTAATCAAGCTATGTGGCGATATCCGCATAACTGAGATCGAAATGTCTATGACGCAGCAGGGGGAAAGCTCAGGTCCTAAGCGGTTTGAGTTGATGAGTTTTGCGATTGCAGATGAAGGGGAATCGATAACCTATACAAACTATCATCTCAACCATATTGCTGAAGCGCAAATGACCATGGAAGAGATAGCGGCACTTATGCCAGAAAACGTAGCGCACCTTTCCCCTTTAAATCGAGGTAAAGTACTCTACGAAGACGATAGAATTACTGTGTATGCACGAGAAAACCCTTGGTGTCTTCCTCTCAAGCATTCCCGAACGCGGCCTAGCCCAAATGCGGGATTAGATATTGTGGTTCCCGTTTCTTACAGCGAGCTTCACCAATGGCTCAAAACGCACTATGAGTATTTCGAACATAAAATAATTAAACCTCTTATAGAGTCGTCATGTTTCCCGGGGTCCACAGTAAGCGCAAAATTCTATCAAAAAGGAAAGAGCGCTTATCTTGAAGAGGTAAGTTACGGTTTCAAGAAGCCTAAGCCTCAAGCCGGTTATGCGTATTCCTCCTCTCCAAGGCCGCTCGTTTTTACTGTTGTTAACCGCCAGCCCGGACTAACCCGTGAAGCGCGTCTCGCATCGATTAGCGCGCGTAAAGCTGAGCGAGAAGTATGGAATAGTTCCTGCAAAGGTATTTTCTGCTGGCTACATGGCGGGCAATATATTCAAGCTATTTATGATAATAACCTTAATGCCATTAAAAAGTTGGATCGTAAAATTGATAACGCAATTACTTTATGGATCCGTCGTAATCTAGGTAACGATATTGCGAATACAAAGCATCAGGATTATTCTTTACTGCCGGTAATTGCCGATACCTACCTTTATCAATATCAACAATATGCATTGTATAAGTGTCCAGATAATTTATTGCAAAAAACTTACCTTTATAAAAATCCTACGTTTGAGATGCCTGATTATGATGGCCTCAGTATGCCGGACATGGGGGGAGAAATAGACTCTGCCACTTATGTCGTGCCCACAGAGCTTTTACCGCTATGTGATAAAGTATGCGACGCATTCGGCGGAAATTATGATCGTCTTATTATAAATAGCCTTAATGTGAGACCAGCGCTAGGAACAATTGATGGTGTGCACGAATTACTTGATGAATATCGCTGCGACCGCCCTGATGTAAAACAGTTCGAAGATAACTTGGCTCGTCTAACCTTCGCGTATTTAGATAATAAACACGCTTGGCTTACGTCTATAGAAGACGTGTCGACAGAGTCTTTAGGCACCCCCAAGAGCGATGTACGCGTTAAGCCTATTGCCCCACCAGTTGTAGACAATGGGTCTACAGCTAAAACTATCGATAGCGCTGAATCAGAAAATACGCAAAAACCAAAAACAACAGAACCGCAACGGCGGGCGATTGCTAAACGCCCCTCATCATCCGCGCCCCCACAAGCTACAGTTTATCAGAACAAAACACCGCAGATAAATTCGACAGCAGAAAATAACAATGCCATAAACTATGAGCAAATGAATAGTGAGATAGCTTCGTTAGCTGAAAAGTACACAGCACGTTTAAATACGCTAAGCCAGGACTTTCAAAAAAAAGTATTGGCTACCGCTGATCCCCGTACACGGTCAAAATTACTCGCTGAGTTTCAACAAGAAATGGCGAGGTTAAATTCCGAGGCACGAAAGGAGACAGAAAAAGTAAAAGCGAAGTATAAGCGTAATTAAAAGTAGGATAAGTACATTTAAGGGTAAACAAGAAGGCCAACGTACTTCTATGACTTCCAGACGCTATAAAAAATAACCAATAGCGCCTTAAATAATAATACGCCGTGATTTTAAGGCTAGCTTGTTGTTTCGAAGAGGACAAGGTTAATTTGCGCGTCCTTTTCGAACAACAAAGTCAGCAAATTTAACTCGCTCCTCTTCAGCACGTAATTGATCCCACTGGGCCGTTGAGCGGTAAATTCCCCATTTAGGGCGAATGAAGTCTTGTTCGCTTACCCCACGCCACATATCGATATTGTTTTCATGTATATCGATAATTACGGCGTGATCCCGTAATCGGGTAAGTTGCATTATAAGCTGACCATCCTCTGCAAATGTTGCTTGCACAAACACTTTAACCCATTCATCGGTAATATCGGTCCAGTTAGCCCTAACTAAGTACACGTCATCTGTACGTTGTCCCTCCTCGGTATTGCCCGTGCTGTGTCTTACTTGTAACTCTTGCCCACTGCTGTCTTTTTCCACCCCAGAGAGGGTGAGTACCGGCTGCTCATCATTACCATTACTGTTGTCTTCTGAATTATTGCGTGCCTTTAATTGAAAAAAATGACTAAATTTACTGGTTAATGACATCTCGCTGGAGACAAAAAAGAACCACTCAAACTGCATGGTTTCACCCTCAAACCCTTTTAGCGGCGCCGCACTCTTGTCATAGCTTTTAATTTCGTTGCGCTGCCTATCCGACTCTACGCCTTTGTTAAAATCTAAGTCTCGATGGGCGAGAAAAACAAAGTGATTGCCTACCCAGGTGTCATTTTCCTCAATAATGTGTGGTATTGCCGTATGATCGTTGCTAAAGAAGTCTGGCGCTTCAATGCTTCCCTCGCCAAATACTGCTTCAATAAGCGAGTAGGTGTTCTCAGGAGAAGAAGTCCCATCGGCCGCAAGCAACACCTCGGTTTCAGTAACAAAACCCGTATCAGGGGTTTGTACCGTCATAGGTATCTCCGGAGAAGGGAGGGGAGTAGATGTATCATCGGTGGAGGTGTCTTGCTGTGTTGCTGTGCTAGCGCTACTGCTACTGCCTGAGGGGCCGCTACCACATGCTGAGATACACGGCAACGCGAGGGCTATAGCAGCGCAGTAGCTTGCGTACTTTACGTTTCGGGCAAATAGTTTTCCAAGGATTTGGTTTTTCATTTTGTTATCCAAAAATTAACAATTGGTTTTATTTTGTTTTTTAATTGGTTAACCATCAAGCGAAATATGAAAAAATGTGTAAGCCTTTTTCTATCTTTTCTGCACAGCCGAAAAACGAATGACACGGCAAGGAAGCACATATTAAATGGCTGGATTTTTCACTTACCTGGTGGCAAAACCAGTAGGGGAACCGCGTCTTTAGCGACTAAAAAGTCGGCGCTTACAACACAATACACATTGCAAGGCAAACCACCTGTGAAAAGGGTACGTTTCGTAATACACTTCACGGCTATCAAAATTTAGATAACCCGGTATGTGTTCTTACTCTATGCTAATGACGGCACTGTCGGGTTAGGTTACGCGGGCGTGATTTATATTGGCCGGCATGATGCGAAGTTGAAATAATAATAGGAAGTTTATGGCAGGCTTAAATCGAATTGTTCTTATCGACACACACCTCCCCGGTGTGGTGGAATTAAAGCTTGATGGGCACACCAATATATGTGGCACCAATGCGTCAGGTAAAACGACCTTACAGCGGCTTATTCCGGTGTTCTATGGGGAATACCCTAGTCGTGTAGTACCCGCTACCCGAGACTCCTTTGAACGATGGTACCTGCCACGATTATCTAGTTTTATTATTTATGAATACACCCGCGCGGCGGGAGATCTTTGCCAAGCGGTATTGAGCTCTAACGGTAGTGGCGTAAACTATCGTTTAATAGGTAAACCGTTTGCCATTGAAGACTATCTTGTTGAGCAAAAAAACGGCAAGCATACCAGTGTGGGGAGCGCTGAGCTTGCCCGTGCACTAAAGCGCAACGATGTGTTGGTCACGAGTTTATTAACGACAAAAGATTTCCGCGCTATCATTCAAAACGATCATGGTGCATTGAACCAAAGCAGTAATGCTCGAGAGTTACTCGGTTACGCCAAAGTATTTAGCTTGTGCGAACCAAGTAAGCATATGCGTCATATCGAAAAGCTTGCCAAAGCCGTGCACTCCAAAGAAGGCAAGATGGAAACTATCAAAGCGATGATAGCGGCTATCTTAGAAGAAGACGGGGTGACTCCACCAACGTCAGGTCTAAGCCGTCATCGCGTAGATGATTGGATAAAAGAATGTCAGCTTATTAAGCAGTTCGACCATATTCGCCCAGAGTTTAGTAAACTTGAACAGGCAGAGATGGCACTTACTAGCACAGAGCAACTGCTTGCAAACCTAAAGCATAGTTTTGAGCTAGATAAAGTTCATTTATCAGCACGGATAGAAAGCACAAAAAATGAGCTTGAAGAAAACCAGTTTAACCGCAAGCAGGCCGATAACCAATGGCATGATACTCGGGATCATTTAAACCAGGTGATTTCTTCGGCCCGGGCCGATGTTGAAAAGTACGCCCATGAACTTGAAGCAGTAGAAAAAGAGTTCGATAAGTGGCAAGAGGAAGATATCGAGCAGCTAAAGGCTGACGTAGCCAATTTACCTCAATGGCAAAATTCTCGGGAACTGGCAGAAAGTCGTTACCACTTACTTACCGAAAAACACCAAGATATCGATGCCGCTTACAATCGCCGGTTAGCTGAATTGGGTGAAAACCTCACGCTAACGTTAGATGAACTATCTGCTATACGTCAGGAAGCGGGGGATACAAAAGCGCAGTATCAGCAACAAGAGCGAGAAGCCATCCAGCGCATTAAAGATGACTTTTCGGGCCAACTTAATGCCTTACACAATGAACATCAGGCGCAACTAAATGCACTTAATGTTACTGAAGCTGAACTGAAGTCGTCGCTGTCTAATGCTGGCTATAACGAATTTGAGCAATCGCAGCTTGATTTACTTGATGGTGCAATTAAAGATGCGTCTATTAACGAAGACTCAGCCCGCGTTGCTTATCGAGACGCGCAGAAAAACTATAACAAAGCGGTTCAAGTTCGCGAGCAGGCGTCCAACGCCTTAGATAAAGCACGTTTGGCTTTCCAGCAAGAAGAAAAAGCGGTAGCACAGACGAATCGCTTATTGTATCCCGGCGAAGGTTCGTTGTTAGAATTCTTACGTAAAAATGTAGATAACTGGGAAAATACACTGGGGAAGGTTATTCGCTCTGACTTGCTTTCTCGGACTGATTTGTCGCCCTCATTAAGTGAAGATAGTGCCAGCCTTATGGGCGTTACCTTAGCGTTCGATGAAGTTACTACCCCAGAGTTTGCGCAATCAGAACATGCGTTAAAACAACAATTAAAAGATGCAGAACTGCGCCAGGCCGCTTCGCTTGCTGCGCAAAATGAATGCGAGACAAACTTAGCTAAAGCCAATGAAGAGGTACGTAACCTCGAATTGGTAATGACGCAAAAAGACAATGAAGTAAAAAGTGCAGAAGCCAGTAGAAAGCGTGCGCAGCAAGACAGAGACACTGTACTGAGTGAATACCAGCAAGCGTTGTCGCAGCGTAAGCAAAAGGCGAAAAGTAAACTTGAAGCTAATCAGCAAGCACAAAAAAATGCCAAAGCGCAATTTGAACTTAGCCGTGATGAAATAAAAGACCAACAGCGCGAAGCTGAAACCGAACATCGTTTTCACTGGCAGCAACTCATCGCCGATAGCGAAGCACGCATAGCGCAAATTGATAATGATATTAATAAAGCCAAAGCCGATGCGGCCACTGCACGTAAAGAGATGCAGGCTTGGCTTGAAAATGAGTTAAATAACCGTGGCGTTGATGTTGATGAAATTGGGCAGCTTAAAAAGCAGATTGCTACCTTAAAAGATAACATTACACGTACCGAAAGCCAGCGTCATAAAGTTGCCGATTACGAGCGTTGGTATAGTACTGTATTTACTCAACAAAAAGTAACCTGGCAAGAAGGTTTGGCGAAAGCGCGTAAGTCGCTTGGAGAGGCAGAGCGTAGCCTTGCACAACAACAAAGTGACTACAAAAATCAGCGCGAAGCGCTGCAAGAACAGCATACTCAACTAGATAGTAAACTGAGAACGGCTAGCGAACATGCCGAACAGATTAAAACGTTAAGTAAATCTCTCAGTAAGCTTACGCTTCATGCGGCCTCACAGGATATTGAGGTGAAACATGATGATGTGAGTATTAGCCAGCGTATATCAGAGGTGCAAGGCTACTTGCAAGAGCGCGATACCTTGCTTAGCGATATCCGGGCTTATGTCGAAAGGTTCGATCAGCTTATCGCGGCGCAAGCGGGGACAGGGTTATCAGATACATGGGAACGTGCCCGCGAAGAATGTGCCACCATTAATGCTCATGGTGTAAAAAGCTTTGATCATAGACGTATGGTGAAACACTTGTCTCAACTGCTAAACGTCATTGTTCCTCAGAAGCTACAAGGGTTGCGAGAGCAAGGGCGCATATTCGGTGCAGACTTATCGCAGTACTACTTTGTACTGGCCGATATCGATAAGCGTATTGTTACGCAAAGCCGCCGGATTACCGAAGAAGTAGACAGTGAACTCTTCCTAGATGGAGTGTCTGACTCGGCAGTTAAAATTCGCTCCCGCATTAGCGAGTTAGAGTTTTGGCCAGAGCTAGAACATTTTCGCTCCCTGTATCAACAATGGATGGATGAGGGCGCAAATAATCTTCCCGATGAAGAATACGGCATGAGCATGCGCAGAGTGTTAGATATCTTAGGCCGTGCCGCGCTTACTGGGGGGATAAATAAGTTGCTTGATATTGAGTTGCATTTGCGAGAAGGAAAAAGCGACCTTGTGATCCGCACTGATAGGCAATTAAACGAGTCATCAAGCCATGGTATGGCGTACCTTATTTTGTGTAAATTCTTGCTCGCCTTTACCCGTTTGCTGCGCGGTGATGCCGAGGCCACGGTTCATTGGCCGATAGATGAACTAGGGACGCTTCACCAAAGCAATGTAAAGAAAATATTCGATGCTTGCCAAAATAACAATATTAGTGTGGTTGGGGCGTTTCCCAACCCCGAATCAGAAGTTCTAACACTCTTTCAGAATCGTTATTTGATTGACAAAGTAACTCGCCAATTACAGGTGGTTCAACCAAAAACAAGTGCCATTACCGAGCGATTGAAAGCGAGAAAAGAAGCGCAAGAAGGCAGTAAGGAGACATCGGTATGATGACTGAGCAAGGTTTTGTATTAAGTGCACTATTGCAAGGGGCGTTTATTTGCCAAGTGACAAACGAAGAAGCGTGGCGCTTTTTAAAAAGTAACGATAACGCGCAGCAACTAGAGCCCCATCTAAACTTACTCAATCGAACCTTATCAACCACTGCAGAGGGAGAGGTTTTCTTCGCCAGTTATTTAACTATAGGGGAAGCTGAACGTAAGGTATTAACGCAACAATTCCAAGATACTGCGTCAAACCTTATTCCTTTGGTTGAGTGGCTGCTATTGGTACAGCAGGCCAGTGAGTCAGATATGCCTGTTACCATGGGCAATGCAATCCGTTTAAACGAGCTACAAACTACCATAGAAGATACCCCTGCTTACGCAGAGCAACTAGAGAAAATATCGCGTTATAAGATGTTTGGTTCTACAAGTGTAAACCTTGATGGTCAGCTTAAGCAGGTATTTAAACGCTTAACGGAATTGGGGTATCTGAGTAAGCCAAACCCAGATAAACAGATTTACTTGGCCACAGGTAAAGTCGAGCACTTGTATGAAATGATACGCTTTATTGATGAGACTGAAGCGTTAAGCTTGTCGGAACAAGCGGAGGCGGCGATTTCTCAAGGAAGCTTGCTATGAGCCAAGTGTTAATACAGGCGGGTACTAAGTTACTTAATGCGCTAGGCAGACATAGCGATCTTATTATGCAAGCCTATGTCAATGGTACAGTGAAAGAGCAAGATTACAGTGCCAAGGTGTTAGAACAACTCACACAGCTTGGTGTACTGTGGCGCCCTGATGCGCAAAGCGAACTGCGACTGAAAAGCGCGGTAAGAACCCTCCTTGAAGGCAGTCTTCAGGACGAACGAAACCGCACAATAAACGCAAATATTGGCGCATCATTGGCAAGTTTAAAGACCTTGGCCGAACACTATAAAGAAGCCCTTTATCATAATAAGTTCAACGAAGCGGCTGCGCATATGAGTGATTTAACCGAGCATGTGTATCAGTTGTCCGAGTCGCTGTCTAATAGTGTTAGGATCATGTTCAGCCGTATTAATAACGAATTTGGCTATGTATCCTCGGTTGACGCTAAAATCCGTGAAAACGAGCTAGCTCAAGGACAGGTAACCGATTTATTGTCTCAGTTAGAGTGTTTTCGATTTGACGAGTTAAGTGAAATTGCCGGTTCAAATAGAGAATTGCGGCATTTATTGGTGGTATCACTACAGCAACGCTTTTCAAAAGCGGCGCAAGAGCTGTCTGTGGTACAAGCGAGATTACTCGATTTGCTGGGCAGGTTTAGAGAATTTAAAGGGCGTACTCGGTTACTTAAGGGGTACCTGCTGCATATGGAACAGCAACCCGATTTCACGCCAGGGAACTACGCCAACCTAACGCAAGTTCCCGTGCTTTTTAACCAAACCGCTAGCGTTATTAAACCAGCGTCAGTAGATGTCAATAGTGTGGAACATGAAGAAGCCTACCACGGAATGGTGGCCTCGCTATCGCATATTCACAAACGCCATCAACATGATCATGAAGATGACAAGCAACAAGACATTGATATGACTGAGCAGTCTACGGTGTCGTTGGAAAAAGACCCGCTACAACTCGCGGTAGAAGACTACTTTTGTGACGTTATAGATTCAGGGCAACCGAAAACTGCCTTAAGCTATTATCAGGAAAAGTCACTAACCTTTGACCAAGAAGTATGGATTTATCAGGTTATTGGCGGGTATCAGGCGCTGGCCGACCAGGAAAAGCAGTTCTTCGCGTTAGATGCTCACGGTAAAAACGATCCTACGTACACAGGAAACTTCTACATTAATGATATTACATTGGGCTTGCGTTAATTCAATGTGTGAGTGGCAGCCGCATTTACAATAAGGAAATCGGGTTTACCTTTAAATTTCGCCTATTTACCCTATAATATAACTGGTGGTTCACATTTTTTTAACACGGTGAACCTAATCCTTCATGTTAGCGTAATAGGGCTGTCAATTAGCTCATGTAGCTTACTTCTATGACAGAACTTATATGTCTCGCAGGATGCGGGCAATGTAGTGGTACCGGTGCGTACGGTACGTAGAGGAATTTAATTATGCATTTATCTGAACAACAAAGCTTTAATCAAGCGTTAATCAAATTGGCGGTTTTATTGTACCAAGTTGATGGTATGGTCACCTTGTCTGAGCAGGACTATCTCAACTCTGTGGTAGAAGAGCTCGATTGGCAGAGCCCTATATGCCCAGAGGCATTTCTTACCGATACTATTTATCAAACCCGCCAGGCTATTGATACCGGCGATACGTTGCAGTATATGCGTGATCTTAAAGAAGACTTGGTATTTGATGCCGAGAAAGCGTTAGAAGTGGCCATGATGATTACGGGGGTAGACGGGGAACGAAGTGAAGAAGAAACAGAACTACTCTCAGTGCTTACTCATAAACTACTTGCTAAAGCCCTAGTGGCAAATAAAGTGAATGAGCAAAACAGTGAAGGGGAAGCAGTCGCTCACCAGTGAAAAACAGTAAAACTCCTCTTGCCGCAGCCGCCTTGGTTGTGGCTGCTAGCACACTACTAGGCGTAGCCGGGTGTCATTCACAGCCGAGTGCTAGATTTACGGCTTCGTCGGCCACATTTCCTAGCAAAGTTGCGCCTTATTCGCGTTATCTTGGCCGTATTGAAGCATGGCTAAAGTCGGAACGCATTTTTATTAGCGAAAATGAAGCGCAGGAACTGGCGATGAATATGCCGTTTGAGTGCGCAAGCAATGTCACCGATCGCGGCGTGCTTTTCGTTCACGGTTTAGGCGACTCACCGTATTTTTTTCGTGATGTAGCACAATCTTTATGTAATCAAGGCATACGAGTTCGAACCCTATTGTTACCGGGCCACGGAACTAAGCCAGGAGATATGCTTAAAGTATCTTATGACAGTTGGCAGCAGGAAACCGAGTTTCACTTAAACCTGCTTGCTGAAGAAGTTGATACGCTTTACGCCGGTGGCTTTTCTACAGGGGCGAATTTGGTGACACTTGCTGCCTCTGGGCGTGATGATGTTGAGGGCTTATTACTGTTTTCTCCCGCCTTTAAGTCACGCTTTTTTGTGTCAAAACTCGCGCCTTATGTAGATAGTTTGTTTCCCTGGCCTAATGTGGAAAAAGAAGACAATCCCAGTCGCTATAATTCAACGGCGATGCCGGGCTTCGCCGCTTATCAAGAAAGCGTAAACGCACTTCAAGGTTATTTTGAAACCAAGCAGATAGACGTGCCTGTGATAATAGTTGTTGCCGAACAAGACAGCGTTGTCGATACGCAATGGGTTGCTCAGCAGTACGCTAACAACTTCACATCACCCATCAAATGTTTGTTATGGCAGGGAGAAACCGCCCCACGAGACGTAACCGAACAGGGCGCCACAGTAGCGTTACAGACTATGCGCTTACCCGAAAAACGCATAGCTGCGGCGTCTCATATGAGCGTGTTATTTTCACCTGAAAACCCGTTATACGGTGTGCAGTCAAACTTTCGTATCTGCGACAACGGTCAATCAGAAGGTAAGCAGGCTCAATGCGAGGCTGGGGAGGAGGTATGGTTTGGGCCTTGGGGCTACACCGATAAGCAACACGTTTACTCTCGACTTACATATAACCCTTACTTTGACGCTATGATAGCGCAACTACTGGCTTTCACCGATAAGGAAAAAGCCAGTACACTATGCGCTAGGGATTAAGCATGTTCGCCAGCGGCTTCCATTTCTTTTTCTAGTCTATCAGTTTCATCAGCCCGTGGCTTGGTGAAGCGCGCTAAGGCTAGGTACAAAACAGGGGTAAGGTACAAGGTAAAGACAACCGCGATACCTAATCCACCGAATACTACCCAACCAATAGCGTTACGTGCTTCTGCCCCTGCGCCTGTAGAGAGGATAAGAGGAAGACCACCTAATATGGTCGACACAAGGGTCATCATAATTGGGCGAAGACGAACTTTACCTGCTTCAACAATGGCGTCGTACACTTCATAGCCGCGATCTCTTAGCTGATCAGCAAACTCAATAAGTAATATGGCATTTTTCGCCAACAACCCAATAAGCATAACTAAGCCAATTTGCGAATACACATTGATACTTGTACTGGTTAAGAACAAGGCATAAATAGCAGCGGCAATACCAAAGGGAACCGTGAGCATAACGACTATCGCGCTGTTTACACTCTCAAACTGCGCGGCTAGCACTAACAATACAATGATAAAGGCCAAAACATACGTTAGGGCAACTTGCTGTGACGTTTCCTCAAATGTTTGTGCTTCGCCTAAAAATACCAAACCAATCCCGTTCGGAAGGTTTTCTTGTGCAAGACTGCGAACTCCCTCCACAACATCGCTAAGGGGAATATCTTCTGGTAATTCCATTTCAATCTTAATGGCACGGCGCTGCGCTTGTCGCTCTAATTCTGCAGCTACCCCTTCTTCAGTAATATAGGCAACGCTAGACAGCGGAACCAAATTGCCGGTATTACTTTTTACGTACAAGTTGGTTAATTCAGAAGGGTTTAAGGTGCTTCTGTTATTCGTTTGAAGCATGATAGGGATAGCCTGATCGCCCACGTTAAGGTCGGCAATATCATCGCCGTTTACCGCTGCCGTTAGTGTGCTGGCAATATCACTTAAGGGAACGCCAAGCTCTTCTGCACGACGTCGGTCGATGTTTACCCGCATTTGTGGCTGAGTCGGGTCGTAACTCACCCTTGGTCGTCCTAGTTCAGGCATCGCGCTTTCTATATCACGGGCGAACGACATAGCGGCCTTGTGGATATTCTCGTAAGTATCGCCTGTTAACGCTATTTCTAATCCGCCGCCCTGACCTCGAAGGTTTAAGCTATTGCCGCCGAAAGCATTGCCGGGAGCGCCGGGGATATTCTGCAGTCCAGGACGAATTTCATTCACCACGTCCTGTAACGATTTATCTCTATTATCCCAATGTTGGAGCGGGGCAGTTATAAACACAATATTAGGGTCCCAGCGCCCTACAACGGTATAAATAGAGTCAATGGTGCCATTCTCCACATAGGGCAGTAGCATTTCTTCCATTTTCTCGGCTTGCCGATCCATAAAGTTTAGCCCAGCCCCATCAGGTCCGCGGGCAAAAATTCGAATGGTACCTCTATCTTCGCTCGGTAACAGTTCATTGTCGATGTTCTTGGCTAAAAGGTACGCACCACCGCCAGCCAGTAAGCTCAATACACCTACTACCCAAGCGTATTTCAATGCCTTCACTAAAGAATATTGGTATGCCCGTAAGCATGCGTGCCCAAAGCGGCCGAATGTAGCATGAAAGAAACCCGAGGTGGTTTGTTTCTTTACTGCTAATCGTGCGGTAAGTGCTGGAACCAGTGACAAAGCAACGAAGGATGAAATAATTACGGCACCAGCAAGTACACCGCCGAATTCTCTAAATAGCCTACCTGCGGTAGAAGGAAGAAAGGCAATAGGAATGAATACCGAGGCGAGCACCGCGGTAGTTGCAATAACTGCGAAAAAGACTTCTCGGGTTCCCACCACTGCTGCGGCACGCGCGCCTAAGCCCATGCCTCTGCGCCGTTGAATGTTTTCTGATACGACAATGGCGTCATCCACAATCATGCCGGTGGCTAACACAAGTGCTAACAGAGTAAGTATATTAATCGAAAAACCCATCGCCCATATTATGCCAAGGGCGCCTGCCAACGAGACTGGTATAGACAGGGCGGGCACGAGCGTTGCGCGCCAGCTACCGATAAATACCAGTAGGGTAACGATTACAAGGGCAATGGTGAGGCTTAGTGAAACAACAACTTCGGTAACAGAATCGCGGATAAACTCAGCGTCATCAGATGTCACTACGATATCCATATCAGTAAACCGCTTGTCTAAGTCAGCTACCATTGCAAGAACTTCATCTGAGATCTCAATGGTATTTGAGCTTGCCTGGCGTATGACACCTACTCCGATAACAGGTTTTCCGTCAAGGCGCACGACACTTGAACTATCAGCGGGACCGAAATATACGCTGGCCACATCGTTAACGCGAATATCGCCACTAACAACAATATTACCTACATCTTCTGCGGTTACCGAGGTGGCATCAGCGCGTACAATAAGCGCTTGATCAGCCGACTGAATACTGCCTGCTGGAACAT
This sequence comes from Alteromonas profundi, assembly GCF_010500865.1. GTDB lineage: Bacteria > Pseudomonadota > Gammaproteobacteria > Enterobacterales > Alteromonadaceae > Alteromonas > Alteromonas profundi. The sequence continues at coordinate 122,175 of NZ_JAAAWN010000008.1, forward strand.
CAAATGGGGCAAGGGCAAGTGCATCCGCAATGTCTGTCATGGAAAGCCCGAAACTGGTTAAACGAAGCGGATCTACGGACACCCTAAGAACGCGGGCGCGATCGCCGCTTAAACTTACATCAGCTACCCCGGGAATGCTTAAAAATAGGGGGGCCACATCGGTATCTACCCGCTCTGTGAGGGTTTCCATATCCAGCGTATCACTTGATATTGCAAGGCTAACCACTGCTTGTGCGTCGTTGTCGGCACGAATAATTGAAACTTGTTCAACATCTTCAGGCAATTGCCTTTGAACGCGACTCACCGATTCGCGGGTTTCATTTGCCGCATCTTCTAAGTTAATGCCAGGCCTAAATTCAACCCTAACGCGGGCTGAGTTTTCCTCGCTTTGGGCATAAATGTTTTTTACTCCACTCACCCGCGCTACGGCGCCTTCAAGACGGCTGGTAACCTCTGCGTCAACCGTTTCAGGAGACGCTCCGGGGTAAGACGCTGTTACTGTTACTCGAGGGGTATCTACATCAGGCAATTCTCTTACTTCAAGCCCACTTAATGCGGCTAAACCAGCAATTGCTATCAACAGATTTAATACCACAATGAGTACGGGGCGACGAATAGATAACGAGGGTAAGTCGTTCGTCACGGGAGTCTTACTCATTTGCTGGGCCTCCAGCAAGTTCGGTAGTAATCGCTTGGCCTGTACGCAAACGCTGAACGCCTTCGGCAATAAGAGTATCGCCCTCTTCAATATCGCCAGATACTAAGATAGTGCCGCGAAGGCGTTGGTGAACACTTACATCCACGCGTTTCGCTTTACCATCTTCCGCTAACCAAATATAGGCCCCGGTTGCGCCCCATAGCAAAGCGGCTTCGGGTATTGCCGCATAGCGGTCGCCTTTCATACTTAAATGAACACGAAAGCTCATCCCTGGGCGGTATTTATCAGCAGAGTTATCTAACAGGGCGCGAGCACGGAGGGTACGATCAGTCTCATTGATGCGAGAATCTATTTGCGCGATTTCCGCACTAAGCGAAGTTTCTTTATCCGTCCATGGTTCAAGCGTTACTTTCGGCGCGTTTAGCAAAACAGGTAACGCTGCTTCTGGCGCTTTAAAGTTAACGAATAGTTTAGCGCGATTATCTATGGTGGTGATCACCGTTTGTTCATTAATACGATCGCCTTCTTCTATGTCGGTAAAACCCACTACACCATCAAAAGGTGCAATTATATGGCGGTCTTCTAAGTCTACTTTGGTTTCTTCCAGGGCAACTTGGGCTAAATCTCGCTGAGTACGGGCGAGATCGAGTTCACTAATGGGCACAGCCCCTTTTTTATAACTAGATTCCAATCGCTCTAAAGTACGTTGTGCTTCTTTTAAATTCAGTTCAGCGCGCTTTACTGCTACTTGTTGACGTCTATCATCCAAGCGCACCAGTATTTTTCCCGCTTCTACAGACTGGCCAGGAACAAAGTGAATTTCTTCCACTTCATCAGATACCGGCGAGAAAAGCGTTACAGAGCGCACAGCTTCGGCACTGCCCACAGCTTCAACATTACGGGTTTCATGTATAAATGTGATAGGTTGTGTAACCACCAACTTAGCTGGTTCATCCCCACGATACTGGGCGAAACTTGTGGCGCTTGGAAGAGCGAGCGCGAGGCAGCATGTGGCTGCCGTAAAATAACGGGATAGTAAGTTTTTCATTATATTTCCGAAGCGTTTTATCGTTTTTACGTGATGAGTTTTGTTTGTATTTTGTACATCACGTTACTTAAGCATTATGTACTGTATAGCACCACAGCCAGTTCAGCTAAGCAATTGCAGTTCAGCGTATTCCCTATACAAGGTATCGCTTTTCATCAGTTCGCTATGGGTACCGGTGGCTACAACCTTACCTGCATCCATAACCACAATTCTGTCTGCGTGCTGCACGGTAGCTAGCCTGTGGGCTATAACAATGCTGGTTTTACCTTCCATTAACCGATTCATGGCTTGCTGTACCATGCGCTCGCTCATAGCATCTAGCGCGCTGGTAGCTTCATCAAGCAGTAAAATAGGGCGGTTAGCCAGAATTGCTCGAGCAATGGCAATACGTTGTTTTTGGCCGCCAGACAATTTGGTTCCGCGCTCACCAAGTTCTGTGTGATATCGATTTTCGAGGTTGTCGATGAATTCGTGGGCGAAGGCTTGCTTCGCGGCTTTTATTACCGCCTCGTCATTAGCCTCTTCATTGCCGTATCGAATGTTCTCCATTACCGTAGTTGCGAATACCACGGGCTCTTGTGTTACTACCGCAATATATTTGCGTAGGGTGTGTAGGGGCAGGGTAGATGCAGGCACGCCATCAATCAGGATGTGCCCTTGCTGAGGATCGTAAAAACGCATTAGCATTTGAAATAGTGTTGTTTTTCCTGCGCCGCTAGGCCCAACTAAGGCCAACTTTTCGTTAGCGTTTATATGTAGATTTAGGTTGGTAAACAAAGGCGCACTTCTATTGTACGCAAAGGTAACGTCTTTAAGCGTAATAGATGGCGCCATATGGGATGTATTGATTTTGCTTACGTGATCGCCGGGTGAAATGATCCCAGGTGTGGTCTGGTAAAGTTGATATAGGCGTTCTGAAGCGCCAACCCCCCGTTGCACTTCGCCAATAACTTCACTTATAGTGGCAATACTCCCCCCCGCCATTACGGCGTAAAACAAAAACGCAGACAGTTCACCTACTGTCATGGCACCGCTAAATACCTGTCTGGCGCCCACCCATGCAATAAAGATAATAGCCGTCATGCTTAAGCACATAATGCAGCCGATTAGTAACGAGCGGTAGTGTATTCTGCGCTTAGCCGCAGCCATAGCAAGCTCTACACGAGAGGCGAAGTGATGGCGCTCTTTATCTTCAGCAGTATAGGCTTGTACGGTCATTATTTCGTGCAAGCTTTGGTCGATATGTGCCCCTAAATCGGCTATTTTGTCTTGACTAATTTTGGCGTATTTACGTACCTGTGGGGCGAGAACCTTTATAGGGATAAGCACTCCCGGCACCGCCACAATTACGCAAAAGGTAAGTAGCGGACTTGAAATTCCCATCAGCACTAGCGCGCCACAAAAGGTAACGATGGAACGCAATGTCATTGATAAACTCATTCCTACCACGGTTTGGATCACCGTGGTATCACTAGTAAAACGAGAAATGACTTCGCCAGTGCGTAGTTCGGCAAAAAACGATGGCGGCAGAGATAATAAATGCGCATAGACTTGCTTTCGAATATCGGCGCTAACCCGCTCTCCTAACCACGTCATAAGGTAAAAACGCGCATAGGTTGCCACGCAAGCGACTAATGTGATGGCAAGCACGATAAGAGTGGCTTTATTCAAGGTTTCAGGCGCGCTTTCTACAAAGCCACTGTCGATAGCATACTTAATGCCCTGGCCTAGCATTAGCCATGAAATGGCAGCGGTGAACAAAGCCAGTATGGCCCCAACCACCCGCTTTTTGTACCGACGTAAATGGGAACCAATCCATAGTAAAACTTGCTTTGTAGATACTTCATTTAGCGGTGTAGCCAAAATAACCTCTTTTTTAAACTTCGACTTGGTTTTTAAAATAAGGCTGTAACGTTAGGAGAAAAACCTAACGATACTAACGTGTAAGCGTTACCGGCATGGAGCCAATCTTAAACAATGTTGAAGATTATACGCTGAATATGCATGCGTTGTTTTGAACATGCGACTACAGATGCAGTAAATCAGGTGGGTGGGCCGTTAATCTAAAAACGAGGGGGAGGGGAGAGAGTAATTGAGGTCCGCATCATTACGACGAACCTCAATTGCATTTACATAAAGCACACGGCGGTAACACCGTATGGGTTGCCCATGTTATTCGCTAGTTTTGACTAGCTGCAAGGGCTTGTTCTATATCGGCGATAATGTCATCAATATGTTCGATACCTACTGAAATGCGTACCATATCTTCACTTACCCCCGCAGACGCCAACTCTTGCGCATTTAATTGTCGGTGGGTTGTGCTTGCAGGGTGACAGGCAAGCGATTTAGCATCACCGATGTTGACCAAACGCAGTATTAACTGAAGAGCATCAATGAATTTCGAACCGGCAGCTATGCCACCTTCAATGCCAAAGCTAATAATGCCCGCAGCTTTACCGCCACAAATACGCTTGCAGGTGTCGTAATGTTCACTGGACGGCAAGGCGGCGTAATTTACCCAATTAACTGAAGGGTGTTTTTCGAGAAAAGCTGCGACCTTTTCGGCATTCTCGCAGTGACGCTCCATGCGCAAAGATAATGTTTCAAGCCCTTGCATAATATTAAAGGCACTTTGCGCAGAAAGGGCCGCGCCTGTGTTGCGAAGAGGGACTACACGGCAGCGGCCGATATACGCAGCAGGGCCAAGGGCCTCGGTGTAGGTTACGCCGTGATAGCTAGGATCAGGTGTGGTTAGCATGTTAAAGCGTTCGGCGTTGGCGGCCCAGTCAAATTTGCCCGAATCAACTATAATACCGCCCACGGTTGTGCCGTGACCGCCAATGTACTTTGTTAACGAGTGTACGGCAATATCTGCCCCGTGATCGAATACTCGGCATAAAATAGGGGTGGCTACAGTATTGTCTACAATTAGCGGTACGCCTGCGTCATGGGCAATGTCGGCCCAGCGTTTAATATCCACAATATTACCAGCAGGGTTACCAATAGATTCGCAAAATACCGCTTTTGTGTTTTCGTCGATAGCGGCAGCTAAACCCTCGAAGTCATCGGCTTGTACAAATTTAGTTGTAATTCCTTGGCGTGGGAACGTATGGGCAAACAAGTTGTAAGTGCCGCCATACAGTTGCCCGACACTCACTATGTTACTGCCTACTTCAGCAATAGCTTCAATGGCGTAGCGTATAGCGGCCATTCCAGAGGCGACGGCTAATGCGCCAACGCCACCTTCTAATTCTGTTAAACGTTGTTCTAAGACCGCATTGGTAGGGTTCATTATGCGGCTATAAATATTTCCCGGCACTTTAAGGTCGAATAGATCCGCGCCATGTTGTGTGTTATCAAACGTATAAGACGTGGTTTGATATATAGGCGTGGTTGCTGCTTTTGTGGTTTCTTCGCTAGTATAGCCTGCATGTAACGCAATCGTTTCTGGTTTCATTGAACATACCTTAAGGACGTTAGATGTTAATTTGGACGTTTAGACGTCCATCTAAGGTAGATGAAAAATAACCATTTGTGAAGCCATAAATAGTATGTTGTAAATAAAAAGTTATTGATAGCGGGAGCGTGCAGGTAATTAAGGGGGAATAGCTTTTTTTAATTCAAGAAAAAGCCCTCTCTACCTTTCGCCTTGTGTTCGCATACGCTTATTAATAATCAATGAGTTGGAGTTTCAATAGTGCAACAAACTAATAACACTGTTCTTTATCATGTACACGACCCTATGTGCAGCTGGTGTTGGGCCTTTGCGCCTACTTGGGAAAAAATAAAGCAGAGGTTACCAGAGCATATAGAGGTACGTTATTTATTGGGCGGGCTAGCGCCTGACTCTAACGAACCTATGCCTAGTGCAATGCAAACTGCTATCAGTGGATACTGGCAAACCATTATGCAAAAAGTACCAGGCACACAGTTTAACTTCGATTTTTGGGAAAAATGCGAGCCTCGCCGCTCAACCTATCCCTCTTGCCGCGCAGTTATAGCAGCCAGAAAGCAAGATCCCAGTAAGGAAATAGCGATGCTCCGAGCCATTCAAGAAGGGTACTACCTTCGTGCAATGAACCCATCAGATAATAGCACGCTAATAAGACTGGCCATTGAGCAAGACCTCGATGCTTTGCAGTTTGAGAAAGACTTAACTAGCGAAGCTACACAAAGCGAGCTGATGGAAGAAATTAGCCTAGGGCGAGCCATTGGCGCGCAGGGCTTTCCTAGTTTAATTTTGAAAACGGATGAAGGTTTTCGTTATATTCGTTATGACTATAACGACGCCAGTGTGACCCTACGCCTCTTATAGCGGTTTAAAATGGTTCAAAAAAAGGCTGCTTAATGTGCTCGTTAAACCGTGCCCTCTTTACACTGTTCTAGGCGAGAATTACCAACGAAGTTGGGTACACCAATCTCAACATCAATCACGTGAGAGGCTAATAAACCAGTTTGAGTTTCTTGAATCCAGACTTTCATTCTGTCGCCTTTTCGGGACTGTGCAAGAGAATAGCGTTTACCCCCTTCTAGGTCTGCATCTAAACGAACCACGGCTTCTCTACGATTTTTTTGTCTTGTTCCAGAATTTACAACTGCGGCTGTAACAAAGAGAACGTGTTCACCAGCTGATATGTTTCGGATTCTAAATTCATCGGACGGACGTTGATTCCAGCACATGAGTCGAACAAACTCTTCCTCGTTTTCCCACTGCTGTGCATAGAAATCTACACGGGCTTCGTTTGAGGCGATCTCTGCTTGAGGTACAGTAAGTTGTGAAAAAGAACTACATGCTGCTAGCTGCGCAAGAAGAAATATTGACGATAAAGTGCGAAATTTCATAATAATCCTTTGTTTATTTTCCTGATGCTATTCCAGCATAGCTTTTCACCAAGAAAAGCGGCAACACTAATTAAGGGGTAAATAAGACTTTTACTTGCATTAAATGGTGATATCCGTATAATTCGGCGGCCTTCCAATTGGTGTCTAATTTTTAGACGCAGGTTGAAGGCTTAAGTTAACGGTAACGCTACAACGAGTTTGAGGCATTTATGGTTACTATTCGTTTACAGCGTGGTGGCGCGAAAAAGCGTCCATTTTATCAACTAGTGGTGGCTGATAGCCGTCGTGCAAGAAACGGTCGTTTCATTGAAAACATCGGTTTCTTCAACCCAACTGCACAAGGTCAAGCGGAACGTCTTCGCGTAGATCTAGAGCGTGTAGATTACTGGGTTGGCGTTGGCGCGAGCTTATCAGAGCGCGTTTCTAGCTTGGTAAAAGAAGCTAAAAAATCTGCAGCATAAGCTGTTTTAACTGGTGAGTATAGATGAGTCTAGCGTCTGACAGAGTGGTTATTGGCAAAATTGGCGCGCCCTATGGCGTAAAAGGTTGGGTCAAAATCAACAGCTATACAGAAAAACCAGAAGGTATCTTTGAGTACTTACCTTGGTTTCTTGGTGACGAAAAAGAATATCAAATTGACCAATGGCGACCGCATGGTAAAGGCCTAGTTGCAAAAGTAGTAGGTATTGAAGACCGAGATGATGCTGAACGCATTAAAAACTTGGACATTAATATCGATGCAGCGCAACTTCCCGATTTGGGTGACGAAGGGGTTTATTGGCGCGAGCTCACGGGCATGAAAGTAGTAACAACGCAAGGTTACGATCTTGGTGTCGTGAAAGAAGTATTTAATACAGGTGCTAATGACGTGATTCACGTTAAAGCGAATGTTGGCGATGCTTTTGGTCAAAAAGAAAGATTATTACCTTTTGTTTATGATGAAGTTGTACAAGAGGTAGATAAGGAAGCGAAGGTCATTAAAGTTGACTGGGACCCGGGGTTTTAAGTGACACCGGAAAAGTGGTTCGGGGTAGTAAGCCTGTTTCCAGATATGTTTGCGCCATTCACTCAACAGGGTGTAATAGGGCGAGCAGTTAAATCTGGTAAGTTGTCGGTCGATACCTTTAACCCCCGTGACTTTACTCATGACCGCCATCGTACAGTAGACGATCGCCCCTATGGAGGCGGACCCGGCATGCTAATGATGGTAAAACCGCTTACTGACGCAATACACGCTGCCAAGAGCATTGGTGGCGAAAACAGTAAGGTGATCTACTTATCACCCCAAGGGAAACCCCTTGACCAGGCAGGCGTGCAACGCTTAGCCAATATCGACCGCACTATTTTAATATGTGGGCGATACGAAGGAATTGACGAGCGTGTAATCGAACGCCATGTAGATGAAGAAGTGTCTATTGGCGATTACGTGCTAAGCGGCGGCGAACTGCCGGCAATGGTCTTAATGGACGCAGTTGCTAGGCTAGTACCCGGTGTGCTGGGGCATAAAGCTTCAGCTGTTGAAGATTCCTTTACCGATGGACTTTTGGATTGCCCGCATTATACGCGGCCAGAAGTACTCGATGGTCAAAAGGTACCTGAGGTGTTGCTAAGTGGAGATCATGAAAAAATTAGGCAGTGGCGACTGATGCAATCTTTAGTGAGAACTAAGCAACGTCGCCCTGATTTGTTAAATCACCTAGCTCTGACTGAGGAGCAACAACGTTTGCTTGATCAATATCAAGCACTGTTGCGGCAAGATGACAGTTAACTAGGACGAGAGGATATGATGAGCAAAGTCAGTCAAGATATCATCAAAAAAATTGAGCAAGCACAGCTTAAGTCTGATGTACCTGAGTTTGGTCCAGGTGACACAGTAGTTGTTAAAGTTCGCGTTACCGAAGGTGACAAAGAGCGTCTTCAGGCATATGAAGGTGTTGTTATCGCTAAGCGTAACCGTGGTCTGCACTCGTCTTTTACCGTACGCAAGATTTCTAGCGGCGAAGGCGTTGAGCGTGTGTTCCAAACACACAGCCCGCAAGTTTCTTCAATAGAAGTTAAACGTCGCGGTGCGGTTCGTCGTGCTAAGCTTTACTATCTACGTGAGCGTTCAGGTAAGTCTGCACGTATCAAAGAAAAGCTTAACTAAGATTACTAATCCTTGCGTTATTGTTAACTTCGAAAAAGCCCGCTTTAAGCGGGCTTTTTTGTGCCTATTGTTTAATTAAGTGTCACATTTATTTACATTTTCTTCGAATAGCAAACGTAACTTATTGATTTTTATGGTGGCATACTTTTTGCTAAATCGAACTGTAGGTAAATAATAAAAGGAATAATAAAGATGAAAACCAAATTGCTCTCACTACTCTCGTTACTCGTGGTCTCACACAGTGCCTTGGCTGGGTCTGCTCCGGTAGCAACACCGGTTGACGAACCAAGTACGCTCGTAGTCATTGGCGCTGTTGCTGTTGTAATTGGCTTAGTTAAGTGGAAAAACAGGAAGTAAGTTTCCAAGTGTTAGAAAGTGTAAGTTTCAGAAGTGAACAAATTCACTTTATTGTTTTTGTATCGGTGATTTTGTTTGTTTTGCTTCTTGAAGCTTGCTTTGCTGCCAAGAAAATCAATAAAAAGATCCAATCTGATCGTTGGTTTTTTAATGTTGTTTTATTTTTCATTGGTTCGCTTTGTGTTCAGCTTATTTTACCCGTAACAGCGTTTTCTGCTTCACTATGGTCCCAAGACACCCGTTGGGGATTATTCAATGTCGTATCAACATCTATATTTAGTAGCACGTTAATATTTCTTATTGCTGCAGACTTAGTACTCTATTTAATGCATCGCTTGTACCATTCTCACCCTTGGTTGTGGAAAATACATGCTGTTCACCATAGTGACCAGTATTTTAATGTTTCAACATCGCTACGTTTTCACCCCTTAGAGTTTATTATTACCTCCTGCTTACTTTGTGCCACTATCGTCTTTCTCGCTGTTCCCCCCGCAGCAGTGCTGGTCTATTTTGTAATCCAAGCAGTCTCATCTGCCTTTACCCATGGCAATTTTTATTTGCCCGATGTCATTGCAAAAAAGCTGGCGTGGTTAATAGTCACACCTAACCTCCACTCGGTGCACCATAGCGTCCATCGACATCAAAGTAACAAAAACTTCGGGATCGTTTTAACGTTTTGGGACAGAGTGTTTAATACCCTGTCAGTGGTGAGTCTTAAAACATTAAGGGGAATAACGCACGGCGTTAGTGAACACATGCACATCATTCCCACGAATTTTTCTAGTGTGTTGTTTTTCCCCTTACGTAAAAAGCCTCGCAACAAAGCCTAACCCACCGCTGTTAGCTCGTCATATCCATTATTTTCACAGGCGATTACACCTAGCTTCAATAAGCATTAAGGCTTTTTATCGTGTATTTCATAGGTGAACTATAAATGGACTTCATCAGAATAAGTTAAAGGTATAAATAAGAGCGTGGGTTAATGACAACAGAGTACTTTCACTTTCTCGGTATATTAGGGGTGGCGTTTTTTGCCGTGTCAGGCACGTTATTAGGCCATGAGAAAAAAATAAACGGGTTTGGTGTCGTTGTTGTTGCTTGTCTAACCGCGTTAGGTGGGGGAACAATAAGAGACGTAGTCTTAAGCCAACCTATTTTTTGGATAAGTAGCCCCGATTACTTATTATCCACTTATGCCGCCATTATCGGCACCATCTTATTTATTCGCTATATGCCGCCGCTATCTAACTACTATTTTATTTTTGTGGATGCCGTAGGGCTAGCCATTTTTAATATTATGGGGATTGAAAAAGCCCTTATTGAAGGGACAGGCATGATTATCGCTATTACCATGGGGATGACCACAGGCATCTTTGGCGGGCTTATGCGAGATGTAGTGTGCAGAGAGATCCCTCTTGTGATGCAAGGAGATGTCTATGCTTCTGCGTGCTTGGCTGGAGGCCTAACCTACGCGGCATTATTCTCACTTGATGCACCCTACGCATGGTGCATTCTGGGTTCAGTTGTTGTCACTGTTGTGTTAAGAGCAGGCGCAACCCGCTGGGGATGGCGGGTGAACTTATTTAAAAAACGTCAAGCTGCGCCAAGCGATAAAGAGCAATAAACAGTACCGTGCAGTCAGGCCGCTATTTATATTAACTAAACCGTTAATATCATGTTGTCGATGAAGTAGGGGTTTTCATTGTCGATAGTTTCAATTATATGCTTGTGTAACCGTTTTTTGTGCTCACCAAAGATACTGCGTTTCTTATCGAAAGTTTTGGCGTAATTTAATGCACCTTCCATTAATGATTCGTGTGAGTCAAAAGCACGTTCAATCACATGGTCGTTAGCTAACTCCGCGCCGGATACGCGTCTACCTGAAAGCTTCATTTCGTTGAAACGATAATAGGGCACAGCTTTCTTTACAAACGCAATCATGCCAGGCAGAAACGGTATAGATAAATCTACCTCAGGGAAGCAAAAGAAGCCCTTATCTGAACGCATGAACCGAAAGTCGCAGGCGCAGGTTAGGATAGCGCCATTGCCAAAAGCGTGGCCGTTTATCGCTGCGATAACAGGTATAGGGAATAGCAATAGGGTTTTAAATACCGCATCCATGGTGTGCATGAAGTCTTTAATATCGTCAAATTGCTTTGATTGTATAGCTGGCATTAACCAGTCGGTATCAATACCTAAGCTAAAACACTTTTCATCACTTGCCGTTATCACTAATGCAGTGCAGGTATGATTTTTTTGTACTTCTTCTAAAGTAGACAGCATTTGTTTCGCAAACGCTGGGTTGTGGCGGTTTTCTGCTGTGCACATGGTAAGTATTGCCACGGTTCCATCAAAGGTAAGTTGTAAAGAGTCCATTTCCCGTTGTCGCTTCATATTGGCCATATAGGTAGCCGTATGTTGCACGAATTTTGTGGTGTTTAACAATTAAGGCTATTTATTGAGGTGAATAAATACGCACGTTTCTTCCTTGCTTGCAGGCAAACCGCGAAACCGGCGTCTATAATACTCACCAATGACTAAAAAGTGTTCGCTTAACGCCTCTACATGCCTTATTTTCACGTGGATATGCTACGAAAGGTGGTTAGATTAAAGTATTATACGTTAAAGCTTGCGCTATTAATCGTAAGTTGTTAAAAAGTCAATGACGTTAAAGAAATATAGAAAAAGCTATCTGTATAGTAAAGTTTACATGCTAATGCATACTCTTTTAACGTTCCATTTTTCTTCGTTTAGTAGTTAAGAGAGCCTCATGATTAAGGACACAGTAAATAATATTCACGTCAGCGCAGAAGATGTGCTGATTACCCCAGACGCATTAAGCGCTGAACTGCCTGTTTCTAAAAAAGCGCTAGCAGCGATATCAGATTCGCGAAAAATTGTTTCTGACATTATCCATCGCCGTGATCACCGTATGTTAGTCGTGTGTGGGCCGTGCTCAATTCACGACGTAGAAGCGGCAAAAGAATATGCGCTGAAGCTGAAAGAACTGCACGAGTCGTGTAAAGATACGCTATTTATTGTGATGCGTGTTTATTTTGAAAAACCTCGCACCACAACAGGTTGGAAAGGGCTTATTAACGATCCGCACATCGACGGTACGTTTGATATCGAAACTGGCCTACGCAAAGCGCGTGAGCTGCTAATTTGGTTGGCAGAGCTTGAATTGCCTGTGGCTACTGAAGCCCTTGACCCTATTAGTCCACAGTATCTAGCTGAACTATTTAGCTGGTCTGCTATTGGTGCCAGAACGTCTGAGTCGCAGACTCACCGAGAAATGGCCAGTGGCTTGTCTATGCCTGTAGGCTTTAAAAACGGTACAGATGGAAGTTTAGACATTGCCATTAACGCGCTAAAGTCGGCGGCTTCTGGTCACCGCTTTATGGGCATAAACAAGCAAGGTCAAGTGAGTGTAATTGCTACTAGCGGTAACCCTGATGGCCACATTATCTTACGTGGTGGTAAGCAACCAAACTACGACTCTGTGTGTGTGTCTGAATGTGAAATTGAGTTGCAAGAAGCCGGCTTAACCGCAGGGCTTGTGGTTGATTGTAGCCATGCAAACTCATCAAAAGATTATCGCCGTCAGCCTTTGGTTGCTCAAAATGTAGTTAACCAAATTCTTGAAGGCAATCAGTCTATCATCGGAATTATGCTAGAAAGTCACCTTAAAGCGGGTAATCAAAAAGCAGAAGGTAAAAAACCTGAAGAGCTCGAATTTGGTATCTCGATAACCGATGGCTGTATTGACTGGGAAACTACGGAAACCTTGATCTCGCAAACCAGAGATAAATTAATAACTGTGTTACCCTTACGTCAAAATAAACGTACCGATGTGGCTTAACATGCCGCAAGGTGTTAAGTGACATAGAGGATAACCCGTAATGGCAGATTTTTCGCAGCAACTCAATACGCTGCGTGAAGGAATAGACGAGTTGGATGCCCAACTCGTCGAGCTTTTAGCTAAACGAAGCGCGCTAACCACCCAAGTTGGGCAAATTAAAGCCGAATCCGGTATGCCCGTCTACGTTCCCGAGCGAGAGAAAGCGTTAATTGCTACTCGGCGGGCGCAAGCTGAACGAGAAGGGGTTTCCCCTGAACTTACCGAAGACCTATTGCGCAGAATTATGCGCGAGTCGTATCACACACAAAACAACCGCTATCGCTGTGTTAATCCGTCTTTAGGCACAGTGGTGGTTATTGGCGGTGCTGGTGCACTAGGTAAGGTATTTGTAGGGCTATTTGAACGCAGCGGCTACACAGTTGAAGTTGTAGAGCAACAAGACTGGGAGTCGGGAGATGCACAGAAAACGTTGAGTCGGGCTGCGCTGGTCGTGGTGGCGGTGCCTATTAATGTCACCGAGCAGGTTATTGAACAATTAACTATGCTGCCAAATGACTGTATTTTGGCTGATATTACCAGTATCAAAGAAAAGCCACTAGCTGCAATGCTTGCCACTCACCAGGGCCCAGTAGTTGGTTTACACCCTATGTTTGGGCCTGATGCGCCCGGCATGATTAAGCAAGTTGTGGTGGTGTGTGATGGACGGGAGCAAACTAAGTACACTTGGTTAATTGACCAAATGCGTATTTGGGGGGCGACCATTCATCAAAGCAGTGCTTCTGAGCATGATAAGTCTATGGCTTACATTCAGGTGATGCGCCACTTCAATACCTTTGTTTATGGGGCACATTTAAAAGGTGAAAACCCGGATCTTGAAACCCTAACCATGTTTAGCTCGCCAATTTATCGCCTTGAGTTGGCAATGGTGGGGAGGTTATTTGCCCAAGCCCCCGCTTTGTATGCAGATATTATTTTCAATAATCCGGATAATTTTAGTTTGCTCCGCCGTTTTTATGAGCGTTTTGGTGTAGCACTTTCGCTATTGGAAAATAATGATAAAGAGGCGTTTATTGAGCAATTTTCTGCAATAGGTGAATGGTTCGGTGATTACGCGAAAACCTGCTTGGTTGACAGCAAGCAATTGTTGCTCAAAGCGGATGATGGGCAGTTGTTACGTAAAAAGTAGTCGTACTTAATTACGGCTCGCTACGTTAAGGTGAATATAAGAAAAAGGCGACGTGTGAAGTCGCCTTTTTGCTATCTAAATATACAGGCGGCGATTACTCCGCCAACGCACTGGCAGCGGCAACCTTCGTTGGGCTTATTTCTTCGCTAGGGTAGCATCCTAGCACTTTAATATAGCGAGTAATTGGGCGTAGGGCATCAAGGGCATTTTGCACTGGGCCATCTTCTACATTCCCTTCCACATCAATATAAAACATCTCTTCCCAAGGGTTGCCGGGTATAGGGCGAGACTCAAGTTTAGTCATATTAATGCTGTTATCCCGCAACACCAACAAGGCTTCTACTAATGCGCCAGGTTTTTGAATAGTAGACATTACCAAGGTAGTTTTGGCTGGAACCTGCAGCGGCACCACAACCGGTTTGCGTGCCACCACTATAAAACGGCTGTGGTTTTCTTTTTGGTTGGCTAAATTGCTCTTTATGGCCATTAAGCCATACAGGTTTCCGCCTGCTTCACTGCCAATAGCCGCCACATCGTCTCGCTTCATTTCGCTTACTGTCAGCATGGCAGAAGAAGTGCTGTCCATAGTTTTAACTTCCACATTGCCCAGCTCGGCAAGAAAGTGGCTGCATTGGGTAAACACTTGCGGATGTGCATACAGAGTTTTAATTTTGTCTATGCTTGTCTCAGCGCCCACCAATAATGTATGACGAATCGGATGAGTAAGTTCACCGATAATGCTTAGCTGGGTATGTTGAAGTTGGTCGTATACTTCGTTGATACTGCCTGATGTTGTATTTTCAATAGGCAATACCGCATAGTCGGCTTCGGCATGTTCCACTTTTTGGATAATTTCGCTAAAGCTTTGGCAGCCTATTTCTAGCAATTCACCGGGACGACGAGAGAAATATTTCTGCGTAGCTAAGTAGGAATAAGAGCCTTTATCCCCTAAAAATGCCACTCGATTAAGCGGCAAGGTACTTCCTGGGTTAGCACGTTCGGCCAGCATAGCTTGTTGATTTAACACAGAGTCTTCAATGATAACATGGAATATTTGTGTGACATAATGCGGGTCTAGGCCGACATCTTTGCCTTCTTTGATTAAGCGTACAAGTAATTGTTCTTCACGCTTTTGGTCACGCACTGGAATATGATGTTTAATCTTAGTTTCTGCAACTTCATTGGTCAGTGTACGGCGTTCTGCTAATAGCGATAATAGTTCGCTGTCTAGGGCGGTTATCCGTTCTCTAACGGCATCTAAGGCATTATCTGACATAGTGGTCCACTTGTTGGTAAAAGCTAAAAAAAAACCTCCCTTAGTGGGAGGTTTTTATGCATGTAGCCGCGCCTCCCTAATTAAAGAGCATAAACGCAAAAAAGAAAGCTACTGCAACTATATTATTCGGTTTCATAGGCTAAACTTTATTCTGGCTTGCCCATGGTGTCAACCTTTTATTACAAGCTGTATATAAGTTTTTAAAACCTAACTTGATCCCCGCCGACCAAAAGGTTAGTAGGGCTAATACATTTATTCATTACCTAATAAAGCGGCCAGCATTTGGCGTACTTCTGTAGGTTCAAAGGGCTTATCACACAACGCGTTTACGCCGGTTTGTTGAATATTGGCCATATGTGCACTGTCAGCAGACTCAGAAGTCACCATAATAATGGGGATATGCGTGGTTTCTGGATTAAACCGAATAAACTCAGACAATTCTCTACCATCCATTTCTGGCATGTTGTAGTCGGTAACCACCAAATCAAACGCCTCATCCTTAATATAGGTGAGGGCCATTGCACCGTTTTCTGCTTCTTTAATTCGCTTAAGCCCCATGCCTTCAAGTACTCGGCGAATATGGTTACGCGCTAGTTTACTATCATCAACTAACAATACGCGTACATCTTGAACATCGAACAGTTCAAGCTCGAGTTCATCGTGGTTTATCAAGTCTAAGCTGGCATTTAACGCACGCGACAAGTGTAAAGGTTCAAAGGGTTTAGGAAGGATAGCGGCAACCCCAGCCTGCTTGAATTCTTCTAGTTTACTCATTCGATTTTCGCTAGATACCAGCATAAATGGGATTGTATTGTAAGCATCGCTTTGCTTAATAAATTTAAGTAAATCTAAGGCAGTACCATCTTCAAAATACATTGCGCTAACAATAAGATCGGCGCCATGTGCTTCCACCGCTGACATGGCTTGTGCCACGGTACTTACTGGATCAATTTCCTTTACATTCTCTTTGAGCAATAAGTTAGTTATTATTTTTCTTTGGGTATCAGAGGGTTCAATTAATATTATATGTAAATCAGAAATTGACAGCTTTTCCATTTCCAGACTCTTTTTGTTATGTATTACGGAAAGTAAAGGTTTAGATTATCCACCGGCAATTTTAGCGCTAAATCCACGATCTTGCAGTAACGCTTTAAGCTTTTCACGATCATCGGTTTGTACTTCAATCACGCCAGCTTTTACAGCTCCACCGCATCCGCACTTCTTCTTAAGCTCAGTGCCTAGCTTTTTTAGTTCGTCAGCGGGTAAGTCTAGCCCCTTTACTAGCGAGACACCTTTACCCTTACGGCCTTTGGTTTCTCGGTGAATTCTTACAATACCATCACTTGATACAGAACGCGTTTCGTCTTTAGTTGATTTTTTTACTTTGCCACCGTCAGTACTATAGACCAATAGTGCGTCTTGCCAATCTTGCATATTAACTCCCAAGGTATTTCAACCTTTCATCTCTACCATTTACGCCGATGCGGGGCGTATGGGGTAAGTATAAATAATCATGAGAAAAATAACATTTACTTACCGATAAAAACGCACCTGTATGGTCATCTAGGCGCACTTGATGTGATACTGTGCAAGAAGATATGGGCGAATAGAGAGTGAAGCCTTTTGGTTAAAAAGCGTGAATTCAGACCGTTATCTCATTTTATTGTGAGCTCAAGGGAACTTTCAGACGAATAAATGTGACTATGATATTTGTTTATCTGCAGTAGCTATAAAATAGGAATGCGATATGCTAAGAACTTTACTACAACTCTTTGAAAGTAACGTATCTGAAAGTGAAAAGTCACACACGGTAGAGCTGGCTACAGCAGCTTTACTAAGTGAAATTATGCGAGCAGATGCCCACGTGGATGACGCCGAACTTGCTGCTTATAAAGCGCAGCTATACGCGCGCTTTTCGCTGTCTCAAGAAGCCTTGAATGCGCTGGCTGATGAAGGCAGGGCGAGCGCAGAAGATGCTGTAGATTTGGTACAATTTACCCAGGTAATTAACGAAAACTGTGACAGTCATGATAAACAGCAAATAGTGAAAGGCTTATGGGAAGTAGCTTATGCGGACAAATCTATCGCGCCTATTGAAGAGCATACCATCCGTCGGATCGCCGATTTACTGCATGTGCCCCATAGTCAATTTATTAAAGCTAAACTGTCTGTGACAGGCGATGAACAATAACGGCTAATGTTATGGTTAAATAGAGTGCCCCAACGATAAAAAAATATGGTATAACACCGGCCATTTTTGACTGCGGCATTTTTTAAAAGTGCCTTCAAGAATCGTTTAAAAATTGAGCCTTTCAGAGAATGGGCGTGGCGAGTGTCTAGACGTAATCGAAGGAAAAAGTGTGCTTAAAACGATTAAAGGGCCGGTTGGACTTATCATTACAGTATCGCTATTTTTAATGGCGTTTTTGCTTATTATGCTAAGTGTGAATGAAAATAAATCAGATCACATTGACATCGAAAAGCAGCACGGCGCAGCAATAGCACGAGGCTTAGCCAATACGCTAGCGCCTTTTATGGCCCGGGAATTGGATGTAGAGCGAACGCTTACCCCTTTGTTAGCAGGGCTAATAGAATACCATCATTTTATCGGCGCACGGGTTTACAACGCCAACGATGAACTTATCGTGGAACAAAGCGGCCATCACAACAGAAGGTTTGCCGAAGTATTCTTCCAACAATACCCTGCGTCTGCTATGCCCAATGGTACGTTAGTTGAAAACGACGCTGTGATAGTTCGTAAAAATATCGGTAACAGTCTTTATCCCGACGGATATTTAGTTTTATTTTTTGATATTCACATTCCTGTAAAAGAACGCTTAGAAAAATTATTAATGAGCGTTACCTTACCCGTATTCGGGTTATGGTTATTGTGCACGCTTGCCAGTTTGTTTCTTGTGCACCGCTTACTTAAACCGCTTACCGTATTAACTCAGTTTACCCAGGCTGTAGTACACAAAAAAGATTTTGCCTTACGAACATCTGTTGATGAGGCCAATGAAATAGGCACCTTAGGGCAACATATTAATAGCCTTTTGGCGATGATCGAAGTGGAATTGTTGATTAACCATGAACAAAACCAAACCTTAATAGACCAACAAGAAACAATGTCTAGGCTGGCGAATTACGATAGCTTGACGGGCCTGCCAAATCGCCAATTCGTATTGGATAATTTAAAGCTAGAACTCGCGCGGGCAAGGCGCAATGAAGAAGACCTTGTGCTGTTGTTTTTTGATTTAGATGGATTTAAAGGCATAAATGATTCGCTAGGTCATGAAACGGGCGACCTAATTCTTATTGAAGTGGCAGATAGAGTAAGTAGCCTTATTAGAGAGGGTGACCTAGTTGCACGATTAGGGGGTGATGAATTTCTTATAGTGCCTGACAGAGCCGCGCGAGATACAAGTGTTGAACATCTAGCTATGCGCCTAATCAGCGCGTTCAATGAAGCTTTTCACCTTAGAGGTTTGTCGCTAACAGTTGGGGTAAGCATTGGTATCGCAAAGGCCGCGGATGCCCAGTATGACTTAAGTGAATTAATGAGTAATGCCGACTTAGCTATGTATCGCTCTAAAGCGAGAGGGCGGGGAGGTTATACGGTATTTACCCCTGACATGGTGGAAACCCACAAGCGAAAATTACATCTTGCAAACGCTATTGAACATGGACTCAAAGACGATGAGTTCATTGTTTATTACCAGGTTAAAGTGAATGGCGAGGGTATGATAGTAGGGCTTGAGGCGCTGATCCGTTGGCAGCACCCTGAATTTGGCATGGTTATGCCCTCTGAATTTATTCCTATTGCAGAGCAAGGGGGGAAAATTACCGCGATTACCCAATGGGTAATCGATCAAGTTTGTGCGGATATGCCCACACTAAAAGGGTGGTTAAAGCGACGTTTTCGTGTATCGATTAATTTATCTGGCCACGATATACGCAATAGCTCGTTATTCGACACGATTTATCAAATATTTACACGCCATCAAATAAACCCCGAGTATGTGGAGTTTGAAGTCACTGAGTCTGCCTATTTAGAAAACTTTGCACTGTCGAATAAGTTCTTTAAGCGCATGAGTAATATGGGGTGCGCTATTGCATTAGATGATTTTGGTACCGGATACTCTTCGCTAAGTTACCTTACCCAAATAAGCATCGATACGTTAAAAATAGACAAGCAGTTTGTCCGTGAATTAGAGACATCTGAACGTAGCCAGTTAGTTACGGGCGCAATTATTGACTTAGCAAAGCGTCTGTCGTTAAGTTTGTGCGCTGAAGGAATAGAAAATAGCTTTCAGTGGGACTACTTAATTTCCCATGGTTGCGACCATATTCAAGGCTTTATGTTTAGCAAGCCTGTGCCCCTTGAGGAAGTCATTGCCATGCCTAGCCAATTCGATTTACCCCAGCTAATTGCGCAGCAATCGCAGCCTGACAAAAATTAAGGCCTTGTTAAAGGTTTCGCAGTTAGTGTGTTACTAATTTGCTACGCTTTAACCAGTGTGATCTCAGTGTTTTTGGGTAACGTATTGTTATTTAATAAAAATAAATATTTGGCCTGATTTTAGCAATTCTCTCGTTTACAAGACAAGGCGGTTTGGTACGTGAACAGCGGGAGATGTTAATATGAGTGGGCTGAGTAAAATTGCTATAGGTAGTTTATTATTGTTGGCAACCCCAGCGATGGTTACTGCGCAAACAATATCGAACAAATCGTTAGCATCCAATTTGATGCAGCGGTTAGATGTGAATAAAGATGGCGTTATTTCTTTGAAAGAAGCGGTGCGCCATACAGCATTATTGCGTAATTTTGGCTTAATTGATGGTAACGAAGACGGCAAGTTAACGGTACGTGAACTGGCCACAAGCCAACTTACCCCGGGCCAACGCTCGGCTAAAAATACCGCAAGTAATAAAAAAGAAACCTAGGCTAGACGATTTTTAAGCTCGCAGGCCCCGTTAGCTAACGTTGATATTAAAATACTAACAAATAAAGGATAAGGTTCTGATCGACAAGTTTTCATTTGGCGAACGTTTAGTTCAGCTAGGCTCGCTTCGGCAGTTAACGCTCGGCAGTTTTGTACTTGCTCTCATCCCTTTGATTGCCCTGTTGTGGCAAAGCCAAAGCGATCTTGCCAAAGTGGGTAAAATGACCACGCTTGAAACACGCTTTGTGGTTGATGTGGTAGGCGATATGCAGCGCCTAGATGGCGCGGCCACTGATTTGGAGCGCAGCATTCGCCAGTTCGTGGTTATTCGCAACGAAAAAGTGGCCTCCCTTTCTGACAACGCGTTGGAAAAGTTTGCTGTTGCCGCTGACAACCTGTGTCAGGCACTGTCGATTCCTAATACCTGTGAACAGTTATCTGACCAACTAACGCAGTTGGCGGAATATCGTTCTATTGAGGATCAACTGTTGCTTAATGCGTATTTAGCATCCGTTTCTCACAGCGTTGCGCAATTACGCGACGATGTAGAACACGTGATTGCAGAGCGGGTTCAGCTACAACAAGACGACCTAAATGCCATGCAGGCAAAGCAAGCATGGTCAACGGCAATGCTTGTTAGCGTTTCTTTGTTGCTCATTTTGTTGGGCAGCCAACTCATTGTGAACCCCGTTAATAAGCTTAAACAAATTATCCGTAATGTGGCCCATCAGAAAGGTGAGTTGCCGCCGTTATCTCGACGGGCGCCAAGAGAGTTAATAGATGTAGAGCGAGACCTACATTGGTTGCATGACCGATTGCAACAACTAGAGCATATACGTACTGCGCTTTTACGCCACGCGGCCCACGAATTAAAAACCCCCTTAGCGAGTATAAAAGAAGGCTGTAGCTTACTTTCCGAGAACGTTGTAGGAGAGCTCAATTCGTCTCAGCAAGAAGTACTGTCGCTACTTAGTGGCAGTACCCAGCGCCTAAACACCCTGGTAGAAAAGTTGCTGGATTACAATTTATTGCTGCAACAAGCGCAACCAAAAATTGTTGAAACTAACCCTAAAAAACTGTTAGATGCCTGTCTAGAAGATTATGCATTAGCATTGCAAGAGCGAGAGGTTATCGTGGAGGTAGATGTTGCCATGATTCGCGCTGATGAAGAGCTGTTTCGGCGTATTCTCGATAACCTTGTGTCCAACGCCGTTGCCCATGGTGCATTAGGCAGACCAATCAATGTTCGTATTTACCAACAAGGTAAGCAAGCGGTGGTAGATGTTGCTAATCGAGGCAAGCGTATAGCCGCTGAATCTGTGCCTACTTTGTTTGAACCTTTCACCCGCGGGGCCGAGCCAAGAAACGACAATGTCATTGGAACAGGATTAGGCTTGTCGATAGTTGCCGATTGTGCGCGCTTAATGCACGGCGATGTAAGTGTAGTTGATGTAGACTATGCAGATGTGTGCTTTAGAGTGACGATTCCGCAACAGGAAAAATAAAAATGAGAATAATTGTGTTTGTGCTGACAGCGTCATTAGTGTCAGCGTGTGGTATGTTGCCCGAAAAGGAAGTTGAGAAACCTGCCGAAATAAAAGAAGCGACAAAACCGAAAGTGGTAGAGAAAGATAAACTGTGTTGGTTTGACGAGGCCCCACAATCTTTTGAGCATAACTGCGACTGGCATTTTTGGAGCAATGTTTGGCTAACGGCCGACGCAACTCCCTGGGTTAAGCGTAAACAGCTAATTGAGGCATTAGGTAATACAGAAGCCGACAAGCTAAATAAGTACTTTTTAACCTTGCCCACAGATACGCCCTATCAAGATAAACTACGTGCTCAACTTGCTCTGGATGAAGTAAGCCCTATGTTTAGTGATAGCGCACGTTTATTATTTAATACCATAGCCGTAAAGCCGAATAAACAGCAGATGGAGTTAGAGTCTGCGATGAGCGTGCTAAGCAAAGAGAATGCGCGTAATGTGCAAGCGTTAAAAGCCTTGCGGGCAGAGCTTGATGCTCAACAACAAAAACTAGAAGAATTGTTGCAAATAGAAGCAACACTGATGGATAAAAGCAGGAGTAATCAACAGTGAGTGAGCCGAACTCAGACAAGCCCCAATTATTGTTGGTTGATGATGATAAAAGCTTATTGCGTTTGCTGACCATTCGTCTTGAAGGCGAAGGGTTTCAGGTGACCGCGGTAGAAGACGGGCAAGCAGCATTAAAGAAACTGCAAAACGACAATTATGATGTGGTGCTTAGCGATCTTCGTATGCCCGGCCTAGATGGCCTTAGCCTATTTGAAGAAGTCATGGGTATTCGCCAAGATATTCCGGTAATTCTAATGACTGCCCACGGCACAATTTCAGATGCGGTGGCCGCCACTCAGCGGGGTGTTTTTGGCTTTTTAACTAAGCCTGTAGACCACGACGAATTACGTACTTTGCTGAATAAAGCGCTCAGTCAATCTCAGGCTGCGCAACCTGGCGATTGGGCAAAAGATATTATCACCCGTTCACCGGATATGCTTAATGTGTTAGACCAAGCCTATCGTATAGCACAGCGCGAAGTAAGCGTACTAATAAGTGGTGCTAGCGGCACGGGGAAAGAGCTTCTTGCTAATGCGATCCATCGTGCCAGCAACCGCAGTGATAAGCCATTTATTGCTATCAATTGTGGCGCACTGCCAGAAAACTTACTTGAGTCGGAGTTATTCGGTCACGCTAAAGGCGCGTTTACCGGTGCGGTAACGGCTCACCAGGGCCTATTTCGCGAGGCGGATGGCGGTACTTTGTTTTTAGACGAAATTGGCGATATGCCAATGACGCTACAAGTTAAGCTTTTGCGCGCGTTACAAGAAAGACAAATAAGGCCTGTAGGCAGCAGCAAGCACGTTGATATTGATGTTCGCATTATCTCTGCAACCCATAAAGATTTACATAAGGAAATGGAAGCAGGGACCTTCCGCGAAGATTTGTATTACCGTCTAAACGTGGTTAATTTAAAGCTGCCCTCATTAAAAGCACGTAGTGAAGATATTCCCTTATTATCGCGTACGCTGCTTCAACAAAGTGCGCAGCGCCATGGTGTAAACGTAAGCCAATTTTCTGATGATGCCATGCAGCAGTTGGTAAAGTCGTCTTGGCCTGGCAATGTTCGACAACTGGTGAATGTAGTGGAGCAATGTGTCGCATTAACGCAAACGCCTGTTATCCCTCTTCATTTAGTGGAACAAGCATTATCAGCTACTAAGCAAAGTTGGCCTACGCTTACCGAAGCAAGAGATGCATTTGAAAATCAATATCTTCAAAAACTGTTAAAGATGACCGATGGCAACGTAACACGGGCGGCAGAGTTAGCAGGGCGAAACAGAACTGATATGCACAAACTTATGAAAAAACACGAGTTAGACGCCGCGGATTTTCGTTAGGTAACCGCCGTGGGGCGTATGCTACTGTTGTTTAAAACAAGGGGCTCTGACTGGGCTGCTGCTTTAAGGATAAATTAGGCAAAGGTGTATCGGGAAACCTTTGGTTATACATATCAATAAATTGCTGAGCCAGCCAAGGTGCATCTTTGTTATCTGGGCGATGGCAAAAGAAATAGGGCGTTTTACCGGCTAAACGCCATTGGTGAATCTTTTCGGGCCAAGGCGCCAGACAGCGCTCATTGTCGGCTTTATTGTCGTTGCCAATAAATCGCACCATAGGTTTATTGGCAGTAGCAATAACATTCACCGGCACCCTTGGTTTTTTCTCTCGCACGTCTTTTAATACCTCACTGTCCTCAGGCCCTGAAAACAGTGCCCGGGTATCCATAATTACCCGATTGGCGCGCTGTTTTATCAGCAGTTGATTAAACGCCTTTTCTGCCTCACCTTTGGCGAAAAATAATGGATGTCGTACTTCCACAGCAACACAAATGTGCTGCGGTAGTGTGTTAAGAAAGTGGCGAAGAATAGTGAGTTTTTCAGGACCAAAACTGGCTGGCAGTTGTACCAACATCATCCCTAGTTTGTGCTGCAAGGGGGCCAGCAACGCTAATTGTGTCTGCACCTCTTCATCACAATGCTGCAACTGATGTACATGCGTTATCTGCTGGTTAAATTTAAACGTGAATGAAAAATCAGGCCCGACCGAATCGGCCCATCGTGTTACCGCGTCGGGATGAGGCAACGAGTAAAATGTGGTGTTACCTTCCACTGTATTGCATTCTTTTGCGTAGTGGCTAAGTTGGCTAGGCTCTTTGGGCAAGCCAGCAAACCATGTGCGTAACCACTGCGTGTGCTGCCACATAGGCAAACCAATATATACCGGGGGTAAGCAGGAGAAGGAATTACCTGCATTAGAAGAGGGATTATGTATATTTGTCATTGGGCTTTACGGCGCATTTGTTTATACTATGCGGCCTTTAAACTAATACATCGAACATGATGACTGCGCCGCGCTAATTTGGCCGCCATTGTAGTGCATTTATTGCATGGGACAAGGGCTAGCCAGTATCATGTGAAGCAAGAAAAAATATCAGGGGTCAAGGACCATGCGCACAGATTACTGTGGGAATATCGATTCAACTTACATTGGACAAGAAGTCACGCTATGTGGCTGGGTTAACAAACGTCGTGATTTAGGCGGCGTCATTTTTATCGACCTTCGCGATCGTGAAGGTATTGTACAGGTTGTATTCGACCCCGATTTACCCGAAGTATTGTCGGTAGCAAACACATTGCGCAGCGAATTCTGCGTTAAGTTAACGGGTAAAGTACGTCCGCGTCCCGAAGGGCAAATTAACAAAGATATGCGTACCGGTGAAGTTGAAATATTGGGTACAGGCCTTGAGGTGATTAACAAGGCAGATGTACTTCCTCTTGACTGGAACCAAGAGAACTCAGAAGAACAACGTTTACGCTATCGTTACCTTGATCTTCGGCGCCCAGTGATGAGTCAACGTCTTCAGTTTCGCGCTAAAGTTACCGGTGCCGTGCGTCGCTTCTTAGAAGAAGAGGGCTTCCTTGATATCGAAACCCCTATTCTAACCAAGGCCACGCCAGAAGGCGCGCGCGACTATTTAGTTCCTAGCCGTACACATAAAGGCGAATTCTTCGCCCTTCCTCAATCGCCTCAATTGTTTAAGCAATTGCTGATGATGTCGGGCATGGATCGCTACTATCAAATTGTAAAGTGTTTTAGAGATGAAGACTTACGGGCCGATCGCCAACCGGAGTTTACCCAAATAGATATTGAAACCACCTTCTTAGATGCAGAAGGGGTAATGGGTATTACTGAGCGTATGATACGCGACCTATTTAATAAAATGCTAAATGTTGAGCTTGGCGATTTTCCGCGTATGACTTACGCAGAGGCCATGAAGCGTTACGGTAGTGACAAGCCAGATTTACGTAACCCATTAGAATTAACGGATGTTGCCGATCTGCTTGAAACGGTTGAATTTAAGGTGTTCAGTGGCCCAGCCAAAGATCCTAAGGGGCGTGTGGCGGCTATCCGTGTACCAGGGGGGGCCTCACTCTCGCGTAAGCAAATCGATGAATACACTAAGTTCGTTAGCATTTATGGTGCGAAAGGTTTGGCATGGATAAAAGTAAATGAGCTAGCGCCAGGCCAGGAAGGATTACAGTCGCCCATACTTAAGTTCTTAAGTGAAGATATTACCGACGCCATTTTAGCGCGCACCGGGGCGCAAGCGGGTGATATTTTACTGTTTGGCGCAGATAACTACACAGTAGTTACCGAAGCTATGGGCGCTCTTCGCCTTAAACTTGGTGAAGACTTTGAATTACTTGACGGCGAATGGAAACCATTATGGGTTGTTGACTTCCCCATGTTTGAAGAGTTTGATGGTCAACTACATGCTATCCACCATCCGTTTACTGCGCCACGTGATTTGACGCCAGAAGCGCTTAAAGCTAACCCTGCAGACGCCTTGTCTGATGCCTACGATATGGTATTAAACGGGGTAGAGCTTGGCGGCGGTTCGGTACGTATTCACAATGAAGAGATGCAATCGACGGTATTTAGTATCTTAGGTATTGATGATGAAGAAGCGAAAAACAAATTTGGCTTCTTACTCGACGCACTGCGCTTTGGCGCTCCACCTCATGCAGGTTTAGCGTTTGGATTAGATCGCTTAGTGATGCTTATGACAGGTGCAACGTCTATTCGTGATGTTATGGCGTTCCCAAAAACAACCACCGCAGCGTGCCCGCTAACCTCTGCGCCAAGCCCTGCCAATCCGCAGCAGCTAGAAGACTTGGCGATTGCAACGGTGAAGAAGCAATCTTAGTCTATGGCCTATAAAAAGCCAGAATCAGCGCTGGTGGTGTTGTACGATCAACACCACCGGGTGCTGTTATTACAGCGCAAAGACGACCCTACGTTTTGGCAGTCTGTCACCGGTGCCCTTGAGGAAGGTGAATTACCTATTGAAACCGCATACCGAGAAGTTGCAGAAGAAATAGGTATAGATGCTAAAGCGCACGGGTTTAAGCTTAAAGATCACTGTAAACAAAATAAGTACGAAATTCGCAGCCGTTGGTTGCATCGCTATCCCCCTGGCACAGTCTTTAACACCGAAAATGTGTTCTCTCTACAAATAGATAGTGCCTTACCCCTTGTTCTCACTGAGCACCTGCAATATCAGTGGGTGTCTAAAGAACAAGCGCTAGCCCGTTTGTGGTCACCTTCAAATAAAGAAGCGGTATCTTTGTTTGTACCGAGTGTGCCTTAATGGTTATACTGGGTATAGATCCAGGTTCTAGGATCACAGGCTACGGTTTAATTGCGCGCAAGCAAGGTAAATTGGTCTATGTAGGGAGTGGTTGTATCCGCGTTGGTAGTGCAGATTTGCCTTCCCGTCTTGCCAATATTTATACCGGTATAAGTGACATTATTCGCCAGTATGAACCGGCACAATTTGCGATTGAACAGGTTTTTATGGCGAAAAATCCTGACTCGGCGTTAAAGCTAGGGCAGGCGCGTGGTGCGGCTATCGTGGCCGCTACGCAAGCGCAGCTTCCGGTAGCGGAATACAGTGCTCGCCAAATTAAGCAAGCTGTGGTGGGTAAAGGAAGCGCTGATAAGACGCAAGTTCAACATATGGTAAAGCATCTGCTGAATTTAGCCGGCACGCCACAAGCAGATGCTGCCGATGCGCTTGCAGTGGCTTTGTGTCACGCACATACCGAACAAAGCCTAATTAATATGGCTGGCCAAGTGCGCAAAACAGTGCGCGGTCGCTTACGTTAATTTTCTAGAACCAATCCTAACTTTTTTGCTTTTGTAAGCACACAAAGAGACTATTCATGATTGGACGAATTCGCGGTACGTTAGCTGAAAAACAGCCTCCAGAAATTCTTGTAGATGTAGCCGGTGTTGGCTACGAAATTCACATGCCAATGACCAGCTTTTACCAACTTCCTTCGATAGGAGAAGAGGTAGTTGTATTTACACACTTTGTGGTTCGAGAAGATGCTCAGCTACTGTTTGGCTTTGCTGATAAAATGGAGCGCGGCCTCTTCCGCGAACTTATAAAAGCTAATGGCGTTGGGCCTAAATTAGGATTGGCCATTTTATCGGGAATGTCGGCGGCACAATTTTTATCTAGTGTACAAAACGAAGACGTTTCGGCGTTGGTTAGTTTACCTGGCATAGGTAAGAAAACTGCCGAGCGATTGGTGGTGGAATTGAAAGACCGCTTAGCTAAATTTGGTAAAACCCAAAGTATTGTAATGCCACCGCCAAGTAGCGACTTACTCAACGCTAATACGGTAGTGCCACTTAATGATACTAGAGAAGATGCGCAAAGCGCGCTTATTGCCCTAGGGTACAAACCAGCGCAAGCAAGTAAGCTTGTGGAGAGTGTGTATCAGGAAGGAATGGAAAGCGAATCGTTAATTCGAGAAGCGCTTAAAGCCGCGATTTAATTTAAAAGCAGAACCTATATGATAGAAGCCGATAGACTGATCACCCCAGATGCCAGTAGCGAAGATGAAATTATCGACCGTGCTATACGGCCTAAAATGCTTAGCGACTACACAGGGCAACCCCATGTCTGTGAGCAAATGGAAATTTTTATTCAAGCGGCCCGCAATCGCGATGATGCGCTAGACCACCTTCTCATTTTCGGCCCGCCCGGTTTAGGTAAAACGACCTTAGCAAACATCGTGGCGAATGAAATGGGGGTGAGTATTAAAACTACCTCCGGGCCTGTGCTTGAGAAAGCGGGCGATTTGGCCGCATTGCTGACTAACTTAGAGCGCAACGATGTGCTATTCATTGATGAGATACATCGTTTAAGCCCAGTGGTTGAAGAAATTCTTTACCCAGCCATGGAAGATTATCAGCTGGATATTATGATAGGTGAGGGGCCAGCTGCACGCTCGATTAAGCTAGATTTACCCCCTTTTACGTTAGTTGGCGCGACCACGCGGGCGGGCTCACTAACGTCTCCCTTAAGAGATCGTTTTGGTATTGTACAGCGTCTAGAGTTTTACTCAGTAGCCGACTTAACCAGTATTGTTGCCCGTAGTGCAAGTTATTTGAATCTTACTATGGATGAGGAAGGCGCGAAAGAAGTTGCCCGTCGCTCAAGAGGTACACCACGTATCGCTAATCGCCTGCTGCGTCGTGTACGTGATTACGCAGAAATAAAGTCGGATGGCACCGTAGGCGCTGAAACGGCGGCGAAAGCGCTTGATATGCTAGATGTGGACAAGGAAGGTTTTGATTATATGGATCGCAAATTGCTTAGCGCTATAATCGAGAAGTTTGACGGTGGGCCGGTAGGGCTAGATAACCTAGCTGCGGCAATAGGTGAAGAAAAAGAAACCATTGAAGACGTAATTGAGCCATTTCTTATTCAGCAAGGCTTTTTACAACGTACTCCCCGAGGCCGAATTGTGTCTCAACGCGCGTACTTGCATTTTGGTTTTTCGCCCTCCGTTTAATCCTCAGTATTTGGGGCTATCGCCCCACTTTTTTATACGCAAAAAAAAGCCCGCTCAAGGGAGCGGGCTAAAACAACAAGTGTTGAAGGAAATAAATCCAGGGAACTCATGTCTAACAGGAGAAAAACTCTTGCCTAGCCGTGATAAACACCACTACGCTCTGTGCGACTGATGAAGCGTATTATAGGGAGCTTAAGAATTCTTACAATTGAGTAAAATTGTTTTTTAGCATTAGAAAAATTAATGTGTTTATCGGGTGTTAATAATCCGTCAATAAATCATTAAAACTGTTTATTTATGGGTGGTCTGACGTATAATTCTTATGGTATTTTTACTCTTTTAGTTGGAGTGCTAAGAGGGTTTTGATTAATTTTATTGAAGGTGAAAGGAATAGTTATGCATCGACATCAGGTACGTGTGTATTACGAAGATACTGATGCTGGCGGTATTGTGTACTATGCCAATTATTTAAAGTTCATGGAACGTGCACGTACCGAGTGGTTACGCAGCCTTGGTTTTGAACAAGATATATTATTGGAACAATCGGTGGCTTTTGTCGTCAAACGCGTTGAAATGAATAATTATGCGCCCGCAAGGTTTAATCAGCTGTTGAGTATTGATTCTGAGGTTGTAGAATTGAAGGGCGCTAGTATGACGTTTAAACAAACTATTAAAAACAAACAAGAATTGACATTAGTAACCGGAGAGGTTCATGTCGCTTGTGTCAATCTGGATTCAATGAAGCCCAGACGTATTCCACGTACATTATTAGGGGAAATTTCGCGTGTCATCTGATCTTACTTTTATCGGACTCTTTTTACAGGCCAGCTTTATCGTTCAGTTGGTTATGTTACTTCTACTCGGTGTTTCTATAGCTTCATGGACATTTATTTTTCAGCGTAGCAAGGCGTTGTCTGGTGCGCGTTCTGAAATGCGCCAATTTGAAGACAAGTTTTGGTCTGGGGCTGATTTAAATCGTCTTTATCAGGAACTTTCAGCGCGCAACAACTTAACTGGCATGAGCAGTATTTTCTGTGCCGGGTTCAAAGAGTTTGTACGACTACGTAAATCTAATACCAGCACCAACGGGGTAGTAGATGGTACGTATCGCGCTATGCGGGTTACCATGTCTCGACAGATTGACGAATTGGAAAGTCGTCTACCATTTTTGGCGACAGCAGGCTCTATAAGTCCCTACATCGGATTATTTGGTACAGTGTGGGGCATCATGAATGCCTTTATCGCTTTGGGTGAAGTACAGCAGGCCACGTTGGCCATGGTGGCGCCGGGAATTGCAGAGGCACTTATTGCTACTGCAATAGGCTTATTCGCCGCTATTCCTGCGGTAATTGCCTATAACCGCTTTAGCCATCAAGTTGAGAAATTAGAAAATAACTATGGCAACTTTATGGAAGAGTTCTCCGCTATATTGCACCGCCAGGCCATGGCTAGCCAAGCACAACAACCACAAGCCTAAGCTTATGTTAGGGACGAGCGAGGACTTGTTATGTATGTAAGAAAACGTAGAAGACCAGTATCGGAAATTAACGTAGTGCCCTACATTGATGTAATGTTGGTATTACTTATTATTTTCATGGTAACCGCACCGCTTATTTCGCAAGGTGTGAAAGTGGATTTGCCAAAAGCCAGTGCCAACCCAATTGAGCAAGAAGATAATCCACCTATTATTGCTTCGGTTGATGTAAAAGGGCGCTACTTCTTGAATGTCGGCGATTCACAAGACTCGCCTATAGATAAAGCATCGCTGGCGGCCGTGGTACAAGCTCAGCTTGAGAAAGATCCTAATACCCCTGTTGTGGTAAAAGGTGATGGCCAAGTAGCGTACAATGAAGTTATTCAGCTGATGGTACTATTACAAAGTGCGGGCGTACCCTCGGTGGGGTTAATGACCGACCCTGTAGAGCCAGAATAGGACTCTTGAAGTATGACAGCGTCGTCAGTCGCCATTTATAAATCGATAGGGCTCCACGTTATTGTGGCTGGACTGTTGCTTATTAGCGTCAGTTTTTCGCCTGATCCGCTGCCTAGCCTACCTACGAATGCACCCGTAATAGAAGCGACCTTCATTGATGCTCAAAAGCTAGCCAGTGAAAAGCGCGCGCAAGCACAGGCAGAAGCGCAAGCGAGAGCAGAAGAGGCTGAACGGCAGCGGCAAGCGAAAGCGGCCGCCGAAAAAAGGCGCCAGCAAGCCATAGCAGCAAAGCGGGCTCGTGAGAAGAAAGCAGAACAGGAAGCTAAGCTTAAGCGTCAAAAAGAGTTAGAACGCTTAGCGGCTCAAAAAGAACAGCAACGTAAAGAACGGGAAGCAAAAGCCAAAGCTGAAGCACAAAGAAAGAAAAAAGAAGCGGCTGAACGCGCGGAAATGGAAAGGATAATGCAAGAGCAACTAGCGCAAGAGCAAGCAGCGCAGCAAGCAAGGCGCCGAAAGCAAGTGCTTACAGAAGTTGAAAGGTACACTGCACTTATCCAACAGACAATTAAACGCAATCTCTATCAAGATGATAGTTTTACCGGCAAAGAGTGTCGATTAAATATTAAATTGGCCACCACCGGGTTTGTAACCAGCATTCGGGTATTAGGCGGCAACGAAGCGCTATGTCGCGCCGCTGAAAATGCGGTAAGACGTGCTGAAAAGTTGCCCGTTTCTGATGCAGCAGACGTATATGAGCAGCTTAAAGATATCAACTTAAAAGTGGAATTGTAGTGAAATGAAGATACGAGGTTTATGGATAGCCGCCATCGCAATGGTGTTCAGTGCTAAGGTATTCGCTACCTTAGAAATAGTCATTACTGAGGGGATGGATAATGCTCGTCCCATAGGGGTGGTGCCCTTCAAGTGGAAAGGGGAAGGCGCATTTCCAGGTGAGTTATCAGAAGTAGTAATGGCAGATCTTATGCGCAGCGGTAAGTTTAACCCTGTCGCTACCAGTGAGATGCCACAGTTCCCTGAGACAGCCAACGATGTAGATTACTCCGCGTGGGCGTCGATGGGCGTAGATACCGTGCTGGTTGGAAGTATTAGCGAAAATGGTGCTGGCAAGTATCGGGTATCTTACCAGCTCATCGATGTGTTAAAAGGTCAACTTGATGGCGGTAAGTCTCAAGTACTAAAAGATGGCCAATTGGTTAACAGTAACAGCCATGTAATTGTCGCACGCCAGGCGGTAATAGATGGCAATGATTTTCGTCAATATGCGCACCGCATAAGTGACGTTGTATATGAAAAGTTGACGGGCGTACGTGGGGCATTTTTAACCCGAATTGCTTACGTGATTGTGCGCGACCGCGAGACGTATGAAAAACCCTACGAGCTTGTGATTGCCGACTATGATGGCGAGAATGAAACGCGCTTGCTGTCTTCTCCTGAGCCATTGATGTCGCCAGTGTGGTCACCCGATGGCGAAAAACTAGCGTATGTGAGTTTTGAGAATCGTCGACCGCAAATATTTATACAAGATATATATACCAGTGAGCGAACACGTATCACTAATTTTAGCGGTATTAACAGTAGCCCGGCGTTCTCGCCAGATGGCAAACAACTTGCTATGGTGCTATCTAAAGACGGTAATCCCGAGATTTACGTGATGGATCTCGCTACCAAAAACTTACGTAGAATTACCCGTAATCGTGCAATTGATACCGAGCCTGCGTGGTTGCCAGACGGTAGTGGTTTAATTTTTAGCTCGGAACGGGGTGGTAAACCCCAGATTTATAGCGTAAATTTAACATCTATGAAGGTGAGAAGGGTTACCTTCGTCGGTGAACAAAACCTCGGCGGAACAGTTTCCCCTGACGGTAAGCATATGGTTGTAGTGAACCAAACAAATGGTAATTATCATATTGCTAAGCAGCCACTTGATGGCGGTTCGCCGCAAGTACTGACGAGAACGTATTTAGATGAGTCTCCCAGTATTGCGCCAAATGGAAGCATGATTATTTACAGCACCCTGCATGAGGGAACCCAAGTGTTATCACTGGTGTCTCTTGATGGGCGTTTTAAAGCTAGGTTACCAGCAGCCAATGGACAAGTGAAAGCGCCAAGTTGGTCACCATTTTTGTTCTAAACACTGATACAGTAAACAATAACATTTAAGGATTAGTAGAATGCAAATGAATAAAATAATGAAAAGCTTCATTATCGCTTTGCCTGTGGTGACAATGATGGCCTGTTCATCAGGTCCTAGTGAAGAAGAGTTGGCTGCTGAACGTAACCGTCTAGCGCAAGAACAAGCTGCGGCAGAAGCCGATGCGCGTGAAGCCGAAGCACAACGTGTAAAAGCTGAAGCCGCCCAACGAATGAAGCGTCAAGAAGAAATGGTTCAGCAAGAAATTGAAGCATTGAAAAATGAACAAACCGTATATTTCGACTTTGACCGCTCAGGCATTAAGCCAGAATTTCAGCGCCTTTTAGACAAGCACGCAGCATTCTTGGTTAACAACCCTGACCAAAAAGTAACAATTGAAGGCCACACTGACAGCCGTGGTACACCTGAGTACAACATTGCTTTAGGTGAGCGTCGTGCACAGTCGGTTGAAACATACCTAATGAATGCTGGCGTAAGCAGCAGCCAAATTTCAGTGGTTTCATATGGCGAAGAAAAACCTGCGGTGATGGGCTCAACTGAATACGCGTTCGCTCAAAACCGTCGCGGAGTGGTTGTATACCGATAATGGCTTATACCCTGGTTAAATCTTTAAAAATGGGCGTCGCGGTAAGCGTCGCCCTTGCGTTCTCGGGTCAGGGTTATGCTCAGGCGCCTGTGTATGATGCCAACGGTTCTACCGATTTAGAGCAGCGTATTGCGGTGCTTGAAAGAATAGTCAAAAGCCGTACAGAAATGCAACATCGCCTGCAAACGCAACTCGATAATATGCAGCAAGAAGTGGATACCCTTCGAGGTGCCGTTGAGGTTAATACCAACGAGTTGCAGAAAGTATTAGAACGCCAAAGAGAGTTATATCTCGAAATAGATAAACGGGTGGAAGCACTGAAGCAAAATGGGACGTTAACCACGTCGCCAAGCCCAACCATATCCTCGACGACGAACCAACCTACCCAAGCGCCACAGGAAGGTGAGGAAGCCGCATACAACAATGCGGTTAACCTAATATTAAAGTCGCGAGAGTACGATAAGGCAATTCCCGCTTTTCAGTCATTTATCGCGCGTTTTCCGAATAGCGAGTACGCCCCTAATTCCCACTACTGGCTGGGTCAATTGCTGTTCAATAAGCAACAATGGGAAGAGGCCAGCGATCAGTTTAATACGGTAGTAAGTCGTTTCACTAACTCTAGCAAACGTCCCGATGCCTTACTGAAACTTGGCGTTATTGCTGAGCGTACCGGTGATGTAAGCCGGGCAAAACAGTTATTTCAACAAGTGATAAGTGAATATCCTGATTCGTCGGCTAAGCGCTTAGCTGAATCGAGATTAAATAGCCTTTAAAAAAAACCTCTCATCGAGAGGTTTTTTTGTATGCACAGTGTGTTTAGGGCAACTTCCAAAAGTTTTTTATATATTTTAACGATAATTTCCGCCACTTTTTTACTACGCTCGCAAATATTATAGGTGCCGTATCAAGAGCCTAAATACCCTTAAGTGCAGTAAATGTGGGGGAATAAATGAACGATTTGTGTTCATTTTGAACGCTTAAAAGGTTTTTGACAGAAAAATGAAAATAAAAGAGGCTTTTGGGTTGCGTCAGAAAAAAATCTGAGTATTATATGCCGCCGTTGCCAAGACACAGGCAACGGTAGGAAAGAAGGGTCGTTAGCTCAGTTGGTAGAGCAGTTGACTTTTAATCAATTGGTCGCTGGTTCGAATCCAGCACGACCCACCACTTCTTCTCCTTCCATCAAATGACGGGTCGTTAGCTCAGTTGGTAGAGCAGTTGACTTTTAATCAATTGGTCGCTGGTTCGAATCCAGCACGACCCACCATCATTTGAACAACAAGCAAATCGCTTGGTGTTCGTCTCTTATCGAACATACCGTTATGTGTTACTTGATGGGTCGTTAGCTCAGTTGGTAGAGCAGTTGACTTTTAATCAATTGGTCGCTGGTTCGAATCCAGCACGACCCACCATCAAGCACGCATCTAGATTTTCCTATCAAGTACGTCAAACCCCGTTAATGATGAAGAGCCAAACTTCTCTTATTGCTTACCATTTTCCGTAGATTACAGTGTGAGTATTTATGCCCACAATTAACACGCTCATCCTCCCATCACTTCGTATTTAGGATTATGGTTAGTTTCTGCCGCACAAAGGTTGAAAAAAACACAATGATACATATCTAAGAAATGTGTAATTTTTATGACAGTTGGGTATAATCCACGCCCTTGTCGCAACAGAGATGTAGGTCAATGTCAGTAGCTTTTCGTGCGGAACAGGTCGAGTATCCTTTCCCAGCCAAACCACAGCCATTATCAGACGCCAAAAAGGCAGAGTTGAAATCTGAGATTAAAGCGTTGCTTAAGGCCCGCGATGCCGTACTCGTGGCGCATTACTACACCGATCCTGAGATACAGGCATTGGCGGAAGAAACCGGGGGCTGTGTAGCAGACTCGTTGGAAATGGCGCGTTTTGGCCGTGATGCACAGCAGCAAACATTAATTGTTGCAGGTGTACGCTTTATGGGTGAAACAGCGAAAATTCTTAGCCCTGAAAAAACAGTATTAATGCCCTCCCTCGAAGCTACCTGCTCGCTAGATATTGGCTGCCCTGTTGAAGAGTTCAGTGCGTTTTGCGACCAACACCCTGATCACACAGTAGTTGTATATGCTAATACGTCGGCTGCTGTTAAAGCGCGTGCCGATTGGGTGGTTACCTCAAGCATCGCACTAGAAATTGTTGAGCACTTAGACAGCCAGGGCAAACCTATTATATGGGGGCCTGACCGTCACTTAGGTGCTTACATAGCTAAGCAAACCGGTGCCGACATGCTTATGTGGCAAGGTGAGTGTATTGTGCACGATGAATTTTCGGCGCAAAAATTGGCCGATATGAAAGCACTTTACCCTGATGCTGCTATTTTAGTACATCCTGAGTCTCCAGCTAGCGTAGTTGACATGGCTGATGCTGTAGGTTCCACCAGCCAGCTTATAGCGGCATCGCAGAAAATGGACAATGACACCTTTATTGTTGCAACTGACAAAGGCATTTTTTATAAGATGCAACAGTTGACCCCCAATAAGACATTTATAGAAGCTCCAACGGGCGGTAACGGCGCTACGTGCAAAAGCTGTGCTCACTGCCCATGGATGGCAATGAACGGCTTAGAAGCGATTAAGGCGTCATTACAAGAGAACGCAAGTACGCATGAAATATTTGTAGATGACGGCTTACGCAAAGACGCATTGATCCCTCTGGACCGTATGCTTAACTTTTCTGCCGAGTTGAAGGCAAAACAAGGCCTATAAGCGGTTTAAGCTTAATTTATCAGCAGTTGTTCTGTTTTTTTACACTAGTTCTTGATAAACCAGCTTGCTTTACCTACTATACGCGCGCTGAAAGTTTTGCAGCAACGATTTAGCTATTTTGCATAAGCAAGGTAGGACAATTTGGAGAGGTGGCTGAGTGGCTGAAGGCGCACGCCTGGAAAGTGTGTTTAGGGTTAAACCTAACGAGGGTTCGAATCCCTCTCTCTCCGCCAAATTATCAAAAAGCCCCGTTTCTTCGCGAAGAACGGGGCTTTTTTGTGTCTAGCACAAAATTTGTAAAAGCCTAAGTCGTGCACCAATTGCATGTTTCAAACTCAACTCATCGACATACCAAAATTAAGCGCCTTTAGAGTGAGAGGGTTGGCACGTAGGGTACTTGAATAAATTTCATGATCTTAGTTATTAAAGCATGCCACCAAGTAGTACAATCGCGTTTTTATTTCATCATTCGTTAGTAGAGCCGTAAAATGAAATTTTTTATAACCCTTATTCGTAACCTTCTCGGGGCCATTATTGCATTTGTAGATGTTATTACCCGTGGCACTAAACTAAAACGTTCGCCGGAAAAACAAGAGCAAGTGGTAGAAGAAAGCCAGAATTTGGCTTTGTACCAGTTCTTTGGTTGCCCTTTCTGCATTAAAACTCGCCGTGCAATGTACAAATACAATGTGCCTATACAAAAACGAAACGTGTCAGAGGGGGCGCGGTACAGGGAAGAGCTGTTACAAGGCGGCGGAAAAATTCAAACGCCATGTCTTCGAATTGAAAATAAAGGTAGCGTTGAGTGGCTCTACGACTCTAAAGCGATTATTGACTATTTAGAAGCACGCTTTGTTGAAGCAAAGTAACTGGTAGGTATAGTTCCTTAACTAACCAAGACTAACTAAACAAGACAGGCATAGTAACTAACTAAGACAGGCATAGTACGGCAGTAACTAAATAACAGTAACTAAATAAGACAGGCATATGAACTTATTGCCATCCTTTACCGCATTTTACAGGGTATTGAAGTAAAACGAGTTCAAATTTCTGCCAATTTGCATTAAGGTGCAGCGCTAAAATTTTATAGCGGAAGTACTTCGTATGTCTTTATCTAATAAACCAAGCTTGTTGCACATGTATATGAACGGCAATATTGTATTGCAAATTGTCGTAGGCATACTGCTGGGTACGTGTTTGGCTTTCGTATCTCCTGAACTCGCCTCCAAAGCAAGCCTCCTCGGAACTCTGTTCGTGAAAGCCTTAAAGGCCATAGCACCGCTGTTGGTGTTTGTTTTGGTGATGGCCTCTATTGCCAACCATAAGAAGACACAGAAAACTTTTATTAAACCCGTACTTTTTCTGTATATGGCTGGCACACTTATAGCCTCGGTGACTGCCGTTATATTTAGTTTTGCGTTCCCTAGTACGCTGAATTTACTGACGTCAAATGTTGATCAAGTGGCGCCAGAAGGCGTTAGTGAAGTGCTACAAGCCTTGGTTTTTAACATGGTCGACAACCCAGTAAATGCATTGGTGCAAGGAAACTATATTGGCATTTTAACCTGGGCAGCAGCCTTAGGTTTTGGCCTAAGCAAGGGATCTGAAACCACCAAAAATGTGTTACAGAATCTAGCAGATAGCGTCACATCAGTCGTAAATGTTGTAATTCGATTAGCGCCTTTTGGTATTTTCGGATTAGTGGCAAACACAATCGCTAGCACCGGTATTGAGGCGCTTTTAGATTACTCTCATTTGTTACTTGTTCTCATCAGTGCGATGCTCTTTATCGCATTAGTTACCAACCCGTTACTTGTGTTTATTGCGACGCGGAGAAACCCCTACCCACTGGTTTTCACTTGTTTAAAAGAAAGTGGGATCACCGCATTCTTTACGCGTAGTTCTGCGGCCAATATTCCTGTTAATATGGCACTGTGCGAACGGTTGAAACTGAATGAAGACACTTACTCGGTATCCATCCCATTAGGCGCAACTATCAACATGGGAGGAGCGGCAATTACTATCACTGTGCTTACTCTAGCTGCAGTGAATACCCTAAATATTCCTATCGACTTCGTTACTGCGGTGCTGCTCAGCCTTGTAGCTGCTATATCGGCATGCGGAAGCTCTGGTGTTGCGGGTGGCTCGTTACTTCTTATTCCTCTTGCTTGCAGCCTTTTCAATATTCCTAACGACATTGCCATGCAAGTAGTAGCAACAGGGTTTATTCTTGGGGTTATTCAGGATTCTGCAGAAACAGCACTAAACAGTTCGACCGATGTCCTGTTTACGGCGGCAGCGTGCAAGAACTAAACATTAATTGAAAGGAAGAGAAAGATTATCAAGACATACATAGCATGAGGGAAGATTATTAAGACGGAAGATTATTAAGACAGGCATCAAACACGGCAGCAAAACTGTACTTCAGTACACTTTCTTTAACCTTGTTAGCTATTCACACTGTTAAAGGAGTAAATTAACGTTTGAACGCCCCATGCCGAAAGCCAGAAAGTCGCAAATTAGTTTATTGGATACACCGTATTATCACTGCGTTTCGCGCTGTGTACGCCGCGCGTTTTTATGTGGTGAGGAAAACGGTAAAAGCTTTGAGCATCGTCGCCAATGGG
>NZ_JAAAWN010000080.1 GCF_010500865.1 Alteromonas profundi
GTGGTACACGAATCGACTAGCTATCGACGTCTTTGTACTTGGTTTGTCGCGGAAGCGATAGACTGGCTACGAAACGGTACATGGGAGTAATGTGGGAAACGTTGAGTAGATTGCCATTTGGCTAGCACGCTCAACCACCATGTGAAATAGACCAACACGAAGAGAAGTCATCGGCCCCCACACAGCACACCATCTTCGGGGAGAAGCGTGCGGGTGTATTACAGTTTGTACGGTCACTTGCTTAATAAAGCAAGACTGTTCAAGGGATTTAAAAAGGTATTCAAAGCGAAAGGCGCGGCCGGAATAGATGGGCAGAGCCTGAGTGCGTTTGCCTCAAATCTGGATAATGAACTCACGCAGCTTCTTCTCGAACTCAAAACCAAACGCTATCAACCGCAACCGGTAAGGCGGGTAGTTATCCCGAAAGATGGAGGCGGCGAGCGTTTATTGGGGATCCCAACGGTAAGGGATAGGGTCGTTCAACAATGCTTAAATGACCTCCTTACGCCCATCTTCGAAGAACAGTTCCATCCATCAAGCTTTGGTTATAGACCCAAGCGGAGCTGTCACGATGCCATCAATAAAGCCACGATGTTCATCCGACGATACGGACGACGACACGTGGTGGATATGGACTTGTCGAAGTGCTTCGATAAGCTGGACCATACGCTTATCATTAAGAGTATCAAAAGACGGGTCTGTGACGGCAGTGTGCTGAGCCTCATTGCTCAGTTCTTACAAAGTGGGGTGATGGTAGATGGCCATTGGCAGCAAACAGAAACAGGCAGTCCGCAAGGCGGGGTGATAAGCCCGCTCATAGCGAACATCTATCTGGATGCGTTTGATGAGGAAATGAAACAGCGGGGCCACCGAATAGTGCGCTATGCTGATGACATCCTTATCTTGTGTTGCAGTCGTGCAGCGGCAGAGAATGCCAAAGCGCAAGCCACGCAAATCTTAGAAGGAAAACTAAAGCTAAGCGTAAATACGGAGAAAACACACATCACACACAGTGATGATGGTGTGAAGTTCCTCGGCGTTGAAATCGGGACGAAACATACCCGCATACAACCTAAGAAACTCACCGCGTTTAAGGCGAAGCTAAAGCAGATGACGAAACGCAATAGCGGAATACCGCTGCAATCAGTCATCAATACCTTAAACCCACTGTTAAGAGGGTTTAGTCACTACTTCAAGATAGCCAATGCGAGCAGGGCATTTAAGCAAATAGCGAGCTGGCTAAGGCGCCGCTTGCGCAGCATCCAACTTAAGTTATGGAAGAAGGCGAGCCGCCTCCATCGCTGG
>NZ_JAAAWN010000081.1 GCF_010500865.1 Alteromonas profundi
CCCATCAATTAACCTTCCGGCACCGGGCAGGTGTCACACCCTATACGTCCTCTTACGAGTTTGCAGAGTGCTGTGTTTTTAATAAACAGTCCCAGCCACCTGGTCACTGCGGCCTCCATGTGCTTACGACGCGAAGTCTTCACACACAGAGGCGTACCTTCTCCCGAAGTTACGGTACAATTTTGCCGAGTTCCTTCACCCGAGTTCTCTCAAGCGCCTTAGTATTCTCTACCTGACCACCTGTGTCGGTTTGGGGTACGGTTCATATAATCATAAGTTTAGAAGCTTTTCCTGGAAGCAGGGCATCAACAACTTCACCACCTTGGTGGCTCGTCTCGTGTCTCGACTTTAAGAACCCGGATTTACCTAAGTTCTCGGTCTACGCACTTTCACTTGGACAACCAACGCCAAGCTTGCCTAGCCTTCTCCGTCCCTCCATCACTGATTATATAAGTACGGAAATATTAATCCGTTTCCCATCGACTACGCATTTCTGCCTCGCCTTAGGGGCCGACTTACCCTGCCCTGATTAGCATGGGACAGGAAACCTTGGTCTTCCGGCGTGGGAGTTTTTCACTCCCATTATCGTTACTCATGTCAGCATTCGCACTTGTGATATGTCCAGCAAGCTTTACAACTCACCTTCATCCACTTACACAACGCTCCCCTACCCAGCACAGTAAACTGTGCTGCCGCAGCTTCGGTATATTGCTTAGCCCCGTTACATCTTCCGCGCAGGCCGACTCGACTAGTGAGCTATTACGCTTTCTTTAAAGGATGGCTGCTTCTAAGCCAACCTCCTAGCTGTCTATGCCTTCCCACATCGTTTCCCACTTAGCAATATTTTGGGACCTTAGCTGGCGGTCTGGGTTGTTTCCCTCTCCACGACGGACGTTAGCACCCGCCGTGTGTCTCCCGGATAGTTCTCATTGGTATTCGGAGTTTGCAAAGGGTTGGTAAGTCGGGATGACCCCCTAGCCTTAACAGTGCTCTACCCCCAATGGAATTCGTCCGAGGCTCTACCTAAATAGATTTCGGGGAGAACCAGCTATCTCCCGGTTTGATTGGCCTTTCACCCCCAGCCACAAGTCATCCCCTGACTTTTCAACGTCAGTGGGTTCGGTCCTCCAGTTGATGTTACTCAACCTTCAACCTGCTCATGGCTAGATCACCGGGTTTCGGGTCTATACCTAGCAACTAAACGCGCAGTTAACACTCGCTTTCGCTACGGCTCCGCTATTCGCTTAACCTTGCTACTAAATATAAGTCGCTGACCCATTATACAAAAGGTACGCAGTCAC
>NZ_JAAAWN010000082.1 GCF_010500865.1 Alteromonas profundi
ATTGTAGTGGCATAGTTAATTTGGCCACCCATTAAGAAAGAAATGTTATGCTAATAAGCATACAAATTTGGGTGAAAAAATGACGAAATTAAAACGTGCAACGTATTCTGCTGCAATCAAATTAGAAACAGCTCAGCTTGTAGTTGACCAAGGCTACACACAAGAAGATGCAGCTAAGGCGATGGGTGTTGGTAAATCAACTGTAAGTAAATGGGTCACTCAATTAAAGCAAGAACGGAATGGCCAGACACCCACAGCGTCACCAATGACACCCGAACAAATTGAAATTCGTGAGCTTAAAAAGCAAATTCAACGCATTGAATTAGAAAAGGATATATTAAAAAAGGCTACCGCTCTCTTGATGTCCGACTCCCTGAACAATTCTCATTAATTGAGAAGTTAAATCAACGAGAGCGTTACCCAATTAGCGTGTTGTGTAGCGTATTCAATGTGCATCGCAGCAGCTATAAATATTGGGCCATACGGGATACAACGCCTACACCAGAGCAAATAAGGCTAGAAGCGGAAGTTAAAGCCATACATGCAATGAGCGGCGGTTCAGCTGGGGCACGGACAATCGCGGCAATCGCAACGAATAACGATTTTGAATTAAGCCGTTATCGCGCCGCTAAGCTGATGGTTAAACTAAAACTAGAGAGCTGCCAAGTACCACAACATCAATATAAACGGGGTGGTAATGAGCATCTTGAAATCCCAAATTTGTTAGATAGGCAGTTTGATGTTGTTAAGCCGAATACGGTTTGGTG
The DNA here is from genome assembly GCF_010500865.1 of Alteromonas profundi. Taxonomy (GTDB): domain Bacteria; phylum Pseudomonadota; class Gammaproteobacteria; order Enterobacterales; family Alteromonadaceae; genus Alteromonas; species Alteromonas profundi. The sequence goes on from NZ_JAAAWN010000082.1 coordinate 768, forward strand.
CGGTGATGTGACGTATATTTGGACAGGCAATCGCTGGGCCTATTTAGCGGTCGTTGTTGATTTATTTGCACGTAAAGTCGTTGGTTGGGCAATGTCGCTGTCGCCAGATACTAACTTAACGCTAAAAGCGCTTGAACTCGCTTATGAAAGCAGAGGCAAACCAAGTGGATTGATGTTTCACTCAGACCAAGGAAGCCACTATACAAGCTTGAAGTACCGCCAACGTTTATGGCGCTATAAAATCACACAAAGTATGAGCAGGCGCGGGAATTGTTGGGATAATGCGCCAATGGAGCGATTTTTTAGAAGCTTTAAAACGGAGTGGATGCCAAAGGTTGGATACGAAAACTTTAAAGATGCTAAATATAGTGTGAGTGATTATATCAACGGGTATTACAACAACGTTAGGCCACATCATTATAATGCTGGTTTAGCACCAAATGAATCTGAGGTTATATACCAAGATTCTAAAACTGTGGCCAAAATTAGTTGACCACTACAG
>NZ_JAAAWN010000083.1 GCF_010500865.1 Alteromonas profundi
AACGTTCACATCACAGGAGGCAAAAGCAGAGCGAAGCAGCGCTTTTGATTTCCTGTGCATGTGCTTGTTATACCCTCTCGCTAATGCCTAATTACTTTTCGTCCGAGCACACCAACATAAGCAGCTATTAGTACTGCGCCTGCCCACGCCTCTGATGTGCTTATTAATCTCATAATCCATCGGTCCGCAGCGTAGGAAAGGTCACCGTACCCTAAAGTTGCAAACGTAGTAAAAGAGAAATACAGCGAAGATACAAACTCTTGGTTTTCACCTGGGTTACCAGCAATATAGAAAAATATAGAAAATAAGATAGACACTACGAAACCAGACAATATCAGCCGAGATGGCTTTGTCCCGTAACCAGTGCCGTAGCCCCACATCAAATCAGAAACCCAACGATAGAATCCCCTTGCTGAGAACTTTTCTTTGAGTTGCGGGTAAAGTATGTACTTTCTATTCGCTGCTCTTTCTAGATTTAAGTACTGGTCCACATTGTGCCAAATCTCTGCCCTTTCATAAGCAACACGGTACGCTTTTAGGTGATCAGCTATTTGGTCCACAGGCATACTGCGAGTCTTCCAATTGAGATTTAGAGCTAGGTCTAACTTCGTTGAATAGTTCACTGTGATATTTTCTAACTTTGCGCCTTCAAGATAGATTCCTCTCAGATCAGAACCAGATATATCACCGTCAATTAATCCAGAACTCCAATAGCATACATTTCTAAGGTTCGAGTCAATGAATCGCGTTCCGAAGCCTCCACCACCAGCAAAGCAAACCGCTTCTAAGTTGCACTTTTCAAATGTTGCCATGGAAAGTTCTGTCCGCTCCATGTTTGTACCAGAGAAATTACAACCAAAAAAACGAGCATAATTTAGAGACTTTACAGAAAAGCTAGAATTATTAGGGAAAGTCTCGTGATATACATGAATCCCCCTCAAATCATCATGGGTCAACACCCAAAAACTGTTTTCGTCCATTGCGTCTTTTGGGTAATAAGGATGACCATAGGGATCTTGATTCTCTGAGTGCTCAAGAACGTAACCATCCAGAATAGCTCTAACTTCTACTCCATTTTTTAAGCCTTGTATGACCTCCTCCAGCACCCTTTTTCCGAGCTCAGTATCCCACCGGTTCTTCAAAAAACGTTGAGTAACTAAGTCAAAAGTGAATCCTTCTCTATCCATCTACAGAGTCTCTATAAGGTATAACA
>NZ_JAAAWN010000084.1 GCF_010500865.1 Alteromonas profundi
CTTTTAAGTAAGCGTGGTGACATTAAAACTACCAATGCTTTGGCGATGATTGAAACAACAGGTGAGGGTAGTTGAACTGATATTTTTATAAAGCCAAACGTAGTTTAGGCTGACGCCTTCTAACTTTTAAATAAGGGGCGCAGACATGTGGGGCATAATGGCGAAGCCGCCCCGCGTGTATGCGTCCCAGCGAACGAAGTGAGTGACTTAATTTTTTTGTTGTACGCGTTTTTCAACGAAGTGCATACCCCAGCGGTTTGATGCAGAAAGCATAAAGGCATAATAAACGATTGAAAATACACAGCCCAAGAATGCTTCACTTCCTGTTTTAATGAGTAGAGATTTAAAGAAATTCACTACGAGGCAAAACAGAGTTGTAAACCAAATTGCTTTTATAACGTTGTCGTAAATATGGTTTTTTAGAATGCCGCTGTGTTCTTGGAAGCTGAAGAAAAAGCCTGAAAGTTTGCAAGTAAGCCAAGTTAAGAAAAAAGATGAAAATGAAATGAAGATTGCAGCTGCTATTTCTTGAGTAAACACGCCGATTAAGAACGCTGAACCACACCAAACTAGTGGTAACTTAAGCCCTAACTTTTGAGTAATGAGAAGATACTTAGGTTTTTTAAGCTGCATTTCTATCCTTGATGCTCATAGCGTATAACTTTCCAATAACGGGCGCAGACATGTGGGGCATAATGGCGCAGCCGCCCCGCGTGTATGCGTCCCAGCGAACGAAGTGAGTGCGTTAATTGGCTTGTTAGTTGCCACGCTGATACATCCTAGAGTAACAGCTGAGCTATGCGCATAATACTCACTCACTTTTGACGAATAACTTTTTGAATAGCTCTTCTGATTTGGCGAGCCCTTCTTCAGTTAAAACAACAGACTTTGATTTGCCAACAGGGTCGTGAATATAACCTTTTTCATAAAGCCGGTCGGTGATACTCCAATCTATTTGCTTCCAAGCCCTACCAAACTTGTCGTGCAGAGTAAGGTAAAACAGAGCAAGTGCCGCTTCATCGATTTTATCTTCATCTATTTCCACTGCTGTCTCCATTTTCATATGGCTACTAACGCTAAGCTTTGGGGCGCTAGCACGTGGGCTAAAATCCGAGCGAAGCGAGCCAGCCCACGTGTTAGCGTCCCAGCGACCGGAGGGAGTGCCAACAGCGTTTTGTTAGGCGTACAAAGGAAAGTA
>NZ_JAAAWN010000085.1 GCF_010500865.1 Alteromonas profundi
GTAAGCACATGGAGGCCGCAGTGACCAGGTGGCTGGGACTGTTTATTAAAAACACAGCACTCTGCAAACTCGTAAGAGGACGTATAGGGTGTGACACCTGCCCGGTGCCGGAAGGTTAATTGATGGGGTTAGTTTTCGGACGAAGCTCTTGATCGAAGCCCCGGTAAACGGCGGCCGTAACTATAACGGTCCTAAGGTAGCGAAATTCCTTGTCGGGTAAGTTCCGACCTGCACGAATGGTGTAACCATGGCCACGCTGTCTCCACCCGAGACTCAGTGAAATTGAAATCGCAGTGAAGATGCTGTGTACCCGCACCTAGACGGAAAGACCCCGTGAACCTTTACTACAGCTTGGCACTGAACATTGAACCTACATGTGTAGGATAGGTGGGAGGCTTTGAAGCATTGTCGCTAGATGATGTGGAGCCGTCCTTGAAATACCACCCTTGTATGTTTGATGTTCTAACATAGTTCCCTTATCGGGAATGTGGACAGTGTCTGGTGGGTAGTTTGACTGGGGCGGTCTCCTCCCAAATAGTAACGGAGGAGCACGAAGGTTAGCTAATCACGGTCGGACATCGTGAGGTTAGTGCAATGGCATAAGCTAGCTTAACTGCGAGACAGACACGTCGAGCAGGTACGAAAGTAGGTCATAGTGATCCGGTGGTTCTGTATGGAAGGGCCATCGCTCAACGGATAAAAGGTACTCCGGGGATAACAGGCTGATACCGCCCAAGAGTTCATATCGACGGCGGTGTTTGGCACCTCGATGTCGGCTCATCACATCCTGGGGCTGAAGTCGGTCCCAAGGGTATGGCTGTTCGCCATTTAAAGTGGTACGCGAGCTGGGTTTAGAACGTCGTGAGACAGTTCGGTCCCTATCTGGTGTGGGCGTTGGATGATTGATGGGAGCTGCTCCTAGTACGAGAGGACCGGAGTGGACGAACCGCTGGTGTTCGGGTTGTCATGCCAATGGCATTGCCCGGTAGCTACGTTCGGAACGGATAACCGCTGAAAGCATCTAAGCGGGAAGCCGGCCCAGAGATGAGTCATCCCTGACTTTTAAAGTCCGGAAGGGTTGTTATAGACGATGACGTTGATAGGCAGGGTGTGGAAGCGTTGTAAGGCGTTAAGCTAACCTGTACTAATTGCCCGAGAGGCTTAACCATACAACGCCTAAAAGGCTTCG
>NZ_JAAAWN010000086.1 GCF_010500865.1 Alteromonas profundi
CTACGGATTCGACAACCATCTTTCTCGCCTCCTCTAAATTACGAGGTTTTGTAAGCAAGTATTCGTTTTTCAGAATACCATTTATCCGCTCTGCAAGAGCATTTTGATAGCAGTCGTAACCATCTGTCATGGAGCATTGGACGTCATACTTGTCGTGGAGTTTTTGATACTCCTCAGAGCAATACTGTATGCCTCTATCAGAATGATGTACGAGCTTTTCATTTGTTGTTTTTTGTTTAAGTGCTAGTGTGAACGCCTTCTTCACTGATTCAGTTCTCATATTATCGTCAACCTGATAGCCCACAATCTTCCGTGAATAAGCATCAGTAATGAGACTTAGGTAACTCTCTCCACTTCGCGTCGGTAAGTATGTAATGTCCGCTACCCATAGCTGATTAGGCTTGTCTGCTTTAAAACCCGATTTGATGAGGTTGGGATGACAACGGAACCGATGATGACTGTTCGTTGTTTTGTGATAGGCGCGCTTTGTCGGCACCAGTAGTCGTTTTTCTCTCAGTAAATTAAAGAGGTGGTCTCTGCCAATATTTATCTTCACCTTCGCAAGCAGATACTTAAGTTTCCGAGCTCCGATACGAGGCTGAGTCATTCGCTCCTGTCGGACGAATTGAATAACTCTATCCTCATGCGCTTCGCGCTTAAGGGAGCGAGCACAGTGTTGGTAGTAGGCTTGACGAGATATGTTCAGGTAACGACAAGCTTTAGAAACGGAAACCCCGTCTATCACTTTTTCCTGGATGACTTTCTTTTGCGCTTTTTTACAACGCTAACTCCGTAGTCACTTTCAAGGACATTCACGACCGCTTCAAAGAAATCAGCTTTCATTTTCGTATCAGCAAGCTCTTTCTCCAACGCTTTAATTCGCTGTTCGGGGGTGAGTTCTGCTTTAGGTTTATCCACGGCGTGGGCTCTCTTTAGAAACTTCGGTGTTCCATTCATCCAATCTAAACGACCATACTTACGAAGCCAAACTAAAACAGTTGAACACCCTTGGATTCCGTAGTGATCTTGCGCTTGTTTATATGTGAATTCGCCTTTTTCAACTTGGTCTACAACTGCCAGTTTAAAAGCGAGTGAATAATCACGTTGAGTTCTTTTGCTATTTGATTTCATTGCACTCTCCAAATTAAGTTTGAAAAGTGTCAACGCTATTTAGGATGGGTCA
>NZ_JAAAWN010000087.1 GCF_010500865.1 Alteromonas profundi
CCCGCGGATTCAACCCCGAAGTGCACCACTCGTTAAATTAAGCTGCGTCTCTTAACTGTTTGAATACTAGAGCAGGCTGCTTAAATCCGAGACATTTTCTGGGTCTCGCATTCAACGCACGCTCAACATCAGCAATCTGCTTGTCCGTCACCGTCCGCAAGTCGGTACCTTTACGGATATATTGCCGCAGCAGCCCGTTGAAGTTTTCATTCAGTCCTCGTTCCCACGAGGAGTACGGATTGGCGAAGTAGATATCCGTTTTCAACTTATCCGCGACCAGCGCGTGAGCGCAGAACTCTGCGCCATTGTCGGCGGTAATCGTGCGAACATGGCCGCGGTAGCGCCATAACATGCCAACCATTGCCCGGCCTACATCTGCGGCAGTTTTCGCTGGCACTTTGCGTATCAGGTACAGCTTACTTTTTCGTTCAACCAGGCTCACGATGGCACCTGTACCGTTCTTGCCTAGTACAGTATCGGCTTCCCAGTCACCGAATCGTTTCTTCTTATTAACAATGGCAGGGCGGCACTCAATGCCAACCCGGTTCGGAATTATAACGCGCTTCGCGCGGCTGCCTTTGCGGTATTTCCGATGACCATGTCGCAACTGCTTGAAGAGCTTTCCACCGCGCAATTTATCGCGCTGTATATAGCCATAAATCCATTCATGACTGACGCTATGCCCTATGATTTTACCTACGCCAGCGATTTGCTCAGGACTCCATTTCTGGCTCAACCCGAACTCGACGAAAGTGATAGTCAGCGCTGGTACACTGTATTTCGCAGCCTGACCTCGTCGTTTTACTGTCTTAGCGTGAGCGACTTCGGGCAGATAGTGATTGTCCCTTATTCTGTTGCGCCGGACTTCTCGACTAATGGTGCTGTGACTAACTTGCAACCGCTTCCCAATCTCCCGATAGCTGAAACCCTCGCGTAAGTAGGCTTCGATCTGGTATCGTTGCCCTTCGATCAACTGCTTGTATCTCATGGTAACTACTCATGTTTTTTGGCGATTACAGAGTACCACCAACAGGCAGTTGATCTCTTCTCACCGTTTAACCATGAGTGGTGCACTTATTATCTGAAATCGGGCC
>NZ_JAAAWN010000088.1 GCF_010500865.1 Alteromonas profundi
AGAGCTATTATTGATAAACAATGTGCTGTTAACAGCTAGAGTATTAAAAAATGCCCAAGCCAAATGAACACACACAATCCCAGCTAATAAGTAAACCATGAGTTAGGTTTTCCTAGTGGCATATAACTTTTCAATAACGGGCGCAGGCACGTGGGGCATAATTGCGAAGCCGCCCTGCGTGTATGCGTCCCAGCGAACGAAGTGAGTGAGTTTATTGAGTTGTTATGTGCGTATTCGAAATATCCTTTTCTCAATATCTTCAACTTCCTTTAGTAGTTCTGTGTCTTCAAAGTGCGTCAAAGCGTTTTTGGAAAGTTTAGAATATGCTAAAGCCTGACTGATGTCATTTTGTTCCAAATATAACTCTGCCAATTCTTTAGCAATGGATGCGATGTATTCTTGTTGAGTCTGCTCTTTGGCCAGCTGAATCGCTTTTAGGTAAACAGACATTCTTTCATCATTATTCTTAGTGAAATCGGCCAGAGTCTCCCATTGAAATGGGTGGTCTAATATAGTGTTTTCGTGAGTTTCACAGATGGTTCTCAATTGATTATGAGCTTCCCAATAGTCCTTTGTAGATGACTCATTGGTTATTACTAAAGCGAGTTCTAATACTTTTTCATGGAAAGGTGGTTTAAATTTCATAGAAGCACATAACTTTTAAATAAGGGGCGCAGGCACGTAGGGCATAATGGCGAAGCCGCCCTGCGTGTATGCGTCCCAGCCCGCGAAGCGGGCGAACTTAATTTTTTTGTTAGGTGCGTGCTTACCATGAAATATC
>NZ_JAAAWN010000089.1 GCF_010500865.1 Alteromonas profundi
GGGGTTCTAGGGATTTTCCCCTCTAAAAAGACATAATCCTCTGTAGACCACACCAATAAATGGCTGCGGAGGTGGTTTACTTTCAGCTTGGAGCCTAATCATCCACTATCGGCCTTGTTATTTCGCCAATATTGGGCAATTTCCCAGTATTAGTGAAGTTATACGTTCCGCTTAAGTTGATATTTTGCCACGCAACGGGCGAAACAGCACGAGTGATACCCGCTTTCTCTTCATCTCCTCTCGCTTCAAAGTGTCCCAGCAGATGACTCAGTATCGCGGAGTTGAAGTAGATGATCGCGTTGGCAAGCAATCTTGCACATTCATTCCAGATAGCGATTTCACTCTCGTTTTTGCCTCGGAACTGATCGCCATTCACCGACGCAATAGCCCGTCTCAGGAAGTGCCACGCTTCTCCCCGGTTAAGGGCACGCTGAACGTACTGCCGCAAACTGGCATTGTCTATGTAATCCAGTAAATATTGCGCTTTGACCAGTCGATTATACTCCGTCAGCGCCTGTAATGTCGGGTGCCCCGAAGGATAACCAGACAACTTTCTTACCAGCATTGCCTGTGTCGTTCGCTTTGTCTGAAGTGACAGAACAATGCGCCTAATATCCTGCCATCCCGTTTCGATGACATTCGTCCTGATGGGCTTTTTCAGGGCAAGGTTGGTGCCGCCGTGTTCATTTTCAGTTACG
>NZ_JAAAWN010000009.1 GCF_010500865.1 Alteromonas profundi
GGTAATATGTAATAGAATAATACAAAAAAGGGAAGTGTCAAACACTTCCCTTAAGTCTATGTTTTATATATTTTTACGTATAGTTATCCACAAAAATGATACTTTTACAAAAACACAGTGGTCATATTTTGCACGCACCGCCTGCACAATCATCGTCTTCTTCAATAATCAGAGCTTCTTGGCGAGGAAGGGGTTCTTGCGCTTTTGTATCTAGCGCTGTTGCATCTGAAGCACCGTCACGAGTGTTATGGTAATACAAGGTTTTTACGCCTAGTTTATAGGTAGTAAGTAGGTCTTTAAGCAATAGCTTCATTGGTACCTTATTACCTTCATAACGGCTAGGATCGTAGTTTGTATTCGCAGAAACTGTTTGGTCGATAAACTTCTGCATAATACCTACTAGCTGTAAATAACCATCGTTTGATGGGATATCCCACAACAATTCGTATTTATCTTTTAGTGCTTCGTATTCAGGAACCACTTGTTTAAGTACGCCGTCCTTACTTGACTTGATGCTAATGAAGCCACGAGGAGGTTCAATACCATTGGTGGCGTTTGAAATTTGCGATGACGTTTCAGACGGCATAAGCGCAGATAGGGTAGAGTTACGTAAGCCATGGGCTTTTATCTCTTCGCGAAGTGCATTCCAATTGTAATGCAATGGTTCATTACATACCTTATCAAGATCTTTCTTATAGCTATCAATTGGCAATACGCCTTGGGCATACGTGGTTTCGTTGAACTTAGGACACGCACCTTTTTCCTTCGCCAGGTTATTAGAGGCCTTCAGCAAATAGTACTGCATAGCTTCAAATGTACGGTGCACCAAGCCATTAGCACTGTGATCTGAATATTTAACCCCATTTTTAGCCAAGTAATAGGCAAAATTAATAACACCTACACCTAATGTACGACGACCCATAGTAGCGTTATACGCAGCGGGTACTGGGTAGTCTTGATAGTCTAATAAGTTATCTAGTGCACGAACCGCAAGATCGGCTAACTCTTCAAATTCATCTAAAGACTCAATAGCCCCTAGGTTGAACGCAGAAAGTGTACACAACGCAATTTCGCCTTCTTCATCATTTACATGCTGAAGGGGTTTTGTGGGTAGTGCAATTTCAAGACAAAGGTTACTTTGACGTACCGGTGCCACTTCTGGGTTAAACGGACTATGCGTGTTGCAGTGATCCACATTTTGTAGGTAAATACGCCCTGTACTTGCACGTTCTTGCATAAACAAGCTAAACAGTTCCATCGCTTTAATACGTTTTTTGCGAATGTTGTCATCATTTTCATACTGCACGTAAAGCGCTTCAAACTTATTTTGATCTGCAAAGAAGGCATCGTATAAACCGGGCACATCAGAGGGGCTGAACAAAGAGATATAATCATCTTTCATCATGCGCTGGTACATAAGCTTATTAAACTGCACACCATAATCGAGGTGGCGAACGCGGTTTTCTTCAACACCACGGTTGTTTTTAAGTACCAATAGCGACTCTACTTCCATATGCCAGATAGGGTAGAACAAGGTGGCAGCACCACCGCGCACTCCACCCTGAGAGCAGCTTTTCACCGCTGTCTGGAAATATTTGTAGAAAGGAATACAGCCAGTATGGAAAGCTTCACCACCACGGATTGGGCTGCCTAAGGCGCGAATACGCCCCGCATTTACCCCAATGCCGGCGCGTTGACTTACGTATTTAACAATCGCACTCGCCGTCGCGTTGATAGAGTCCAGGCTATCGCCTGTTTCAATGAGAACACACGAGCTAAACTGACGAGTAGGGGTACGCACGCCTGACATAATTGGTGTAGGCAATGATAATTTAAAGGTAGACGCAGCATCGTAGAAACGACGGATGTAACCCATACGTGTGGCTTTGTCATAGTTAGCAAATAAACATGCGGCCACTAAAATATAAAGAAACTGGGCGCTTTCATATATTTCGCCAGTTACTCGGTTTTGAACCAGATATTTACCTTCAAGTTGCTTAACCGCCGCATAGCTGAAATTCATGTCACGCCAGTGATCGATATAGTCATCCATTTCGGCGAACTCTTCGACGCTATAATCTTCGAGTAGATGATGATCGTATTTGCCCATCTCTACCATTTTAGACACATGATCATATAGTGCTGGCGGCTCAAACTGCCCATAGGCCTTCTTACGAAGGTGGAATATGGCCAAACGTGCGGCGAGGTATTGGTAATCAGGCGCTTCTGTAGAGATAAGATCTGCCGCCGATTTAATCAGGGTTTCGTGGATCTCGCTGGTTTTTATCCCATCATAAAACTGAATTTGCGCTTTAATTTCAACTTGTGACACTGATACGTTATTTAAATCTTTCGCTGCCCAAGCGACAACCTTGTGAATCTTTTCAAGATCGATGGACTCTTTTACACCATTACGTTTGGTGACGGATAAATTGTTATTCATGTTACTGGCCGTTTTATGTTAGCGCGTGAAGCGTGGGCTGAGGCCCCTGTTATATTCTACAATCTGTGTATTAATTTGCTATGTAGCGGGGTAGGTTTTACGCCTAAACTACACAACAAAACGCAACGTCACGCCCACATATTGTGGCACGAAGGGAGAGGTCGCGATTTAATTCTTAAATTTTTGCTTAGCGAAGCAGATATCGTCATCGCAACGAGATCTTGGGTGATCCCGATTTTGCATTGGGATCGCGCTTCGGAGTGATCACAAGATAGTGAGGTTTTGCGCTGATTGCAACCCAATATCTGGTGCTTATTCCAGCACTTAAACTGGCACGGAATTTAGGTTGGTAGTTACTAACTTTTTAGCTTTCTACAAACGTTAAACATCAAGATTGCAAGTCCTAATCGAAAAAATGATCGATGATTAAAATAATTTACTAATAAAATATGTTTTTAGTGAAAACACGATATATGGTGTTCAAATTATCACCTAGACCCAATATCTAGTGCCTTCTTGCTATTGGGAAACAGTATATAGTAGATAGTTCACGTCGACATTTTTATTTGAAAGGTAAAATCCTTGCGAGAGGGGATCCATATGTAACCCCGTCATATCTTGTGCGATAAGGTTGGCATCATCGGTCATACGTAGTAATTCTGATGGCTTTAGAAATTTAGCATGCTCGTGAGTACCTTTAGGGACTAAGTTTAGTACATATTCGGCGCCAACGATCCCCATTAGATAAGATTTAATATTGCGGTTTAACGTTGAGAAGAAAACGTGGCCGCCAGGTTTAACCAGTTTCGCACACGCCCGCACTACAGAAGCAGGATCGGGGACATGCTCTAACATTTCCATACAGGTGACTACATCAAACTCACCCGCATGCGCCTCGGCATAAGCTTCAGCCGTAGTGCAATGATAATCGACAGCCATCCCCGACTCTAAACCATGAAGCTTAGCTACATCTAATGAAGCTTGTGCCATATCGATCCCCGTAACCTTTGCGCCGGCACGCGCCATGGATTCAGCAAGTATGCCCCCGCCACAACCAATGTCGAGCACGTTTAACTCGTAGAGGCCATTAGTATGCTGGTTAATGAAATCTAAACGCAGAGGGTTAATTAAATGTAGTGGTTTAAATTCACCTTCTGGATCCCACCAACGAGACGCCAACTCTGAAAATTTACCAATTTCTTGTTCATCTACATTTGTCATTACGTTATTTCCTATTACATGCCATCGGGTTACGCGCCAACGATGAGAAGCTACGGGGATACTTCTACAAGACGCAACGCTAATATGGAGCATAAAATAACGCAAAACCACATTTATGGGCATACTTTTTAGTAAAGATTCAGTTTTGTGTCTTCTGCTTGGACGAAAAGTAATCGGTTGTAGTAACCTATGGTTAGATGCGCAATTAAGCGCTACATAAATGTGTCATCAAGTGTTACACTCGAAGCAACAATTATGACCCCCATAATAACAATGCGCGAACCTACAGCGGCATGCTCTATCGATATAGAAACTGCTCGCTATGGATAACGCAGAACAAACCGAAATAAAGGGATTACGCAGTTTATGTCTGATAACGCTAAAGAAATTCTCCCCGTAAATATTGAGGAAGAGTTAAAGAACTCCTACCTCGATTACGCGATGAGCGTTATTGTCGGGCGAGCCTTGCCTGACGTAAGAGATGGTTTGAAGCCAGTGCACCGCCGTGTATTGTTCGCCATGAACGAACTTAAAAATGACTTCAATAAACCATATAAAAAGTCGGCCCGTGTGGTCGGTGATGTGATTGGTAAATATCACCCCCACGGTGATTCTGCTGTGTACGACACTATTGTTCGTATGGCACAGTCATTCTCGTTACGCTACATGCTGGTAGACGGGCAAGGAAACTTCGGTTCGGTAGATGGCGACTCAGCTGCTGCTATGCGTTACACCGAAGTACGTATGGCGAAAATTGCTCATGAGTTACTTGCCGACCTAGATAAAGAAACCGTTGATTTCGTACCTAACTATGATGGCACTGAACATATTCCTGAAGTTCTGCCAACGAAAGTACCGAACTTATTAGTTAATGGTTCATCGGGTATTGCAGTAGGTATGGCCACAAATATACCGCCGCATAACCTTACTGAGGTGATTAATGGCTGTATTGCGTTAATTAAAGATCCCGATGTATCTATCGAAGATCTGATGACCTATATTCCAGGTCCAGATTTTCCAACCGCTGCCATGATAAGTGGCCGCAAAGGCATTGAAGATGCTTACCGCACAGGCCGCGGAAAAATTTATCTGCGCGCCAAAGCGGAAATTGAATCTGACGCAAATGGTAAAGAAACTATTATCGTCAACGAAATTCCTTACCAAGTGAACAAAGCGCGATTAATTGAAAAAATCGCTGAGTTGGTAAAAGAAAAACGAATTGAAGGGATTTCTGCCCTGCGCGATGAGTCTGATAAAGACGGCATGCGTATTGTTATTGAAGTTAAGCGTAACGAGTCTGCAGAAGTACTGCTAAACCACCTTTATGCCAACACCCAGTTACAAACTGTATTTGGTATTAATATGGTGGCGTTGGATAATGGCCAACCTAAAGTATTCAACCTTAAAAATGCGTTAGAAGCCTTTATACTGCACCGTCGTGAAGTGGTGACACGCCGTACGGTGTTCGAACTTCGAAAAGCGCGTGATCGTGCTCATATCCTTGAAGGCTTAGCCATTGCGCTTGCTAATATCGACCCTATTATTGAGTTGATCAAAGCATCTCCTGGCCCCGCTGATGCGAAAAAAGCCTTGGTTGCACAAGGGTGGGATCTCGGCGATGTAGCGCAAATGTTAGCGCGCGCTGGCGATGACGCGGCGCGTCCTGAATGGCTAATGCCAGAGTTTGGTATACGTGACGGTAAATACTACCTGACCGAACAGCAAGCGCAGGCTATTCTTGATCTTCGTCTTCATAAGCTTACTGGTTTAGAACACGAAAAAATTCTTGAAGAATATAAGCAGTTACTTGAGCTTATTGCAGAACTTATGCACATTCTAAATAGCCCAGAGCGGTTAATGGAAGTGATTCAAGAAGAACTTGAAAAAGTGCGTGACGAATTTGGTGATGAGCGTCGTACCGAAATTACTGCCGCTAGCCACGATATTGATATTGAAGACCTCATTGAACGTGAAGACGTTGTGGTTACGCTATCAAGAGAAGGCTATGTTAAGTATCAGAAATTAACTGATTACGAAGCCCAGCGCCGTGGTGGTCGCGGTAAGTCAGCGACGAAGATGAAAGATGAAGATTTCATTGAGAAGTTGTTGGTTGCTAATACCCACGATCATATATTGTGCTTCTCTACCCGTGGCCGTTTATATTGGCTGAAGGTATATCAATTGCCGTTCGCTAGCCGCAACGCACGTGGCCGCCCAATTGTGAACATTCTTCCTCTTGAAGAGGGCGAACGTATTACTGCTATCTTGCCTATTGAAGAGTTTGAAGAAGGCAAATTTGTGCTGATGGCTACGGCAAATGGAACAGTGAAGAAGACGGATTTAAGCCTTTATTCACGTCCACGCTCCAGTGGTATTATTGCGGTTAACCTAAACGAAGGTGATGAACTTATTGGTGTAGCAATCACCCACGGTAACGACGATATCATGCTGTTTTCTGATGCAGGTAAAGTGGTTCGCTTTAACGAAAAGCTTCGCGATAGCGAAACCGGTGAGGTTAAACGAGACCCTGAAACAGGTGAAGAGCTATTGGCTCTTCGTCCTATGGGTAGAACAGCCACGGGTGTTCGCGGCATAAAACTTCAAGATGGTCAGCGTGTTGTTTCACTTATCGTACCTGAAGGTGATGGCCCGATACTCACCGCCACCGAAAATGGTTTTGGTAAACGTACACCTCTTGAAGATTATCCTGCGAAAAGTCGAGCTACGCAGGGCGTAGTATCAATAAAAGTCTCTGAGCGAAATGGTAAAGTTGTTGGTGCCGTCCAAGTAGACGAAAACAACGAAATTATGCTGATTAGCGACCAAGGCACATTGGTACGTACTCGTGTAGAAGAAGTGTCTGTAGTAGGGCGTAACACGCAAGGGGTTAGGCTAATCAGAACCGTCGAAGGTGAGCATGTTGTTGGCCTTCAACGCATAGATGAAGTTGCAGAGGTGTTGCCTGAATTAGACGAAGAGGGAAACCCTATCGTCGTGGCTGAAGATACACCAGAGCTAGAAGAAAACGCCGCACAAGATGGCGAAAGCTCAACGACAGAAGAGTAGGGATAGCGCGCGCAACTCATGTGCGCAGCTTATCGGTGTTCTTTCTAACAAGCGGCTTTTGCCGCTTGTTATTTTATAGGTGTTGTAAAACGCAATGAACGAGGTTTTTAATTTTAGTGCGGGGCCAGCAATGCTTCCTAAAGAAGTGATGCTAAAAGCCCAAAGCGAATTCACCAATTGGCGTGACCTAGGTTGCTCGGTGATGGAAGTAAGCCATCGCGGTAAAGACTTTATTGAAATCGCTGCCAAAGCGGAGCAGGATCTTCGCGATCTTTTATCTATACCATCAAACTACCATGTGCTTTTTACCCACGGCGGTGGGCGGGGACAGTTTGCTGCTGTACCGCTTAACCTGTCTAACCCAAGCGATAACAGCTTGCACCTTGTCAGTGGCTCATGGTCAAAAGGCGCAGTAACCGAAGCTAACAAGTACAACAATGCAGTTGTGGTTGGCGATGTGTCGCAAAAAGACGGGCTACAATACGTTGCGCCACCTTCGCTTAAGGATATAGACCAGTCGGCCGCTTATTATCACTTCTGTCCTAATGAGACTGTTGATGGTATTGCCTTTGATTGGCTTCCCGAAGCAGGGGATGTGCCGCTTGTGTCAGATATGTCCTCTACAATCTTGTCACAGCCTTTAGATGTGGCAAAACACGGTGTAATTTACGCCGGTGCGCAAAAGAACATAGGGCCAAGTGGTTTGTCGGTGGTTATTGTACGAGAGGATTTGGTGGGTAAAGCCCGTAAAGAAACGCCGTCAATCTTCGATTACGCCTTAGCAGCAAAGTCTGATTCTATGTACAACACGCCACCAACCTTTTCTTGGTATTTGGCTGGCTTAGTGTTTGAGTGGTTAAAAGAGATAGGCGGCGTAGATGCAATGGCGAAGCGCAACAGTGAAAAAGCAGCCTTATTGTATTCAGCGATTGATAGTTCTGATTTTTATTCGAGCAAAGTTCACCCAGATAACCGTTCTAAAATGAATGTTCCTTTTCATCTGGCTAATCCGGAACTAGACAGCTTATTTTTGGCACAGTCGCAGGCAGCCGGTTTACTTGCCCTTAAAGGGCATCGTTCTGTAGGCGGTATGCGGGCTAGCATCTATAACGCCATGCCGGTTGAAGGCATTGTTGCGCTGGTTGAGTTTATGCGCGAATTTGAAAGAGTGAATGGGTAAATAATGGAACAGTTAACATTAGCACCGATTGCAAAAGTATCGGGAGAGGTCAATGTACCTGGTTCGAAAAGCCTATCAAATCGTGCGCTTTTACTCGCGGCCTTAGCCGAAGGTGAAACAGAGCTAACCAATTTGTTAGACAGCGATGACATTTCGCATATGCTTAATGCTCTGACTAAGCTGGGTATTCGTTATACGCTAAATGAAGATAAAACCCGTTGCAAAGTAACAGGTAACGGCGGAGCGTTTAGTGTTGCAGACCCTCTTGAACTATTTTTAGGTAATGCAGGCACCGCAATGCGCCCCTTGTGCGCGGCACTGGCGGCAAGTGAGGTAGATTGTGTGCTAACCGGTGAGCCACGTATGGAAGAACGTCCCATCGGCGACTTAGTGGATGGACTGCGTGAGGCAGATGCTGATATTAGCTATCTTAAAAACGACGGTTTTCCGCCTCTTAAAATAAAGGGTAAAACGTTAAAAGGTGGGGAGATGTCGGTAGACGGCAGTGTATCTAGCCAGTTTTTAACGGCGATGTTAATGGCAGCTCCCTTATTTTCTGGCGATGTCACTATTCGCATTAAAGGCGAATTAGTGTCTAAACCTTACATCGATATTACCTTAGATACTATGGCAAAATTTGGTGTGTCTGTTAACAATGATAACTACCAAACATTTACCATTGCAGGTGATGCCAAGTATGTTGCACCAGGTAAATTCATGGTGGAAGGCGATGCTTCATCGGCGTCGTACTTCCTTGCAGCGGGCGCCATTAAAGGCGGCACGGTACGCGTAACCGGAATTGGCAAAAATTCAATACAGGGCGATATTCGTTTTGCCGATGTACTTGAAGCTATGGGGGCAAAAGTAGTCTGGCACGAGGAATACGTAGAAGTAACCGGCGCGCCTCTTAAAGGGGTGAATATGGACATGAACCATATTCCTGATGCAGCGATGACCATAGCCACCACAGCGCTATTTGCTGAAGGGCCTACCACTATGACCAATATTTACAATTGGCGAGTGAAGGAAACCGACCGTTTACATGCCATGGCAACAGAGCTTAAAAAGCTAGGCGCACGCGTTGAAGAAGGGCACGATTATATTACAGTGTGGCCAACAGATTCTCTTGCGCATGCCGCTATAGATACCTATAACGATCACCGTATTGCCATGTGTTTTTCGTTAGTTGCACTTAGCGATACGCCAGTGACGATTAACGATCCCGGATGTACCCGAAAGACCTTTCCTGATTACTTTACCCGTTTTGCCACTTTATATAGCGAATAAGCCATAAAAAGTGCGGTAAAGGCCTCTATAATTAGTCTTAAGTAGTATGCTACCCAAGCTGGGTAGCATTGCTTATATTATGCGATTGCGTATAATTGCGCGCGATTTTTTAGTAATTTAAATTCTGGAGCAGGTATGCATTCCACACCCGTAGTCACGGTTGACGGTCCTAGCGGTGCAGGTAAGGGTACGTTAAGTAGCTTACTGGCAAAAAAACTGGGGTGGCACTTTCTAGATAGCGGCGCTATATATCGCGTTTTAGCTGTTGCCGCCCTTCACCATGGCCTTGCGTGCGAAGATGAAGAATGTGTTGTTCCATTAGCAACAGGGTTAGATGTTAGCTTTGAAACTAATGATGAGTCTACTCGCATTATTTTAGAAGGCGAAGATGTCACTGATGATATCCGTACCGAAGATGTAGGTGCGGTAGCATCGAAAGTTGCTGCATTGCCGCGTGTACGCGAAGCATTGTTACGTAGACAGCGAGCATTTCAGCAAGATCCCGGTCTTATTGCCGATGGCAGAGATATGGGCACCGTAGTGTTTCCTGAAGCTAAGGTAAAGATTTTTCTTACCGCCAGTGCTGAGGCACGGGCAGAGCGTCGCTATAGTCAGTTGAAAGAAAAGGGCATGGATGTTAATATTGCGCGCCTTTTGACCGATATCAAAGCGCGTGACGAACGTGATACACAACGTTCGGTTGCCCCATTAGTACCGGCACAAGATGCAATAATTATAGATTCAACGGGCTTGGACATTAACCAAGTCTTTGAAAAAGCGATGGATATTATTTCCTCACGCCTTTAGTGACGAGAGCTGATTTTATCTAAAGCAGTGCTACCACAGGGAGTGGCGGCGTTTGTTAATAACCCCACGTTATCCGGATTTGAAGCGTGGATATCAACTTAAAAGTTTATTTAAACCTTATGACTGAAAATTTTGCACAACTTTTTGAAGAAAGCTTACAAGAACTAGAAACACGTCCTGGTTCAATTGTAAAAGGTACTGTTGTTTCTATCGACAAAGACATCGTTCTTGTTGATGCAGGCTTGAAATCAGAAAGTGCTATCCCAGCTGACCAATTCAAAAACGCTGAAGGCGAGCTTGAGATTGAAATCGGTGATCAAGTAGACGTAGCGCTAGACGCTGTAGAAGATGGTTTCGGTGAAACTATCCTTTCTCGTGAAAAAGCTAAGCGCCACGAAGCGTGGGTTGAGCTGGAAAAAGCTTACGATGATAAAGAAACCATTAAAGGTGTTATCAACGGTAAGGTTAAAGGCGGTTTCACTGTAGAAGTTAACAGTGTACGCGCATTCCTACCAGGTTCTTTGGTTGACGTACGTCCAGTACGTGACACCACTCACCTGGAAGGAAAAGAGCTTGAATTTAAAGTTATCAAGCTAGACGCTAAGCGTAACAACGTTGTTGTTTCTCGTCGTGCAGTTATCGAAGCAGAAAGCAGCGCAGAGCGCGAAACGCTTCTTGCTAACCTTGAAGAAGGCCACGAAATCAAAGGTATCGTTAAGAACCTTACTGATTACGGCGCGTTCGTTGATCTTGGTGGCGTAGACGGTCTACTACACATCACTGATATGGCTTGGAAGCGCGTTAAGCACCCAAGTGAAATCGTGAATGTTGGTGATGAAATCAACGTTAAAGTACTTAAGTTCGACAAAGAGAAGCAACGTGTATCTCTTGGTATGAAGCAAATGGGCAACGATCCATGGCAAGAAATTGCTTCACGTTACCCAGAAGGTACTAAGATTTCTGGTCAGGTTACTAACCTTACTGATTACGGTTGTTTCGTTGAAATCGAAGACGGTGTTGAAGGTCTTGTTCACGTATCTGAAATGGACTGGACTAACAAGAACATCCACCCATCTAAAGTTGTTAACCTAGGTGACACTGTAGATGTAATGGTTCTTGAGATTGACGAAGAGCGTCGTCGTATTTCACTAGGCCTTAAGCAGTGCATCGACAACCCTTGGGAAACTTTCGCTAAGTCACACGAAAAAGGTGACAAAGTGTCTGGTAAGATCAAGTCAATCACTGACTTCGGTATCTTTATCGGCCTAGACGGCGGCATCGATGGCCTAGTTCACCTTTCTGACATCAGCTGGAACAAGTCTGGTGAAGACGCAGTTCGCGACTATAAGAAAGGCGACGAAATTTCTGCAGTTGTACTTCAGGTTGACCCTGAGCGTGAGCGTATCTCTCTTGGCGTTAAGCAAATTGAAGAAGACCCGTTCAACAAGTATCTGACAGAAAACAAAAAAGGTGCTATCGTTGTAGGTACGGTTACAGCTGTTGACGCGAAAGGCGTTACAGTTAACCTAGCTGAAGAAGTTGACGGCTACATCCGTGTTGCAGATCTTTCTGTTGACCGCATCGAAGACGCAACTACAGAAGCCAACGTTGGTGATAGCATTGAAGCGAAATTTATGGGCGTAGACCGTAAGAATCGCACCGTTAACCTATCTGTTAAAGCGAAAGATCAGGCTGACGAAAAAGATGCTATCGAAAAAGTTAACCAGCAAGACGATGGTGGCTTTGCTAACGCGATGGCAGAAGCATTTAAAGCTGCTAAAGGCGAATAATGCTCCTGTGGGTGTGCAGTTGCACACCCGATTTGCGCTAGCTGTTTAACCATATTAGTGACAATGAGGTTTATATGACCAAGTCTGAATTAATTGAACGGCTCGCAGATCAAGCGCGTCATATTCAAGCGAAAGAACTCGAGCTAGCAATTAAAGAACTACTTGAACAGATGGCTCAAACCCTTCAAAAGGGCGAGAGGATCGAGATTCGAGGGTTTGGAAGTTTTTCACTGCATTACCGCGCTCCTCGCGTAGGTAGAAACCCTAAAACGGGCGAGACAGTGAAATTAGATGGAAAATATGTTCCGCACTTCAAGCCTGGTAAAGAGCTTCGTGAACGTGTCGATGCGTCAATCGCATAAGTTTAAGAAACCGCACAAAGTGCGGTTTTTTTATGTCTATGTGTCTATCTATTACAAAGTGTTACAACTCTCCCTAGGTTAAATGTGTTTATTGTATAACACTGCTTGACCATCTAAAGCGTCCGGTCTTATAGTAGACAAACGTATAATATTTGTATGGTGCATGGTGTACCAATGTCGGCCGGCGAAGAAGAACAAATAATAAAGCAATATCAGCCGCTAATTCGTGCCTTAATTCCTTATGAACAAGAAAACCGTTTATTAGAGGGAATTAATAAGTTTTCTAGCCGGCTTCCTAGTAGCGTCCGCAAGATCGTGAAAGAAGAGGTAGTGAGGCTTACCTCTCTTACCGATGCTTCTGCGGATAATTCTGCGTTTGCCCAATTCCCCGTAATGAAATTCAAACACTTTGGCATTCCTATGCGTTTAGACAAAGTGGGCGCGGAAATACTCAAAAGTGAAACCTCGCTTTATCAAGACCGCTACACCGTAGGTGTATTTGAGTCTGTAATGAATTCTGATTTCTATCAGACCCAAATAAAGCGTGACCAGTTTAATAAAATTGTTGATGCCTTTAAGGTAGAAAGCCAGTCTTTCACCGATATAGACTTTGGTGATGATATTGCGGTTCGGCCTAATTTTACCGTTTCATCCCCTGATTTTGAAAAAGGCCGCCACTGCACTATTAGCTCTTTGTCGTTTACGGGTCTTGCGGTGGAAACCAAGCGACCCCCTAACGCAAGCACCGGCGATATTATTACCTTTACGGTGCCTGAGGTTATGGGGCTTACCAAAGAGCCTATAGACATTACCTATGAGCTAGACAACGTCAAATACAACAAACACCTAGGGAAATATGAAAGCTTCTTTACCTTGGCAGCAGATGTTGATAAAGATTTAATCGCTAAATTAAAACGCTATATTAAAGGCACATCATATCGACAACCATTGCAAAGAGATTTAGAAATTGAACGGGCGATGCAGGACTTAGAAAGAGATAGAATATTAGAAAATAGCCCTTGGATGCCTGTTTTTCTTTCCCCGTTTGAAGCATCGTTAAAGCCAACGATTGCACTATTTACTAAAGCTAACGTGGACCATAACGATGCTGATAAACTTCTGGCCAGCTTGCAAGACAAACGTATTTTTAGCGACCTTGCCGATGAGTTAACGCGTTTTAATGAAGCTTTTGTTTTTTATGGAAAAATTAAAACCAAACGGGGCGAAGTATTCATCGCCGCCACGCACCGCCAGTTGTTAGAACTTGGCCAGTTAAACGCTATTATCTATCTACTGGTTAAAAACGGCGACTTCATTTGTACACACTGTAGACTTGATGACATAACGCGGGAAGATAAACACAAAGCGTTCGCTATCCACGATAGCTCAAGCAAAGAGTTTGACCATTTGGCTGCAATAACCCATGTTTTATATTGCCGTGATGTGAGTGGGTACGTTAATAATTTAACCTTGTCTGAAAAGTGCGAATTTAAGCCCTTATCCAAAACATTACAAGCGTCGGGCCAGCAATGGCATATCGACTATGTTATGGAAGAAGCACTCGATAGGCGCTCTGAAACTCGCTACATTATAGATAAAACGGCGCAAATAAAGCTAAGTCTTCTGTCTTCACTCGATGTAAAAGTATCCGATTTATCTGCTAGCGGCATGAAGTTGCTTGTCCCTTTGAAAACCGAGCTGCAAAAAGAGGTGAGGGTGTCTGTGCCCGATCTTAAAATTAAAAATGAAAAGTATCGCGTGGTACATCATTGCAAGGAAACAGGCGTTGTAAGGCTTTGCCTAATAGAGGACGGGAAAAAGGCGAAAGCTGGGGCCAACGTAGGGGCAATGGTTGAGGAAAATACCGCTTATTTCAAACTAAGGGATGTAGCGAGAATACAACGTGCAACCCATCGTTTCATTTGGGAGTTGGCGGTGCGCCATATGCCTTCACTTTCGGTGCTATGTGTAATGAACCGTTATATTCTCGACCGCATGAAAACCGTTTATCAAAGTGACACTTCTGACGACTTATATCCGTTTTCACGCACTAAGAATATCATTCCTTTGCATGGTTTTTTTGCCGATAAAGCAGTAACAAAACCGAAATCTCTAATGTTAGATGCGATGTTTAAAGGCGATATTGAGCATAGTCTGGTTGTTCACTGCGTACGAAAGAGTGACAACCGATTAGTTTATATTAAAGAACGTGACTTTTTATATACTAAACTTCGTAACCAAATTGAGGCCCAACTCGCGGAAGATAAAATTCAAATTAGTGCCACAGATGTTACCGCTATTCGGTGCCATGGCGCCGTTACACCACTTACTAAAAAACGCCTTGCGCAACTCTCTAAACTAGATAAAGCGGTATACGATAAACTAGAAACTATGCAGGCTGGCTACACCCACTGCATTTTTGTAACCAATATGTCTGCGTTGCATCACGATTTAGTGATGGCTAAGTTAATTGCCAAACCACCTCGCTCAAACTGTGAAAATGAAGGTGCAGCCTAAGAAACATCTATGCAAAGCATTGGGTTTTGGTATTATCTATGGCAGCATTTTGCTATTCTTAACCAATAAATAGTAGAAAAGGGTTTGGTCTTGAAAGGGATCCTCACAATAATTGTTGTGCTTATTCTATTGGTCATTGCATTTGTCATTGGCTCTCAGAATCAAGCAGAAATTACGGTAAACTACCTAATAGCGCAATCTCACATGCGTCTATCTAGCCTTATGGGGATAGTACTGGCGTTAGGCGTAGTTATTGGCATTTTCATTATGTCCATAAGCTGGTTACAGCTTCGCCTTCAACTAGGTTCCGCGAATTCGAAAATTAACCGCCTGAAAAAAGACCAATAACTATGCTCGAATTGCTGTTTTTACTTTTGCCTGTTGCCGCAGGTTACGGCTGGATCATGGGCCGTAACAGTGTGCGTCAGGCACAACGCAAACAGTCGAGCATCTTATCTAAGCATTATTATAAAGGCTTAAATTTTCTTCTGTCTGACCAACCCGATAAAGCGGTTGATACCCTCATTAAGATGATCAATGTCAATAGTGACACGGTAGAAACACATATTGCCATGGGTAATTTTTTTCGCCATCGGGGCGAAATTGACCGGGCCATAAAAGTACATCAAAACCTGGTTAGTCGAGACGAAATTCAACCTCAGCAAAGAGAAAATGCGCTTAAAGAACTTGGTCATGATTACACTCAAGCTGGGTTTTTAGAGCGTGCAGAAAATGCCTTTTTGCAGCTGCTTAACAGTGAAAAGCACTATTTAGTGGCCCAACAGCAATTATTTAGTATTTATCAAACGACGAAAGAATGGCAGCGCGCTATAGAGCTTGCTGAGCGTATGGTGGAGTGCCATGGCGATAACGACGATGTGTGTGAACGTTTAGCCCATTTTTATTGCGAGCAAGCCCACGTAGAGCTCAAAAACGATGCCCAGGGCAGTGCATTAACCCTGCTACAAAAAGCCGTTAATGCCGATGAACATGCTGTAAGGCCTTGGTTAATGTTAGGTAATCTAGCGTTTAGTCAACAGCGATTTGATGACGCCAAAGCCTACTATGTACAGGTGGCCGAGCGCGATATAAATTGGTTTAGTGAAGCTGTGCCTAGCTTGGAAGATATCGCTAAGCAAACTGGCGACTGGGAAAGCTTTGAAAAAGTGTTAGAAGCGCATTGGCAAGAATGTGCTACTTCTTATTTAGCAATGGTCGATGTATTGGTGAAGAAAGGTGATACAGGCCAAGCCGCAAGTTACCTATTAGACCAATTACGCAAGCGCCCGACCATGCGGGGTTTCAAAACCCTGATGGGACTTTATATTGACCAACTCGAGGATAAAAACTCGGCGGATAGCTTACGTTTATTGAAAGAGTTGGTAGAAAAACAAATGCTACAACGGCCTAAATACCGCTGCCATAGTTGCGGTTTTTCAGGTAGAAAACTTTATTGGCTATGCCCTTCTTGCAAGAAGTGGGGGGTAGTGAAACCTATCAAGGGTTTAGACGGAGAATAATGTTACTATGCAAGAACCTCGTGTAATTGTTGCGCTAGATTATGATGATCAAGCGCAAGCGCTTTCTTTTATCGATCAGTTAGACCCAAGCTTATGTAAATTAAAAGTCGGAAAGGAGATGTTCACCCTGTTCGGCCCTGAATTTGTCAAGCTCTTGGTGGATAAAGGCTACGATGTGTTCTTAGATCTTAAATTCCATGATATTCCTAATACAGTTGCGAAAGCTTGTAAAGCCGCAGCTGAATTAGGGGTATGGATGGTTAATGTTCATGCATCGGGGGGCATCCCAATGATGATGGCTGCAAAACAAGCAATTGCTTCTAGCCGCCACCCAAGCACAAAGCTAATCGCGGTGACAGTGCTCACGAGTATGGACCAAGCTCAGCTTAACGAGGTGATTGACGATGTTACGCCGAAGGAGCAGGTATTGCGCTTATGTGCATTAACATCAAAAGCAGAGCTTGACGGAATTGTATGTTCAGCCCAAGAAGCTGTTGCCCTGCGCGAGCATTATTCTGATGACTTTTTATTAGTAACACCCGGCATTCGCCCTCAAGGCGCGGATGCTGGCGATCAAAAGCGAGTAATGACGCCTAGCGATGCTATTGACCATGGCGTGAACTACCTCGTTATGGGGCGCCCCATAACGCAAGCTCAAGATCCTATAGCGGTATTAAAGGCCGTAAATGCGTCTATTTCCTAACGAATATTGCTAACACGCATTAAAAAGAGCAAAACAAAAGAATAAAAAAGCCCAGTAATTGACTGGGCTTTTTCACATAAGCTGGCGAGCATTAAACCCCACCAGAATTGGGCGAAACTATTGTAAGCTTACGCGCCTTTAAGGGCTTCTTCAGCAGGCGTATAAGTTAGGCCAAGGCTTTCGCCAAGGGCGTCTACTACCGCTTTGTAGGTTACTTTGCCTTCGTGAACATTTAGGCCGGCAAGCAGATGCTTATCTTCTAACATTGCTTTTGCTGGGCCTTTATTCGCAAGCGCTAGACCAAACGGTAGCGTAGCATTGTTCAGAGCCATTGTTGAGGTACGTGCAACGCCGCCTGGCATGTTAGCAACACAGTAATGCACAACATCGTCGATTACATATACTGGATCTTGATGAGTAGTAGCCTTAGAGGTTTCAAAGCAACCCCCTTGGTCGATAGCAACATCAACGAGCACAGAGCCCGGCTTCATCGCTGCAATCTGTTCGCGAGTGAGTAATTTAGGCGCTGCAGCTCCAGGTATTAATACCGCGCCTACGACTAAGTCGGCGTTTGAAGAATAATGTTCAATAGCATCCACGGTGGAATAAACCGTTTTTACTTGGCCGTTAAAAATATCATCAAGTTGACGCAAACGAGGAAGTGAGCGATCAAGAATAGTAACATCAGCGCCCAGTCCTAGTGCCATCTTCGCGGCATTAGTTCCAACAACACCACCACCAATAACCAACACTTTACCTGGCGCGACGCCTGGTACGCCACCAAGTAATGTTCCGCTGCCACCGTGCGCTTTTTCAAGATAATGCGCGCCAGCTTGAACAGACATACGGCCAGCGACTTCACTCATAGGTGCAAGCAAAGGAAGCCCGCCTTGCGCGTCGGTAACCGTTTCATATGCAATACAAGTAGCACCAGAGGCCACGAGAAGTTCAGTCTGCTTAGGATCGGGCGCTAGGTGAAGGTAGGTGTAGAGCGTTTGCCCTTTACGAAGCATTTTACATTCGTTTGGTTGCGGCTCTTTTACCTTAACTATCATTTCAGCTTCAGCGAAAACCTGCTCTGCAGTGCTTGCGATAGTGGCACCCGCTTCAATATACATGGCATCGGAAAAGCCGATAGCGTCGCCTGCTAGGGTTTCGACTAACACCTGATGACCATTGGTTACAAATTCTTTCACAGCAGCGGGTGTTAAGCCCACACGGTATTCATGATTTTTTATTTCTTTTGGTACACCTACTAACATAGCATTTCCTCTGTTTAACAAACCCACTGCGGTTGGTTGGTAATTATTGGCGCTCAGTATACGAAAGAAAATACAAAAATATGTGCTGAAAAACACGCTTTCACCATATATAGTAAGGCATATATGAATAGTTGAAGAATATTATATGCTAGTAAAGACACCTAAACATATTGACCGAATAGACAGGAATATCCTAACAAAACTCCAAAAAAATGGCAGGATTTCTAACGTAGAACTTGCGAAAGAAGTAGGGCTTAGCCCAAGCCCTTGTCTTGAAAGAGTGAGACGTTTAGAGGCCCAAGGGTACATTAAAGGTTATCATGCTGTTCTGGACCCAGAGAAGTTAGGCGCGGCAATGCTGGTGTTTGTGGAGATAACGTTAACGAAAACTTCAGTGGATATTTTCGCAGAATTTTCTGCTGCGGTGAAGCAACATGACGATATTCAAGAATGTCATCTAGTATCCGGCGATTTCGATTTCTTGTTAAAAGCGCGAGTCGCTGATATGTCGAGTTATCGTCGTTTATTAGGAGATACTTTACTGCGGTTACCCGGCGTAAGCGAGTCGAGAACATACGTAGTCATGGAAGAAGTAAAAAGTACCACCTCGCTTCGTATTAATTTGAAATAACGAAAGCGTGGCTCGACGAAGTGTATTTGTGGTAGGCTGTGCAAAAGTACAGTAGTTATTATAATACTGCGAAAATACGCAGGTTTTTAAAAAGTGATTTAGGATTATGGCGCGATTAACAGGGGTTCAGCGAGTGTGGGAAGCAAGCATGATAATTGCTTGTGTTTTCGCCTTCTTCTTATTGCTGGCATTAGTATCTTTTCATCCCGGCGATCCTGGTTGGAGCCAAGCAGGGTTGCAATTAGACGTACACAATTGGGTTGGCGCTACGGGCGCATGGGTAGCCGACTTGCTGTTATTTTCATTTGGTTTTCTCGCCTACCTAATGCCCTTTGGCGCAGCATTTTTAGGTTGGTTTCTATTCCAACATATAAAGTCGTTGGATGAATTTGATTATTTAACCATTGGCCTGCGCATAATTGGTGGCTTGCTCATGGCATTGGGCGCAACGGGTATTGCCAGTATTAATTTTGACGATATCTTCAATTTTTCCGCTGGCGGTTTTGTTGGCGATGTTATTAGCTCAGCATTGGTGCCGTATTTTAATACTGCAGGAACCATTTTATTGCTGCTATGTTTCTTTTGTACGGGTTTCACCTTACTCACCGGGATTAGTTGGCTGACCATTGTTGATCGCCTAGGCGAAATGGCCCTTTGGCTGGTAAGAAAATGTATTGCGCTGCCCCAGCAAACAATGGCGCTACAGCTACCTAAGCTAGCATTACCCTCGCGCAGCCAAGATTCTAATGGCAGTGAACTAGATATCACTAGTATGCGCGCTGAACCGCCCGCAGAGACAGCCACACCCAATTCCATAGACACCCACAGTTCTAAAGACACCCATAATATTTCGCCTAACCACAGTTCTAAAGACACCCATAATACTTCGCCTAACAACGCTGGTGTGACAGACACTCAAAAGGCGGTGGACACCCACCAAGATATACTCTCCACGCAGGACACGCATAATCGTCAGCGTAGTGAGCCCACATTGGGCGACTTAGAAGCGTTTCTCGATGATGAACCTCCGTTTTCCATTACTTCCTCATCATCAGATAGCAATGCGTCGCCTCAGCAAACAAAAAATAGCGGTTTCTCGTTATCTGGCCTTCGCGATGCAGTAAAAAACAAAGTTAGTACTGAAAAGACACCCACCGCAAGCGATACTGCGCCGGATCAAGAGCCTTCTGTAGCTACCTCAGATAGGTCGAAAGAGGACAGTGAGCAGACTTCTGCACAGCCTCAAGTAAATAAAACATCCGAACCCTTTAAGCGTGCTGCACTCGGTGCAACAGCCATTGAAGTTCAAGAAGGGGAGGGGGATGAGCCAGTAACGCCTATGCCATCCTTTGACTTATTAGAACGGGCAGATAAACATGAAAACCCACTGACCCAAGAAGAAATGGATGCTATTTCGCGTTTAGTAGAAGAGAAGTTGGCTGACTTTAATATTGAAGCTACAGTAGTGGGTGTCTACCCTGGGCCCGTGATCACTCGCTTTGAACTGGATTTAGCTCCAGGGGTGAAGGTAAGCAAAATTACCGGTTTATCTAAGGATTTAGCGCGTGCCATGTCGGCCATTTCGGTACGTGTGGTTGAAGTTATCCCTGGTAAATCTGTAATTGGCCTAGAATTACCGAATAAAAAGCGTGAGATGGTACGTTTAAGTGAAGTCATTAGTTGCGATGCGTTTCAGTCTCATCAATCACCGCTTACTATGGTTTTAGGGGCCGACATTTCGGGAAAACCTGTAATTGTCGATTTAGCTAAAATGCCCCACCTTTTGGTTGCGGGTACCACGGGTTCGGGTAAATCTGTGGGTGTCAACGTAATGATCCTTAGCTTGCTGTATAAAAGCACGCCAGAAGACGTTCGTATGATCATGATTGACCCTAAGATGCTTGAGCTGTCTGTATATGAAGGAATTCCACATCTGTTGGCCGAAGTGGTAACTGATATGAAAGAAGCAGCCAACGCACTTCGCTGGTGTGTGGGAGAGATGGAGCGCCGCTATCGATTAATGAGCGCGCTAGGGGTGAGAAATTTAAAAGGCTATAACGCCAAAGTCACCGAGGCTATTTCACAGGGTACGCCAATTAAAGATCCGCTATGGAAAAGCGAAGAAAGTATGGAAACCGAAGCGCCCGATCTAGAGAAGTTGCCAGCTATCGTGGTCGTTGTAGATGAATTTGCCGATATGATGATGATTGTTGGTAAAAAGGTGGAAGAGCTGATTGCTCGAATTGCTCAGAAAGCCCGTGCAGCGGGTATTCATCTTGTTCTCGCTACGCAGCGCCCTTCAGTGGATGTGATTACTGGTCTTATTAAGGCAAATATTCCTACCCGCATCGCGTTTCAAGTGTCCAGCAAGATTGACTCGCGGACAATTTTAGACCAGCAAGGGGCTGAAACCCTGTTAGGCATGGGGGATATGCTCTACTTGCCTCCTGGTAGCCCAGTACCCACTCGTGTACACGGGGCGTTTGTAGATGACCACGAAGTGCATGCCGTTGTGGCCGATTGGAAACGACGCGGACAGCCTAAATACATTGATGAAATTCTTAACGGTGAAGCCAGTGCTGAGGTGTTGTTACCCGGTGAACAGCCTGATGGCGAAGATCAAGAATTTGATGCGTTTTATGATGAAGCGGTGGCATTTGTCACCGAAACAAGACGGGCTAGCGTATCTAGCGTGCAGCGTAAATTCAGAATTGGTTACAATCGTGCTGCACGATTAGTGGAACAAATGGAAGCGAGCGGCGTCGTAAGTGCACAGGGTCACAATGGTAATAGAGAAGTTATCGCGCCACCGCCTGTTAAGGAATAATTGATGAAAATTGCAGTATTAAAATTATCAGTACTATGTTGTGCACTAGGCCTAGGGTTTACTGCGCCAGTATTAAGTAAAACTCAACAGTCCAGTGCTATGTTGGAACAACCAGCAGAAGCAAGCAAACGCGCTGACGCCAACATGGACACGCACTCAGCTTCAGACACCCATAATAGTGCCCAGACAGCCCTTAAAGCACGATTACAAGAGTTTGACAGCTACAAAGCAAAGTTTACGCAAACGGTAACGGATACAGAAGGGAACGTAGTCCACGAAGCGAAAGGAGAGCTAGTTATGGCTCGTCCTAATAAGCTCCGTTGGGAGACTTCGTTCCCCGATGAAACCTTATTGATAGCTGATGGGCAGTCAGTATGGAATTTGGATACCTTTGTTGAACAGGTAACAGTTATGTCTCAACAGCAAACGGTTCAGGATAACCCCATAATGTTACTTACTGCCCAAGATCAAGAAACGTGGGATAGCTTCACTATAAGCCGGTTAGATAGTGAGCTAGAGCAATACCAAGTGGTTCCTAATACCATGGAGGGGCAAATTCGCGCACTAACGCTTGCCTTTAACGCCCAAGGGCGACTTGCTAGGTTAGATATGCTAGATGCACAGGCACAAACCAGTGCATTAGTCTTTACTGACATTAATGTAGGAATCGATGTAGCCGCGCGTATGTTTGAAGTCGATATCCCTTCCAGTTACGTTGTGGATGACCAACGTTAATTATGGCAGTAGATGATCCTTTTGCGCCTTTAGCTGCGAGAATGCGCCCCACAGACGTGGACGATTATGCTGGACAGTCACATTTGTTGGCTGAAGGAAAACCACTAAGAAAGATGCTGGAAGCCGGTCACTGTCACTCGATGATATTATGGGGCCCGCCTGGTACAGGCAAAACAACATTGGCTGAGCTAATTGCTAATTACACGAATGCATCTGTAATTCGCTTATCTGCGGTAACTTCTGGGGTGAAAGATATTCGCGCGGCAATGGACAAAGCCGAAGAGAATAGCCGCTATAATCAGCGAACACTGTTATTTGTGGATGAGGTACATCGCTTCAATAAAAGCCAGCAAGATGCCTTCTTACCATTTGTAGAATCAGGCACAGTAACCTTTATAGGCGCAACAACAGAAAACCCCTCATTTGAACTTAATAACGCGCTATTGTCGAGGGTGCGGGTGTATGTTTTAAAAGCATTAGACACCCACGCACTAGAACAATTGCTTCAGCGTGCGTTATCCGACGATAAAAAAGGCCTGGGTAAACGCGCGTTACGTATTGCTGATGATGCAAAAGCAGCGCTATTGGGCTTATGTGGTGGCGATGGGCGTAGGCTCCTTACGTACTTAGAGCTTGCCGCAGACTTTACCGACAGTGATAGCATAACAATCTCTGATGTTGAGCAAGCTGTGGGTGAAAAAGTTGCTAGTTATGATAATAAGGGTGATACATTTTATGATTTAATATCGGCCTTCCACAAATCGGTTCGTGGCTCAGATCCAGACGCAGCACTTTACTGGTATGCGCGTATATTAGATGGCGGAGGCGATGCTCCTTACGTGGCCCGCCGTTTACTTGCTATTGCCTCCGAAGATATAGGTAACGCTGACCCTCGGGCGATGCAGCTATGTTTAAACGCGTGGGATACATTCCATAGGGTAGGTCCCGCCGAGGGAGAGCGTGCAATAGCACAGGCAGCCGTTTATTGTGCTTTGGCTGCTAAAAGCAATGCGGTATATATGGCCTTTAGCCAAGCCAAAGCATTGGCTCGAAAAACCGCCGATGCGCCGGTACCTATGCATTTACGAAATGCGCCGACTGAATTAATGAAAGGCTTAGGTCATGGAGAAGGATATCGATATGCCCACAACGAGCCGAATGGGTTTGCCGCTGGGGAAGTATATCTTCCTGATGACATAGCGGGCACACGTTTTTATGAACCAGTGGAACGTGGGTTAGAAAAGGCATTAAAAGCTAAACGCGACTATTTAGACCAATTAAACGCTCAATATAAACAACAACGGTGAACATCGTGCCTCAAGGCGTTATTTTATACTGTTATATCGCAGCTGGAGGCGCAATTGGCGCCTGTTTACGATATTTTTGTACGACAACCATAGATTCATGGTTTGGAAAAAATTTACCCTTTGGTACACTAGTGGTGAATGTCGTAGGTTCGTTTGCCTTAGCAACGTTATACGGCTTTATTGAGCGCCACGAATTGGCCGATTCTCCATACCGAGCACTTATTGGTGTCGGTCTTTTAGGAGCATTCACCACCTTTTCTACATTTTCAGTAGAAACGCTCACATTTTTAGAAAATGGGTTATGGCAAAAGGCCATCGCCAATGTATTTCTGAACGTCAGTGCCTGCTTATTAGCGGGTTGGCTGGCCATCGAATTAATGAAAGGATAAGTAAAGGCACATGTTAGATCCAAAGTGTTTACGAAGCGATATAGAACAAACAGCCGAGCGTTTAGCTGCCCGTGGTTTTTCATTGGATGTAGCCACGTTCAGTTCGCTAGAAGAAAAAAGAAAAACACTTCAGTCCAGAACACAGGATCTGCAAAATGAACGTAATGTGCGCAGTAAATCCATTGGAAAGGCGAAGGCACAAGGGCAAGATATCGCACCTTTGTTGGCTGAAGTTGGCCAACTAGGTGAAGAACTCGATACAGCAAAAGCCGAGTTGTCAGTTTTATTAGACCAGATTAACGCATTTACTCAGGGCATACCCAATTTGCCTGATGCCTCTGTGCCAGTGGGTAAAGATGAAAGTGACAATCTTGAGATTTCTCGCTGGGGCGAGCCTCGGACGTTCGATTTTGAGGTTAAGGACCATGTTGATTTAGCAGAAGGTTTAAACAACGGGCTCGACTTTGCTACAGCCAGTAAGCTTACCGGTAGCCGATTTGTAGTTATGCGAGGTGACATAGCGCGTCTAAATCGAGCGATTGCGCAGTTTATGCTAGATGTTCACACTGGCGAACATGGGTACCAGGAGATGTATGTTCCTTATCTGGTAAATGCGGATAGTTTGTACGGTACGGGACAACTTCCTAAGTTTGGTGAAGACCTATTCCATACGAAACCCGCTACTGAAGAGAGACAAGGGCTATCATTAATTCCTACTGCAGAAGTTCCTTTGACCAATATAGCGCGAGATGAAATTTTTGATAGCAATGCGCTGCCTTTGAAAATGACGGCACACACGCCGTGTTTTCGTTCAGAGGCAGGAGCATACGGTAGAGATACACGGGGACTCATTCGCCAGCACCAATTCGACAAGGTAGAGTTAGTGCAAATTGTTAAACCTGAAGAGAGCTTTGATGCACTAGAGGCGTTAACAGGGCACGCCGAAGCGATTTTACAGAAGTTAGATCTACCATATCGCAAAGTTCTCCTTTGTACAGGTGATATGGGGTTCGGTGCTTGTAAAACCTATGATTTAGAAGTATGGCTACCGGCGCAGAATACCTACCGTGAAATATCGTCGTGTTCAAATATGCTCGACTTTCAGGCACGTAGGATGCAGGCCCGTTATCGTAACCCTAAAACGAATAAACCTGAATTGCTGCATACATTGAACGGCTCCGGCCTAGCTGTGGGTCGTACACTTGTGGCTGTTCTTGAGAATAATCAGCAAAGCGACGGCAGCGTGAAAATACCAGAGGCGCTTATTCCTTACATGGGCGGGCAAACCGTCATTAGTGCGAATTAGCCTTAAAAAAGAAGCAGCCTCCGCTGCTTCTTTTTCTTTCCCTTCATTAGATGCTCCTATTGAGACACGCATGCTTCGTAACCTAGATTATTTTAGACACTCACTTCTTGTTTAGTATATTAATTTAAGCCACCCATATTCAGCTAAAAACGTTAGCGTTTATTATAGTGTGACACCTTCTAAAGCGTGATTTTTACCCCCTTAGGAATGGAGAGTGTAGGTCAGCCGGTAAAATAATTTATGGGTGTCTTATAATCTTCCGATAGTGGCTGTCATTACTTAAAAAACTCCAAGTTTCCTCATGATACAAAAGCTCAGCAAGGGATATTCTATAGCGTTTGCGGCTATGGTTATGAAGGGTTATTCGGCTAAAGTTAGGAGAAAATGAGGCAAATGGGTAATACTCGTTGTATTGTGAGTAAAAGTGGGAACAGTGAGCGTGATATTGCGCTGTGTAAGTAATCAACGATAAAGCGTTCTATCGGCTTGCGAGTCTCGTCCTTGCGATATCTAGGCTAACTCGGGTACTAAAAGCGGTCTCTATTTTGTTGACCCAGTCGAACCAAAAGCATTGGTTTATGCCAGCTCGCTTCAAAATGCTGACATTGTGGTAATTGTGTCTATTTTCCCAGCTCATTTTTATTCTATTACACGTTTCTTGTAATAGATGAAGATAATCACGTAATTTAAAGGGTAGACCATGTTTCTTTTTAGCTTGTGTAGTTCCTACAAACGGCATCAGAGACTTAGGCGTCTGGCTTTTCTTAGAGGCAACTATTCTGCGTCTAGCACTAGTAAACAATGCATCTATTGGCTGCATAGCTATCCTAGCTCGAACGGGGTTTAAATCTACGTATGCCATACAGGCAAGTAAAGCAGCTTCGTCAAGAAGCGCTTGCGACTTAAACCTACCTTCCCAAAATCGGCCTGTACAATCATCTTCTTTATTCGCCAACCTGGCAATATATTCATTAAGTAGGCGCATGAACCAACTAATGTCGTAAAGTCGATCGCGATATACTTGCACCGCTGACATTACCGTTGATAACTCTACCTCGCTCATGTATTTTCTTTGAGATGCGTCCATGTACCTTCTCGTTAATAATGTACCTTTGTGTAACGAATGCCACCGTTGCAGGACTTCAAGCGTAGTTAACCCTTGCGCCTTGTTTTTGTTTACGTGAAGAACAAGGTGGGTATGATTGTGCATTACAGCGTACGCGCATATGTCTATACAAAAGAAACGCCCTAGCTTGAGTAAGCGGTTCTCCACCCACTTTCGACGATGCTCATAACTTCTTCCGCTATAAATATCTTTTCCGCATAAGAATGCCCTGCGCACACAGCGCGAAACACAGTGGTAGTAGGGCGTGTCAGACAAATTGATCAGAGATTTTCTTGGTTGAGGCATGTGACGCTCTACAGTTAAGTTAGTAGACCGACATTGTGCGTGTTATTTATCGCTTAGAATACTGTCTATACGTACAGAATAGTCTGCAATATATGACATGGGTGTCTCAAATTTGTGAGTGTCCCAAATTTGTAGTGGGAGTTAATAGTGCTCTTAAGCTTATGCGTAAACTACCTTGTAAGGGCGGATGGATGTCTATGAATTGGGCAATTTACAACGAGAAACGTTCGCGAAGAAAGCGCGCAACTCCGTCTTTGTCGTGATGTTCTATAACATCACTCGCTAATGTTTTAATGGCTGGTTTGGCGTTGTCGGGGGCATAACACTCATCGGCAAGTTCAAACATACTGGCATCGTTATCGCTATCGCCAAAGCAAATAATGTTAGTGGCCCCCAATTTACGCTTTAGGTTTTGTACTGCGTTGCCTTTACTAGCCAAGCGGTGGTGGACATCCATCCAGCTGAAATTTTGTCCTTCTACGGCTGGGCCCGAATACGCAACTAGAGAGTCCAAACTATTTAAATATCTCCACATCTCTCGTATGGTTTTCGCTTCACCAATCATACTTATATTTGTAATTTTTGCGCCGGAGGCGAGAGACGTTAGGGGAAACAATAGCGCATCAGTTTTTGAAAAATACTTGTCAATAAGGTCGCGTTCTACCTGATGTTGAGTGGGGCCATGGAAAATACAATGGGCGTGATCACTGACGGTATTAACGAAAGGTGTAATACCGTATTCATTCGCACAATCGATAACGATGTTTACTTCATTATCGTTTAGCAAACTCTCTAGCGTTAAAGCTTTAACAGTGGGATCCCAAACAGCTACACCATTGTTGTAAATGTGGGGTAACGCAAAATTATGCTCAGCAATGAGTTTATGCGCAGAAAGCATAGTTCTACCTGTCGCTACGGTATAGGCTATATTACGCTGGTGAAGCAGTTTAAGCGTTTCCTTTGTATACGCTGAAATTACTGAATCTTTGTTGAGTAATGTACCGTCTAAGTCAAAAAATATGAGATCCATAAGACTCCTAAAATCTTAGTACGTTTAGGTTTACTATTATAAGCGCAATAGGCGTAACTATACTTAACTATCGGTTTATATAAATGCGTAATTTGGGTTATACATTGTTATTTTCACAATGTAATTCATCCCTCAATGGGACTGGTTAATATTTAGTTTTATAAGCACTTTGCGGGCTTTGGAAGGCCGGCAAGCTTAGTGGCTTGTTTCGCGGGGCCTTTAGGAAAAAGACGTTGCAAGTAGCGGCTATTTCCTTTTTCGGGACCATATTTCAATGCCATGGCTTTCACTAAAGCGCGTATGGCGGGGCTCGTTTCATATTCTTCATAAAAATTTCGTACAAACCGAATGACTTCCCAATGCGCCTCGGTTAACGTTATGTTTTCTCGCTCGGCTAACGTTTCCACCATAGACTCTTCCCAAAGGGTGTAATCGAGAAAGTATCCGAGTTTATCTGTAGGTACTTTGTTGCCATTAAACTCTAAATAGTGCTTATTTTCAGTCATTTATTACTATCCAACTTTTACTTGATTCAGACATTTCCGCAAGCTTATCGGTGGTAAGAGGTAATAAATCGCCGTCAGTCTGAATACCTCTTAGCGTTAAGTCATCGCTCAATGCAAATATAGGCTTGTTTAGTAAAGCACTATACTTTTTCCAGCTATATACCGCCTCAGCGGCTAGAACGACTTGCGCCTTTGCATGCATAACAGCATGTTCGATAAAAGCACAATCACTATTAGTGGGAGTCTTGGTGGTGATATAAATTATCATCAGAAGGTTACCACGTGATCTACACTTTCAAATAACTCTACCTTCCTCGCCGTATCGATAAACTGTGCTTCAAGGTTTTGGATAAGCGCGTCAAACTGTGGCTGTCCAAGTTCGAGGCTCTTTGTTATTTCTTCAAAGCTATTTTGGCAAACATAGCTGTCTTCAATATCGAAAAAAGGCATTGAAGCTAACCGCTTACTATGATTCTTTACGTGCTTTAACGAAGGGCTTTGAAGTAGCTGTAAAACCCCCTGATTTTCAAATAGCACAGCAACCTCGTGGCCATAGTTGGTAGCCGCGAGAGTAAAGTCTAAACCACTCGCACTGTCACTAGACGAGTAGGGAGAATGGGTAAATCTAACGAGTAGTTTGGTCATTAAAATTGCACCAACTTGTCACACTTGTGAAGTGCAGTAAAAAAGGCGCCTAAACCCACTTGTTCGAATGGCGCGTGCATGTTGCTGCCGGGTAGTCCGTTTTCTTCAGCTTCTAGCTCACTTACTACACCGCGTTTTACTGCTGCAGTAACGCAAACTAAGAGAGGGACGTGATGATCATTCGCTAACGCTACCCAATGTTTGTGAGCAAAAAACTCATCGCCATTTTCGAGCATGAAATCATTAGCGTGAAGAACACCGCGTCCGTAGAAAAAAACATTTTCTACATCATGACCACTAGTTAGCAGACGCTTAGCAAATGCTATCGCTTTGCTTGCTTCATGCCCTTCGTAAGGGTCGCTTGTTATTAAAATTGAGTATTTAGACATACATACAAAAACACCCCGATGAAGGGGTGTTTGCTCTAACCTTTATCGTTTCAATTAGTCGTCGCTGCCAAACGCCCCTAGCAAGTGAAGGATCGCAGTGAACAAGTTGTAGATGTTCAAGTATAGCGAAACCGTAGCGCGAATGTAGTTTGTTTCACCACCATGAATGATACGGCTGGTATCGAACAAGATGAAACCCGACATAATAAATACAATGGCAGCACTAATCGCTAAGCTCACAGCAGGCACAGCAAAGAATATGTTGGCTATTGCTGCTACAAGTACTACTACAAGGCCAACGACTAGAAAACCTCCCATGAAGGAAAAATCTTTCTTTGTAGTTAGCGCATAGCCTGACAACGCAAAGAATACTAGTGCAGTTGCACCTAGTGCCTCCATGATTAGACCAGGGCCTGCTACGCCTAAATAGAAGTTGAGTGTATAGCCTAACGAAGCGCCCATAAGGCCTGTAAAAGCGAACACCCAGTAAATACCAGATGCGGAGTCCGCTTTCTTTTGTACTACAAACAAAGTAATAAATGCGCCGATAGTCATAACCAGAGACATCATAGGAGAAATGCCTACCGCCATAGCTATACCCGCACAAACCGCACTAAACGCTAGTGTCATCGCAAGCAGCATGTACGTATTGCGTAGAACCTTGTTCGTTTGCAATACTGATGGTTGAGATGCACTTGAATACATCGAACGTTGATCCATTGTTTCCTCCAACAGGACTATGATATGACCAAAATGGTACACAGTTATTTAGTGTATGTTGTATGGGTTTTAGTTCCCATTTTCAAGTAGTTTCAGATGAAAAGACTGTTAACTGAAGATAAAAGCACCTCTTTGCGGTAATAAATAGTCTAATTGAATGAATTCTCGGCAGTTAAACACTTTTTTTCATTTTTCACTTTACAGTCATAAAAATATCATTAAGATACGCAGCACTTAAGGAGAGTTGGCAGAGCCCGGTTTAATGCACCTGACTTGAAATCAGACGTGGGGTCAAACCCACCGGGGGTTCGAATCCCTCACTCTCCGCCATATTTTTGAAAAAGCCTCGCAGTAATGTGAGGCTTTTTTTTTGCGCTTAGTAATATGAAAAAGCGTTTCGAACCACCTATAGTATGTTCGCTAAATACTGACGCTAAATACTAAGACACCCACTTTTTAATATCGACGCCTTTTAAAGCATTTTCCGACGGCAAAATACCAGCACACCCACCGTTTTTTCCCGCTTTATGAAAATACACATCTAGCTATCAGTATTACCGCTTGCGTGGCTAGGAAGGGGAGCGGCGAGGCATCGAATTAAGTGTAAGATTCAAGACGTTAAAAGAAACCCTCACATTTAATTTCAGTCATCATTTCGATGGGTGTCTAAGACTAGAGTCTCATTGTTACAAGTTATTTACATGTTTAGGCTTGCGCTTCAATCTTAGTGCAACAACAAAGGTGTTCAGTGTTACAGGAAAACCCCATCAACTCAGATAGTCACTCCACTAGCTATCAAGACAGTCATAAACCTCAGGCTGATTTTTCATCAAGAGAAGATTATCTCAATCACGAACTCCAAATCATCCAGCCGAAACGCTGGCGGGTAAACTTACTGTTACGCGATTACAGAATTGAATGGGAAGACTTAGTGCCTGGTATGGCAGCAACGATAGGTAAAATCGTAATGGTTGCAGCGGTAGTGGGGGCCTTTGCAGCACCATTGGGTTTAAGCCCTTCCTTTGTAATTGAAAACGTACGTTTTGAATTACTTATTGCTGCAGTACTGTTTGTTATCCTCATTTCGGGGTGTCTTAACCCTTCAGCAAATTTAGCGGGTACACATGGTCCCTTACTTCCATTGGTACCGCTAATCGTAGCTTCCGGGGGGCACCCGATGGCACTTGGTTTGCTCATTGGTTTTTTCGGTTTTTTACTTGGAATAACAAAAGGCGGAAGCTTGCTAGCTAAACTTACCAGCAATGGTGTCTGCGGGGGACTGTTACTCTACCTTGGCTTTATAGGTATCACTGGGCAGGTTAAAAAACTGTTTGCGTGGGCTGAAGGGTTTGATATGGCTTATTTAGCGTTCATTGTTTTAATTATGACAATAGTCATGTACGCATGGTTAGAGCATATTCAAAAGCGGTGGCTCGCCATACCTCTGGGCGCAATTATGGCTGCGGTCGTTGCCCTTGCTCTCGGCGCGCCATTTGAATTCGTTACGTCGCCAGGTATGCCTAATTTAAACCCCGCATATTGGTGGGGAGAAAATACCGGGTGGAAGCTAGGTATCCCTGAATGGTCACACTTTGTCGCTGTCCTTCCTTTTGCTGTGCTTGCCGTTGCTATGTGGTCGCCTGATTTTTTAGGTCACCAAGTTTTTCAAAAGCTAAGCTACCCTAAGAACAGTGACAAGGCGCATATGAATATTGATGACACTATGATTTCGGCCTCTACGCGCCAAGCCGTAGGGAGTGTACTGGGAGGGGGGAACTTAGCCTCATCTTGGGGAACCTACATCATTCCGGCTTCAATCGCTCGACGTCCAATTCCAGGCGGCGCTATCGTCACCGGTATGCTTTGTATCGGTGCTGCCGTGCTTGGTTTCCCTATGGATCTCGCTATTT
This sequence comes from Alteromonas profundi, assembly GCF_010500865.1. Lineage (GTDB taxonomy): Bacteria > Pseudomonadota > Gammaproteobacteria > Enterobacterales > Alteromonadaceae > Alteromonas > Alteromonas profundi. The sequence goes on from NZ_JAAAWN010000009.1 coordinate 31,965, forward strand.
GGCCTCCAGTACTATGTGTAGCCTTGATCGTGGGGGTGTTTTTACCCTTAATGGAGGCAGGTATGCAAATGACGCGAGAAGGCAAGACTACGCAATCCGCAGCCCTAGTAGTGATATCTTCTGTTCTGGTTAACCCAGTATTTGGGTGGTCATTTACAATGTTACTCGACAACCTAGGTTTAGTAGGTTGTAAAGAGCGCGCGGGCAATCTCGGCAAAGCTGGTCGTTGGATGATACCTGGCCTGACCTTTCTAATATTGTGTTTTGTTATGGCACTTATAGGAATGTTTCCGGGAGTACCTGCATTAATGGAAACGTTTAGACAGTAGCGTATTGCATGGGTGTCTACTGCCGATGTTTTAGACTATGTCAAGACACGCATTAGTAGCGCTTTATTTGCGTGGTTTGAGACACCCACAATTAAAAATGAGGGTGACTAAAAAGTGGGTGTCTCGTTCCCGTTTACAAAACATGGATGTCTCAAAGCATCTTCCCGTTTACAAAACATGGGTGTCTCAAAGCACCCATTGCAGTTATTCGTCCCAATACGGTGTATCTTCGAAATAGTTAGAAATAAAGTCGATAAAAACGCGAAGCTTGTTTGAAACAAGTTTCCGGTGTGGGTATACGGCATAAAGTGAAATAGCCTGAGGAACATAATCTTTTAAAATCGCCACTAATTCACCACGTTTTACCGCCTCACCGGTAATAAATGTAGGTTGCAGTACATAGCCATCACTTTGTTTCGCTACGTCTGTAAGTACTTCTCCGTTATTAGCGATAAGTTTTGGGGGAACCTTTTGAGCATTCGCTTTAAGCGCTTTAAGTAGTTCGGATTTGTCGTTGTCGTAATTTACATATGCGTATTCAAGGTAATGTTCGGGCCTTAATTGCGAGGGATGCGTGGGCGTTCCATACCGCTGTAAATATGCAGGCGAGGCACAAAGGGCCAGTTTAATTGTAGTGATCTTTTTAGCCACTAACGCAGAACTCGCTAAATGACCTGCTCTAAGTGCTACATCTAAACCTTCATCTACTACATCCACTTTGCGATCATTAAGTTGTAAATTGACCGATATATTAGGATGGGCATTTTGAAAAGCAGCAAGAGCGGCGGAAAGGTGAAGGGTAGAAAAAGACACAGGAGCACTTACATGCAGTACCCCTTTTGCCTGCGTGTGTAAAAGACCTAATTGACTTTCCATGTCATTCACACTTTCCAGAATATTATTCGCGTGCAGCAAACATTGCTGTCCTGCTTCTGTCAGGTGGATCTTTCTAGTAGTGCGATTAAATAATCGCACATCTAGGTGTTTTTCAAGCTGTGCCACATACTTACTTATAAGTTGATTTGATGTGTTAAGCCTATTTGCTGCGCGCGTAAAACTGCCTTCGTTGGCCGCCACAACAAAGGTTTGAAGAAGTGTTATTTTATCCATTGCCTTTCTTAGCCCAATAATTAACAACATTACATTGGTAATTATTCAATATTATGTCGCTTTATTCAAAATATGTTGTCAACTATTCTACGTCTATACAAACGAGATTTAGCTAACCGGCTATTTAATTAAATAATGTTTAAACGTGGCCATCTATATAGATGGGCATTTTCCAAAACATGAGTGAGGGAGGTTCTACGATGAACAAACAATTAGTAAAGGCAGTATTTTCTACCAATGAAAGTGCAGCTAGCTTGATATTACGTTTACCGATAGGCGTTATTTTAGCGGCTCATGGTGCGCAAAAACTGTTTGCATGGTTCGGAGGCTACGGGCTTGAGGGCACTGGACAGTGGATGGAGAGTATCGGTTTGGTTCCCGGTTTTTTAATGGCGTTACTGGCTGGTAGTGCAGAGTTTTTCGGGGGTATAGCATTAATTGTGGGATTTCTTACCCGTCCTGCCGCTGCTTTAAGTGCATTTACGATGGTAGTCGCCATTTTCACAGTTCATGCTAGTAACGGTTTATTCATGAGTAATAACGGTTATGAGTTCGCATTGTCGCTACTTGCAGCAACCATCGCTTTAACCATTCAGGGAGCTGGAAAGTTTTCGATAGATAGCATCATCGGCAATAAAATAGGTCGCTAACAAGTGTGATTTTCAAAGGAGGAGGCAGACTAAGATGCTCTGCCATCTTTTCCTCGAGATTTATCTGTTTTATTGAAACTAGGGAACCAACGATGAAAATTACTACAGCTTATATTTCTCATGGTGGTGGACCTCTACCAATTCTAGAAAGCAATAGGCCTGAAGGAGAAAGTGGCGAAAATCACCACAAAGAAATGATTGAAATACTTCAGCAACTTTCTAAGGACATCCCTAAACCTGATGCAATAGTTGTCGTTAGCGCGCATTGGGAGGCAGCGAGCGTTAACGTAACCACGGGTGAGCAGCCTAAGCTAATTTACGATTATTATGGCTTTCCTGCCAGCGCGTATAGGTTACAGTATCCAGCACTAGGTATACCCAACCTGGCAGCATCTATTGTTAGCGGATTGCAAAACAAGGGAATTTCAGCCGTCACTAATTCACGCCGGGGGTTTGACCATGGAATGTTTATTCCACTTACTATTATGTATCCAAATGCTGATATTCCCTGTGTTCAAGTATCTCTTTGCGCTGATCTTGATGCAAGCAAACATCTTGATTTAGGTAAGTCGTTAAGGCAAATATTAGAAGAAAGACAGAATTATGAACACGTATTAATTCTAGGTTCTGGTACGTCATTTCATAACATGCGGGCGTTTTTTGACGATTCAGAACAAGCCCATATAAACGCGCATCGTTTTAATAATTGGTTACAAGATACGATGGCATCGAGTGCAATAGCGGAACCAGCGCGTTTGCAGCAGCTTATAGAATGGAATAGGGCGCCTGGGGCAATATTTTCTCATCCAAGGCCAGAGCATTTAATTCCACTTCATGTTTGTTATGGTGCGAACGAGCGCAACGTTGATAATACGATATCGCTCACCTTACTGACAAAACCAGCGAGTATGTTTGTATGGAACGCCTAGTTTTCTTAATGTCCGCGGTGTGTTTTTTATCTGATTGTACTAAAATTTAAACACTTTGTTTATCAATTGGTCGGTTGAACAATAATATTTAAATTAGTGCTTTACAGAGAAAATTAAATCATTAAGATACGCAGCACTTAAGGAGAGTTGGCAGAGCCCGGTTTAATGCACCTGACTTGAAATCAGACGTGGGGTCAAACCCACCGGGGGTTCGAATCCCTCACTCTCCGCCATATTCGTAAAACCCGCACATTGTTGCGGGTTTTTTTATGCTCAAGAAAAGTCATGTAACGCGTACTTGCGTATTTCTGATAGCTGCAATGCAAAGTACCATCATTTAATTCACCTATTTGTATTGCAACCTGTTTATTGCCTCCATCTTTCGCCATAGGGGCGAAATTTATTTTGATCTCGGCGTGTCCTTTTAAGGTATTAAGCGTTCATTCCAAAATAACCTAAACAAAGTTAAACCTCTGCATATCAATTATTGTGGTAAAACATTATATACATACGGGTTTCTACGCTATATAACACTAAATGCAGACTACTCATTGCAGGCAAGGTTTTCGTGTGCGCAACAACATAGATAAAAATAATGAGGATATTATGCAGGCCAAAAGTACGCTCAACTTGCGAGACGGCAGTATTGAGCAGAAACGCGAAGAAATAAAAGCATACTTCTTAGATTCTTTTGATACGTACGAGTGTTTATTTACTAGTTTAAAAAATGATGACGCTTATTATCAGCGCCCCGAAAAACTTCGTCATCCACTTATTTTCTATTACGGACATACAGCAACGTTCTTTATAAATAAGTTAATATTAGCTAAGTTGCTGACTAACCGAATTAATCCTGAGTTCGAATCGCTATTTGCCATTGGTGTAGATGAGATGAGCTGGGATGATTTAAACGAAAACAACTACACTTGGCCTGCGGTATGTGACGTTCGCGATTATCGTTTAAAGGTGCGCGACACCGTACTTTCTCTCATCGATACACTTGATTTCACTTTGCCTATTACTTGGGAAAGTGCAATGTGGCCGATAATTATGGGTATTGAACACGAGCGTATTCACCTAGAAACGTCATCTGTGTTGATCCGCCAACTCCCTCTTACATGTGTTGAAACAAACCACAAGGCCTGGCCCATGTGCCCAGAAAGCGGAACTGCCCCGGGCAATAGCCTTTTAGACGTGCCCGGCGGAAAGGTATATAGCAATAAACAATGGGATGACGCTTACTATGGCTGGGACAACGAATATGGCTTACTCGAAGACGAAGTAAGTGCATTTAAAACCAGTAAATATTTAGTATCTAACGGCGAGTTTCTTCAGTTTGTTGAAGACGGGGGTTACCAAAATGCTGAGTATTGGGAAGAAGAAGGAAATAGGTGGCGTGAATACACCAACGCGAAACATCCTGTTTTTTGGATTAAAAGTGATACCGGCTACCAATATCGAAGCATGTTAAATCTCATTGATTTGCCGCTAAACTGGCCTGTCGATGTTAATTACCATGAAGCGAAAGCCTTCTGTAATTATATGAGTGTCAAATCTGGTGAAGTTATTCGTCTTCCTACGGAAAGTGAATGGTTGCGCTTGCGTGACTATGCCAACGTTAATGAACCTACCTATAGTGATGGCTTCAATATTGCCTTACAACGCTATGCCTCAAGTGTACCTGTAGACACCCACCAGAAAAATGGGTTCTACGATATTGTGGGCAACGTTTGGCAGTGGACGGAAACGCCCATCTATCCCTTTGACGGGTTTAAGGTTCATCCCTTGTATGATGATTTCACTACACCTACGTTTGATAACAAGCATAACCTTATAAAAGGTGGCAGCTGGATATCGACAGGGAATGAGGCTATGCAGAATAGCCGTTATGCTTTTAGACGACACTTTTTTCAACATGCTGGTTTTAGATATGTTCAATCAGCCCAACCCATTGCGGTAAATGATTTGGATTATGAAAGCGATACACAAGTTTCTCAGTACAGTGAGTTTCATTATGGTGACACGTATTTCGGGGTAGAGAATTTTGGTAAAGCTAGCGCCGATTTTTGCGTCTCTTTTATGCAGGGCGGGAAAATGAACAAAGCCTTAGATTTAGGCTGCGCTGTGGGGCGCTCTACGTTTGAGTTGGCTAAAATATTTAGCCATGTAGATGGTATCGACTTCTCAGCACGCTTTATTAAAACAGCATTTGCCATGCAAGAGCATGGAGAAATCCGCTATACCTTGATAGAAGAGGGTGAGCTTACGTCATTCAAAGTTCGTAAACTTAAAAGTTTAGGGCTTGATAAAAGCGCACATCGTGCTCATTTTTATCAAGGGGATGCATGTAATCTAAAAGCCCAGTTCACTGGTTACGACCTTATCTTTATGGGGAACTTGCTTGATAGAGTATATAGCCCGAGAAAAGTGCTAAAAGATATTACTGAACGTTTAAACCAAGGCGGTATATTGGTAGTAGCATCTCCTTTTACTTGGCTTGAAGAATACACAGAACGTAGCGAGTGGCTAGGCGGCAATAAAGACGTAAATGGCGAAACTCTTACCTCAACCGAAGCCTTAGAGGATACGTTAAAACCACAGTTAAAGCGCGTAGCGCCACCGCGAGAGGTCCCTTTTGTCATACGGGAAACGAAACGCAAATATCAACATTCTTTATCAGAGTTTAATGTATTTCGAAAGGAATAGCTGACTGTGAAGCAAGCCCAATTAGAGCAATGGGTTACGCATATCGATAGCATTACAAATGAATTTGCGCCTGTTTTCAAAAAGGCGCAAATTTGGCAGCGCCCCAGTACGGTTGACACAGAATCGAATGCGCTTCCCCCTGATAATGCGAAAACCTCAGCCTATACAAGGCGACTAAAACATCATTTAGCCCATCGTTTTCCCTACGCTGCGCCAGAATCTATTGCCATGTGGATCGCCGACATGGACACACACCCATCAAGTCACATCGCTGAAGGCTGCAGCCGTTTTTTAACCAACAATTTTGGTTATCAAGCGATAGAGATAGGGCCGATAGTTTCTAAGTGGTTTTCAACGCAAGGTGTTAGGGTGTCAGCGGCAAGTGTAACAAGTGTTGCAAGTGTAATGAGTGGGGTGGATATAGCTCTATCGTTGCTAACGCAGCCAGGGGACAAAGTCATGCTACTGTCGCCTACTTATGGCCCTTTAAAAGAACGGATAGTAAATCAAAAACGCACTCTTATCGAGATCCCTTTGTTAAAGCTTGCTTACGCAAAGCAAGATGACTTTAAACAGTTAATCGCTCTACTTCAGCCCGATGCAAAAGCGCTGGTGGTGTGCCACCCCAATAATCCCACTGGAACAATATTACCTGCCGAAATTCAGCGAGCTGTGGCACTGTTTTGTGACACCCACGGTATCACTATTATCAGTGACGAGGTTCATAGTGAATTTGGCTATTTAAATAGTGCCCCAAAACAACCAATTTTACCCTTCGGTTATGGATATCTTAACAACGACGACACCGTTCTCGATATAGCGAGCTTATGGCGTACTAACGATGAGTGTCCACAAAGTGACGCAGTAAGTGACGGTGAAAGTAGTGGGTGTCCAGAAGGTCGGGGTGGGTGTCCAGAAAGGTGGGGTGACAACAATGGGTGTCCAGAGAAGGGAAGGGTTAAAAGTGATGGGTGTCTAAAAAATGGTATTCATTTTAATAGCGTTTCAAAGGCATTTAATTTGGCGGCTATTCCGGGGGCTTCGTATGCGTTAATCGAAAACGATGCGTTGCGCGAGCGCTTTAAGCAAGAAGTGAGTCGTCGTCATTTAGACGCTTCGTCCATTTCGCAAGTTGCGTTAAAAGAGGCTTATGAGCACGGTTTGCCTTGGCTCAATAGAGTAAGAGAAGCAATTCATATTAATCGTCAATATACCCACGCTATAATGCAAGCACTTCCCTTGGATGTCTCTTATTCTATGGGAGATGCAGGGTATTTTCTGTGGTTAGATTTACGCAGTCACTTTCCGGACAATACCTTTAAAACGGCGTGCGAACGAGGCGTTGTTGGGGTTGATGGAAGCCAGTTTGGTGCCCCTGGCTTTATTCGTTTAAATTTAGCTTGCCATCCAACATTCATTGCAAAAGCGCTTAAACGTCTTTTTGCCTATGCTTCATAAGCGTAACTAATACCCCGTGTTAACTGGGTTAAATAAAGCACCAATATGCGCGTTGAATGCCATAAATTCTAACCTTAAGGTTCACCTTGTCGTATCTCGTGGTATGATGAAGAATGCGTATTGATGATGTCAATATAAGTGTTAAGTAGGGCTTAAAGCCTATTTAATATCATGGACATATATAATTGTAGTCAGTGAGATACTAGTGTGATTAAAATTATCCTAGCAGATGATCATGATTTGGTCAGAACAGGGATCCGCCGAATTTTGGAAGACGAAAAAGACTTTTCTATTATTGCAGAAGCAAAGAATGGAGAAGAAGCGGTGCAACTTTGCCGCAAGAACGCGCCAGATGTGGTACTCATGGATGTGAATATGCCAGGCATTGGTGGTCTTGAAGCCACCAAGCGAATTGTTCGAATGTCTGAAAACACCCGCGTGGTGTGTGTGTCTATGGTTAAAGAAAGCCCTATACCTATGCAGGTTATGAATGCAGGCGCCTTCGGCTTTCTTACCAAAGATGCAGAGCCAAGTGAAGTGATACGCGCGATTTACAAAGTCGCGGCGGGACAAAAGTATCTCGACAACGAATTAGCGCACAGTATTGCAATTGAAAAGCTCTCTCCTAGCGCAGATAATCCGTTTAATGAATTGTCGTCTCGTGAATTAAGTATTGCGCTTAGGCTAACTAAAGGACAACGGGTTCCTGATATTGCCCAGGAACTTAGTATTAACGCGAAAACAGTGAATACCTATCGCTATCGCATGTTCGAAAAGTTAGGCGTAACCACCGATGTTGAACTAACGCACCTTGCGTTACGTCACAAACTTATTGATTCCAATTTACTTTAATTGGTTATGTCTACGTTCGACTCTGCCGCGTTTTTAAAAAACCTTACCTCCCAGCCGGGCGTTTATCGTATGTATAACGCCCAGCAAGAAGTCATTTATGTCGGTAAGGCCAAGAACCTTAAAAAGCGTGTGTCCAGTTACTTTCGCCTTCAAGTCGATAATGCGAAAACCCGTTCTTTGGTAAGCCAAATAGCGGATATGGACGTTACCGTGGTTAACAGTGAAACCGAAGCGTTTCTACTTGAAAATAATTTTATAAAAAAATACAAACCTCGTTATAACGTGGTTATGCGGGATGACAAATCATACCCGTTTATTTTTCTCTCCGACCACCAGCACCCACGGTTGTCTTTTCATCGCGGGCCGCAAAAAAAGAAAGGCCAATATTTTGGCCCTTATCCCAGCGCATGGGGAGTGCGAGAAAGCTTACGATCCATGCAGAAAATATTTCCGGTTCGCCAGTGTGAAGACAGTTATTATCGCGCGCGAAGCCGCCCTTGTTTGCAGTATCAAATGCAGCGATGCAGTGCACCGTGTGTAGAAGGTTATGTAAGCGATGAAGAATATGCTGACCAGGTTAAATTAGCTACGCTGTTTTTAAATGGGAAAAACCAGCAGGTGATAGGTTCGTTGGTGGAGAAAATGGAACGCGCTAGCGAACAACTAAACTTTGAAGCAGCAGCTCGTTATCGCGATCAAATTAATGCCTTACGAAAAGTACAAGAACGCCAATGGGTGTCTGGTACGCAAGATGAGATGGATGTATTTGGGTTCGCGCTAAAAGGTAACATGGCGTGTATACAGGTAATGTTTATACGCGATAGCCAACTGCTTGGTAGTAAAGCATTCTTTCCAAAAGTGCCCTCTACAGCAGACGAACAAGAAGTGTTTGAATCCTTCTTTCTTCAGTTTTATTTGGCTGGTAATAAAGTTATCCCGAAACAAATAGTACTACCTCGACCTCTTAGCGATGAAGCTGCCATTACAGATTTATTAACAACGGAAGCATCTCATAAGGTCACCTTCTTTAAGGGGGCTAGGGATGAAAAACGCCGTTATTTACAGCTTGCGCAAGCTAATGCAGAAACAGCGCTTGAGAGCCAATACAGTGCTCAAAAATCTGTTTTCGCCCGCTATGTAGATTTAGAAGCAGCACTTGAAGTAGATTCGCCCATTCAACGAATGGAATGCTTTGATATAAGCCATACGTCTGGCCAACAAACGGTAGCCTCTTGTGTGGTATTTAACCGCGAAGGCCCACTAAAAAGTGATTATAGGCGGTATAATATTGAAGGTATTACGCCGGGTGATGATTACGCAGCAATGGCCCAAGCGCTAAAACGTAGATACAAATCCGTTAAAGAAGTACAGAAAATTCCAGATTTACTGTTAATTGATGGTGGGAAGGGACAATTGGCTCAAGCTGAGTCGTTTTTTGAAGACTGGCCTCATGATAAAAAGCCCATGTTACTTGGTGTTGCGAAAGGGACCACACGTAAACCCGGGCTTGAAACATTAATCTTAGCAGGCAGTCACGCAGTAGTTCCTATGGACAGTCACGCGCCGGCGCTTCATCTAGTACAGCATATTCGCGATGAGTCTCATAGGTTTGCTATCACTGGGCATAGAAACCGCAGGCAAAAAGTAAAAACGACATCAAGTTTAGAAACTATACCGGGAGTAGGCGCAAAACGCAGACAAAACTTACTTAAATATATGGGCGGCTTGCAGGGTCTTAAAAAAGCCAGTAAAGATGAAATAGCCGGTGTGCCTGGCATTAGCCGCGAATTGGCAGATGTTATCTACGATCACTTGCATCAATAATATATACATTGCCGCGAACTCTTCAGTTAATTACGTTACTGTATAGATAGAAAACGCAATCATGCGGCGCTAAACCTGCCAGAAATGGCACACAATGAGATTTTTTATGTGGACTGTTCCAAATTTAATTACGCTTTTCCGAGTCATTCTTATACCTGTATTTGTAACCATTTATTTTCTTGACTGGCGCTGGGCTCATGAGGCGGGGGCATTTGTTTTCTGGCTAGCGGCAATCACTGATTGGGTTGATGGCTATTTGGCAAGAAAGCTAAAGCAATCTACCCCCTTTGGCGCTTTTCTCGACCCCGTAGCGGATAAGCTAATTGTAGGCGCGGCGTTATTAATGATAACGCATAGCTATGCGAGTTTATGGATTACCATACCTTCAATAATATTATTAGTACGAGAAATTTACGTTTCTGCATTGCGAGAGTGGATGGCGCATAATGGCGTTCGCGAAGCAGTAAAAGTATCTTTTATAGGCAAGGCAAAAACAACTGCACAAATGTTAGCCATTATTGGTTTGCTGTCGGGACTTGAGAGCTTTTTAGGTTTTCCGATTTATTGGGTTTCATTAGGTCATGGTCTGCTTTACATTGCCGCTGTGCTGTCTTTATGGTCAATGGTTGTGTACACCAAAGCGGCGTGGCCACACTTAAGTGGTCAAATAAATAAAGCAAATTGATCGCGTTATAAACAAAGTGAATAAAAATAAAGCAAACGAACCTAAAAATGCGAATTTTCCTTAAATTTCACTGTTTTTCGTATTGACAGTTTGGCGGTTGCAGGTAGAATGCACCCCACATTTCGAGAGGACATCACCGAAACGAAATGTAAGATTTAAGAGTGCGGGAATAGCTCAGTTGGTAGAGCACGACCTTGCCAAGGTCGGGGTCGCGAGTTCGAATCTCGTTTCCCGCTCCAAAATCTAAAATGCAATAGCTAGTAGGGCGGAATGGCAGAATGGCTATGCAGCGGATTGCAAATCCGTGGATCTCGGTTCGACTCCGGGTTCCGCCTCCATAAGCTGCCTTGCAGCATCAGGTTCTACGCCTGACACCTTTGCTGAAAAGCAACCCGATGCCCGGGTGGTGAAATTGGTAGACACAAGGGATTTAAAATCCCTCGCTGGTAACAGCGTGCCGGTTCAAGTCCGGCCCCGGGCACCATTTCTATATTTCATAAAATTCTAGGCTCTACCCCATAAACGGGGATCAGCACTTATCTTACCCTATTGATAACACCATCCCATCCGCAATGGGTCATCACTCTTATTCTGTAATTTTCAAAGTTTCTAAAACCATACGCTCTTCTCGATATCATTTCCATTTTGTTGTGGAAGCCTTCTGTTATACCGTTGTTGCGAGTAAAGCGCCACATTGCCACTATCGGTTGTAGCCAGGACGTCAAGGTCTTCGCTAAGGCTTTGAGTGGGCTTTGATGCAGCTGTGCTAGTAACTCTAAAAATTGAGGTAATTTTTTCTCCATCCGATTTTGGTTCATCGTTTTCATCAGCACGAAACGGATGAGCTTTTGTTTCGTTATATACAATGCGCGTAGGACGGGGTAGTTCGCCAAGTAACGGTCTAAGTTTGCTCTGTTATCTTCGTTTAGTCGCCATTGATGCCGTCGCATTAAACTCAGTAAGCCACGATTCTTTCTCCCCTCGGGGTGCTGTATTTGCCATGCTTCCAAAACATCATGGTTTATCAATCGCACGACATGAAAGCGGTCAGCGACGATTGTCGCGTTAGGAAAGTACTTTTTAGCAATGCTGCGATATGTTTCGGACAAATCCATAGCGATGAGTCGCACGTTTTCTTTGCCGGGTAAATGGCGTAGATAGCTGCGTAAGCTCAGCTCAGAACGGCCCAACTTCACATCAAAAACGTTGCGGTTACGTAAATCCACTAGCGTAGTGGCGTAGCCCTTTTTGCGCGTGAAGAAGTGTTCGTCTATGCCCAACATCTCGGGGCAGGGGCGACTGATAATCTCTTTATATTTTTGGCTGATATGAGATTGGTACCAACGCTCTACCGTAGTTGGACTAATGCGATGTGTGCGTGAGATACCACGCTGCGTAACACCGCCGTGGTGCGCTTCAAAGACTTCCAAGCGGAAGCACTCCGATGCCCTATAGCGAGGCCGAATCCCAACAAAAGGGTGCCTGAAATAACGACCACAGCATCGACAATGATACTTAGGCACCTTTAAATATAGCGTTAGCACCTGATTACCTTGACGCTTGTGCTTTACAGTGCGCTTATGTGTAGCTTTTATGCGTAAATGTCGACTCTCACAATGCTTGCATAGAGGCTTTTTAGTAGGCTTTGCCCACACTTCAATAAAATCATGTCGATGAACACGTTCTATTTCTAACTCACTTATGCCTAAAATAGTACCTGCGTGGGACATCTGTACTCTCCATTAAATGATTCTTCGCAAAATCAGTTTAATGAATGCGGCTGTCCTCCGTTAATGATGAAGAGCCTTCACGGGTCCTTTTGGAAAGGGGGGGGGTACGGCACACGGAACCGCGTATCTTTAACAGCTATAGAAAATTTCAAAGGGGGGTTATATTGTAATTGGTATAACTTCAATTAAATCTATGGGTTAAATGATGTGTGAATTCATATTTAGTTCGAGTTATTATCTTTGGTTCGTTTTAATGGTGGGTATATCGGCCCATTAAATCGAACGTTTGCACTAAGGTATTGTATACCAGACCTAATTTATAAATATTACTCAAAGGGTAACTGATTTTTACCTCGTTATAGGTGTTCATACTCATTAAGGCAAGACTAAAACAGTGTGTGTCGAATCGGGCTTCTCTTCGCGTGAAAGCAAAAGAATAAGGGGCACGGGGTTAGATAGGTATATTTCGACTGCAAAAAGTGCAAATAGTGCAAATATTAGAAAAAACTGTACATTTATCAGAGCTATCTAATCTTTGCAGTTTCTACTTGTGTAAATCTTAAAGTGCAAATTTGTATTAAGTAGTGCAAATATTCTTTTACAAGGAGTTTCCATGCCAAGGGATCATTCGATTCATATCTCAATAAGTGATAAATCTGGAGAAAGTTTTTCGTTTTCCTCTCTAAAAGAGCTAAAACGGTTTCTCAATAAAGAAACAAAGTTTTGGAAAGAGGTTAGAAACGGGCTTTCAAATGAAAAGCTGAATCACGCTATTTTTGATGCTTCTTCAATATTCGATAACTATCTAGCAAAGGTGGAAGTAATCGAGAATAAAGTTCATTTAGAAGATACTGAAGTCCAACAAGAGTTGAGCAGATTGCAACGCAGTATATTCAATAATCGAAAGAATAGTTGGTTGTGGTCAGGGCACGAATATGTACACCAGTTTCTAGATATTTTATCTACGAAAAACGCTGAAACCGCTAACGCATTTATAGACTATGTGGCCAACGGTACTCTTTCAAATATCGGTAAGTCATTGTTTGATGGTCAACTAATGGGCTATGAATTTGCTTATCAGGACTCTGACTTGGTCAAAAGAAGAAAAGCAGAGCGAGCTTCTATATCAAAGATAAGGAGGCAGTTTGAAGAGGCCAATGAGAGCTTTTTAGCAGAAACTGAGAAGTCTAAGCGGGATTTTGAAGATTGGATTCAACTTACGGAAAAAAGCTATGATAGCTGGAGTCAAAGACTAGAAAAGAGGACTGCAAGACGTCACAAAGCCTATAAAAGTTTGGCAAAGAAAGAAGCAGTTCGAATCGGCGAAAAATATAGTCAGAAAGTTGAGAAATGGGAGTTGAGAATTAATGAACTTGAACATACCTATCAAGAGAAGCTAAGACTAGAAAAACCTGCGTCATATTGGAAAAAGTCTGCCTCAAAGTTACAGATCCAAGGTATTGTTTTTACGTTCATTCTCATACTATTAATATCATCCGGCATTTATGTCCTAACAGACTTCTTCAAACTATGGCTACTAAGAGGCGAGCAGCCCCTGAACTTGGGCTCGCTACAAGGAATAGTGCTTTTTGGTGCAATTGCAGCTATTTTTGCGTTTTTAGCACGTGTACTTGCAAGGCTATCATTTAGCTCTTTTCATTTGATGCGAGATGCAGAAGAAAGAGAACAACTTACGTATTTGTACTTATCTCTCACAGAGGATGCAAAAGTTGACAAGGAGTCGCGCGATATTGTTTTACAAGCACTGTTCAGCCGCTCTGAAACAGGGCTGCTAACTAACGAAAACGGCCCTTCAATGCCTAATATGCATGACTTGACGAATAAGTTCACAAAGTCGCAGCAATAATAAATTATCAGGACGCTATCGTCGTGCTATAGCTACTATCAAAGTGGAGGTTGCAAGTGTTTGAGCTGGTGGAAACTGAAGACAAACCGAATATCAAAGTTCGAGCATTTGGCGTTGGAACTGTAGGCTGCAGATTACTTTCGAATACGAAATTTAAAATAGATGAGAGCATAGAGCTTGTATATATCCATGCAGAAAACGACTTTTTAGAGAGCTTGGATTCGCAAGAGAATTTCAAAATAATTCTGCGAGACGACTGCAATCGAGTTAACAACCTAAGTGATGCAAATCGAGCTATTGAACAAAAGCATTCGGAGTTGACTAGATTAATAGATGAAGCTGATTTGATATTTGTAGTCGCTGGGCTAGGTGGTGCAACAGGAAGTGGTTGTTCTCCGTATATCGCCAAGTTGGCAAAACAGATAGGTACGCTCTGTGTTGGTATGTTTTCACTTCCTTTTGGTTTTGAAGGCCGCGGAAAAAAAGGGGTGGCCCTTAAAGCGTATGCAGAATTAGCGAAAGTTACCGATTCTTTATTACTTATAGAAAATGATCTTTTCCTCGACTCTTTTAAAAACAATAAAGATGGAAAGCTTCAATCAAATCTTTTTGAGGATTCAAATAAATATTTCTATTCACTGATAGCAGGTACGTCTGGCGCACTGTTCAAACCTAGTTTGTTAAAAATAGAGTACGAAGATGTAAGGGCTGTATTGGAAAGCATGGGACCGTGCGCAGTAGGCGCTGGCGTTAGCTCCGGTGAAAATAGAGCTCAACAAGCCGCGCAAAACGCAATAATTAATTCGGAAAAAAACGGCGCTGACACTTCAACAGCTAAGGGGATACTTGCTGTTATTACGTGCGGTCCCGATTTCTCTATCGATGAATTGGAGAGTGTCGGAAATGCAATTAAAGCGATACTCAATGAACAAATTACGGTAGTTATGGGAACTATTATCGACTTAGAAATGAGTGACGAACTTGAAGTCTTTATTACACTATCTGGCTTAAAAGAACTGCCTATCGATTTTGATGTGAATGGCTATGAGTTTTATGCTGAAGTAGTGAGGACAATCGAGTTTGCTCCGCACCAGGCCAGTGCAGGTTTATCTATTTTGTCTTACTTTGGAGAAATAATTAAGCAAAAGCATTCAGATGTTAATGCAAATTTCAAAATCGAGCAGCTATCAAATTCGGTTGTACTTACTATTGAAACTGTAAACGGTCATATTGAAAAGTTAGAAAAAACATTGGACGAATACGGAGACGTAATAATTGGCGCTAAGAGTCCATCGCAATTCCTGCAGGATGAGTTGAATGTACAAAAGCTGGAACTAAAGCTTGAGACAGCCGCATTGGAAATTCGTCAAAACGAACGATTGTTATTGATGTACCAAGAGCAGAATAGTGATTACAAATTGCGTCTAGATAGGGTTGAAGAGCAACTTTATAGACTTCAAAAATCTTTGTCTGATGGCTTAAGTAGCACGAACAAAAGTATGGCTAGCCTGATTTCAAAGCAGGAACAACTTCCCAATGGATTAATTGAAACCATAAATGAATTTAAACATCGAGAACTACCCGATGAAGTATCTGATCTCATAGAGAGAAAAGTTAAAGAGTTATACCAAAATGATCGCAATGGATTTTTGAGTTTTTCTGCCCTAGTCAAAAACGGAGTTTACGGTGTAGTAGGAAACAGCATGTACTCATTCTTGATTCAATTGATTAATACAGTTCCTAAATAGATTTTCTGCAAAATGAGAAGGCTGACATAAGCGTCCGAAAAGTCCCACATTGCAATTTTAATTTCATCAGGAAGTCTTGCAGTATCTTTGCTAAGTCTTCTATTCGCTATTAAACAATCGAGATTTAATAACAAAAACGAGAAATTAGAGGTATTAGATAAGGTATATCATGACGCTTGTGATTTACTTGTTTTCCATTACCGAAACACGATTGAAAAGCCATTTGGAGTTTCAACAAGCAGTGCGAGAGTTTATGGAGCTTCTTTTGTCATACCGGCACACATCACGGAGGAAAATGAGAAAAAGGATTATTGCAGGAAGGTAAGAGAAGCATACTCATCGCATGAGAAGACAACACAGTCCAGAATCTTTGATGAGCATATCAACTACCAATCCCCAGTTTTTCATTTAAAGCATATCGAGTATGAAAGTAAATCTAATAGAATTTTGTTTCATGTCACTGAAAACATCTCACTTGTTAGCCGAGTAATACAAAAGATTTGCCAAGATATGATTTTGATGAATCCGGAAAGTGTCAAGAGAGCATATTTAGCTCTGAAAAGAATCAATGAGGATACGTGCGAAAAGATACATGATGACATCAAGGAACCCTATTTAGAGCTTTTATTATCGATACGGCATGAACATATACGGCTCAACTCCTCGGCTAGAAATAGTTGGTCAGAAGTTTGGTTTAGAATATCCAGAAAGCTGCGAAGTTACTACACCAGCAAATTGAGGAGATAAGACAAAAATTTATATAATAACTTTTCATAAGAAACTGAAGAATAGACACCTAAAATTTGAGACTTCAGTTTCTAAAAAGTGGTGCTACATATGGTGCTATAACTTTGGGTTTCGTTTAAAATAATTAATTTAAAACAATGCCTTAATTCTAATTTTTATCTCCGGCCCCGGCACCATTTCTTTTTGCGTCATGGCTCTACCCCATGTCCACTTCCCCTAAACTGAGACAGACTTAATTGGAGTTTTCTGCAATGATTAATGCAGGAGACGACTATGAAAAAATCACGCTACACAGAATCTCAGATCATTGGGGTGTTAAAAGAAGTTGATGCAGGTATGAAGGTTGAGGAAGTCTGCCGTCAACACGGTATCAGCAGCGCAACCTATTACAATTGGAAGTCCAAGTACGGCGGCATGGAAGCGTCTGACGTCAAACGATTGAAAGAGCTTGAAGAAGAAAATGCCAAGCTTAAAAAGATGTTTGCAGATGTCAGCTTAGAAAATAATGCCATTAAGGAGCTTGTCGCAAAAAAGGGTTGGTGACAGCAGAGAAACGAGAGTGCGTCAGCATCCTAGTTGATGCGGGACTAAGTATCGTAAAGGCCTGTCTGTTTGTTGGTATTGGCCGTGCGACCTTTTATCGTCCAGAGAGAGACTGGCGCAAAGCGGATGCTGCTGTCATTGATGCCATCAATGCGGTTTTGGAGAAGTCGCCACGAGCAGGCTTCTGGAAGTGTTTTGGCCGAATGCGGTTCAAAGGCTTTCGCTTCAACCACAAGCGCGTCTATCGTGTTTACTGCCAAATGGGATTGAACCTGCGGCGCAGAACTAAACGGGTACTGCCCAAGCGAATAGCCCAGCCACTGGAAGTGCTGGATCAGGTTAATCATCAATGGGCGTTGGACTTTATGCATGACACGTTATATTGCGGCAAACGGTTCAGAACTCTGAATGTGGTGGATGAAGGCACGAGGGAATGCCTTGCTATAGAGGTCGATACGTCTTTGCCCGCTGGCCGTGTCGTACGCGTGTTAGAACAACTTAAGGCTGAGCGAGGATTACCAACTCAGCTGCGTATGGATAATGGCCCAGAGCTAATTTCGGCAATGCTAACAGATTGGTGTGAAACCAATAATATTGAACTGGTATATATCCAGCCAGGTAAGCCACAGCAAAATGGCTTTGTTGAACGCTTTAACGGTTCATTCCGCAGAGAGTTTCTGGATGCTTACTTGTTTGAAAATCTCAATCAAGTAAGAGAAATGGCCTGGTTCTGGCGACTGGATTATAACGAAGAAAGAACACATGAAAGTCTCGGTAACCTGCCTCCGGCAGCTTACCGAGCAAAACTAGAAAACTCTAATTCAGCACTGTCTCATTAATGGGGAAGTGGACACCCATAAACGGGGAATCAGCACTCATCTTACCCTATTGATAACACCATCCCATCCGCAATGGGTCATCACTCTTATTCTGTAATTTTCAGGTTCTACCCCATAAACGCGAAAGCTCGTTTTGAGTAAAATACTGTTCGTCGGCATTATACTATATTGATCTGACACATCTTCCCGATCTCTTGATTTATCCCGAAATACAAAAAAATAAGTGAAATGACAATAGGTTAACGTTATATTAACACGCTATGCACGGGTGTGCCGATGAACGGTTAATAATACGCCGGCTTTTGCTTAGTTTGCCCAGTGTATGAATCTCAACCTCTATTGGTGAGGTTATTTATCGTCTTTTTGTTTTTAAGAGCCGTTTCCGCAGGGAGCATTATGCTAAAAAATATGTCGTTGAAAAATAAACTCGCGATTTCAGCCAGCTTTGCCATTATCGTAAGCAGCGTTACTGTCAGTGTGTTGTCGTTACAGTCGTCTCTCGACCGTCTTAAACTCTTAGTGGATGAACGTGTTAATAGCTCTATGACCTCTTATAACCAATATGTTAGTGATTGGTTGGCGTCGAAAGAGAATGCACTTATGTCTCTACCACAAGGGGGTGAAGAAGATAATTTAGTTGTGCATCTGCAGCAATTAAAAAACTCTGCGGGTTTTGACAACGTGTTTGCTGCATTTGATGATGGTACACAACAAAATGCTAATGGCGTCGTACTACCCGCTGGCAATGACGATCCACGTCAGTGGGGATGGTATAAAAATGCCGCTAAAAACCCGTCAGATGTGTTCATCGATAACCCTACTGTTGCCGCAGCAACCGGCGCGAATGTAGTGTCATTAGGTAAAGCACAATCCTTATTTAACCGCCAGTTTATTCTTGGTGCTGACGTAGAAATTACTGATATTTTAACTACCATGGAGCAAGTTATTCTGCCTGGAGAAGGTTTTATGTTTATCGCAAATGAAAGCGGTTACATTTTTTCTCATCCAGATACTTCGCTGTTGAACAAATCGGTTGAAACCCTAGGTATAAATAGAACGCAAATTCGAGAGGTGATAGGGGCTACGTCTAATAATTTAGTAGACATAGACGGGGAGGAGGTAGAGATGTTCGCACTTCCTATTGAAAACACCGCGTTGGTCACGGTTGTTGCTATCAACTACCGCTCTTTAGTCGCGCCTATTTACAACCAGTTGTACAAGCAACTAGGTGTTACAGTTCTATTAGTTATTGTGTGTATTGTTCTTTTTAATGTTTTATGCAACATACTATTTAGGCCGTTACAAAATGTTGCTGCGGCTTTATCCCAAATAGCTAATGGGAGTGGCGACTTATCGAAGCGCATCGACATAGACGCTAACGATGAAGTAGGTCACTTAGCGAATGATTTCAATCGGTTTGTGGCGAAGTTGCATGAGTTAATATTACATATTCAAACTCAAGCACAAGGGTTAACGGCGCAGTCAAATAGCAGTGAAGATCGCGCTGAATTATCGGCCTCAAAACTAGCACAACAACAGCATGATATATCTATGGTTGCCACTTCTGTTACCGAAATGGCGTCAGCAACGCAAGCCATAGCGCAAAATGCAGAGCAAGCTGCAAAGGTAGCTACAGACTCGTCGAAGATTACGAAAGACGGCAGTACCCTGGTGATGACAACGCGCCAAGCAATCACTCACTTGGCGAAAGAGCTGTCAAGCGCTAGCAATGTGGTGTCTGAATTAGATAAGCATGCACAGGAAATCTCGGTGGTTATAGCAACCATTCAAGGCATTGCAGAACAAACAAATTTACTTGCGTTAAACGCTGCTATTGAAGCTGCTCGAGCTGGGGAGCAAGGCCGTGGCTTCGCAGTAGTAGCCGATGAGGTGCGGGTACTTTCTCAGCGCACCCACGCGTCCACAGAAGAAATTAAATCTACTATCGAAACGCTTCAAGGAATAACCGCCCGTGCCGTTGGCATTATGAGCAGTAGCTCAGCCCAAGCTGATAAAACGGTTCAGCATGCTGATAATGCTAGCGAGGCATTAATACAAATAAATGAGTCGGTGGCCTCTATTACCGATATGGCCAGTGAAATATCCACCGCCGCCGAACAGCAAACCTATGTTACTGAAGAGATCACGCAGAATATTACTGCCATTAAGGATGTTACGGATGAACTTGCCGTAGGCGCAGATGAAAGCTTAAAACAAGCGACGGAACTCAAAGCAGAAGCACAGAGTTTAAGCAGTAAAGTGAGTTCATTTACGCTCTAGATGGAGATTATCTATTGGGGATTTAAGCCAACATTTATCAAAGTGTTGGCCTAAAACAGTTTAACTCAGCATAATGTATATATCCCTAAAAAGGCAATAAACCCCGAATAATGGTATTGTTACGATATAATGCAGCGTAACCCACAGTAGTAAATTCAGCAATGTTAACCAATTCTATTATGCAATTGCGCGCCGACGAACTAGCCCGCGCGCAACGCCCTTTCCACGCGCGGGGCAGCAAGGTTGTGCGCTGCGAGCAGTGCCTTCTACCCAGCCCCCAATGTATTTGTCAGTTCAAGCCTTCTCCTCTGACAGATTGCGCGGTGGTGTTTATTATGTATAAAGGGGAGTATTACAAGCCTACAAATACGGGGCGACTCATCGCCGATGTGGTAGCAGAAAATTACGCCTTTTTATGGCATCGCACCGAGCCGGATAAGTCGCTACTCGCGTTATTGCGTAATCCGCGTTATCAACCAATAGTAGTGTTTCCCCACGAGTATGCTGCGCCTCCTCGCTGTATTCATACGCTGAATAAAGTGAACAATAAAAAACCCCTGTTTATATTCCTTGATGGCACGTGGCGGGAAGCGAGAAAAATGTTCGGTAAAAGCCCCTATTTGGACAATATTCCAGTGTTAGGGGTATCACCCGATATAGCGTCGAATTATTTATTGCGTGAATCGTCTCATGGATTCCAACACTGTACTGCAGAGGTGGGGGTGAGTGTGTTAGATTTAGCAGGAGAGAAGAGTGCCGCGCAAGCACTGGCGCACTATTTTAGCGTGTTTCGTCATCATTACTTGATGGGGAAACCTCATTTAAGTCATAAAATTGAATTTGCTAAATCTCAAGTGGGCTAATAAGGGGCTTGCACCCTATAAGTATTAGCACTTACAGTGCATTTTCATTAAATTAAGGAGATAAGAATGTCATTAGTTACGTTTCAAGGTTCCCCAGTAGAAACAAAAGGCGCGCTACCCGCAGTAGGCCAAGCGGCGCCAGACTTCACATTAGTGAAAGCCGACCTAGGTGAAGTTACTTTAGCCGAGCTAAAAGGAAAGCGCGTAATTTTAAATATTTTCCCTTCAGTAGATACTGGAACCTGCGCTACATCAGTGCGTAAGTTTAATGAAAAAGCATCGAGCTTAGACAACACCCAAGTTATTTGTGTTTCAGCCGACCTTCCATTTGCAGCAGCGCGTTTCTGTGGTGCTGAAGGCATTGAAAATGTGGTTACAGGTTCTACATTCCGCTCTAGTTTTGGTGATGACTACGGCGTTACATTTGTATCTGCGCCACTTGCAGGTTTAATGTCTCGTAGCGTTGTTGTTATTGATACAGACGGCAAGGTAATTCACACAGAACAGGTTGCTGAGACCACTGAAGAGCCAGACTATGAAGCTGCAATTGCAGTATTATAATTGCTAGTGTTTAGCCCACGGCAACCCCGTGGGCGTTTTAGGTTTTTAGACGATGACATCCACACTTATATCTGCACAAGAACTCGCCGCTGAATTAAAGCATAAACCTTTGGTGCTTATTCGCGCTTTAATGGACGACCCCGTTACACAAACCCCTGACGCTCGTACTGCACTCGTGTTACCCAATACAGTAGACGTAGATTTAGATGGCGAGGGCAGCGACCATACTACAGGTTTTCCCCATAGCATGCCCGAAGCCGCTGATTTAGCGTTATATCTTAGTAAGCTTGGCATTACAGAAAATAGTGATGTGGTGGTTTATGACACCCGAGGTATTTTCTGCTCCCCGCGTGTTTGGTGGATGTTAAAGGCGCTTGGTCACAAGAGCGTACGTATATTAAACGGCGGTCAGCCAGCATGGGAAGCCGCGGCGTTACCCAAAGGTGAGAAGCACCCTGTATCTAATTTCCCTTACGAAGGTAGCCCCCAAGCGAATTGGTTTGTAAATAGCTCAGCGGTACTACAGGCTATTGATAGTGATACCCAGCTCGTTGATGCACGTAGCGCCGAGCGTTTCTCTGGCCGCGCAAAAGAACCTCGTGCGGGCGTGAAAAGCGGACATATGCCAGGCGCGTTTAATGTTCCTTATGCTGCGCTGCTCGACAAGGGTTTTTATAAGCCTGTTAGCCAACTAAAGGCAGTATTTGACAACGCAGGCATAGATCTTCAAACACCCATTATATGTACCTGTGGCTCTGGGGTAACTGCCTGTATTGTGGCCTTAGCCGCACGTATGTGTGGCGCAGCGTCTGTTTCTGTGTATGACGGTTCTTGGTCGCAGTGGGGCGCATCTTTAGACTTTCCTATCGTTAGTGCGTAGAGAAGGTAACGTTTCGGATAACAGAATATGAACAACTTACCCCGTGTAGTGGTGCTTACTGGCGCAGGTATTTCAGCGGAATCGGGTTTAAAAACCTTTCGTGACAGCAACGGTTTGTGGGAAAATCATCGGGTAGAAGATGTGGCTACCCCCGACGCTTTTGCGCGCAATCCATCGCTCGTATACCGCTTTTACAATGCGCGTCGCGCACAGTTACAAGGGCAGAATGTAAAGCCCAATCACGCCCACCATGCGTTATCCTCGTTGGCGTCAAAGTTAGGTAACAAGCTAACACTGGTTACTCAAAATGTTGATAATTTGCATGAACAGGCTGGTAGCCCCAGTGTAGTTCATATGCACGGCGAACTTTTGTCCGCCCGGTGTAGTGAGAGTGAAAAGCGTTTTTATTGGGAAGACGGTTTTGATGACACTACCCCTTGTCCTTGCTGTTTGAAGCCAGTACTTCGGCCCGATATAGTCTGGTTTGGAGAAGTCCCTATGTATATGGAAGAAATCTATACAGCCCTTAGCCAAGCTGACATTTTTATAGCAATTGGAACGTCTGGCCAAGTATATCCCGCAGCCGGATTTGTTCAAATTGCAAAACAAGCTGGCGCGTATTGCGTGGAGGCAAACCTTGAACCCGGTGCAAGCAATGCGCTTTTCGATGCGTCGTTTACCGGCATGGCATCTCAAACCGTTCCAGATATTACCCACAAAATTATTAATAACTCACTGATAGCAGAGTCTCGCTAATGGAATACTTAAACGAATTTATCACGATAGCGTTGGTTCATTTAGTTGCTGTTGCAAGCCCTGGTCCAGACTTTGCCATAGTGGTAAGGCATAGCGTGGCGTATGGGCGAAGAATTGCAATGTATACCAGTATAGGTATTGGGCTTGCTATTTTACTTCATGTCGCTTATTCATTGGTGGGATTGAGTGTCATTATTGCGTCTACGCCTTGGCTATTTACCACTATAAGTTACCTCGCTGCTGCATATTTACTGTACTTAGCCGTTGGGGCGCTGCGTAGCGGGCCGTCTGAAAATGGTGATCCACGTACTCAGGTGAATAAAAAACTTCCTCCCATAACAGTAAAAAAAGCGTTTTGGACAGGCTTTCTCACCAATGGTTTAAACCCCAAAGCAACGCTTTTTTTCTTATCGCTATTTACTGCCATCATTGATGTAAATACTCCTATGATGGTTAAAGCGGGGTATGGGGTATACCTTGCAGTGGCAACTGGACTATGGTTTTGCTTTTTATCTTACTTACTCAGTACCAGCAAAGTTGCCCAACTTATTGGCGAAAAAGGTTATTGGTTAGATAGAACCATGGGGGTCTTGCTTGTGGGCTTGGCCACAAAACTCGTTATTGGATAAAAAACGTCTACAATTGGGGTTGGAGCATGAACTATTGTACGTGGTTGCTGATCATATAATCGGCTTACGCGTTTGTAAGTTGGGCTAAGCCTTATCATTGTTGTACAATGCGCCGGTTAGTCAACGCGACGTATAAGAGGAATTTGTGGCAAATAACAACATGCCTGAACATCAAGATAGTCAGCAAGAGTCTCGTCTAGAGCGAAGCCTTAAAGGCGGTTATCAGTTTGATGCAAAAGCGCTTTTCATGAAAGCAAATCAACTTACCAAAGCCAACTTTGCGAGTTTATTCCAAGCTTGTCTAATGATACTGCTGGTCTTCGTGGTAATGGGTGCTATAACCCAACAGTACATTACCGTTAATGAAGACAATACCTTCACTATTGAACACCAGTCTATTATTGAAATTGTTGTGGTATTTATTGTTGCGCCATTAATCTCTGGTTTGTATATGATGGGCGCGCTTCACGCTCGTGGGATAAAAACAACCGTATTTAGCGTATTTAAGTACATCCCGCTTATTTTTGTATTGGCGCTTACGCAATTAGTGAACAGCATTATTGTTCAGCTTGGATTAGTGTTACTTATTGTGCCTGGCGTATATTTGTGGATGGCAACCTCGTTTTCACTGCTTCTGGTGGTAGACAAGTCTCTTACACCGCTGAGTGCTATCATTTTGTCATGTAAGGTATTTAATGCGTATTGGTACCAGCTAACTGGGCTATTTTTAGTGATGGCGGTGCTTTTTGTCACTGTACCTTTCACGCTAGGGCTCTCTCTAATTTGGATAATGCCTTTGTATTTCAGTTTAGTTGGTCTGTTATACGAAGAGCTTATAGGGGGAGGCGAGGTACGCACGGAAGCAAAGACACTCAATAAAAATGAATCAAGCTTCGATGCATAAACGCGAAACCTTAAAAATTGTCTTAATCACCTTAATGGTGTTATCGGTCATTGTGATAAATGCGCTTATATTTACTAAGCGCGAGCCCTCCTTGCTCGATATTCCAGAAACCGAAGAGGCGAAAAAGCCAGTTCCAGATTTCACTGCTTACACCGATGTAAAAGAAAAAAAAGCGGCATTTTTTAACTATCTTCGCCCCGAAGTTGAAAAACAAAATACCTACATTCTAACCCTAAGACATTACATTCAATCGCTTTATCGCAAGGCTATTACAGATGAAGCTTTATCTGATGAAGATATTGCTCGGCTTGATTGGCTAGAAGAAGAGTACAGAGTTAAATCGGCCCAGCCGCTTAACCTGCGCCTATTAGATTTACTCGAAAAGGTGGATATATTGCCCGTAGAGTTGGTATTGGTACAGGCGGCCAATGAGTCGGCTTGGGGAACAAGCCGTTTCGCAAGGCAGGGCTATAACTTCTTTGGTTTATGGTGTTTTAGTAAGGGATGTGGCTTTGTTCCTAACCGACGAAACGATGGCGCTAGCCATGAAGTGGCGAAGTTTGAGAGTTTATCCCGCGCAACTTACACCTATATGCGCAATTTAAATAGGCATGATGCCTACGAAGATTTACGTGAAATACGAAGCCGACTACGCGCCAATCAAATACCTATCTCAGGTGTTGCCTTAGCTGAAGGCTTAATGAATTATTCAGAACGCGGGGCGGCATATGTAGATGAGCTACAACAAATGATCCGGTTTAACGAGGAGTTTTTAACCGAATGAAATTATTACTTTCTTTAGCTATAGCGGCAATACTAGCGCCTATGGTGAAGGCAGAAACCATTGATGTGGAATACAGTCGATTTTATAGCCACGTTAAAAAGCTTGATAACGAGGATACTCAGGCACTGCAATTTGCTTTTGGTTTTTTACGGGTAGGTGAAGGACGTCTGTGCGAAATTAATCAGGCGGATATTGTAACTGATAAAAAAACCATGGCCTTACCAGTGAGTGAAGAAAACCGCTTTACTGTGCCCACAGAAAAGGCACTAAAGCTCGCTAACGCGGTTATCCGTATTGATTTAGCTGAGGCTGCTAATCACTGCGATATGTCGGTTCAACTGGAAACCCGCCCAGATTATCTCAAAACAGAATATAGCCACGACGAGTTAGCGTTTTTATACCAGCAATATGAGGCATTCTTCAATGAGATGGGGAGCTTTTTATCTTTTATGATGCCCTCTGTAAATGGTCTTATGCTGCAATTTAGCGATAAAAACCTCGACTATATTACCCCGCAAGGCGTAAGTATAAATAATGGGGTATTGCAGCTGAATAAAGAGTGGCTTGAACAAGAGAAAGGGGTTAGCTTGCCCCAGCCGCCCCTTCGTATCACCGCTATAGCATCAAGTTAATAGCTGAAAGCGTATTTGTTCCGCCAAGCGGTTGATGGTTTCCTCACCCTTGGCGCACAATTCTTCAGCGCGGTGAAACTCCATAATGCCCACATCAGTAAGTTGAGGTTCGATAAGTATGTCGGGCGGATCGCCAGCTAATCGAGATCGTGTTACCCGGGCTTGCATAATTTCAAGGGAACTGCTCATAACACTCATAATACCTGGCGGGTTTCGTTTTTTAATAGGCGGTATCACCGGTTTAAGCGCTTTTTCCTGTGCCTCTTCAAGTGCTACTTCTAACTGCGCTTGTTCCTCAGTTACTTTTGCGTTTGCAACTACTTTGCCTTCTTCAGCTTGAGCTTGAGCTTGCTCAATGTCTTCTTGTTTGCTGTCAGATGAAAACCACTGACGTAAGACATTTTGGCTTTTTGTGAAAAAGTCTTCTGTTTTGCGTTGATTGTCTTCGTGATCTTGGCGAAGTTTTTCTAAACGAAGGGGTCTGAAATCTGCATTTAAATTTACCGCGATAACAAAATCGGCGCCTAATTGCCTGCAAAGGTTAACCGGCACGGGGTTTACCACGGCACCGTCAACTAACCAGCGATCTTGATGCTGAACAGGTGCAAACAAAGCGGGTATAGCACACGATGCCTGAATAGAGTCGCCCACGGCCCCTGCGCTAAACACCACTTCACGACCGGTATATAAATCGGTAGCCACAGACGCAAATGGCTTTTCCATTTCTTCATAGGTCGCTGCGCAGAATTCTGATGCAAGTTTATCAAATACCTTTTGCCCGCTTGCTAAGCCGCCGCGGCGTAAACCCACACCCATAAGGGCCAATACTTGCCAATCGCTTAACGAACATGACCATTCTTTTAGGCCATCTAATTTTCCACTGGCATAGGCAGCACCAACGTAAGCACCGATAGAACAACCCGCCACTACGTCTATTTTTATCCCTAATTTTTCAAGCGCTTGTATTATACCTATATGGGTCCAACCGCGGGCAGCGCCTGCGCCTAATGCTATGCCAATTTTCATTTACTTAGGTTCCATAATATTCACAATGTGTACGTCGTTATTTACTGTAGCAGTGCTATTGTTAAAACTGGGTGGATCGAAACCAATATCACCGTCGTCCACCGGGCTATCCTGGGTTTTAATCCCCTTAAAATCATAGAGATCTTTATCTGCTAAGTGGGAGGGTGCGACATTTTGTAAAGCAGTAAACATAGACTCAATTCTGCCTGGAAATCGACGGTCCCAGTCTTGCAGCATTGCTTTTACGTTTTGACGTTGAAGGTTCTCTTGTGAACCACATAAATTACATGGAATGATGGGAAACTGGACCGCTTGGGAATACTTAACAATGTCTTTTTCATTGCAATAAGCTAAGGGCCGAATGACGATATGCTCGCCATTATCGCTTACCAGTTTAGGGGGCATTGATTTAAGCTTACCACCATGAAACATGTTAAGAAAAAACGTTTCTAGCATGTCATCTCTATGGTGACCTAGGGCTATTTTCGTGGCGCCGAGCTCTTTTGCTGTGCGGTATAAGATGCCGCGGCGTAATCGCGAACATAGCGAACAGGTAGTTTTACCTTCTGGGATCTTATCTTTTACAATAGAGTAGGTGTCTTCTTCTACAATTTTATACTCAACCCCAAGCTCGTCTAAATATTCTGGCAAGATATGCTCTGGAAAATCTGGCTGCTTTTGATCTAAGTTAACCGCCACGATGTCAAAATGAATAGGTGCGATCTTCTTTAAAAACATGAGAATATCGAGCATGGTGTAGCTATCCTTTCCCCCTGACAGGCACACCATAACTTTATCGTTATTTTCAATCATGCCGAAGTCAGCGATAGCTTTACCAACATTACGGCGAAGACGCTTTTGTAATTTATTAAAACTGTATTTTTGTTTTGTTTGCGACGGGGTCAGCGGTGCCACGTCTGCACTGTTCGTGCTTGCGCTCATAATATTTCTGGCTTAGTTACTGCGAAAGCCACTATTATACATTAATCTTACGGGGCGTAACCATGGTGCAAATACGGTTTTTCAACTCAGTTTTTACTACTGTGACAATATGCGGGCCTATAGAGCTTGCCAATGTTACCGCCAGGGGACAACCAACGCTATTTGTTAGCCAAGGGCGAAACAAACCCTTCAGGCTTAATTGCTAACACATCGCAATTTAACTCATCTATTACGTGCTCAGCGGTATTGCCGATAAGCGCCGCAGATAAACCTATTCGACCTACGGTGCCAATAACCACAAGTTCAGCGTCGATGTCTTTGGCAACCATTGGGATAACGTGTTCAGGTAACCCTTCTTTAACAAAACAGCGGTCGCGAGCAATATCAAACTTGCTTGCGTGGGCAGCCATTTCCTCGTTGTGATGGTGTTTTACTGCATTGTTATAGCTGTCTGGATCGAACTCAGGCACTTCAATAGCAATATTTAACGGGGTGGAGGGGTAGCTATTAACCAAATTTACATTACCGCTTAGCAATGCGGCGTAATCGTTTGCAATAACGGTAAGTTTATCATTAAGTTTAGCGTGGTCGGGGTCTTCGCTGCCCACGTTTACTGCAGCTATAATTTCCCCGCCTTCGGGCCAATCATGTTCTTTGACCAGCAGGATAGGGCTTGGACATTTTCGAAGCAAATGCCAATCGGTAGGTGTAAAAATAACCGAGGCAAGGTCATCGTGGCGCTTAGTGGCTTTTACTACTAAGTCGATATCGTTCTCTATAGCGTAGCGAATAATGGTTTCATAGGAGCGCTTATTCCATTGAACCACAATGTCGATATCGCTAAAACCCATCTCATTTAAACTGTCTGACAACCCGCTGGCATGTTCATAGGTTACCGCGTCCTTCATAGCATCGCGCTCTTCAGGACTAAGCATAGTCGTCATGTTATAGGAGAGATCGTAGACCACGGAAATAGCAGTGACTTTCGCCCCCGTCTTTGTTGCGATTTCCTTGGCTCTACTTAACGCAGGTTGGGTTTCCCTGTCTGCTTCAACAACCGCTAGAATATGGTGGTAGTTAATCATAATTCCGCTGACCTTTATTGCGTTTACCTTGTCACTTATTAAGTGTAATAGGTTTTTTTCAAAGCGATAGGAAATTACATGGGAAGTCGATCAGCAATTAGTATTAACTATTACATACCTTACCTATTATGGGCACATGAGATAATTTTTGACTAAGGGCGGTGAAATCAATAATGGTAATGAGTTTTCCATCTACCTTAATAATCTTTTCTTTTTGGAAACGGCTTAGCAAACGACTAATCGTTTCTATGGTTAGCCCTAGGTAATTGCCAATTTCGTTACGGGTCATAGTAAGGTGGAATTCTCGATGTGAGAAACCCCGCTCTTCAAATCTATTTGATAGGTGGGCAAGAAAATAAAGCAAGCGCTCCTCGGCAGAGCGTTTATTTAGCAACATGATCATATCGTGATCTTGTTTAATCTCTGCGCTCATAAAACTCATAATTTGATGTCGTAACTTAGGAAACTGAACAGACATCTCATCTAAGGTTTCATATGGCAATTCGCAAACCATCGCGGTTTCAAGGGCTTGAGTATAACTTTGATGCTTACTTTCCCTTAGTGCGTCGAAGCCGATGATATCCCCCGGAAAGTGAAAGCCGGTAATTTGTTCTTCGCCATCGGGGTTGGTAACAAAGGATTTGAACGAGCCAGTGCGTACTGCGAATAACGAATGAAAGGTGTCGCCGCTTTTCACTAATGTATCACCACGATGAAAGGGCTTCTTACGTTCGATAATATCGTCTAACGATTCGATTTCAGTTTTATTTAATGCCACGGGGAGGCACAAATGACTAAAACTGCAATTTTGACAATGAATTGAAAATTCGCTTGCTCTGCTCATAACGCGTTAATCTTGGTTACCATGTAATGAATGGTACTACGCTGAAAACTAAAATGCGCGAAAAATTAAAAATAATGAATATAGCGCCATAAGGCTTGCGCAAATTTGTCTTACTGTAGGATGACGAAAGCCTTGAATAATATATGCACTTCCCGCACTCGCGGCAAAAAGCGTAGGTAAAGTACCTAACCCAAACGCTAACATGATGCCAGCGCCTTCTAAAGCACTGCCGGAAGCGAGGGCCCATGTAAGGGTTGAATACACCAACCCACAGGGTAGCCAGCCCCAAATAAACCCGTAGGGCAAGGCGTGCCATGGCGATTTAAAAGGCAAAAAGCGTTTTGAAATAGGCTGAATTGCTTTGAATAAACCGCGGCCGAGCGATTCAATATGGGTTAACCCGGTCCACCACTGACCTAAGTAGCAGGCTAACAGTAGCAACATAAGGGCGCTTATAAGTGATAACGCCGGAGCGGCGATAGGCACAAAATGAGTAGCCATTTGACCAACGGCGCCGGTTAATGCACCGGCCAACGTATAGCTAATTACGCGCCCGCTATTATAAGCGAGGGTGTAAGGAAAGGCGGCATCATCTTTGGGGGTAACGGTTCTCAGTGCAGCAACTATCCCGCCACACATGCCGACGCAATGTACGCCACCCGCAATGCCAATAATAAAGGCAGAGAAAAAATTAATCTCCGTCATGATGTTCTTTTTGTTGTTGCACCCGTTTGCGCTCTTCAGCGAGGGCCTTCTCCTCTGGAGAAAGGTCATCATCAAACAATATGCTGTAGCCTTGGCGATCTAAATCTTCAAACTGATTCGACCTTACTGCCCAAAAAAAGATAACAACGGCCACGGCTACAATAATAATAGCGATGGGAATAAGCACATAGATAATACTCATATTATTTGCTCAACAATCGAGTGGAGTTGGTAACCACAATAATACTGCTTAGCGACATGCCAACAACGGCCATCCAAGGTTGCAGCAAGCCTGAAACGGCAAATGGAAGTATAAGAATGTTGTACCCTATTGCCCATGCGATATTTTGCCTTATTGTGCGCTTGGCCTGACGGGCCACCTGCATCAGTGTGGGAACCGACTGTAAGCTGTCGCCTAACAATATGACATCAGCAGCGGTTTTTGCAACATCAGTGGCATTTCCAACGGCTACCGCGACATCAGCACTGGCCAATACTGGCGCATCATTAATACCGTCTCCCATCATTAGCACATGCTTACCGTTTTGCTGAAGCTGCTGTACCTGATTATATTTCTGTTCAGGGGACAGTCCGCCTTTTGCATACTCAATAGGAAGTTGAGACACCAAGTTGTCAACGTTTTGTTGAGTATCACCGCTTAACACAATAAGCTGATGAGCTGTTAAGCTATTAAGGGTTTCTATGGCATCGTTGCGTAAACTGTCGCTAACCAAAAACGCCGCGATAAGGGTGTTTTCCGCGCTCGCGCTTTTTGCACATAGAAATACATTGGCGGCAAACGGAATCATCGATTGATCACTAACATTACAAAAAGAGGCTGAACCAAGGTAGAAACGGGTACCTTTAATATCGCCGTATATACCGCCGCCGGGTGTAACATTAAAGTGCTCGATAGTATGAGTAGGGTCGCCAGAAAAAGCACGACTAATAGGGTGCTCAGAGCGTGCTTCTAAGGTAATGGCAATAGCCATAGTAAGCTGTGGGTTAACCCCTTTCGCAAACCAGCGTTCTTTAAGTGAGAAAACGCCTTGGGTAAGGGTGCCGGTTTTATCAAGGGCAATGGTGTCTATGCCGGTAAGTTGCTCTAGTGCATCGGCACGCTTTAACAAAATACCTTGGCGATTCAGTTTGGCCATGGCGCAAGTAAGCGCCGAGGGCGTGGCTAAGCCAAGAGCGCAAGGGCAGGTTGCGACCAATACTGCTATGGTTATCCAAAACGCGTTGTCATTATTTTGCCACGACCAAAAGCCATAAGTAAGGCCGGAAATTAGGAGTACCGCCATAACGAAATAGCGTGAAAAGGTGTCAGCCAG
Source organism: Alteromonas profundi (assembly GCF_010500865.1). Taxonomy (GTDB): domain Bacteria; phylum Pseudomonadota; class Gammaproteobacteria; order Enterobacterales; family Alteromonadaceae; genus Alteromonas; species Alteromonas profundi. The sequence continues at coordinate 64,207 of NZ_JAAAWN010000009.1, forward strand.
TTGCGCGGCTTTGGGTTTCGCTGCCATTGCACTGGCCTGTAAACGCACAATTTGGTTAACTAGTGCGTGTTTAAGGCTTTGCGTTACCCGCACTGACAAGGAGCCGTCTTGCGCTACAGTGCCACCATAAACCCCATCGGTTTGCTGTTTTAATACAGGGTTAAACTCACCGGTAAGCATAGATTCATCAACCGTTGCACTGCCGTCAATAACAACCCCATCAACAGGTATGGTTTCACCGGCTTTTACAAGTACGGTGTCACCTTGCACTAGCTGTTTGGCTAAGCACTGCGTCAATCTTCCATGGGCATCAATTTTTGTGGCGGAAACCGGAATGTATTGCATCATGTTGGCAGAAATTTGTGCCGCTTTGTGTCTACTTCTATGTTCTAAGAACCGACTTAACAATAGCAGGAAAATGAACATGCAAATAGATTCGAAGAACACCTCACCTTCTTCGAGTAAGGTTGAGCGCAAACCTGCTATATAAGTACCAAAAACGGCAAGGGTTACCGGTACATCCATGTTCACGGTTCTTGCACTTAACGCTTTTATCGCGCCTAGATAAAAAGTACTTCCAGAATAAAGAACCACAGGGGTGGTTAGCGTTAAGGCTACCCAGTAAAAATATTGTCTCGTTTGCTGCTCAATAGCCCCAAACCAATCAAAATAAAGCCCGGCCATTAGCATCATAACTTGCATGGTCATAATACCGGCGAGCCCTAGCTTTTTAAGGAAGGACTTTTGCTCTCTTTTATAACTTGCTTCATGTTCATCGGGGTGAAAAGGCGATGCGGAATAACCAATACGTTTTAACACTGCTAAAATTTGGCTAAGTTTTATCGTATTAGATGACCAAGTAACTAATCCGCGACGCTCTTGTACATTTACTGCAACTTGTTTGATCCCCTCTACTTTGCTCAACTGCTTTTCAATTAACCAACCGCATGCAGCGCAGGTTATGCCTTCTAACGTCAGCTGTATTTGCTTGTCTTTACCTTCATTAAAAACAAATTCTTCTTGTAGGGCAGGTTCATCGTAAACGTTTAACGTATCAAGGGTTTCAAGAATACTGTCATCAGACTTTTGCGCAGGCTCGGTACGAAACTGGTAGTAGTCTTCCAGCCCATTTGCCACTATGGCCTCTGACACCGCTAAGCAACCGGGGCAGCATAGCTGGCGAACTTCACCTAAAATTTTGGTTTCATATTTATGATTGCGGTCGTTAGGCAACCCGCAATGATAACATTGAGCTTGGGACATTACGGATTGAACTTAATTGCGCCAGACTGAGGAAGCAGTACGATATTCTGTATTTTCCAACTCTCATCAATAGGAGTAAGAGAAACCCGCCATTTACCCGTTAATGGCGTGTCAACTGACCCCCGATATATGCCATTGGCATCCCGAGAAAGCAGCAAACTGGTATCGCGCTCTTCCAAGGTAACATGGTAAAAGTTAAGCTTAAGTGCACTGCCTTCTTGCGGAATGCCAGAATGAAACTTAACCGAAATGCTGCCATCATTGACGGTGAGGTCGGTGGTGATATTTAATTTACGTGCAACTAATTCTTTATCTAAGGTCGCGTTAATTGCTTTACCTTCTTTATAGTAATCGTCAACGACTAAGCTATCTTCGGTCGATATTGCTAACTTTAGCAATACGCCACCCATCACAAGGGTTATTACCGGTACGGCAATTAGAAACCACGGCCAAAACTGTTTATACCAAGGTGTATTCATTTGCTACTTCTATTTACCCAAAAGGCGTTTGTAATTGAACCTTATTTTCTCATAAAAAAAGCCCCGTGATAACGAGGCTTTTGAGTCTATTAATGATTAAATTTATTTATCATTAGAAAGGCTGTAAACGTAAGCTGCAACAACATGTATTTTGTCTTCACCCAAGGTATTTTTGAACGAAGGCATGACACCGTTACGACCATACGTTAACGTTTCGGTCACTGCTTTATGGCTGCCACCGTATAGCCAGATATTATCGGTAAGGTTTGGCGCACCAAGCGCTTGATTACCTTTACCATCAACACCGTGACATGCAGCACATACTGCAAAACGCGCTTTACCCGCATCGGCTAGTTGTGGGTCTACGTCACGGCCACTTAGGCTAAGTACATAGTTAACCACTTCTTCGATACCTTGTTCGCCTAACGTATCAATCCATGCTGGCATAGCAGCCTGACGACCTAGTGTTAAGGTTTCAACAATTTTGGCACCAGAGCCACCGTATAACCAATCGTTATCGGTTAGGTTAGGGAAGCCTCCGTTTTGACCACGTGCATCAGAACCGTGACACTGCGAACAGTTTTGAAGGAATAAACGTTGTCCCACTTTATTCGCTTCAGGATCTTGAGCTAGCTCTTCAACCGGCACTTTTGCATACGCAGCAAAAATAGGGTCGAATTTCTCAGCGGCAAAATCTAGTTCACGGTCATATTCAACGAGTTTACCTTGTTCTTTGGCGTCAATACGCGCCTGAACTGATTCCTCTAGTGATTGAATATTTTGGTTCGAACTTTTCCATCCCAAAATACCTTCGTACGCCCCAAGACCTGGATACAACGCAAGATAAATAAAGCCCCAAACGATGGTCATGTAGAACATAATTGTCCACCAGCGAGGGAGTTGATTATTCAACTCCTCAATGCCATCAAACTCATGGCCCATCGATTCACCTTCTGGCACGCCTGTCTGGTTGGATAAACACCAGCGCAGAAGGAAATAGCAACCAATGATTAACCCTAGGGTTATCACTGAAATCCAAATTGTCCAAAACATACTCATGAGTTCAAGACTCCTGCTAATCTTCTTTTGATTTTTCTTTTTCTTCGTCTGCAAACGGCAGGTTTGCGGCTTCATCGAACTTCTTTTTGTTGCGCCCGCTAAAGGCCCACCAAACGATGCCGATGAAGCAAACAAAGACGATGACAGTAAAAATGCTGCCTACGATTCCCTGATCCATACTATTTCAAATGTGTGCCAAGAGATTGTAGATAAGCAATAAGGGCCTGCATTTCTGTTTTACCCTGTACTGCTGCTTTCGCACCCGCAATATCTTCGTCGGTATACGGAACGCCGAAACCACGGAATATTTCCATTTTTTCAGCGGTTAATGCGCCATCAAGCGTATTTTCCGCAAGCCAAGGAAACCCTGGCATATTCGACTCAGGAACTACGTTGCGAGGATTTAGCAGGTGAACACGATGCCACTCATCGCTGTAACGACCACCGACGCGCGCTAGGTCTGGACCAGTACGCTTAGAGCCCCAAAGGAAAGGATGCTCCCATACCGATTCGCCAGCAACGCTGTAGTGACCATAACGCTCTGTTTCAGCGCGGAATGGACGGATCATCTGGCTGTGACAACCCACACACCCTTCACGGATGTAGATGTCACGACCTTCAAGCTCAAGTGCTGTATAAGGACGAAGGCCTGTCACTGGCTCCATGGTTTGCTGTTGAAACATCAACGGCGTAATTTGAACCATGGCACCAAAGCTGATAGCGATAAGAATTAATACCGTTAACAGGCCTACATTTTTTTCAATTAACTCATGTGGATTTTTCATTATTCGTCTCCTTTACTACGCCGGCTGCGTCGCTGGGTCTGCAGCGATACTGCCTTTAGGGGCACGAACGGTTTTCCATGTGTTGTAGGCCATAACAAGCATGCCTGTAACCACGAAACAACCACCAATGAAACGAACCACATAGAAAGGCTTAGAGGCTTCTAGTGACTCAACAAAGCTGTAGGTTAATGTACCGTCAGCATTTACTGCACGCCACATTAGACCTTGAAGTACACCAGACATCCACATAGCTACGATGTATAACACTACGCCGATAGTCGCTAACCAGAAGTGTACGTTTACAAGTTTAGTGCTGTACATGGCACGCTGATTGAATAACACCGGGATCAGATGGTAAATAGAACCAATTGATACCATAGCAACCCAACCTAATGCGCCAGAGTGTACATGGCCAATTGTCCAGTCAGTATAGTGAGACAGGGCATTAACCGTTTTTATCGCCATCATCGGGCCTTCAAAGGTAGACATACCATAGAAAGACAATGAAACGATAAGAAAACGCAATACGGGGTCGGTACGTAGTTTATGCCACGCGCCTGAAAGCGTCATAATACCGTTAATCATACCACCCCAAGATGGAACGAATAGGATAATTGACATCACCATACCCAGTGACTGAGTCCAGTCGGGTAGGGCAGTGTAATGAAGGTGGTGAGGACCGGCCCAGATATACAGAGAAATTAACGCCCAAAAGTGAACGATAGACAGTCTGTAAGAGTAAACCGGGCGACCTGCCTGCTTAGGAACAAAATAATACATCATGCCCAAGAAGCCCGCAGTTAGGAAGAAGCCCACTGCGTTGTGGCCGTACCACCACTGCATCATGGCGTCTACAGCGCCCGCATACAATGAATACGATTTAGTGAAAGACACCGGAATCGCCATGCTATTACCAATATGCAGTACAGCAACGGTAAGCATAAACGCACCTAAGAACCAGTTCGCCACATAAATGTGCGAAACTTTACGGATAACGAGGGTTCCGAAAAAGTTAATAATGTACGCAATCCAGACCAGCGCAATCAAAATATCGATTGGCCATTCTAGTTCAGCATACTCTTTAGTACTGGTAAGCCCAAGAGGTAGCGAAACGATTGCTAAGACAATGACGGCTTGCCAACCCCAAAAGGTAAATGCGGCTAATTTGTCACTGAATAGTCGAACCTGAGAGGTACGCTGAACAATGTAGTACGACGTGGCGAACAACGCACAGCCGCCGAAGGCAAATATAACGGCATTGGTGTGCAATGGACGTAAACGTGAGAATGTTAGCCATGGTGTGTCAAAGTTAAGCATAGGTGCAAATAATTGCGCGGCAATAAATACCCCTAGGCCCATACCAATGATACCCCAGACTATGGTCATAATGGTAAATTGCCTAACTACTTTATAATTGTAGTCAGGTTGTGCTTGGCTTGTTTCACTCATTTTAATGAATCTTCCACTTCAAATGAACTATGGTTTCCAACTGCCCCAATAGTGCGGTCGAGACGTGTATCAGCTACGGAATAACGCTTCACACCGAGCTCGGAAAGAGTAATAATTATTGTCTCCAAGCCAGTTGGTACGCGGATGATAAGGTTTTTAATTACAAAAAGATACCATAAAGTCGCTGAGCTTGATCTCTATCAATGAAGAAATGCATAAAATTTAAGTTATGATAAAAAACACTAACAAAAATAGATCAGAATATTTACAAGCTTGGCGCATACCGATTGCTATTTTGCTCGTTGGCATAGCGGTATTTATCGCTCATGACTACCAAACGTCAACCCAACAAAATAGTTTTCCCACGGGTAAGTTAGGCAATAGTTGTCGCTTTAATAACGATAGCTGCACTTTTTCGCTTAATCAAAAACACGCTACGGCAGAGTTTTCTGAACATCCCCAACCCGAGGAGTCGGTGACTCTAACTCTGCATATGCCTGAAGGTACAGTCATTGAAAGTGCCTGGGTTGAAGGGGTAAATATGTATATGGGAAAAGTACCTGTACTGTTAGAAAAGCAAGAAGACAATACGTGGACAGGGTGGTTTATGTTAGGAAGTTGCAGCGAACCCACTATGAACTGGCAAGTTAGGTTGAATATAGCGGGGGACAGGGCCCCCATCTATATGTACTTTACTACACACTAACGCTTACATTTGCGATTGTAAGTAGTTTGAAAGCCCGAGTAATTTAATAAGGTTTAATTGCTGCTCCAGCCAATGGGCGTGATCCATTTCGGTATCATCCAATAGAACAATAAGCATATCGCGGGTTACGTAATCTTTTTCAGTTTCACATAACGCAATAACTTCGCGTAGTTTAGCGTCAACTTCATACTCGACGCGCAGATCGCTTGCAAGCATTTCAGGTACGTCTTTACCTACTTTGAAGCCGGTGCGTTTGGTCATATCTGGCGTGCCTTCTAAAAACAGCATGCGCTCGATAAGTTTCGTCGCGTGACCGCGCTCATCATCAAACTCGTGGTCTATACGTTCGTAAAGCTTGTTAAGCCCCCAGTCTAAATACATTTGAGAATGGATAAAATACTGGTCCATCGCTGCAAGTTCATAGGAAAGCAGCTCATTGAGGCCATCGATAATGGTTTGATTACCTTTCATTAGTCATCTCCTATTACTTGTGCTTGTAGATAGTTTTCAATACCCATTGCATCAATTTGGTATTCTTGTGTTTCAATCCAATCTAGGTGCTCTTCTTCGTATTCAAGAATATCTTCTAACATATCCCGAGATACGTAGTCTTGTTTTTGCTCACACAATGCGATGGCATCACGCAGCTGTGGCAGTTGTTCTTTTTGAAAACGCGCGTCACAAGACAGCATTTCTTGGGTGTCTTCACCAATATACAACTTACCAAGTGCTTGAAGGTTAGGAAGACCTTCAAGGAAAAGAATACGTTCAATTAAAGCATCTGCTTGCTTCATATCTTTAATTGATTTTTTATAGTTCTTTTCGTTTAGTTCGTTTAGGCCCCAGTTTTTAAACATTCGGGCATGCAGAAAATATTGGTTAATTGACGTTAACTCACTGGTTAATATGTCATTTAACGTGGCAATGACTTGTCTATCACCTTGCATAGTGTAAACCTCTTACAAAATTATGAATGAAGTGTAGGCTATTTTTGTAAAAAAATCAAAAAAACTTTATAAAACAACAGCATACAAATAGAAATGGTTATCACTTCATCCTTTGTTTGCATTTGACTTGTGCTACTCTGCACGTGGTGCATTTACATAGGCTAAACTTTCTTCTGCAAAGCCTAACCCAGCCTCTGTAAAGAAGTTAAACACCTTATCGATGCCGTGATCTAACAATTCTTGTACTTCATCTTCATAGCGAGCGATCGCCGCTACCTTACCCGTGTAACCTGCATTGTTTAACTGGCGTGTTATATTCATAGCATCTTGAATTGAAGGAAGGGCAAGCAAAACCAATTTTACGTGAGTTAAATCGAGGTTGTCCCATAAATCCACATCTTCACCGTCTCCCACTATAACGTTGTGTCCTTCACTGGCCATTCGTTTTACTTTTACACGATCTGCGTCCATACCCCATACATTTACATCGCCTAGCTTTGATAGTGCGTTGAATGCGCCTTTTCCAACACGGCCCATGCCTAGCACTAAAAATTCCGCTTTATGAAGTTCTGGATAAATGTCTTCTTTTAGTCGCTGGTTTTTTTCAAAGCGTTTAATAACGTGCTTATATTTATGGTATTGAGAGTGTGAGCCTCGATAGACGATACTGGTAAACACAAATGAAAGTGAAACCGCAAGCGCGATAACCACCAACATACTTTTACTTAGCAATCCTATACTTACTGCGAGTGCGCCAACAATTAATCCAAACTCACTGTAATTCGATAGCACTAGGCTACTTAGGTAGGCAGTTCTCCCGCGCAGTCTTAGTGCTGTGAAAAGCCCGAAGAATAGCGCTGCTTTTAGAGGGATAAACAGCAGGAAAATAAACGCTAAAACTACCATGTTTAAATCAGGTAGCGCCGTTAGCCCTATGGAAAGGAAGAAGCCGATAAGTAATAAATCCTTAAAGCTGAGTAACGACTTTGCAAGTTCGGTAGATTTTTCGTGCTGGGCTAACATAATGCCAAATATTAGCGCGCCTAAATCGCCTTTTATATTCACTAATTCAAATAGGTGATAGCCACCTAGCGCTAAGATAAAGCCTGTTAAAGGCAATAACTCACCGTGACCCGAACGGTTTATTACTCGATGGATTAGGGGCAGAGCCGGAATTAGCGCTAATAATCCCAGCGCCCATATTGAGGGCAATTTACCCGTGGCTACTACTAAAAAGACCACAGCGAAAACGTCTTGCATGACCAAAATGCCGATAGCTAAACGTCCGTGGCGGGTTTTACTTTCACCGCTTTCCTCTAAAACTTTAACCACACAAACGGTACTAGAAAAGCTTAAGGCAAAAGCGATTAACATGGCACTTTGTATAGAAAGGTTACCTATTATCTCGCTGGCCACAAAGGCTATGCCATACACGCAGGTTGACAAAACGATCACCCACGTTAGGGTGTGTATCATGCTTGCGGCCCATACTTCACGCTTACTTAAATCACGTACATTAAGCTTAAGCCCAATAGTAAACAGCATGATAGTAATGCCAAGATTCGCAAGGGTAGTTAATTCGTCGGTGAGTGTATAGCCAGCAAAATTAAGCAAAAATCCAGCGGCTAGATACCCGACGAGGGGGGGAATTCCTACAAGCTTAACCGTTAAGCCGCATACAAAAGCAAAGAGAAGAAATGCATACTCCATGAAGACCCTTTCATCATTTCAATTAATGTTATTTACGCTGTACCGCAGAGGGTAAAGCATTAGTTTAGGCCACAAATAGCTGAAATTTAGACTATCATGTATTCGCGCGGTAGCGAATTAGAATATTAGCGAAAAGTGGTTATGCGTAACCATTTTTTATCTACACATTGATCTAAATTAAGCATATGATTTATAAATCAAAGTAGTGATTCATAACGGGTTACCATATACCGCCTCCCCATTGAGATTAGAAGGACGACTATGCGCAATTGGATAATATCAATTATCGTTTTACTTGTTGTACTTAATGTAACCCTTGCTGTTTTTTATCAGCCCGCGTGGTGGTTTTTACTTATCACAGGGCCTTTGTTTTTTCTAATGCTGCACGATATCAATCAAACTCAGCATACCATCTTGCGAAATTTCCCTGTTGTTGGTCATGTTAGGTGGGGTGTGGAAGCATTGCGTCCTTATCTGCAACAATACGTAATTGAAAGTGACACAGGTGGCGCGCCTATCTCTCGAATGTTTCGTAGCATTGTTTATCAAAGAGCCAAAAACAATCGCGAGACTATTCCCTTTGGCACCCAATTAGATACTTACGAAAACGGTTACGAATGGATTGGTCACTCACTCTCTGCCAGAGAGGTGGAGGAAATGAATGAAGATCCGCGTGTACGTATTGGTGGGCCAGATTGCACAAAACCTTATGAAGCAAGCATATTAAATATTAGCGCGATGAGTTACGGAAGTTTGTCTCGAAACGCAATTTTAGCGCTCAATAGAGGGGCGGCGAAAGGGGGCTTTTATCACAATACCGGGGAAGGGGGCTTGTCACCTTATCACCTAGAACCTGGCGGTGATATCGTTTGGCAAATTGGTACGGGTTACTTTGGCTGTCGCACGCCTGAAGGCAATTTCGATGAAAAAGCATTTGCAAAAAACGCCAGCCTAGAGCAGGTTAAAATGATTGAGATTAAGCTTAGTCAAGGTGCGAAACCTGGCCATGGCGGTATTTTACCTGCGGGTAAAAATACGCCAGAAATTGCGAAAATTCGTGGGGTGCAGCCTGGCACCCAAGTCGACTCCCCCCCTCGCCACAGTGCGTTTTCTACGCCGATAGAAATGGTGCACTTTATTCGTAAGTTACGAACCTTAAGTGGCGGCAAACCGGTAGGTATTAAACTCGCTTTAGGTAGAAAAAGTGAATTTGCTGCTATGTGTAAAGCAATGGTAGAGACGGGCATAACCCCAGATTTTGTTACCATAGATGGCGGCGAAGGCGGAACGGGGGCCGCGCCGTTAGAATATACTAATTCTATCGGTTTCCCATTACGTGAAGGCTTAGCCTTTGTGGACGATTGCTTAATGGGGTTTGATTTAAGGAAAAAGGTTAAGATTATAGCCTCTGGCAAAATTATTTCAGCCTTCCAAGTAGCAAAAAACTTAAGCCTAGGGGCGGACTTATGTAATAGCGCAAGGGGCATGATGTTGGCGCTTGGCTGTGTGCAGTCGCTATCGTGCAATACAAACCGGTGCCCTACGGGGGTTGCTACACAAGATCCTAAGCTGGCCAGAGGACTAAATGTAGAAGATAAATACGAACGCGTATATCGGTTTCATAGAAAAACACTGCACGCGCTAATGGATATTTTGTCTTCAACTGGCCATGTTAGCCCTAATGAATTAAATAGAACGCATATTTTTAGGCGCGTCAATCAATCGAGTATAGCCCGCTACGACGAGATATTTCCACTGGTGAAAAGAGGCAGCTTATTGGGTGATGATATTCCAGAACGTTTTAAACTGCATGTGAAAGAAGCAAGCTCAAGTAGTTTTATGCCTAGAAGCTTACTGGCAGAAATAGAAGAGGAAACAAAAGACGTTTCAGAATAAGTGGTGATACCCGGGTTCCCAGCATGCTCAAGGGAACTCGGGTAGTTGTAGGTTTCTTTACTTATACTTCTTGTTTACGCATCTATTAGTTTCCTTCATTTTTATCTGGCATTCTTAATTGGTAAAGACGATATTCTGAGGTGCGATAGGGCACTACTTTGTATTTTGGCTGTAAATAGGCTACCAAATCTATCAATTCGCTTACTGTTAGTTCATCATTAACATCGCGCATGAGCGAGGTGCCATCTTCGGAAGTAAAGCTTACCGGTTGGCGCCGCGTAAGTTTATGAGAAGGGTTTATGATACTCGTCACAAGTTCTCCATAGGTTGTTATGCTACCGCTAGAGCCCCCCAAAGGTACGGCTTTGGGAATATGGTACGTATGATTATCTGGCACCTTAACGCCTTCAATCGTGTGACAATCAATACAGCCATATTTTAAAAACACGGCTTTACCTGCATCAACATTGCCCTTTGGTAAGCTAAACCCTCGGGGTGAGTCTGGGCCTAAATCGCATGCCGTCACACTTAGGCAAAGTAACGTTATTAGTAGGAGATGTTTAACCATGGTCACGCCTCATTCTATGTGGATAAATACACTATTAAAGTATGGTAGATAAACGTGAAATTGGCTTGATTTCAATCAACACATATTACGAAAATTTGTACTAATATAAGTGTATACAATCTCAGGTATCAGGTGACATATGCAAAATTATAAGAAAGTGTTAGTGCCCATTGATGTATACAGCGATTATGAAAAAGTGGTAGAACGCGCGGTTAACATAGCGCAAAGCGCCGATGACATTTATTTACTTTACGTGGCTTATCCGCAAACAAACGTTGAACCTTATGGCTTATTTTTAGAACGAGATTATTCTGAGGAAGTCCGAGAACAAGCAAAAAGTGCACTTACCGAGATTGCCAACAAATTTGCCATACCGGTGAGTAATACAAAAGTGGAAATAGGTTCACCCGCTGATGAAATTCATTATCAAGCTGAGAAGCTCGAAGCTGACCTTATTGTTATCGGTACTCATGGCCAAAGCGGGCTGAAATTGCTACTAGGATCTACCGCCAATGCAGTGTTACATGGGGTAAAAAGAGATGTATTAGCCGTAAAAGTAGGCTAGTTATCGCTGGTAACATAATACAGTAACATAACCGACATCTTGTATAGGTATCCTTCGGATAAATAACCAGAAAGGACAGTTCCTATGCATAAAAAACAAACGGGATTTGCACGGATATTCTACGCTACTAATTATTCGTTACGAGGGCTAAAGGCGGCGTTCTTCAGTGAGCCTGCGGTGCGTCAAGAAGTTGCGGCGCTAAGTATTCTTATACCTTTAGCTTTATACCTTGAGGTAGAAAATACGGAAAAACTTTGGCTGATCTTCTCGCTTGTTCTCATATTAATTACGGAATTACTCAATACCGCAATAGAAAAACTGGCCGATCATGTTACTACAGATATTCACCTTTTAATTGGTAAAGCAAAAGATATCGGTTCAGCTGCCGTATTTGTGAGCATATTGCTCGCCATGCTAACGTGGGGAGTCATTCTTATTTAAACTCAAAAAGATAACACTGGTGCCGCGCGTTAGCAGGCGCAATTAAACATGAAAATTACAGGGTTTTTGCTTGGCGACCTTCTTTTAAGCTTTCGTTAACAAGCTCGGTTACCGTGCTGTTGAGATTTTTAATATGTGAACCATGTACTTTGGATACGCCACCATTGTCGCGATCGGTAATTTTAAATACTACGTCCTCGTCTTGAGAGTTAACGATAACCCTTACGTACTCATCTTCATCGCCACCACTAATAGGCACGTGAATATACAAAGGTTCGTTATTCACCGAAGCAAAATCAATAACTTGTTCCTTACTTTTGAACGCGGGTTTCTTTTCAGGGTGTAATGACCAACTGTTAGATGGAACCACAAGTTCACCCAATAACTTCGCATGAATTTCTTTAACGCCGTTCGACATAATAACTCCTTGTTGATTTATGCTTACCCTATATAGCTACGACGTGAAGGACAAAATGGATTGCATTACATTGACGTTGAACATGGGGCAGGGAACAAAAAAATAACCTAACGTTTGTGACGCGTAGAAAGTTTTGCCATACCCCCACGTTTCACGTTAGCTTGTTGAGTATAGTGACCTGGCATCTCAGGAGACTGCCAGCCCCCGGCGAGTTGCAATTCTGGTAATGTTGCACCATCTTCTGCTAATGATACTGCACCACCAACGCGTCCACTGTGGGGAGTAATATTTTCAGAAATGTTAGCGCGTTTGGCTATACGCTTCCAAATTCTATATACCGAAGAATAGTCCAGTAAATGAGAAGGTGCATGTTTGTTTTCGTCATAAGGCAGCAATGCGTGGCCGCGATTTGTTAGCCGGCGAAACAAAATTCCACCGTTAATTCTTCGGGGATCGTTAACATCTCGTTCGGTGGCTATCTCGGTGTTGGGTAAATGGTTGGCTTCACTAACATATTCGTCAATCATATTTATTGTGCTATTAGAAATATACCGAAAGTGGCCTTTACCTGATTGGTCGGTCTTTGATGTAAGTACCAACAGTGCATTACTCCGCCGGTTGATATGCTCGAGCTGAACCCTGACTACTTCATCAGCTCTAAGTAATGCATCAAACATTAAGTTAACTAAGGCCAGGTCGCGCATCTCCAGTAAACTATCTGGCATGATGGCGTTATTAATCTCATCCAATAACTCAATTGTTAGTGGGACTGCTTGGTTAGTTGAGAACTGATACTTTTGATTTTCAACCAACGAAAGCCTAATAAAGTCGCGTAGATAAACCGAATGAATAATAGGGTTAGGTAACTTGGCTATACCTAAAAACTTACTTAGCGCAGAAAGTCTACGCTTAATGGTGCGGTAGGCAAGGGGAGACGTACACAGCGTGTCGACATAGGCTTTCACACAGGCTTCGTTATGCTCAAAATCGTTCGTGAAACCCTGCAAACCACGTTGTTTACAGAAAATACTGAACTCATTAAAATCGCTAATATATGCGCGTTGCGTATTGCGTGGCAGCTTAGTGAAAATGTCGTTAAGGTAAGCATTCACACTATTACTATGCGCTTCATCTGAATGAATAGTCTGCAAACGTTGACTTTTAACATGGGTCATATTCGCAGGAAACTTAGGCATAAATAAGCTATCCCTTTGATTCTATTGTATTTTCACGCATGATAATTACAGTTATCATGCGTGAAAATACTGGGTTTCTTTAATAATAGTCGAATGCTATCACTTTACTGGTTATATATACAGTCTTCCCCAAATAAAACCATAGAACCGATTTATACCGGCCGTATGGCTATTTTTAGCTTATTATTTGAGCGTGTGTACGTAAAATCTAGCCACTCTTACCTAACAAACTCTCTCAGATTTCGCGTAGCGCTGCCCGAATAATGACCAGTAAAAGTGCTCACATAGACACCCATTAATTAGCGGTAAGTATCTGCACTTTTCGTATCCTAAATATATATGATGAAGACATGCTCCCGCGATAACCTAAACGGTATTTAGTTCGTTTGTATTCTTAGCTCGTCTCGAAACAACAGAAAAAAGCGCACAAAAAAAAGCGTATACACCTTATTGCGCCGCTTGAATAGTATCGTTGATTCGATGTGTATTGTTTTAACTAAATAATGAATGGCATTAAAAAAGGTGAGAACCACAGCGCTCTTTATATATCGCACGTTGATAAAAAATGAATGGGACACTTAACTGCAGTTACACAGAATATTATTCGAAAGCTTTCGTAATTCGCTTATGCACTTTAGCATTTAGCCTAAGCATTTAATTAATGCATAAACGTATTATTGTATTGCTGTAACCATGATGCACTTAATCTTAGATTTCCAAACTGCCTTTGGTACTGGTCTAAATCGTTTCGGATATCTCATAGTGATTTAGCGCAACCCTAAAGCGTTTTCTATTAAATCCTCATTTATTAACTTATCTTCTATTAAATAAATAAGCATCATCTAGCGAGTAGACACTCGATGCTTATGAAGCTAATAACTATCTATAAATATACAGGCCAATAATAAACGAGTTAATTATAGATAGCTTTATATATACCGAAAACGTTATAAGTCTAAACGGCAAAGAATACGGATAACTAATTTACAAACACCATCGTAAGTAGCAACAAATGAGAAGCTACGAAATACTCTAACCGCCAATTTAATATTTCATGTTATTTATCATATCCGTCATATTTAACGCATTAAGCCTCACATGTTGTTTAAAACTCTATTTCCCGTAGTGGGGAATAGTTTAACGCCTTACACACTCTAACGTGGTTACTTCGCGACCTAACTAAGCATACTTCCATCTTCTATTTAACATAATATACATTATGCGCAATTGAGTATATGAAGGTTTAAGGGCGTTGATGCCAGCCTTATTAGTTGGTTTGTCGTGCGTGATGGCTTACACACTTTTTAGTGTGCAGTTATTGCGTGGTTTTGTGATGGGTTTTTATAACGTGCGCGAGATTAAAATCTGAGGCCGCTTTGGTGGTTTACGGTGCTACTTTTTTCGTAGAAACAACTTCTAATATATCATCCGTATAAGCGTCTACTGGCTATATTTACGGTTACACTATTGCTACCTTGTTTATAAGTGTAAATTACGTTCGTTGACCTTGTTCAAAATAGTTCGCTATTAACCTGTTAATCATGAACGCTTTCAATCACTAGGGTTTGTCATATTTTTAGGCTATGAGGAGTATATTGATTGGCTCTGAAATATTGTCAGCGAAGTTTTTAATTTGGTTAAGTTTATCCTTGCGTTATCTATTAGCATGTTGGCTATGTGAATACCGTATTGATTACTAAAACGTTGCGCCGTATTAAGTGGATAAATTAAGCTGTTTATATGGGCGTTATTAAACATTTCGTAAAAGTTTAGTCCGACCACTTTGTCTCATCTAATCTGCCTTTATCTTCTTCAAACTGAAATGTATTCATGCTTTTTTTATACGCAATACTTGCTTGTTCTTGGGCGTATTTCTGTATATCTTTATTTTCGCATTTCGCTATTACCTGTAACGCTTTTTGCATTCGTATGGCAACCTCTATTATATTTGCTCCATCTCGTGCTATAGGCGAAAAGGCATCGTTAAACATATCTTTAGTATTAAGCTCTGGTGCTGAAACACGGGTGAATTGCACAATTTCGTCGGTTGGTTTGTCACGAATTTCGTCTTTTTTTGCCCAACAAAGGAATAGCCTGACATAACTACCAATAATACTGATGGCGGTGCCAGGATCATTTACTGAGGGCGATAACGCTCGGGCTGCAATTTCGCCTAACACGATTAAACCAAATCGAGGATCTCCCTCAAATGAGCGCTCATGGCCCACCTTTATTATGTCATTCGCTTCACATGCGGCCGCTTCGGTACTCTCAAACGACGCTTTATTGCTTGTGGGGTTTGTTGCTGTGCGTTCAATTAAGGCAACAGGGTTGTTGGGTGAAACAAAGTCGCCAGGCAATACCAAGATATGTAGGCAAGCATTATGGTGTTCGCACCAGTTTTGGGCCTTAGTCATATCCACGAGCTGCACATAGCCAGTTTGCTCACAATAGACTGGTTCTGCGCCCTGCTCTTTCAATGCAGTTAAATTCGGTTGAACAAACCCTCCTAACCTAGGGTTGTTTAATCTGTGGTCGATGGCTTTCATAGCAGCGTCTTCCACTTTCTGAATCGTCGACCCTACTCTTCCTAAACGGGCAATGCTGTCTACCCAGCGGATGAAGGTAAGTATAACAATGGCAAATACGGTGCAGGTTAATACGAACAACATGAATACGCCGGCATCGCCATAAAACGCATTTTTTAACGAGGTAATGGCAACAACGCTAAAAATAAAGGCCCCAACAAAAGTGGATAGCGCGTTTTGCGATACGTCATCGGCGATAATTAAACTCACTGAACGCGGCGTTGATGAATTACTGGCAGATGTATAGGCATTAACCATAGTGCCGGTAGAAAATGTGGCAATAACTAACATGCTCGATGCCATGATAGACAACAAGGTTTCTACCGATGATTGCTCTATTATTGGCAGGTGCTCTGCTAACGGAGTGCCGTCTATTATTTTTGCGAAAAATACAGCGGCAATCGAGAGTAAGCAAAATGTAAGTGGCTTTACCCACAGGCGTTCTTTAAAGCGGTAAATTAAGAAACGCAGTTTATCTGCTGAAACGGGTGCTTCCATGAATTGCCATCCTTTATTTGGTTTTTAATGCTTGGCGACCACATAAAAATAGGCGTCTAGTCTATTAATGCGCCAGAATAGAGTTTATACATCTAATAAAAATGCATGACCTTTCATCGCTGTCCTGCGCATCGTCTAGAGCAGTATTTTACCTGGGGCCAGTTTTTCTCCCATTTTTTACGCCATGTAAAAGGCCTGTCGCATACCGGGCAGACTTTGATGGGTAAATTACACTTCTTCATTATTGTCTAGTTTGCTGAGAAAAGCTTGAGCGCTGGCGGTCATAGCTTCAATATTTTCACGTTTCAACCGTGCATAGGTTTTATAGATCATTGCCATACGGGGGTTGTTGCTCAGTTTTTCTGCGTTTGAATCTATAAAATTCCAATAAAGATAATTAAAGGGGCACGCCTTTTCGCCGGTTTTTTTGCTTACCTGGTAGCCACAGTTTTTGCAATAGTCTGACATTTTATTAATATAGCTGCCGCTGGCCACATAGGGTTTGCTCGCGAGGTTGCCGCCATCGCTATATAAAATCATGCCAGCGACATTAGGTAACTCCACCCATTCGTACGCATCGGCATAGACTAACAAATACCAGGTTTGTACTTCTTCTGGGCTTAGCCCCGTAAGTAAACTAAAATTACCTAATACCATAAGTCGCTGAATATGATGCGCGTAGGCATTGGCTTTTGTTTCTTTAATACACTGTCGCATGCAGTTCATATTGGTCTGGCCATCCCAGAAAAACGCGGGAAGCGACCGACTGTGATTAAAATAATTGTCGGTTTTTAGAGCGGGCATAAAATACCAATAAAAGCCGCGAACAAACTCCCGCCAACCTAGAATTTGACGTATAAACCCTTCAACCGAATTAAGTGGAGCACTGCCTGCGTGATACGCTTGCTCAGCCGCTACAATACATTCTTTAGGGGTGAGCAAACCACAATTTAAATAAAATGCAATGTGGGAGTGATACAGCCAAGGTTTACCTTCAACCATGGCGTCTTGGTATTGCCCAAACTTAGGTAGGCGATCTTCAATAAAGTGATGCAATACTTGCCGCGCTTGTTGTCGTGTTACCGCAAAATGAAACGGTGTTACGTCGCCAAAGTGCTCAGAAAATTCTCTATTAACGAGTTCCAATACCGCTTTTGTGATGTCATCTGGTGCAAAGGTAGTACGCTTAGGTACATTTTCGGTCGCGGGCATGGGGTCTCGATTCTGTGCATCATAATTCCATTTTCCGCCTATTGGGGTTTGCCCTTCCATCAATATGCCGTGTTTTTTACGCATTTCTCGATAGAAAAACTCCATACGGTATTGTTTTCGGCCCTTGGCCCAAGACGAAAAAAATTCAGGCGTAGCTAAAAAGCGATCATCTGAGTGGATATCTACTTTAACTCCTAACTGGTGTTCCCACTGCTGCATACTTTTATATAAGCGGTATTCACCAGGCATTGTCACTTTTACGCAATCAAACTCCCCTCCAGCAAGGCGGTGTTTAAGTTGCTGAAGCAGGCTGCCTTGATTAGCTTTGTCGTCGTAAGTGATGTACTCGACCTGATAGCCGTTATCGCTAAGCGCCTGCGAAAAATGGCGCATTGCGCTAAACAGAAAGGCTATCTTCTTTTTATGATGTTTAACATAGGTGGCTTCTTCACGTACCTCCGCCATTAATACACAATCATTTTTCTTATCCGCATTGGTGAGTACTGAAAGCGTATCAGTTAACTGATCGCCTAAAATGAGAATAAGTGCAGCCATCCCCTATTCCTTTGTTTGTTGAAAGGCGTCAAGGGCGCGGGCTCGAGAAGCTTTTAAATCAACCACAGGGTTGGGGTATGTTTCGCCAGGTACAAAGCCAGCATCCTTGGCTATAACTGGAGGCGTCTCCCATGGCTTATGAATATATTTATCAGGGAGTGCATTGAGTTCAGGGCAATATTGGCGTACATACTTTCCTTGTTTGTCGAACTTTTCACCCTGTAGTACGGGGTTGAATATACGAAAGTAAGGCGCAGCATCCGCACCGGTTCCCGCGATCCACTGCCAACTAGCGCTGTTGCTGGCAAGGTCTGCATCGAGTAAACAATCCCAAAACCAGCGCTCTCCTTCATGCCAACTAAGCAGTAAATTTTTAACTAAAAATGACCCCACAATCATACGGACGCGGTTATGCATGTACCCGGTTTGCCAGAGTTCACGCATCCCAGCATCAACAATAGGAATGCCCGTTTGGCCTTTTTGCCACGCGTGTAATGCTGCGGTATCTTTGCGCCACGGAAATTTGTCAAACTTAGGATTAAAGTTCTTTTTGGGCAAAGTAGGAAAATGAAAAAGTAGGTAATAGCTAAATTCCCGCCAACCCAGTTCGCTTAAATAGGTTTCTATGCTTTTATCTTCACTATCGCCAAACCTTTCTTTTATCGCGTACCAAATTTGATTTGGCGATATTTCGCCAAAATGCAGATGAGGTGACAGTCTAGACGTGCCTTCTAGCGAGGGTATATCACGATTAGACTTATACTGGCGAGCTCGGCTATCTATAAAGTCGGCGAGTTTGTCAGCCGCGCCTTCCTCACCCGGGTGAAATTGTTCACTGAACCCACTGGCCCAAGAAAGCTCTGGTAACAATGCTAAGTCGTCTATTTTCATCCCCTCATTAGCTACATCGCCATAGGTAATACGTGCTGGCGGCGCTTTTGGGTAGCGAGGCTCGGACGCATTTAAACACCCATTTCGATAATAAGGGGTAAATACCCGATAAGGTGTAAATACCCGATAAGGTGTATCGTCCTTTTTCAGTATCTGCATAGGCTCCCATAGTAGCGAACCATTATAGCTATAGGGTTTAATGTTGGCCTCTAGGAGCGTTTTTTTAAGCGCTTTGTCGCGGTTAATTTGCCAAGGTTCATAGCAACGGTTCCAGTATATTTCGTTCGCTTTAAACCTTTGCAGAAGGCGTGGAATAATTTCTTTGGGGTTACCTTTAAACACCTGAAGGTGGCCGTTTAGCCGTGCGTTAAGTGCATGAAGAGAATGATGTAACCACCATTTGCTCGCACCGCCAGGTTCGCGAGATTGGGGTGAATCGGTATCGTAAATGTATACAGGTACAATTTTACCTGCATCACAAGCAGCATTTAGTGCAGGGTTATCTTTTACGCGTAAATCCTGCCTAAACCACATGATGCTTACTGGAACGGCCACATTGCTTCCTTTTAATAGTCTTTATTTTATTGGTCTACGTAAAGGATATATTACGCAAAAATCAATGTTGCGGATCCGCACAAAATAAAAATAAATACGAGTAGCCCATGAACGCTAGCACAATAGAATTAGATGCGAAAAAAGCCAAAACGAAAGGTTTATTCTGGTTTCGTCACGATTTACGCCTTCATGACCAACGCGCGCTGAACGCCCTGTGTGACAAGGTTGATGCGATCACTATGGTGTATGTACTTGACGAAACCTGGCTTACCCCAAACCAGTTAGGCCTTGTACCGCTAGGAAAACATCGACTTCAGTTTTTACACGAATGCCTTAATGACCTACGCACTAGCTTACATGAGCGAGGCCATGAACTTATTATCCTTAAAGGCGACCCTGTAAAGCAAATTTCAACCCTACTTACTGAAGAACACTATAGCTACCTTGGTGTGACACATCACGGTGGCTTCAACGAAATAAAGCAGCTAACAGAATTAAAGGGCCTACATCCATCGCTAACCTTTGTGCGGGATGAGTCTTGTTCGTTATTTGATGAAGCGGAATTGCCCTTTAGTCTTGACGACATGCCAGATGTGTTTTCTCCCTTTCGCCGAATAGTGGAAAAAGCGTTAACGCCTCGTGCCCCCTGCGCTACCCACTTTGTGTTGCCCGCTGCGCTAGTGCCAACAGTTGATAAAGTTATGACCTATGACATCCCGCCGAGTGTAAGCGCTACGCAGGGTGAAGGTGACTTCACGGGGGGAGAAACCGCTGCACTTAGCCACTTGCATCGCTATTTATTTGAATGGCAAAGCGCTGCCACCTATAAAGAAACCCGAAACGCATTGGATAACTGGCGGGATAGTACAAAACTGTCGCCGTGGCTGGCATTAGGTGCAATTTCGCCGAAAGAAGTGATGCGCCAAGTTACTTTGTTTGAAGCTACCCATGTGAAAAATGACTCTACCTACTGGATATATTTTGAGTTGTTGTGGCGTGAGTTCTTCTTTTGGCTACAGCAAAAATATGGCCGTCAATGGTTTCAATTTACCGGTATACAAGGGAAGGCTCCTAATACGGCGCATAATAGCGAAACTTTTAAAAAGTGGTGTGACGGTGAAACCGGCTACCCTATTGTGGATGCGTGCATGCGTCAGCTCGCCGCAGCGGGTTATATGTCTAACCGGGGCCGGCAGCTGGTAGCCAGTTGCTTGGTACATGAATTAGGGCAAGACTGGCGTTATGGGGCTGCCTGGTTTGAGCATCAGTTAATCGACTATGATGTAGCGAGTAACTGGGGCAATTGGCTTTATCTTGCCGGTGTGGGTAGCGATCCCCGTGGGCATCGCCAGTTTAATTTAGCCAAGCAAACCCAAACCTATGATCCTGATGGTGAGTTTTGTCGCCGATGGTTGAGCTAGCAAAGGAAGCGGTAACCCTAATATGGCTGAAGCGTGATTTACGGTTACGGGATCATGCTCCCTTGTATCAGGCCGCTCAACAAAACGAGCGAGTTATTCTTCTCTACTGTTGGGAGCCCAGTTTATTGCAGCACCCCAATATGGATAGTCGCCATTGGGGGTTTGTGTCGCAAAGCCTTACCGCTATCGACGAACAATTACCCAATTCGGTGCGAGTGCTGCAGCTAAATATGGAGGTACTGGATGCGCTAGCGTTGGTTAGTGAAAAATACCGGGTTACGCGTATCCGCAGCCACCAAGAAATTGGCCTTGAGGTTACGCATAACCGTGACAAGGCAGTAAAACACTGGGCTTTAGTGAATAATGTGGGTTTTGATGAAGCCTCCTATGGAGGCGTCATCCGCGGGCTTCCTCATCGTAAACAATGGCAAAAAAATTGGGAAAAGGCATTTTCTACCCGCCCTTTTGTTGTATATGTCGCGCCAATTACAGATATAGCCGGGCATGGACGTGACACAGCCAAGCGCCTTTGGGACTACAAAGAGCGCGACGACGTGCTTGCTGAGGCAAAACGCATTGTTAATCGCCATACCCTAAGCAATAGCCCTAGTCGCCGTTGGGTGAAACAAAAAAGTTAACCTACCCTCGCGGCGTATCAGTGGCTTTCGTCTTGTTCTCGGTTATTCGCTTACTCACAAAACAAAAATAGCCGCTTTACGTAAAGCGCGCGGCGACTATTGAGGGCTATAGTCTAGCGCCCAATTGACATACAGCTCGGTACCCACTTTCAGCGACGACTCATCGGCGTAAAAATAGGGAGAATGATTGCTAGGCGCCGTCTTCGCATCTTGTCCTTCAGGCGTTACACCTAAAAATACGAACAAACCAGGCACCTCTAAGGCAAAAAAGGAAAAGTCTTCTGCGCCTGTCACCAGCTCATTCACATGCACCTTATCTTTGCCGGCTACCTTCTCTATAGTGGGCAACATCTGGCGAGTAAGTGCTACATCGTTGATGGTTACCGGATACCCCTCATCAATGTGTACATGGGCTTCTGCGCCGGTGGCTTTCGCTGTCATCTGCGCCGTGGTGGTTAAATTTTCAAAAATTTGCGCACGGTTATCCATATCGAAGTTACGGATAGTGCCCTCGAGATAGACTTCATCAGGAATAATATTGTTGCGAATGCCACCCTCTACAATACCAAAGCTTACCACCGCTGGTGCTTTGGTTATATCTACCCGCCGACTGACAATGGCTTGTGTATTACTGATAATTTGGCCTGCCGCTACGATGGGATCGACGCCACCCCATGGTCTAGAACCGTGGGTTTGCTGTCCTTTAACCGTTATTTCAAAACGGTCGGAGGATGCCATTAACGGGCCCTCTCGATAACCTATATGACCGGCGGTACCTGCTGACCACACATGGATCCCAAATACGGCCTCAGGTTGATAGCGCGCAAATAAGCCTTCTTCTAGCATTAGCTCAGCGCCACCATCTTCGCCTTTCGGTGCGCCTTCTTCCGCTGGCTGAAAGATAAATACAACGGTCCCTTTCAGCTGATCTTTCATGCTCGCAAGCTTTTCTGCAGCCCCCATTAACATAGACATATGCAAGTCATGACCACAGGCATGCATCACGCCTACTTCTTCGCCGCGGTATTCAGACACCGCAGTAGATTTAAACGGCACATCTGCTTTTTCTACTACCGGTAACGCATCCATATCTGCTCGCATGGCGATTACCGGGCCAGGCTGGCCTCCCTCTAAAACACCGATAACGCCGGTGTGCGCAACCCCAGTTTCAACCTCCATGCCTAGTGCATTTAAGTGCTTAGCCAGTACCTTTGAGGTGCGAAACTCACGATTACTTAGTTCAGGGTGTTGATGAAAATCCCGTCGCCACTCTATAACTTTTTGTTCGAGTTCGGCAGAAATAGTCACGGGTTCTTGCGCCATAGTGGCAGGGCTTAATGCCAGTGTTGCTAGCAGAGAAAAAGCGGTGGTAGCGGCTCTCATGGGCGTTCCTCGTTATATTATTTTGAGTAACCAGTATGCCTATATCGCCACACGAGAACAATATGACTCGTCAGTTGGCAACAACCGCAACCATCGCTTGCACTGTTTAGACAACCACCACGGCGCAAAAAAAAAGGGCGCTAACTTTTTGCAACGGTCTTTTTTCTTCGTTTTCGCTGTTTATAGGCAGGCTTTACTGTTGCCTTAATACCCTTTAGCGAGGCAGGCACATGGCTTGAGGCTTTCTCAATCAGTGCAATGAGTGTTTTTTCTAGCGGCTGCATAAAGCTAGTATAATTTGCTTGTTGTTCTGCAATGTTATTTAACGTTGCTTCCCACTTAGCTGTCATGTCCGGTGTTGTGCACACATCTGGGAGGGCCTCAATCAAGCCTTTTCCCGCAGGTGTTGCCATAATTAACTTTCCTTGCCGCTGTAAAAAGCCACGTTTAAATAACAATTCAATAATACCTGCTCGTGTTGCTTCGGTGCCTAAGCCATCGGTGTCTTTTAAAATAGATTTAAGCGTAGCGTCTTTCACAAAGCGATTAATCCCTGTCATTGCCGCAAGTAGTGTTGCATCGGTAAAATGCTTAGGCGGTTGTGTCTGCTTTTCTAGCAACTCTCCGTGAGTACAATACAAAGTGTCTGTTTTGTTAAGCACGGGCAACGTCTGTGTCTGTTCTGGCTTTTGTTTATCCCCTTTATTGTTTGCAAATAGTTGCTTCCACCCCAACTGTTCCGTTACGTTTGCGCTCGCCTTAAAAGCTCCGCCAGCAATGGTTAGGCTAACTTGGGTGTGTTGATAAATAAAAGCAGGAAAAAATTGCGCAAGGTACTGACGTACAATTAACTGATACACGTTTTTTTCTACAGGGCTTAACGTGGTATTGGCTGGCGACTTTTGTGTGGGAATAATGGCGTGGTGTGCACCAACTTTAGCATCGTTCCATGCCTTTGACTTAAGCGACGTATCGGCTTTTTTTGCCGCATCGCTATAAGCGATGGGAGCACTAGCCAACATACCTACCACGGATTTTGCCATACTAAATTGCGCGTTAGGCAGATACTGACAATCAGAACGCGGGTAGGTAATAAGTTTGTGCTTTTCATACAGTGACTGACATACATCTAACACTAACTTAGCGTTCATCCCGTATTGTTTCGCCGCATCAATTTGTAGCGATGACAGGTTGTAGGGCAAGGGCGCATTTTGCTTTTTCTGCTGTTTTTTAATGTCATCTATGATGGCTGGTTGCTGAGTAATTCGAGCTACCACATTTTCGGCTAATTTTTTAGACAGCACGCGGCCTTCTTCATCTAGGTACGGCTTACATGCTTCGCTGGGTTGCCATTTTGCACAGAACGTTTGTTGTTGCGGGGCGTCAATATGCGCTAGTACATCGTAAAAGGGTTTAGCCGAAAATTGCGTAATTTCGTTATCTCGATTTACCACCAAGCCCAATACAGGGGTTTGAACACGCCCTACGGATAGTACGCCCTTATAACCAACCTTCCCCCCTTGAATAGTGTAAGCGCGGGTTAAATTAATACCGTATAGCCAGTCGGCGCGGCTACGAGCTAGTGCTGACACGGACAGAGGAACAAAGCGTTTGTTGGGTTGTATTTGCGTTAGCGAACGTTTAACCGCAGGTAAGTTTAAATCGCTGATAAGCAAGCGTTGCATGTTTTCACGCTTATGCGTGGAAACATTTAAAAAGTTTATCACTTCATCAACAAGCAATTGCCCTTCTCTGTCCGGGTCACCTGCATGCACTATTTGGTGGCATTGTTTTAACAGCTTTCGAATCACCGTGAGTTGGCTTTTGGTTTTCGTCTTGGGCTTAAGCTGCCAACGCTCAGGAATGATGGGTAAATGATCGAGTTGCCATTTTTTGTACTTTTCGTTGTAGTTATCGGGCTCCGCTTGTTCAAGAATATGCCCAATGCACCATGTCACTACATCGCCATTACCTGTTTCAATATAGCCTTGATGTTTTTTATGGGGCTTAGGTAAGGCCTCTGCAATGGCCCTACCCAAACTAGGCTTTTCTGCAATATATAGCTTCATTAATTAGCGGTGGTATTTGTACAATGTGTATATGATAAATAACCACTGTTAATATATCCAGCTATTCGTGAACTAAGTAGGTTTCGCATCTCTGTTTTTGCCTACTTACTGCGCAAGTTGAACAGCCATTCTGATGTTTTGTTTATTGGGGTGAGAACTTAATACGCGCATTACGAGACGTGTATTGGCAGATAATTAAGCCGTACTTTTGCTGTAGGTATGCTCTGCGTTTATCACTATTTAAGGTTTTAGATCAGCGCTTTTTAGCAAGCAAGCGCCCTATAGCTAACCGTAAGTGACTCCCCGCGCTCGCCTAATAGGTATAAACGACAAAAGAAAATTAATTGCTAGGCCACCTCTAACGATTGTTTTTGCGTAGCCATTCATTCAACAACTTTATTTGCCCACACTTATAGGCGGCGTACATTAATCGCACAGAATTCGACACTGCTTCGCTGTCGCTCCATCCAGTTTTTTCCCGGATTTCGTCGTAGCAAAGTTTAGCTTCTGGAGATACATACCCTCTTACCAACTTTTTGCCTGCTTCACGTTGGCGCTCACGAAACCTACGCTGCTTATCTGCGTTCGCTTTTGCTTTGTCTTTAATTGAAGTCTTAGCTGCTTTTTCTGTCATAGTTTTCACGCGAAAGTTAGAAATTTGAGTTTAACACGCCCTTTTAATAAGAAAAATAACTGTTCAGAGTTGTTTAGCGTACAAGTGTTCGCTAAATTAGACGGGTAATTTTTAAAAATAATGAGTTGGGAATGTCTGAGAAGAAAAATAGTTTTAATAGAGATGACCTTTTAGCATGTAGCCGAGGCGAAATGTTTGGGCCAGGCAATAGTCAGTTACCTGCGCCTAACATGTTAATGATGGACAGAGTGGTATCGATCACCGAAGATGGAGGCGAACACGGTAAAGGCGAAATTATTGCTGAGCTAGATATTACTCCAGACTTATGGTTCTTCGATTGTCACTTTCCAGGCGACCCTGTAATGCCCGGCTGTTTAGGCCTTGATGCCATGTGGCAGCTTGTTGGCTACTACCTTGGATGGTGCGGTGGCCCGGGCAAAGGGCGTGCACTCGGTGTGGGTGAAGTTAAATTTACCGGTCAAATACTACCTACCGCTAAAAAGGTTACCTATAAAATCACCATGAAGCGTGTTATCAAACGTAAGTTATACATGGGCATGGCTGATGGGATCGTTGAGGTGGATGGAAGAGAAATTTACTCTGCGAAAGATTTGAAGGTAGGCTTGTTTCAAGACACGTCTAAGTTCTAACTTGTTCTAAGCGTGTACGACGCTCGTGATTTAGGTATTTATTCAGAAAAGCCCCACTTATAAATGGGGCTTTTTTTTACTGCTTAATCACGTTTAAAAGAGAATGCGTTATTTAACGCTGAGCCCGATATGCCTGTCTTCTACTGCCTCGCGCCAGCCTCCTAGCCATTGAGATCGCGCGTCATTCTGCTGGAAAGGACATATGTCCTTTGAACGACCACTAATTCCTGCCTGATACCCTTTTGCATGGGCGCGTGTCAGTTTATCTCTTTTTTGTCTTTTCATTGATTAGCCTCTTGTCTTTGTTGGACGTGCAGCAAATAATTTCTCAGGCGCTCTACATCAATATTGTCGATAGTGCCGGAAAATATTTAAGTGCACACTACTGTGATAGTGCAATTGACTAAATGGTTCAAGAAAAATAATAATAAATTGGCATTGACAAGCGATAAGTCAATGAGAGAGAAGAAAATTTAATATTACACTTTTAATGCATAAATATTTCATTTTTGCCCACTATTAGTAATAAAAAAGGCCACATAAAAAGTGGCCTATTTATTGTTTTCTAATCTTTAGGTATTCGGAATATACCTAAGGTTTATTTTTTAAACCTGCGACGTATAAATGCCACACCTGCCAAAAGTAACAGGCCGAAGTAACTATTCGAGGCGCCAGAACGCTCGTAAGGTTCGTCTTCTTCTTCAACTTCGCAGCTTTCAACCACACCCGTTGCTGGGCTTAATTTCACGGCTACAATAGAATCAACTTCGGTGGTTTCACCTTCATCGTTGATCACTTCTACACCTGTGATATAGGTAGACGCCTTCTTGATCCGCGCGTTGGCAATAATTTCATCATCGTCGTTGATATCTATGGCTTCAAGAATTTCGTAATCGCTATCACATGCTGTTAGGTCATTAAGATCGATAAATTCATCTGTATCAATGTTATACATGAACCCATGGGTCTGACGGATAGTATCCGAGGTGGCGTCTACATCGGCTTTACCTACAATAATATTATTATTGTTAATTGCATTTGCCGTTACACTGGACGTAGTAAAGAAACCATCTGGGTAAACCTGTTCTGTGGTATCTAGGTTATAGGCAAATAAACGGGCGCGGGCAATATCGTTTGAGGCGCGAAGTACGCTCCCAGCTACCCAATTGTTGTCGTTTATTGCAATAGCCTGACTAAGCAGATTTTCTTCACGAGGTAATAACTCCTCAGTTTCGCCGTCTCTAAATACCGTTGCAACCCGCTCACTTTCCGTTAAACCCGATTGGTTAGGACGCGTGATAACTACCGTATCTCCGGTCAGCCCTTCACCTACCGCAATACCTTGATCGTTTATATCGTAGGCATACGTGAAATAGTGCGAAGTATCATCTTCCTCGGGGGTAAACAACAATGGGAACGTATCGGTACTGATAACATCACCATTAACGTCTACTTGCCAAATCGTAGCATTTACTTCTGATGCAAGAATAAAACCTGACATGTAGTTGGTGCTGTTGGTAACAAAGTAACTAGAGATACGCGGTACTGAAAAGCCACCATTGTAGATGTTGTAGTAACAACGCTCTACCGACATATCGCCCCGTGTTTCATCATCATCACAAAGCTCAATCGCCTCATCAACAGAATCTAGGAAGCTAACTGTGCTAAAACCCGCAACTTGGAGGTTTGCGTTAACTGCTCTGGCAGATGCGAAACCACCAAGGGTGTCATCGACAGGCGTAAGAATGCTTGTTGTGTTTGATGATTGAATAAACGCTTGCTGTGTTGACTCTGCATACGTGTAGTTAGTGGTATCGCCATTTTCATCTTCGTATTCATCGAGGACCACTAGACCTGAAGAGTCACCTACCACATAGTTACCATTCACACTGTCGTGACCAATGGCTTCTACTGATTGGGTGTAATCATCAAATTTATCTGTTATTTCATCAAGCCCAGGTACTAAAGAATAATCAGTGGTGTCGGTAAAATAGGTGCGGTATGTCGCTAATTTCTGTCCTACCGATGCTGATTGGTTACTAAGTAAGTAACTTACAATAAAGGTGTAGTCGGCGTCGGTAAATACTCCTGCCCGTGCATCATCTTCGTTTTCAAGAGACGAGCCATAAAGGGTAAAAAAAGTGGTATCTTCTTCAAGTTGCTCTACGTCTATCGGTGGATTGTATTCGGTTTCAACCGTGGCGAGCATTCTGCCCGAATTATCTATAGAACCGGCAAAATTATTTCTACTTATTTCCTGCAACGGAAGAGGCGTCACTGAATAGGTTGCGGCTACAGCCGAAACACTTCCTGTTGCCAACAGAACGGCGGCGGCAAGCTGAGTTCGTTTCATCTAAAATCCTATTTACTGCTGATTATCTTCCAGCATACTTTCTAGTTCATCCCAGCGCGTGTATTTTTGAGCTAGGGCGTTTTCTTTATCTGCTAACAGCGATAAGGTTGCTGCAGTACTCTCATTATCCTGTTTGAAAAACTCAGGATCATTCACCTGCAACTGCAGCGCTTCAACATCACTTTCGAGCTGTTCAATATCCGCTGGCAGGGTTTCTAGTTCTCGTTGATCTTTATATGATAACTTTTTCGTCTTACGGGGAGAAGACTTATGGCTAGGACTATTGCCATTAGAATTAGTTTCATTCTTTACCTTAGCTTTTTCTTCTTTAATTACCCGCTCGCGTTGTGCGTCTTGTTCTTTATACCAGTTTTCTACATCAGTGAAACCACCAATGAACTCACGCAATCTGCCTTCACCCTCAAATACCACGCAGCTGTTTGCTACATTATCAACAAATTCCCTATCGTGGCTTACCAGTAATACCGTACCCTGATATTCATTTAGCAAGGTTTCCAACATTTCCAAGGTTTCGACATCAAGGTCGTTAGTTGGCTCATCAAGCACTAACACATTACTAGGTTTTAACATTAACTTTGCTAGCATCAAGCGGTTTTTTTCACCGCCTGATAACGATTTCACGGGGGCATTTACCCGTTCAGGCGAAAATAAATAGTCTTGTAAGTAGCTAATAACATGGCGCGGGTGGCCATTAACCACTAAATCCCGTTTACCATCTCCAACCGCGTCAATAACTGTTTGTTCTAAGTCTAGTCCATGGCGGTGCTGGTCAAAGTAGGCGACTTCTAAGTTTGTCCCCTGCTTCGTCGTTCCCTTGTCTGGACTTAACGTACCTAGCAACAGCTTAATGAGCGTACTTTTGCCGCTACCATTAGGCCCTATAAGAGCGAGTTTATCGCCACGTAAAACATTGAGCGATAAATCCTTAACTATGGTTTTACCCCCAATATCGAAGTGTAAATCTTTCACTTCAAATACCATTTTGCCCGACCGTGTGCCTTGGTGCTGGCTTACCACAGCGTTGCCTTGTACAGCTCGGCGAGCACGTCTTTCGTCACGTAGTTTTTTCAGCGCCCGAACACGCCCCTCATTTCGTGTTCTTCGCGCTTTAATCCCTTGCCTTATCCAAACTTCTTCTTGCGCTAATTTTTTATCGAATTCCGCATTGTGGGCGGCTTCAACCTCTAAATCCTGTTGTTTTTTAGCAAGATAAGTGTCGTAATTACCGGGATAGCTGGTAATACTGCCGCGATCTAGGTCTACAATACGGGTAGCCATACTGCGAATAAATGCCCTATCGTGGCTTACAAATACAATGGCGCCATTGTAATTAGATAGGCTCGACTCTAACCAACGAATCATTTCGATATCCAAGTGGTTAGTAGGCTCATCAAGCAACAACAAATCGGGTTGTCGTACAAGTGCACGGGCTAAGGCCGCTTTTCGGCGCCAGCCGCCTGATAAAGTAGACAGTGATATTTCTGGCTCCAGCTTTAACATGGTAAGCGTTTGCTCTATTTGCTGTTCAAATTGCCATGCGTCACGGGCTTCCAGCGTCTCTTGTAAAGTTTGAAGTTTATTTAAGTTTATCTCACTCGGGTCTTCTGCCACCAAACGGGTTTGGTGGAAATATGCCTTTAGCGTTTCGCCAATATCCGCTAACCCTTCTGCCACATAGTCGAATAAACTAACGTCGGTGGTTTGCGGCGGATCTTGCTCTAACCTGGCTATTACCGTATTGTTTTCGATAATACGCTGGCCGTCATCGGCAATAATATCCCCGGCAATAACCTTCATTAATGTAGATTTACCGCTACCGTTTCTGCCAACCAAACATACACGTTCTTTGGGTTGAACAACCAACTCAATACCATCAAGTAAAGGGGGATTGCCGTATATAACAGTGATGTTCTTTAACTGCAAAATGCTCACTGTAAAAATGCCTCCAAAGTACTGCTGTCAAAGGGCCAACCAATTTCAGATTGATTATCAGCGCGTTTGAGCACGGGAATACGCGCGCCATAAAGATGATAAAGTTCGGCATCAGTACGAATATTAATTTTTTCGATTTCAAGTGATGAGTACATGGACGTTTTTGCTAATTCAACGTCAGCGAGGTCACACAAACTGCATTGTGGTCCTGTGTAAAAGTATAACTTCATAGCGTTAATACCCAGCATTGATGAATATTGCCTTTGCGGGCAAAATCTTCAGGAATAGTCTGTTTGGTGATATTTTCAATGGAAAAGCCTAACGCGGTAAGTGCATTGGTATCTAACTTAAAGCCACGCTTATTATTAGAGAAAATAACCGTACCCTTTTCATTTAAGCAGCGATGTGCGTTAGTCAGCATAGCCACATGATCCCGTTGTACATCCCATGTGCCCTGCATACGCTTGGAATTTGAAAACGATGGTGGATCAATGAAAATTAAATCGTATTTACCTTTGTGGTCTGCCAACCAGGTAGTACAGTCTGCTTGGATGAACGCATGGGGGTTGCTTAGCTTATTGAGCGCTACGTTCTTTTTCGCCCAATCCAGATAGGTATTTGACATATCAACAGTGGTGACGGACTTAGCGCCACCTTTCGCGGCAAATACCGACACGCTGCCGGTATAAGCAAACAGGTTAAGTACGTCTTTGCCTTTTGCCATTTGCATTACCTTTTGACGGGTATTGCGGTGATCAAGGAACAACCCAGTATCTAAGTAATCAGTAAGGTTTACTAAAAACTGAGCGCCGTTCTCATACACCTGCATCATATCGCCAGACTGGTTAAATTTTTCGTATTGCTTGGTGCCTTTTTGTTGGCTTCTTACTTTAAGCGCAATTTGTTTTGGCGATGCGCCTGTTACCATGGGTAGGTAGAGCAATACTTCTTGCAAGCGTTTGCGGGCCTTGTCTTCAGAAACTGTTTTAGGTGGGGCGTATTCTTGTACTACGAGCCAATCGTCATAGCGATCGATGGCCACATTATAGTCAGGCAAATCAGCATCATAGATGCGATAACAATTCGTATCTGCGTTCTTAATCCAGCCCTTTAAGCGTTTTAAATTTTTCTTAAGGCGGTTGGCAAACTCATGGTTAGCGGCGTCGTCACTAAATTGAACCGTATTGTCATCGTCTAAAGAATAATTAACCAATCGACATTCAAGTTTTCCATTATTCATCGCGTAGTCTTTTGAAGCGCGAAGTTTGAGTACCCGCAGAAGATCGCGGTTACTGCTTAGTAACGTAACATGCCATCCTTTCCATGCTTCTTTAAAGCGCTTGCCCCAGTCGTTAAACAAGGGAATAAGGGAGGTTAACTCACCCAACCGTTCTCCATAAGGCGGGTTTGATACTACATATCCTGGCGTTGCAACAGGGGGAGACGATTTAGTGGCATCTTGAACACTAAACTTTATGTCGTTAAACACACCAGCGAAGTCTGCATTTTCTTTGGCAATGCTTATCATTTTACGGCTTGCATCGGCCGCAAATATAGCGCCAGTTTCTGTTTTTTGTGCCCCTAAGGCGTCTTCTACAATAGACTCCCATAGGCTACTTTCATGACCTAGCCACTTATTAAAGCCCCAAAATTGGCGCTTGATACCAGGCGCAATATTACGCGCAATATAGGCAGCTTCAATAGCAATGGTACCCGAGCCACACATAATATCGGTAAGAGGGGCGTGAGTATTTTCGGTCCAACCGCTACGCATTAACATGGCGCAAGCAATGTGTTCCTTTAATGGCGCCTCGCCCGTTTGCTGCCTATAGGCCCTTTGGTGCAAGCTCGCACCTGCCATATCAAGCCCTATAATTACATGGTCGCGTTGAAGTCTTGCATACACCGGGAAATCTGGCATTTTGCGCTCAACTGATGGGCGTGCCAGCCCCTGTTCCACGAATTGATCAACAATGGCATCTTTAATTTTTACCGCCCCAAACTGGGTATTTTTAAGCGCGAAATTCGTGCCTATAAACTGCACAGATAGCGTATGACGCGACGCCATATGTTGTTGCCAATCAATGCCCATAGCGGTTTCATAAAGGGCTTCGGCATTGTTTGCTTTTCCGGTTCCTAGTACCCAGACCACACGGTTAGCCAAGCGTGACCAAAGACAAAGACGATAAGCGTCTGCTTTAGTTCCTTCAAACTGCATCATGCCAGGCGCTTGTTTTATTTGCGCCTCAGGGCATAAGGTTAAAATTTCTTGCTTTAGAAGTTCGTCTAAGCCGCGGCTGGTTGTGACCAGAATAGTATTCATTCAATTACCTGATAGTGCGTGTTGTACCAACACGCGTTTTTGTCAAAAAATAGTGTTTGCTAGTGGCTATTATAACGCTTTTACAATACGTTTAACGAGGTCTGGCCCCTGATAAATAAACGAAGAATAAACCTGCACCAAAGAGGCCCCGGCATTTAGCCGTGCCTGCGCTGATTCTGGGGAATCAATGCCACCTACCCCTATGATGGGAATGGCGCGATCAAGCGCCTGTGCCAATTTTTTCGTTACATTTAAACTCATATCGGTAAGTACAGCCCCGCTTAGGCCGCCCATCTCATCAGCGTGTTCAAGTCCTACAACCGACTCGCGTGATAAGGTGGTGTTAGTCGCAATGACACCGTCCATTTTTGTTTTCAATAACGACGCCGCAATGCTGGTAATTTCCTCATCGCTTAAATCGGGGGCTATTTTGATGAACAAGGGAACGTACTTACTGTGCGTTTGGGTTAGTTTTTCTTGGGCTGATTTTAATCCTGACAACAAGGCATCAAGCGCGTCGCCGTATTGCAAGTTTCTTAGCCCAGGCGTATTTGGAGAAGAAATATTGATGGTGATGTAGCTTGCGTAAGGATACACCTTGTTTAAGCAAATTAGATAGTCATCTAACGCCTTCGCTTCTTCGGTATCCTTATTTTTTCCAATATTTATTCCTATTGGGCCTTTAAATTTAGCTTGTTTCACCTGCTCAACAAGATGGTCTACGCCTTTGTTATTAAAGCCCATACGGTTGATGATGGCCTGCTTCTCAGGCAGACGGAATAAGCGCGGCTTAGGGTTACCAGGTTGGGGCTTTGGTGTCACTGTGCCTATCTCTACAAAACCGAACCCCATATTCGCGAACGCGTCAATACAGTCGCCATTTTTATCTAACCCCGCGGCCAAACCTACAGGGTTAGCAAAGGTGATCCCCGCTACCGTCACCGGTTTTGAAATCGTATTGGTGCTATACATCCACTTTAGCGGCGTATGCTGGGTTTTATTCAACCAGTTAATGGTGAAATCATGGCTTTTTTCGGGCTCGCATTGAAGCAGAAGTTTTTGCACTAAAGATTGCATGGGCGTCTTATATCACTTAATTGGTATAAAAAAGCCCTGATAAACAGGGCTTGGTCCTCGCTGAATGCGTGTATTCTAATGGTTAGACTTCACGCTTAAAAGCATCAATTCACGTAAAGCGACAGAAAACTTCGCAAATTCGTGGGTGGCGCTGGTTTTAAACTCTGACATCATGTGATACCAGCGCTTTAATAGCACCTGATTGCTCTCTATCCATTCGCTAAGAATTTGATCTGCATCGTTCAAATCTGGGTTCGCTTGCAATAAGTTAGCGGCAATAGAACGCTGCTGCCAGTCGAGTTCTTCGCGGTACGAGGCCCGTGCGAGTGCTTGCCAATGGTTACTTACGGTCTGATTGTTAATCTGATCTAAGAACCAATGAAGTTCTAGTCGCGAACCTAGTTGGAAGTACAATCGGGCGATAACATCGGTTTCATGACTGTCATCAGCCACCACGTGGGCAAGGTCAAAGCTTGAGAACATATTCGAGAAGCTTGCTACTTTATACGCAATATCCTGCGGTACATTTTGATCTGCATACTCGCGAGTGAGTGTTTCTAATTGTGCATATTCAGATTCGACTAAATAGTCCTGCAAGTTTTTAGACAAAGTTTCAAAGGTTTCTCTGTAACTTGCAATAGCCTCTTCAATAGATAGGGCTTTGTTCCCGTGGCGAATATACCAGCGTGCAGAACGACGCATTATTCTGCGGGCTTCATCGAGCATAGTTAGCTGTAATTGCGCCGAAATCGTATTGTCTAACTGCTCTATCTTCGACCATAAATCTTCCATATTGAAAATGCCGTGCACAATTGAGTACGCATCCGCAATTTCCTGAACGCTTGCGCCTGTTTCTTCTTGCAACCTAAATACAAAATTTAACCCCATGTCGTTAACCATGTTATTCGTTAACTTAGTGGCAATAATTTCGCTGCGCAGTGGATGTTGCTGCATCTGGTCTTGAAATTTTTGACGTAGTACTTCTGGGAAGGCGCTTATCAACAACCGCCCATGATACGGGTTGTCAGTAATTTCAGGAATGTTTAGTGCATCTTTGAGTACCATTTTGCCATAGGCAATCAGCACGCTAAGTTCTGGGCGTGTTAACCCTTGGTTTGAGGCCACTCTATCTGAAATTTCATCATCACTTGGAATAAATTCAAGCTCGCGATTTAATTGTCCTTCACGCTCTAACCCATGAATAAATCGTAACTGTTCTTTTAGCTGCTTTACGCCAGCTAGCTCGGTAATTGAGATAGACTGGGTTTGGCGATAACAGTCTTTTAGCACAATGCGAGATACATCGTCGGTCATCTCGTAGAGCAGTTTATTGCGCTGTTTAATAGTTAATTCGCCATCGTTAACGACGCTATTGAGCAAGATTTTGATATTAACTTCGTTATCTGAGCAATCTACACCGCCTACGTTATCAATAAAGTCGGTGTTGACTCTTCCTCCACTAGCCGCATATTCAATTCGGCCGAGTTGGGTAAGGCCTAGGTTGCCCCCTTCACCTACAATTTTAGCTTGAACGTCTTTACCGTTTACCCGTAAATCGTCGTTGGCGCGATCCCCTACATCTGAATGGGATTCTTTGGTACTTTTTATATACGTACCAATACCACCATTCCATAACAGGTCCACGGGCATTTTAAGTACATTATGAATGAGCTCATTCGGCGTCATGCTCATTTGACGCGTGCCCAACCATTTTTTCATTTCGGGTGTAAGCTTAATCGATTTCGCTGAACGGCTAAACACACCACCACCTTTAGAAATCAGTGATGTATCGTAGTCTTCCCAGGTAAGCTGGGGGTTCTCGAATAACCGTTTACGCTCAGCATAACTTGTGGCTGCATCTGGGTTAGGATCAAAGAAGATGTGCATGTGGTTAAATGCACATATAAGCCGTGTATGCTGCGATAACAGCATGCCGTTACCGAACACATCACCTGCCATATCACCAATACCTACACAGGTGAAGTCGGTGTTTTGGCAATTGACGCCAATTTCGCGGAAATGGCGTTTTACTGATTCCCATCCGCCGCGTGCAGTAATGCCCATTTTCTTGTGGTCATAACCAATACTGCCCCCAGAGGCAAACGCGTCGCCCAACCAAAAACCGAATTCTTCGGCAATGCCATTGGCAATATCAGAAAAGGTTGCTGTACCTTTGTCTGCCGCCACGACTAAGTATGGATCATCTTCATCAAGACGCACCACATCTTTTGGCGGCACGATTTCGCCGTTAACGATGTTATCGGTAATATCCAATAAGCTTGTAATAAAGATACGGTAACATGCTTGCCCTTCGGCTTGGATAGCTTGACGCCCCTCGCCAACCGGCAGGCGCTTACAAACAAACCCGCCTTTTGCACCAACAGGCACTATTACGGTGTTTTTAACCTGTTGTGCTTTTACCAAACCGAGGATTTCGGTGCGGAAATCTTCTTGTCTAGCAGACCAGCGTAAACCACCACGGGCTACTTTCCCGCCCCGTAGATGCACACCTTCAACGCGTGGGCTGTACACGAACACCTCGAATTTAGGCAACGGCAGGGGCATGTCGGGAATAAGTTCTGGCGCCATTTTAAACGACACATAGGACTTTTCATTGCCGTGTTCATCGGCTTGATAAAAGTTGGTACGCAAGGTAGCAGACATCATGTCTAGATAACGACGAATAATTCGGTCATCATCAAGGTTACTTACATTATCAAGTTGTGCTTTTATATTGTCTAAAAGCCCGTCTTCTTTCTTCGTGCTGCGTTTTTTAGTCGGGTTAAATCGAACATCGAAATAGCTAACTAATAAGCGTGCAATATCGGGGTAATTAGCCAGGGTATTAGCAATATAATCATGGCTAAATGAACTGCCGGTTTGGCGCATATATTTTGCGTAAGCGCGCAAAATTGTTACCTTTCTCCCGGTGAGGTTTGCCCCTAAGATAAGACGGTTAAACGCATCGTCTTCAAGCAGGTTGTACCAAACCTTTGCAAAGCCATCTTGAAACAGACGTTGGGCGTTTTCCATATCGAAATGCTGCCCGCTTTTGTGCAACATCGTAAAGTCCATAACCCAATTCTTCTCACCCTCTGCACAGGTGATTTTATAAGGGCTTTCATCGATTACGCGTAACCCAAAGTTTTCCAACATAGGCAACACATCAGATAAATGAATAGGTTCAGCGCGGTGGAATAGTTTTAATTTTACTACTTGGCTATCGGCTTGCTCTTCCTGCGGACGATAGAACAACATATCTAAGGTACGTTGGTCGTTAAGTTGCTCTAGTTTACCGATATCTACCAACGCAGCGCTTGGAAGGTTATGTTCCATATAACTGCGTGAGAAGGCGTTGTTATATTTACGCTCTAATGCTTTACCCGACGCTTCACCATGCGCAGCACATATAGCCGAAGCTAACCTGTCATTCCATGTCTTGGTTAGCTCGATAATGTTATTCTCAATTTCCTTCACGTCATATTCCGCGTTGTTGTCGTCGACTCGTGCAATGTAATGGGTACGAGCATAGACAGATTCTGAAAAGAAGGTTGTAAATTCCACTTCTTCGGTTGCCCCTAGTGAGGCCCGTAGTAACGCCTGGGTTTCTTTACGTAACTGGGTGTTATATCGCTCACGCGGTACAAATACCATGCAAGAAAAGAAACGACCGTAAACATCTTTACGGATAAACAGACGTGATATTCCCCGCTCTTGCATTTGGAAGATGCCCATTACGATTTGAGCAAGTTCTTCTACTGGGGTTTGCAGTAATTCATCTCGTGGGTAGGTTTCAACAATATTCACAAAGGCCTTATGGGCATGGGTGCCAGGCTCAAACCCTGATAAGTCACAAATGCGCTGAATTTTTTCACGCAATATAGGCAACTGGGTTACGCTCATATTGTAAAACGATGCAGAATAAAGGCCTAAGAAACGGTGCTCTCCAATAACTTGGCCTTCCTTGTTGAATTGTTTCACCCCCACATAGTCCATGTATGCTGGGCGGTGCACCCGTGAACGGGTGTTCGTTTTCGTTAACATAAGCGGGTTTTGGCTTAATGCTTCTTCCCGCGCCGACGGGGGTAATCGAGATAATAAGCGTTCACGGTTGTGAACCGAATTTTTCAATAGGCCTAGGCTACTGTCATTATCGGGTATCCAACGATGATCCCCTTCAATAGCCTTCACTTCGTAATACCTGTACCCCATCATGGTAAAGTTATGATCGCCTAACCATTCTAAGTAGGTTTTTGTTTGTTTTTTCTCTTCACTAGACAGATGCCAATTTAGCTTATTTACGTCCTTTACTACACTATGTAACTTGCCCGTCATATCTTGCCAGTCTTGAACGGCTAGCAAAACTTCATCTACCACAGAATGCAATTCTTTCGTCAAGGTGTCGATATCACTTTTCGATGTTTGATGATCCACCTCGATGAAGATAACCGTTTCTTTACGCGCGCCCTCTAGTGTTTCGCCGGCTTCGGCAAACTTCTCAACCTGGTTTTTATCATTACGCTTAATGTTTATAGGGCTATGCAAAAATAAATGGGTAGTAATATTCAGCCTATTTAGCGACATTCGTACTGAGTCTACGAGGAATGGCATATCGCTAACAATAATTTCTACAATGGTATGGCTAGAGTGCCAACCATGTTTTTCAATTTCAGGGTCGAATACGCGGATGTAGGGTGCGGAGTTATCAAATTTGGCCAAACCATTCCACAAGCTAAGTGTGGCACCGTACAGATCGCTGTCGTTACGGTTTGCTAGGTCATCGCTGGAGATATTTTTATACAACAGGCGGCCGAATTGCTGCACAAGTGACTTCTGCTGCGCATCCACTTTTTTATCGATAAGTGAAAAAACATTGTCTAGCAGTACTGAGTGTCGCTGTGTGGTGACTGTCATTTATAAACCTTAATAAGTGTCGTAAGTGCTGAGTTACATTGCTATTTTCGCTAAAACTGAGAGGTAATAAAAGCCCCTTTTTAACGTCTTATTAACAGCATAGATAAGTATGCAGAAAACACCTATAAAAAAGGGCCTTACGGCCCTTTTTAGTGATTAGCTATGCAAAAATAATTATGCACCTGGGTCGTTTCGGTTCCACCAAAGTACCCGTGCTAATGCAGGAAGCACAATTATTGCGCCTAGCATGTTCACAACGAACATAAAGGTAAGCAGAATTCCCATATCCATCTGGAATTTAAGCGATGAGAATACCCACGTGCTTACCCCAATCGCCAAGGTAATGCCGGTAAATAACACCGCACTTCCCCGCTCTTTCAAGGCGGCTAAATAGGCCTCTTGCACGGTGGCGCCCTGTTTTAGCATCGAATTCTTAGTAGAAAGAATATAGATACCATAGTCGACACCAATACCCACACCCAGTGCGATAACAGGTAGAGTAGATACGGTCAATCCTATTTGTAGGTACGTCATCAGCGCTTGTGCTAGTACCGATACTACATACAGCGGAATAACAACGACTAAGGTAGCGCGAATTGAACGGAAACTAATTAAGCACAGTGCAATCACCGCCCCAAATACATATAGCATCATAGGATCTTGGGCTGCTTTTACCGCTTCGTTCGTGGCTGCCATTACACCCACGGGACCTGAGGCTAAGCTAAACTTCATATCGTCGGTTTCATACTCGTCACGATACACTTTAACCGCATCTACCACCCGTGAAATGGTTTCAGCTTTGTGATCTTCCATAAATAGAATAATCGGCATCACTGAGCAATCGCCATTAAGCAAACCTGATGAGGTAGGTACGCGAGAGATTGCCTGTACAAGGGTTTGTTGGTTACGTGGTAATACTTGCCACTTAACGTTACCTTCGTTGTAACCGGCATTCACAATTTTTGCTACCGATGCCAATGACACTGCCGATTGCACCCCAGGTACGTTTTCCATTTTCCATTGGAAATCATCCATCGCTTTCATCACGCTGTGAGAAGTACACGCTTCAGGTGTGGTTTCTACCAAAATAGAAATGTAATCTACCGTCACTTCGTACTTATCAGTGATAAGGAAGGTATCTTGGTTGTAGCGAGAAGTTTCATGTAGTGCAGGAGCGCCAGCATGGAGATCCCCTATTTTCATGTTTTGTGCTTGAAAGTGTCCAAACACAAACAGCGCCGCTGTAACCAATAAAATAACGATGGCAGGCTTCTTACGAGAACACGCTGCAATCACTGTCCAAAACCGGCTATGTGAACCTTCTTTTCCTGCAAATTTATCGACATAATTCTTATCAAGCTTCAAAAAGCTCATTAGTACCGGTAAAAGTACTAGGTTAGTCAGTATGATAACTGCCACACCCATACTTGCGGTAATCGCTAATTCGCGAATAATACCGATATCGATAACCAATAATGTCATGAAGCCTACGGTATCAGACAGTAAGGCCACGCCCCCGGGAATTAATAAGCTTCTAAACGCCGACATTGCCGCACGTTTTGCACCTATACCAGATACGGCTTGCTTTTCGACAGCGTTGATCATCTGTACGCCGTGACTTACACCAATGGCGAAGACTAAGAAAGGGACCAGTATCGACATCGGGTCCATGCCAAAGCCTAACAGCGTAAGCAGGCCTAGCTGCCAAACTACTGCGATAACCGAGCACAATAGCGGCAGTACTGTGAGCATGATGCTTCGCGAGAAGAAATACACCATGACCGCCGTAATTGCGATAGCAATGGCAAAAAATAACAATACATCTTTAGCGCCATCAGCAACGTCGCCAATCATTTTGGCGAATCCAATGACATGTATAGAAATATTGTCGTTTTCAAACTCACCGCGTAACTGCTTTTCAAGCTCACCGGCAAGCGCAAGGGTATCTAAGGGTTCGCCTGTTTGTGGGTCAATATCAAGCAATTGTGCGGTTACCATGGCACAGCTGTAATCGCTTGCTACTTGGCGACCAACAATATTGGCCTTTTCAATATTTGCGGCAACCAAATCTAACGCATCTTGACTTTGTGAGTTAAAGTCTGCGGGTATCACCGGGCCGCCGGCAAAACCACCTTCTACAATTTCTGTAAAACGGGTGGAAGGAGAAAATAATGAAACAACTAAAGAGCGATTTACTCCGTTGATAAAAAACAACTGGTCGTGAACATTCTTCAACGTATCAAAGAAGTTGGTGTTAAAAATATTGCCATTTTTATCACACACAGAAACCAGAATATTATTAGCACCACCAAAATCCTTACGGTGCTCAATGTAGGTTTGCATGTACTCGTGATTAAGCGGAATGTTTTTCTCAAAACCTGCGTCTAAGCGCATTTGAGAGGCCTGGAAACCTAGGAAAAGTGTGGCAAGTGCAAAAATTGCCACAAGCAGTTTTCGGTTGGCAAAAACTAAGTGTTCAATGAAATGGGTCATAATACTGTGGCTACCCTACTCTAAATTAAGCGTTTTAATGCCATTAGCTGAAACCGCTATGGTCTGGCCATTAAAAGATACTGCATTGAGTAATGCCGCTTTATCTTCTACTTGGCGTGTTTCTACGCCCGTTGCTGGCGTACATGACGAGGGATTTGCATAAGGGTTATGCTGGCTGGTTTGTAGCGGACGGCTTGCCGACACAAGCATACCGTTATTTCCTAAAGCATAAATCTTGTTTGACTCGGTTAGATAAATTGAATTAAGTGTGCTGGTTGAGCAGGTACTTATATATTCCCAATTTTCACTATCGCGAGTGACAAAAATATTTCCTCTTAACCCTACCGCTAATACGGTGTCGCTATCTAGTGGCTTAATATCAAAAAATGAACCCGTATAATCCACGGTAAAACGCTGCCAGCTTTCGCCCCTATCGGTACTACGAGCTAATAAGCCTGCTTCCCCAGCAATATATAGGGTGTTGCCGTGGGCAGTAACGCGGTTTAAATGGGGTAATATCGACTCAAGTTCTTGCTGATAAAAGGCTTCGTCTTCTTCTCGCACACTTTCTAGGTATTCGCGATCATAAGGGTCTAACAAACTAGCATGGCGCTCTGCTTGCCACGATTTCCCGCCATCGAGAGTGCGGTAAAACAAGCCATAGGCACCAAGTGCAATACCATGCTGAGTATCAAAGAATAATACATCTAAAAACGGACGTTGTAATTCGGGCTGAAAATTTTGTACTTCCCACGTCTCACCCCTATCAGGCGAATGTAAGATAACTGCATCATGACCTACGGCCCAAATATGATCACCTTTGATGGTGGCGGCGGTAAGGGTTGACTGTGAAGGCACCTTGAGCTGTTTGAATGACTGGCCATCTTGTGAAATTAGAACGTGCCCTCTCTCTCCCACAATAACTACAAATTCATCAGCGTCTATGTCCAGCAAAACTGACTGCTCAACGAGCGGCGCGATGAATACCTCTTCTGCTGCTACCACAGCTGAATAATTCGCGGCGAATGCTGCTGTGATGCACGCTGCAATGGTTTTTTTCATTCTTAACCATCCTAAGTTATGAGTGTGTGTAAACAAAAACGGTTGGCATCGCCAACCGTTCATTGTGTACGATGATTAACGCATACCCTCTCGTCGTAGCGCTTGAGGTGTAAATTCAACGTCTCTTGGACGTACAGAGAAATCATACATCGACTCTTCATTATCCAAGCCAATGGCCAGGTAACGACGAGAATTCAAATCATGATACGCATCCAATGTAGACCATTGGGTAGGAACTTCGTAGTAGTTAACGCCATAAGCAACGCCTACACGGTAAAGCTCACCACGATTATCATACATATCAGCAACCTGAATTTGCCAGCTATCTTCGTCAATAAAGAATACGCGTTTTTGATATATGTGGCGGAAGCCTTCTTTCAGCGTGGCTTCTACTACCCATACGCGGTGTTTTTCCCAGCGCGTCAAATCAGGGTTTACATGATTTGGTGTAAGTATATCTTCATAGCTTACATTGTCTGAGTGTAGTTGATAGTTGTTATAAGCCACGTACATTTCTTTTTTACCTAACAACTTCCAGTTATAACGGTTTGGTGAACCGTTAAACATATCGAAATCATCGGTAGTACGAAGACCATCGGCTGCTGTTCCTGGCGTGTCATAAGCAATGTTTGGCGCAAGACGTACCCGGCGTTGACCTGTGTTGTATGTCCACGCTTTACGAGGTTCCTTTACCTGATCGACTGTTTCATGTACTAGCAGTGCGGTACCTGCCAATCGCGCCGGCTTGGTAACCTTCTGTTTGAACATAAACAAAACATTGTCTTCGCTAAGTTGTTCCGGCGTCATACCCTCTTCAGCATACTTAATCATAAGCTGTTCATCGAAGCCGATAACATTGTAGTCGCCCGATGTCGTCACCGCAGCTTGGCCACCGTTACGTTCTACGGCTTCACCGCGATAGCGAAGGATATGGTTCCAAATAGCTTCTAGGCCGTTTTGTGGAATAGGAAATGGAATACCTAGCACAGCACCTTTAATACCATTGCCCCCATCGAGCAGTTCAGCGCGGGTGGCATTAACCCTTGTCGCTTCGTAAATTTCTTCAGGGTTTGAAGCAGAACGACGGGTTGGGTAAACCGGCATACGGAAAGTTTCTGGGTACGCTTCAAACAGCTTGATCTGCCCTTCTGACAGGTAGTCAGCATATTCTTTATAGTTTTGTGCGGTTATTTCAAACAACACCTTATCTTCTGGGTAAGGATCTGGGTGATGGTCGCCCACAGAATACCCTTCTGGCGCTTTAGTAATACCTCCCGTCCACGCAGGAATGCTTCCATCAGCGTTAGCGGCTTTTTCAGCACCTAACGGGGTAAGTTCATTGCCCAGTTTGTTGGCTTGCTCGTCTGATATCTTGGCTAATGCGTGAGTGCCGCTAAGCGCTAACGTCATTGCTGTTGCGATAATGCCTAATTTTCTAATCATAAATACCACTCTTTAAATTGCGTACTTGATGTTAAACGATATGAAGTCACGATCTGAAAGCGCATTCGTTGTGCCAATGCCGCCCCAAAACGCACTATAAGAAGCGGTTGCTGACCATTTGCTTAAGTAATCAAACGTCAAAGATACGGCCGCTGACTTAACATCTTCGGTGAAAAGGTATAGAGGATCCGGTGTGGTTCCATCTACGTCGTGAGAA
The DNA here is from genome assembly GCF_010500865.1 of Alteromonas profundi. Taxonomy (GTDB): domain Bacteria; phylum Pseudomonadota; class Gammaproteobacteria; order Enterobacterales; family Alteromonadaceae; genus Alteromonas; species Alteromonas profundi. The sequence continues at coordinate 108,618 of NZ_JAAAWN010000009.1, forward strand.
AACGTTGCACGAGCGCGTAAATTAATACCCGCCATAACGTCATTCCAGTCGGCTACTGCAAGTAGGCGATAACCCCATGCATCATCCGTGGCAAATGGGTTGGTTTCAGGCCCATCAGACAAGCCTACAAGGAGGCCGTCTCGGCTGTTGCCATCTGCTGTTGGTTCTAACGATGGTGTACGCGAGGTGCCAGGTGCATTCAAGCGAATAACATCAGGGTCGGGCATATCAACAATATTGACATAGCCTAGTTCCCCTAATAATACAAAGTTATCGGTACCAAATTTAGGCCCAAAAACATGCGAGGCGGTGAACTGCATTTGCCATGTATCTGACATTAAATAGCCTTCAGCGGTTTCGCCAGGGCCTACAGAACGACCAATATTGTTGAGCTGTGAAATACCCGCTAAATCGTCGCGTCTTAGCGCAGCAATATCAGAATTAGCAAGCTGTTCAGGCATACCCATGTACAGCAGCTCTACATCATCAATTTGTAGCGGTTCGTCTACACGATAGGCAAATTCACCCGCAAACGCAGTAGTGCCAATATTCGTGTTAAAGCTCATACCGTAAAGCTTGATGTCTTCAGGATAGTAGAACTCCGATTGGGTAAATACGCCTAAATCGGTGATGTTATCTTTGGTGATCGTATTTTCTTTCAAATAAGCTAAGTCTGAGAAAATACCTTCAGCGCTAAAGTCTGAGGTTTTACCTGATATAAGTGGGCGCTGACTGTGATAGTTAATATGGTAGAAACTGAACTCCGTTTCATTTAAGTTTTCAGCAAACCACGTTAAACGTAAACCGTATTGTCCCTGATCGTCAGCATCGTGATGTGCGGCATCAGAATAGCCACGTATTGCAACCTTTGTACCATATAACGCATACGCGCCGAGCAAATCTGTTTCGCTAGCACCGCCGTTCAGCATATCGCCGTACTGGTTTAGCACTGTCAATAAATGGTCTAAATCAATATCTGGGTTACCACTAAAACCAAGCTGAACATTTTGGCGTTGACCACCCTCGCCAGCAAAGTCATTACCGGCAAAATAGCTGCCAGAAACGGGAAGCCAGCTGCGCTCCCACTCGTACTGGTAGTAACCAGAGATACTGACATTATTAGTTAAACCGAGCGAGGCATATACCATGCCTACAGGTAAAAATACTTCTTTAAGTTCTGCGCCGGGAGCGCGGGCCCGGGTAACATCCACCGGATTGGTGGTATTGATACCGTGTTGAATAAAGGTACTTTCACCCCAGCTGATAACCTGACGTCCCACACGCAGCGTAAAGGGTTTGTCGCCTATCCACCAATCGCCATAGAAAAAGGCATCGTATAAACGAATATCGGTACATAGTAAATCTTCTGCTTCAGGGTCTTGGCAAAGATCGTATTGGTTGCCGGTGATTGAATTAGAATATGGACGGTCGCCATCCATTTGTTCGAAATCGTAAAACCAAAAGCCCCGGGCAAAGAAGCCATAATCGCCAAAGTTAATATCTAACTCGTGGGTCCCTGATACTTGGGTGGCAAATGCATCACCTGGATCATGATTAAGGTTACCTAAGTCACCGTTGGTGGAATAAGCACCATTTGCTTGCGACCAAACATCATTGCTGGTGTAGATAGGATTGAATGCGGCGTGATAACCAGACCAATCGAACTGCGCATGGTTGCTGTTACCAATTAAGCTGTAATCTCTACTTTCAGTACGAATGCTTGTTGCTAACGTAAAAGTAGAGTCCAAAGAAATGTTTGCATCACCCACTTGCCAATTTGCCGCATTAGCAGGAAGCGTTGCTACCCCTAGAAGCGTGAGTACGCCTACTGCAACTGGTGACATTTTAAAAGCGCTAGGCCTGTTTATCATATTTTTATACTCCCAAGTCGACGCTGAAGGTTGCGTGACATCGTGATCAACCATACCGATTAACAAAATGATTACATCATTTTACCAGAACCGCAAGAAGTAATCGTACCAGTTAACAAAATTTACAACATTAGTGGTATCAAATAGTTATTGTTTTGTGGGGAGTATAAAAGGCGCTTATTGGGGCGATTAAAAAATAAACACAAATCTTAATTGTGTTACGTTTGTATAATTAGCGCTGATGATAGTTGTCGTAGTTTTTTGTTGCTAAACGCCTGTTTGAAAGGGGCTAGCGCAGACGTTCGAAGGCTAAGATTTTGTTGTTTTGATCTACTGTCATACGGAAACGCCCGCTGAGACCTTCGGGGGTTACGAATGGACGAAGCCTAACGGCGGGCACTTGGATTTTTAATCCGTTTTCAGCCGTCATCACAACGTCGCTGTGATGAGGAGAATAAAGCGTCTCACATTCAATGTAAGACGCGTTTATAGAGAAATAGTAATACTGCGTACTATTACGACGAGGCACTGTCATAGGCGAGACTTTTACTCACTTTTTCAAATAAGTCTTTACTTAACCCAGAATGATTTAGTAAACGCGCCAGTTGCTGTTTCATTGCAGACTGGTGTGTTTCACTAAAGCGTTGCCATTGTGTTAACGGGGTAACGATACGGGCCGCCACTTGCGGGTTGATGGCATCGAGTTTAAGAAGATAGTCAGTGACAAACTTATAACCACTGCCATCAAGCGCATGAAACTTCTCACTATTGTAAAATGCGAAGCTACCTATAAGGGAGCGAACTCTGTTTGGATTACCCATACTAAATTGTGGATGCTCGCTTAACATTGTAATGGTAGCGAGAATATTATCGTTGGGTTGCGTGGCGTGTAGTGCGAACCATTTGTCTAGTACAAGAGGATCGTGGGCCCACTGTTGTTCGAATTTCGCCATCAGTTGTTCAAACACACAGGTGTGTTGAGACGCACGTAGCGCACCAAGTGAATCGGTCATATTATCGGCATGCTTAAACTGGGTCTCAACCAAGCTTACGTTTTCAGCACTGCGCGCTAGGAGCGCCAAGATCACATTTTTACAGCGCCGACTAATAACTGCGTCTTGATTGTACACATATGTACCCCCGTCTATGCCCTTAAAAATATTAAGTAATACACTATTTAGATTAGCCGCAAATGCATCACAAAATTGGTTACGCGCATTGATTAGCCTCGCAACCTCAATATTTTCCCTACTTTGACAGAGTGTTTCAAAGGATGGAATAACAAGACACTCGCCGAGAAGCTCAAGATTATTCTTTTCACTTTCAATCGCTTGACTAAGGGACGACCAGATAGCAGGCGATATCTCAGCAGTTGTGTCTTGATAAAGTGTCTCGATACAACGGTCATATAGCGACTGCATTGCATCCCACCGGTTAAAAGCATCATGGGCATGGGTAAATATGGTTAAAAGCCCCTTAATGTCGAGCGGATTTTCTACCTTCGATGGCGCAGAAAAATTGCCTAACAACACAGGAGTTAATTGTTCAGTGTGGCTAGATACAGTGAATGTTATCTCAGGTTTATCTAAGATAAGCAGTCCATCTTTAATTAATCCTTGCTCGTCTTGATACTGCTTACCAGTATGGTCAATTATTTCTATGGCCACAGGAATATACAGTGCTGTCTTTTCTTTCTGATCCGCGGTGGGCTTTGTGTACTGCGATAACGTAAAGTTATGTACGCCTTGTTCTTTATCAAAATTATGGGCAAGACGTATTTGCGGCGTACCAGACTGACTATACCAGCGCGCGAAATGGCTAAGGTCAGTTTCGGTTGCCGACTGCATAGCAGCAATAAAGTCGTCACAGGTAACGGCTTGGCCGTCATGGCGGCGGAAATATTCATCCATTCCTTGCCTAAATTTCTCAGGCCCAAGCAAAGTATGAAACATGCGAATAACTTCAGCGCCTTTATCGTATACGGTTACCGTATAAAAGTTATTCATTTCAATAACTTCTTCAGGGCGTATAGGATGACTCATTGCGCTGGCATCTTCCGCAAACTGATGTTCTCGCATAACCCTAACATGTTTAATTCTGTTGCTTAGGGCAGAGGTCATATCAGCACTAAACTGTTGATCTCTAAATACCGTGAGGCCTTCTTTTAAGCTTAATTGGAACCAGTCACGACAGGTGACGCGATTACCTGTCCAATTGTGAAAATATTCATGGGCAATAACAGCTTCAACATTAAAGAAATCTTCGTCTGTGGCCGATGCTTGTTCAGCCAATACAAATTTGCTGTTAAATATATTTAGCCCTTTGTTCTCCATGGCGCCCATGTTGAAAAAGTCGACAGCCACAATCATGTAAATGTCTAAATCGTATTCGAGGCCAAATACTTCTTCATCCCACTTCATTGCGCGTTTTAGTGACGCCAGTGCGAAATGACCTTGGTCTTTTTTACCCTTATCCACATAGAGCTCTAAAGCCACTTGTTTACCACTAGCAGTAATAAAGGTATCACAAAGTAAATCGAAATCTCCCGCCACCAAGGCAAACAGGTAGCAAGGTTTAGGATGCGGATCGTGCCATGTTACATAATGCGTGCCGTCAGCATTCTCCCCTTTATCGATAGGGTTTCCATTGGACAACAGCATGGGAAAGCGAGAGTCCCCAATTACCGTTACGGTATACACCGAAAGCACATCAGGTCTATCTAAGAAGTAGGTAATACGGCGAAAGCCTTCAGCTTCACATTGAGTACAATAAGCGCCGCCTGATAAATAAAGCCCTTCTAACGCTTTATTGTTTTGTGGGTCAATTTCCGTCTCAATATACAACTCGAAACTGTCGCGTTGTGTATTCACCGTTAAGGTGTTTTCACTCTCTTCATAATCAGTATGCGCTTCACCATTAAGTTTAAGCGCAATAAGGGTTAATTTGTTTCCATCTAGCACTAAAGGTGCACTGTGCTCACCTTGACGCGTGATGCTTAGAATGCTGACTACACGCGTGGCAGTAGGATGAAGTTTAACCGTAAGCTTTACGGTAGAAATAAGAAAAGCGGGCGGTTGGTAATCCGCCCTTTTTTTAGCTTGTAGTGACATAGAACCTCTTTAAAGAACGTCTAAGCGACAAGGTTACTGATTGGCTTCTGCTTCAGTTCGCTCTACGTTAGGTGGTGTAAGGCGAAGGATTTTAATTCCTAAGTAAGCATATATGATGGCCAGTATTGGATTGATCACATTGAAAAACGCATAAAACACATAGTCGAACGGATTCACCAGCAATACGCTATGCATATAAGCACCACATGTATTCCACGGAATCAGCGGAGACGTTAACGTGCCGCCATCTTCAAGGCTGCGGGACAGATTTAACTGATTGAGGCCGCGCTTTTTAAACTCTTCTTTGTACATACGTCCTGGCATGACAATAGACATATACTGATCGGCAGTCACCAAGTTTGTGCCAAAACAAGTGAGTATGGTTCGACTGACCATATCGCCTGCAGACTTTGCCCCTAACAGTATCGTAGAAACAGCACGCTTTAATAGCCCTACTCGTTCTAGTACTGCGCCAAATGACATTGCGCAAATAATAAGCCAAATTGTATTTAGCATTGATGACATACCACCACGTGATAATAAACTGTTTAAGTTTTCATCTGGTGTTGAAAAACTAACGCCATCAAATAATGCCGTCCACACTACCTTTAATGCACCAATTCCCGCTGAGTCGTCACTGCTCGCCATAGACGACACAACATCCCATTGAAAAAGCACGGCCCAAATGCCGCCCAGTAACGCCCCAATGGACACGGCTGGAAAGGCTGGTACTTTCTTAACAGCTAGAGTTAGCAATACCACAAGAGGCACGAGCAGATACCAACTTAAATTAAAGGACGCGTTAAGCAATGTTTGCATTTGTTCAATACGCTCAGCTTTTGCATCCCCTACTTCACTAAAGCCCAGTATCACAAATAATACCAAGGCAATAATAAAACTAGGAATAGTGGTCCACATCATGTATTTGATGTGTTCGAACAAATCGGTGCCTGCCACAGCGGGAGCTAAGTTGGTGGTTTCTGATAACGGAGAAATCTTATCCCCAAAGTAAGCGCCTGATATCACCGCCCCAGCAGTAATGGCCGCTGACATTTCCATACCCGCAGCGACGCCCATAAGGGCAACACCTACCGTAGCGGCGGTGGTCCACGAACTGCCAATACTCATGGCTACTACAGCACAAATGAGGCACGTTGCTGCATAAAAGAAAGAAGGGTTAAGTAGTTCTAAACCAAAATAGATAAGCGTGGGAACGGTACCGGCAAGCATCCATGTGCCAATAAGAGAGCCCACCGCAAGCAAAATAAGGCAGGCGCCCAACGACATTGAAATCCCGTCTACAATGCCTTTTTCAATGGTTTTCCAGCTGTAACCATTTTTCATACCAATTACCGCGGCCATTCCCATGGCGAGTAGCAAGGCAATTTGGTTAGGCCCGTATGACGAGTCGTCTTGAAATAAGTAAACAGCCCCACCCATCATCAATATCAAAGCGATAAGGGGGATGAGGGCGTCCAGTAGTGAAGGTGATTTTAATTGTTTTGACATTATTATTTCTTACTACCTACATTAAAAAACTGAGCGATAAAACATTAACGCGATAATAACTGGACAAACAAAGCGCACATACCAAGGCCAAATTTTCCAGAAAAGCGTTTGGTCAGCGTGGGCATCGCCCTCTTTGAGCTCAGCTAAGATGGCATCTCTACGCCATACCCAACCAGCGAAAATACACAATGTTAAACCTAATAGAGGTTGGCTATATTCGGTAGTTAGGGCAATAACAAAGCCAAAAAGCGTACCGAAGTTAAAAATGATAATACAACTAAGGGCAAAGATGATGGTAGCCATTACCACAACCGCTTTTTTACGGATAAGGCCTCTGCTCTCCACCATATAAGCCACGGGAACTTCTAACATTGAAATAGATGAGGTTACCGCTGCAATTGCCATAAGTGCAAAGAACACGAAAGCAACGAATATACCTACGCTACCAATGGTATCAAATAGTGCGGGCAACACTTTAAATATAAGACTATCCCCTTGAATGAGCGCACCCTCTGGGGTGAAAATTTCCACACCATTATTTAACGCAACATACATAGAAGGAATAATCAGCATGCCGGCAATAACAGCAACGCCAATATCTACTAACGCTACTGATGCGCCTATGGTGGGAAGGTTTTCTTGCTTACTAAGATAAGAACCATATACAAGCATAGTACCTACCCCAAGGGACATAGAAAAGAACGCCTGTCCCATAGCGTTAATCAGTAAGTCTGGGTCGAGTACGCGAGAAAAATCAGGCACAAGGTATGCGCTCCAACCCTCTATAGCGCCGGGCTGAAAACTAACATATATAATTAACGCAATAATAAGAAGGACCAGTGTTGGCATTAACCGAACCGACCATTTTTCAATACCAGCTTTTACGCCGCCGACCACAATAAAAGCAGTTAAGGCCATGAAAAACAAACAAAATAATACGTTACGCGTAACCGAGTCGGTAAGTAGCCAGTCGCTAGCGGCAGTTAAACCTAACAAACGCGCCAACGCATCAACCACGTAAACGAGCATCCATCCGCCGACAATGGCATAGAATGCAAGAATAAGAGATACGGTGACGCACCCCCAAATCCCTGTGGCCCGGCCTACAAAGTTTCCGGAAATTTTGCCCAGAGCGTCGACCATGTTTGCGCGTGTGCTGCGACCAATAATTAATTCTGCCATTAATACTGGGTAAGCTAATACGAATGCCAGTAACAAGTATACCAGCACAAAAGCGGCACCGCCGTTACTTGCTACTTTTGTGGGAAACCCCCATATATTACCTAGCCCTACTGCTGACCCTGCCGCGGCCAATACAAACCCTATTCGAGAGGAAAATTCGCCTCTAATAGCCATGATGTTTCCCTTTATTATTGTTGTATAGGATTGCCAGACACAAAAAAAGGGCTGGCCATGGACCAGCCCTTTCTACGACAATCTTTAATTTGTTGTTATTGCATACCTGCCGGTTTCAATCATATCGAACGTAATGTTCGCCGCTTCATCTAAGAAGGGATCTAACTCGTCCATATCTTCAGGTAAGTCATCCAGTGATGCAACTGTTTCTAAGCCTAAACGCTGTAAACGTTCGTTGGCACGCGCAAGTGCTTTTGCTTCCGCTTCTTCTTTATCAGCTTCTCGCTCAGACTTAACAAGAGAAATAAAGTTCTTGTCTTTGTTTTCTTTATACTCGTCAATATCTTCATAGATATATGAGAATTCTGGGCTCTGCATAATGCGTTTATTATGCTTTGCAGTAAGAACATCTAACGCCCCTTGGCCATCAGCGAAGGTTGTGTAGTTTGCGCGCTTAATACTATCCCAAGGCAAGGCATTTTCTGCTTTGCTCTCACCCCACTCTTCAGGGTCGACAGCTGATGGGTATAAGATATCTGGCACTACACCTTTATGCTGAGTACTGCCACCATTGATGCGGTAGAACTTAGCTATGGTGAACTGTACGCTACCTAAAGGATTGTCGTAGAGGTCATAGATTTTACCGAGTCCACGATGTTGCTGCACTGTGCCTTTACCGAAGGTTTGTTCACCGACAATAAGTGCACGGTTATAATCTTGCATCGCAGCGGCAAAAATCTCTGATGCTGACGCACTATACCTATCTACTAATACCGTTAGCGGGCCGTCGTAAGCCACGGCGCCATCAGTATCACGGTTTACACTAACTTTATCTTGGCCATAACGAATTTGAACCACTGGCCCTTTTTCTATAAATAAGCCCGTTAGCAAGGTGGCTTCTGTTAAAGAGCCCCCGCCGTTACCACGTAAATCGACAATAACGCCTTTTACATTTTGCGCCTTAAGCTTTTCAATCTCTTTTGCTACATCAGCGTGTAAATTGTTATAAAAGCTAGGAATGGTAATTACGCCTAAAGGCTCATTAGCGTGAGGGCCTGTATCAGGAACATACACCTCAGAACTGGCAGCGCGATCTTCTAACTTAATTTTGTCACGGGTAAGGCTAACAACAGACGTAGTTTTACCTTCGGTTACGCCTTTTTGAACCTGTAAGCGAACGGTACTGCCTTTAGGGCCTTTAATAAGTTCAACTACTTCATCTAATCGCCACCCTACCACATCAACAAATTCGTCATCGTCTTGGGCAACGCCGATAATTTTATCTTCTGGTTTTAGCGCACCCGATTGATCAGCGGGGCCGCCAGGGACAACACTTTTAATGACCGTGTAGTCTTCTTCGCTTTGTAACACTGCACCAATACCTTCGAATGACAAGTTCATTTCCATTTGGAAACGATCGGCATTTCTAGGTGATAAATAGCTAGTATGGGCTTCTACAGTTCGCGCAAAGGCGTTCATCGCAGTTTGGAAAACATCCTCGCTTTTCGCTTGTTTAGTGCGCTTAATGGCACGCTTATAGCGTTTTTCTAACAACTCTTTGGCTTCTTCCCACGTTTTGTCCGCAAGAATAAGGTTTAACGCATCGTACTTAACCCGTTGGCGCCAAATTTCATCTAACTCTTGTTTGCTTTTAGGCCAGTCAGCCTCTTCGCGATCGTAATAGAATTTGTCGTCAGCTTTCTCAAAATCAAAGGGCCCCTGTTCTAACAAGGATAAGGCATACTCATAACGCTCAACTCTACGTTTTGCGGAGACGTTATACATGTCATAGGCGATAGACAGGTTGCCTTTGTTTAATGCATCGTCAAATGCCGTGCGGTATTTTTCAAACGCAACAACATCTGACAATAAAAGCACTTGCTTGTTGTGATCCAATGAATCGACGAACTTTTGATAAATTCGTGCTGAAAGCGCATCATCCAACGATATTTCTTTGTAGTGTGCACGGGTAAACAGTGCGCTTACTCGCTTAGCAGCAACGCTATGCTGCGTTTCCTGTTGCAAAATAGGTAGTTCATCAACATCGGGCGTGGTAGTTACCGCGCCTGCGCCTACCCCTACGGTAAGGAATGCACTAGCAATAGAAATTCGAAGGATATCTTTCATATTTACGACCTCTTGGAACGTGCCAAACGTAAAGCATCTGTATTTACTTTAACTACCATGCCGGTGTCTAACTGAACATGGATACCGTCTTTGGCAACTTCAGTAATAACGGCTGGCATGGGAGTTTTGCCTAGCTTAACCGTCACTTTTGTACCCTGCTGCAAATCATCATCAGTCAGTTTTGCGGGTGGTGTCTTGTTTGGTCTGCTATTTTTCGGTTTAGTTCCCTGCTTGTTATCAGTAGAGCCTAAAGTTGCAGATTTTTCACCTTTTGGACGTGAAAATTGTCTTTTTTCTTTAGCGCGAGGTTGTTGGGCCTGCTTTGCTTTACGCTTTTCAGCTGCCTTCGCCTTGCTTTCTTCTAGCTGTTTTTGTGCATGTTCAGCGTGATCTTTTTCAATCGCTTCACCTTCTTCACCATCAAGATTTACGCGATGTGCGCCTTCTTTAATGCTGTAAAGGTAACGCCAGCTGTTGGTGTAATGACGAAGGGTTGAGCGTAACAAGGTCTTACTGACTCGCTCCTCTTTGTCTAACCGTTCTGCTAAATCTTGAAAAATGCCGATCTTAAGTGGGCGAGCCTCACCTTCAGTGCTAAAACATTTCGGAAAGGTTTCTGCAAGGAAAGCGATAACTTCCTTACTATTGGTAAACTTCTGTGGTGATTCCATTAAACTTTCTAAATTATCTACGAGATTTCATCATTACTGTCATCATCCCAAGTTGCCAGCGTGTGGTCAACCCAATCGAGTAATTCGTCATCATCAATTTCTAACAAATGGCTATCTTGTTGCCAAGATTCCCATACGTGGTGCAACAATTGCTCAAGACGCAAGGTCTCAATATCATCTTCTGCTCTATCATACATTGCATGAAGAATGAAATTCAGACGTTCTGACGCTTCATCAGGGTCATCATGAAAGTCATTCATGTCTTCATAGGTAGATAGTACTACATGAATATCAACGCTGTATTTCATAACGACTGTTGAGATTGAATAAGTATATCAGCAATTTTACAAAGTCCCGACTCATCTTCCTCATCAAATCGGGCGAAGCGAGGGCTATCAATGTCGAGTACGCCAACGAGCGTATCATTAATAACCAAGGGAATGACGATTTCAGAGTTTGAAGCAGCGTCACAGGCTATGTGACCATCAAACCCGTGAACATCATCAATTCTTTGTACAGTGCGGGTTTGCGCTGCGGTTCCACACACCCCCTTCCCCATAGGGATACGGATGCACGCTGGCTGTCCTTGGAATGGACCAAGCACAAGCTGCGATTCTTTATAAAAATAAAAACCAGCCCAATTTACATCATCAAGCTGGTTATATAACAGTGCACTAATATTTGCCATATTGGCAATAAGGTCGTGCTCGCCAGAAACCAAGCTTTGAGCTTGGTTAACTAACTGGGCGTAGTGTTCTTTTTTCAAGCGGTTACCCTGCTATTGAATAATACGAAAACTTACATTTATGCGCGCCTCAACGGTTTTTTGACCCGGTAAGGAAGTCACCGATTCTTTCGCGAAGGCATCTGCACGCATAACCGGAACGGGCATATTGCCACCAGATTCAGAGATTGCAACCACTTCACCCACTTCTACCCCTAATTCCTTGGCTAATAAGGTTGCACGCGCTTTCGCATCGGCTACCGCTGCTATTAACGCCGTTTGATAGGCGTTATTTTCGCCAGCGCTAACAAAATTAAATTGTTGAATTCTATCGACACCGCGCTTTAGTACGCCATCCAACACTCTGTCATAGTTTTCAATGTCGGTATCTGTAACTACAATTTCACGGCTTAATGTAAAGCCATCTTGCTGCCTGCCCTGTGGTGTATTGGTATAGCGCGGGTTTAGCCTTACTTGCATCGATTGAATGTTACTTTGTTTTATGTCTTGCTTTAATAAGAAGCTAATAACGGAACGCATTTCTGCGCTTAAGATTTGATTTAGTGGTGCCACGTTTTCGCCGTGCGCTTCCATTACAAGGGTGACTGTGTAAGCGTTAGGTGTAATAGAGGTTGCACCTGACCCTTGCACATGAATAAGGGGTTCCTGAGTCTGTGCCTGAGAGACATGACAAAAAGCCAAAAAACTGGAGGCAATAACACCTAAAACATAGCGAGATAATTTCATACGTACTCCTTTGTAATTGAATTTCAACCATAAACCCGCAATGCTGAACAGCAGGTGAACACGTTAATAGGTTTGATAATAGCCTAGAGAGGGGGGGAATACACATTTGCATGGTGAAATGACTAAATATAAGGGGAAGGTGGTCCGTTGCCCTCCCCTACAAATACACGTTGTACGCAAGCGAGTTGCGCCTATGATTTAATTTAGTACTTTTTTTAGCGCAGCAATACAGTGGTCTATATTTCGGGGCTTACAGGCGTAACCCATTAAGCCTATACGCCAAACTTTGCCTGCAAAATCGCCCAAGCCAGCGCCAATTTCTAAATTAAACTCGCTCAATAGGCGCTGCCTAATTTCACCGTCATCTACGCCCTTAGGTATGCGCACTACATTTAATTGCGGCAAGCGATAATTTTCGTCTACAGCTAGGCTTAGCCCCAGCGATGCTAAACCTTTAGCTAATTCGTTGTGACCTGTTTGATGCCGCTGCCAAGCGTTTTCTAATCCCTCTTCTTTGAGCATCAATAGCGACTCGTACATAGCATACATGCTGTTAACCGGCGCTGTATGGTGATACGCACGCTTGTTGCCTGCCCCCCAATACCCCACAATTAAATTCATATCTAAAAACCAACTTTGTACCTTTGTACTGCGATTTTGGATAACCTTTACAGCGCGTTCGCTAAACGAAACAGGCGAGATGCCAGGAACACAGCTTAAACATTTTTGTGAGCCCGAATACACCGCATCTATGCCCCACTCATCCACCTTAAGTTCGATGCCGCCAAGTGACGTTACCGCATCTACTATGGTCAAACAATCATGCTTTGCAGCAAGCTCACAAAGCGTCTTGGCTTCGTTTCTAACGCCGGTTGAGGTTTCCGCGTGAACAAACGCCAGTATCTTAATATCAGGCTGGGCTTTAAGCGCATCTTCAACTTTATTTAAATCGGTTTGGGTCCCCCATTCGTCTTTGATAACAATAGCCTTACCGCCGCAGCGCTCGACGTTTTCAACCATTCGGTTGCCAAATACGCCATTAATACACACCAACACCTTATCGCCTGGTTCAATCAAATTAACGAAGCACGCCTCCATTCCTGCAGAGCCTGGGGCAGATACCGGCATCGTTAGCGGATTCTGTGTTTGAAATGCATATTGGAGCAGTTTTTTCGTTTCATCCATTAATCCGATGAATAAAGGATCTAAATGGCCAAGCGTCGGGCGTGCCATGGCGTTTAAAATTCTCGGCGGCACATCGGATGGGCCGGGCCCCATTAAGGTTCTTTCAGGGGGCAAAAAAGTAGAAAGCTTAGTCATGAAATCCTCGTTCACTGCGTTTGGGGTTTTCTGCATTCTTACAGTCTTAACCACAAGGTACAACCGGCTGTTTTGAATATAAATAAAATGAATATGAAAAAGAAAATACATTCAGAATGGTGTTTTGCAAATATGCCTCGCTAACATATAAACGCTACTGCTTATGCGCATTAATTACGCCAATCTGCAAACATCTGACCAGCTAGAATCGTATTGAAATTAAAGTGGTTTTAGTCAGAATTAAAAAAACCGGTGGGCGAAAAGCCATTTTTACCTAAAAAACTGTTTATAAAATAAACAAAGGTGCACTATAATATCGATAAGTTGAAAGGTTTCTTAACAGTTTCTTGCTGAAACTGTTTCTCAGTTAGCGCACGGCTCAGCAATGAGCCATTCCCCTAGGCCCAGAACTTTGGTTCTGGGCATTTTTTATGTGCGTTGCTCATAAAAGTGAGTGGGTCCTGTTATTTTTAACGTGCAGACCGCCAAATTATTCACGAACGTGTAGCGCGATTGTTAGCCTAAGGGGATTAATTGCTTTGCGTAGTTCTGCGCGTTAGCCACGTAGTGTGCAGCCGATGCTTCTAATTTGGCTTCTACACTTACATCTAACTGGCGTATAACCTTACCCGGGGAGCCCACCACCAAGCTATAATCTGGAATTTCCATATTCTCAGTGATAAGTGCATTGGCGCCTATAATACAGTATTTACCAATTTTCGCGCCGTTAAGTACCACCGCATTAATACCAATTAGTGAGAAATCACCAATTGTACAGCCGTGCAGCATTGCTTTGTGTCCCACGGTAACCCCAGTGCCTATCGTTAGAGCGATGCCGGTATCTGTATGTAACACACTCCCATCTTGCACATTACTGCGTTCGCCTACGGTTATGCCATCCATATCACCGCGGATAACCACGTTAAACCACACGCTACTTTGCGCCTTTAGTGTGACATCACCGATGACATGTGCACCAGGCGCAATAAAGCTATCTTGATGCAACGTAGGTGCTAAGGTGCCTAGTTGATAGTGCATATCGTCACTCCTTTTTTTCGCCCACTTGACGCATTAAACCTTCCTGCATTGTAGAGGCTATAAGCTCGCCTTGCTGGTTAAAAATCTGCCCTTTCACAATTCCACGGGCTCCGCCACTGAACGGACTCTCCATTGCATACAGCAGCCATTCATTAAAATTCACGGGGCGGTGAAACCACATAGCATGATCGATGGTCGCGATACGCAGCGATTTATCGGTTACTGCAATACCGTGGGGTTGCAGCGACGTGCTGAGAAAATGATAGTCTGAGGCATATGCAAGGGCTGCTTGGTGCAGCGAGAGTTGATCGCTAAGTTGATTGTTTCGCGCGCGCATCCAAATATAGCGCGTGGGGGGCCGTTTGCTCGCTTGATAAGAGTTAGCAGCATCTATAGTGCGGATGTCGACAGGTCTGTGGTAGCTAAGTGCTTCTCGCATAGGCCGGGCTATTTTATCAAAGTTAGCTTCGTAAAATTCAATGTCTGACTGCACGTCTTGCGGCAAAGGTACATCGGGCATCTCAGGGGCTTGATGGTGCATACCGTCTTCTGGCACCTGAAATGACGCAGTCATATAGAATATATTGCGGCCATCTTGAATCGCTTTCACCCGGCGAGCTGAAAAGCTACGTCCGTCACGCACGACTTCAACATCGTATACCACAGGTTTTTTTGCATCGCCGGGCAATAAAAAATAAGTGTGAAATGAGTGTACAACGCGATTGCTTTCAACCGTTTCATAAGCGGCTGCTAATGCTTGCCCTAACACCTGACCGCCAAACAATGCGCGGAAGCCTAAATCCCAACTTTCTCCCCGATAGAGGCCCTGCTCTACGGTTTCTAAATGAAAAAGGGATGATAATTTAACTTCAGACATACTGTTCTTTCTCTTGTTGATTGGCTCTTGGGTTTCTTGGGTAATACTTTTCAGGAACATAGGCCCTGTGTTCGAAAAAGCGTGTATCTTTATACGGTAATTTCATAAAGCCGGAAATACCTAAGCCAGAAATAGTGGGTATTTCTGCCACTAACTGTTTTAAAAGCGAAGTAAATTCATGCTTCTTACTATGATCTAGAAGAGTATAGTAACTATGTATCTTAAGGTGGGTGGGTAGCGCTTCAAAAATAATACAGCCAGTGTGATGTATCGCGTTTAGTGATTTTATGATACTGATCATCGCCTCAGGTAGTTTTAGCAATTCATCTGGATCATCGCCATCTTCAAAATAAGAATGGGTACGGCTTTGATCTTCTGGCACAGATATGCGAGAGAGCTCAAATGGAATAACGCAGTCGCTTTTCGGTTCAAAAGGCTGGGATTGTGACAAACGTTCTATATGAAGGGTATTTTTAGCGTTAAACATACAGCACTTAAATACCCCCGCTTTATGAATAGCACGGGCAAGATTAATTACATTATTAACTGCAAGATCAAAGGCCGGCTTTAGATTGGGATCGTATAAATTCAGGCTGGAGTCGACATAAACTCCGTTAGGTTCCCAGCGAATTGCCATACCGCCTACCACAGGATAATGGCCTAGACGACTAATAGCAGACACAAAGGCTTTTTCGGTGTCACCCATTCCCTCTAGAAAGTTTTTATAGTAGCGGTCGAACTGCGCATCATCAATATAACGTAACGGCGAATCTTGTAAGTTGATTTGTTGGCGTAGATACGATTTTCTTGAACTGTATACTACCGTTTCTATATCTACGTCGTCGTCGATAACCCAGGTGGGAATAGCTGCCTGGTATTCCCATGGTTTATCTGGGGCAAACACCATTTGCCGTAATACGTGTAAGTGTTTAAGAAAATAGTCGCCGCCCTGTCTGCGTTTATCTGCACAGTCGCTTAACATGTATTCTAAAATATCCGCCAGCATTTTAGGTAAACCTAAGGACGAAGGGCGTATCACCTTATGCCCATAACGACAAGATTGGCCAGAAGCTAGCGCGTATAAGGTACTGGCCATACCCTGTTCATCGAAACGCGGAGACGATAACGCGCCATTTAGCTGCTCTTCACCAATAAAATATACGTCACCGAGTCGAGCGTTAGTTTGCTGCAATTCGCCGGACATAAGATCCATTACGTTATTACCGACAAATTGACCGCTGGCGTCTATTTGTGCAAAAACCGACGACCCCCAATCAATGAGCCCAATAGTTTCGCTATCTTCATCCCACACTAAATTAGACGGCTTAATATCACCATGAACAATGGGTTTTTCTACGCCTTGGAAAGTGAAGTCGCGTAGCGCTTGAAGTAATTCCCCAAGTTGAACGGCTATTTTGATAACAATACGCGGTGGCAATGGGCCATATTTGAGGCTTACCTTTTCAAGATCCGCGCCCTCCGCTCGCTCCATCACTAAGATAGACTGTTTACCAATTTGCTGAAATTCGATAAATGCAGGCACATAAGGGTGCTTTACGTGAGAAAGCATAAAGCCCTCTTCTTCCAATCGATCTTGAACATGTTGTGGAAGGTTTATACGGGAAAACTTAAATACGTGGGCGTCGCCATTTGGCGCTATACCTGAAAAAGCAAAACCAAAGGCGCCTTTTCCCAGTAAAATAGGGTCGCGATAGCCTAGGCTAACCAGCTGTTCGCTACACAAAGCCACCCAATCTTTGAGCTTTTTGGCATCGGCGTGAGAGAGCAGATAGATAGACTGCTCTTCGGGAATATAAAAGTGTTTGATGCCAGTAGGATCAGACATGGCTATTGGTCGTCAACCACCCAATCAAGGGAAAAGTGCGCGTTATCGCCAAGGTAAGGAACAATCTCCGTTATTGCCTTCGATACGTTAACGTCCAGTTGCCAAGGCGGGTTTAATACAAACACACCAGAACCATACATACCGCTATCAGGGGTGTTTTCCACAACTTCGAGTTCGGCCTTAAAACACGGTATACCCAGTTCGGCCAGCTGTTCGCGCATGACTAGGCTTGCTTCGGCCTTTTTCTCAGCCCGTGCCGACAATAAAGGGTACCACAGTACTATATGTGCTTGTTTCCACCTTCCTAGTACGCGTTCAATAGCGTTCACAACGTCTGTGTATTCTTCAATACGTTCATAAGGGGGGTCGATGAGTATGGCCCCACGGTTGGGTTTCGGTGGCGTTAATGCTTTTAGCCCTTCAAACCCATCACGATGATGAAGATGACAAGCGCTAAATTTACGAGGGTTAATAGCCCGGCATAGCTTTTCATATTCCCCTGGGTGCAATTCCATTAAATGCGCACTATCCATATCCCGCTTTAACATCGCACTTAAAAGCGGCGAGCCCATGTACTTATTCTCTGCTAGAAATGACTGACAAAGGGCAATGTATTCACTGAGCAAATCATCAGTAGTGGCTACTGAGGCTATCTTCACCACGCCGGATTCAAACTCTTTATTTTTGCTCGCCAGTTCGTCGCCTAAATCATATTCGCCTGCCCCACTGTGCGTATCGAATAAGGTGAAAGGTTTGTTTTTCTTTTTTAAGTGATTAAGTACACCCATCCAGGATAGGTGTTTAATGACATCGGCATGATTGCCAGCGTGAAAAGCATGTTGATAACTAAGCACAATTTACCATTTTCTAAAGCGGATAGTCCGCTTATTAATTAGTGTTAACAATGTGCCATATTAACCCCTGACGCGTAGGCGTGACAAGTTCAGCATCAGGGGTTGCTTACTATTTCAAGTACATCAGCATTTTTTCCGGCTGCTGAAGATATGACATCCACAAATTATTGAATTTCACCATGGTAGCGCCGTCAATAATTCTATGGTCACCAGACCAATTAATCATCATAATATTTTTCGCTATTACCTCTCCCTTTTCGTCAAAACGCGGAAGGCGTTGGCTTTTACCAAGGGCAACAATGGCGGCTTCTGGCTTATTGATAACTGGCGCGGCATTGATACCCCCAATGGCACCTATATTAGAGATGCTAATGGTACCGCCTTTCAGGTGTTCATTGCCTACCCGGCCGTTTCGCGCTTGTTCAATAATCGTTTGCATTTGCTGCGCAATATCAAATAGTGAACAGTGTTGAACCTGTTTAATATTCGGTACTAACAAACCGATTTTTGAGTCTACTGCGAAACCAATATTATGATCGTGAAAATAGGTAATTTCATCTGCATCGTCGTTTAATTGGCTATTTATAATAGGAAACTCATTGAGTGCAAGTGACATGGCCTTAATGAAAAACGGCATAAAGCTAAGCTTTACATCCTGTGCTTCAAACGCTGGCTTTAGGGTTTTCCTTAGCGCTATTAGGTTATCCATTTCAAGCTCATCACTTACACTAAAGTGGGGAATAGTGAAAACAGAGACCGACATTTGTTTTGCCATTGCCGCTTGAATGCCGCGCACTTTTTCCGTTCTTGTCTTGCCGCTTTCTCCCGCAAAAGACGGGGACCAAAGGGCTTGCGATTGCGCGATCTCTACGTTTGTCGCCTGCTTGTTACGCACATCATTCGTTGATTGATGAGCGGTTTTTTGTGTCAACTCGGCTAAGTCTTTTTTAAGAATACGCCCTTTTTTCCCCGACCCTTTCACGCTTGCTAGTTCTATGGAGTGCTCTTGGGCGATACGCCGCACCGCAGGGCTTGCAAGTACTTTTCCGGGTATACTAACGGGGGCTTCAAAGCTTCCCTCTTGCCATTTTCCGGTATCGATTCTCGCATTACTTTTGTCGCTATTAGCGTCGCCCTTTTTAACCGGGTTTTGCTTTGTGGTTGTACTATCGTTGTTGTGGCTTTGTTCTGCACCTTCACCTGCCCTTTCAAGCGCAAATAATGGGCTATGCACTTTTGCAATATCCCCTTGCTTATAATACAAGGTGTGCACAATACCAGAGTGTTTGGCAGGTATTTCCACCACGGCTTTATCGGTCATGACTTCAACCACACTCTGATCTTCTACTATTTCTTCGCCCTGCTGAACATTCCATTTTACTATTTCGCATTCCACAATCCCCTCTCCGATATCTGGTAGGATAAAGTCTTCAACGTGGGTGTTGGTAGATGCGTTGGGAAGTGAAAGTGACGCTTCTTCTTTTTGCGTAGGAACAGGTTTGTCCGTACTCTCACTAAAATTCGTTTCGCCTGCTACTTGCATTTCAAACAATGGGGCATGCACTTTGGCAATATCCCCTTCATTGTAGAACAACTTTGTCACAGTACCGGCATGCATGGCAGGGATCTGTACGGTCGCTTTATCGGTCATGACTTCGGCAACGGGTTGATCTTCCTCAATGGTGTCACCTTCTTTCACCAACCATTCCAATAGTTCACACTCAACGATACCTTCACCAATATCGGGTAAAATAAACTCAATCGACATTTTTATATTCCCCTTTAATAATGCAGCGTACGTTTAATCGCTTCGTACGTTTTGGTTTCGTCTGGCATATATTCCTTTTCATGGGCAAGTGGGTAAGGTGTATCTAAACCACACACCCGTGCAATAGGCGCCTCTAAATATAAAAAGCACTTATCTTGTATAGTAGCCGCAATCTCGCTAGCGAAGCCGCCTGTTTGTGGTGCTTCATGGTTTATCAATAAACGCCCGGTTTTCATAACAGAAGCGGCAACGGTGTGTGCATCCCAAGGCAAAATGCTACGTAAGTCGATAATTTCACACGAAACGCCGTCATTAAGGGCCATTTCAGCAGCCTTTTGGAGTACCTCTATTTGGGCGCCCCACCCGAGTAATGTGATGTCACTTCCCTGCTGTACTAGGTCTGCTTTGCCAAGCGGAAGTTCGTAATCTTCTTCTGGAACATCAGCGACAGAAGCCCGGTAGAGACGTTTTGGCTCCATAAATAGAACCGGGTCTTTATCACGAATGGAAGCAAGTAAAAGTCCTTTGGCTTGATACGGATCGCGAGGAACAACAATTTTAAGACCCGGGCAATGGGCAAAAAAGGCTTCAGGGGATTGGCTATGGTATAAACCGCCGGCAATACCGCCGCCGTATGG
The DNA here is from genome assembly GCF_010500865.1 of Alteromonas profundi. GTDB lineage: Bacteria > Pseudomonadota > Gammaproteobacteria > Enterobacterales > Alteromonadaceae > Alteromonas > Alteromonas profundi. The sequence goes on from NZ_JAAAWN010000009.1 coordinate 129,074, forward strand.
TGTACGAATAGTTAGACTACCCACATCGAACTGGCCACCAGAACGATAGCGCCATTTTGCGGTTTCGTTAACAATTTGGTCGAAGGCGGGGAAAATATAATCGCCAAACTGAATCTCAGCCACGGGTACGGAGCCCTGGGCTGCTAGTCCATTGGCAAACCCAATAATACCCTGTTCGGTTAATGGCGTATTAAAACAGCGTCCTTTTCCAAACTTTTCTTGTAAATGACTGGTCGCACGAAAGACGCCACCAAAATGGCCAACGTCTTCACCAAATGTCATTACTTTTTCGTTCTCTGTCATTGCAGTGATCAGCGCATTATTTATTGCCTGAAGTAAGTTCATCTTAGCCATTACTTTACTCTCCCTGACGTCTTAGGGTACTTTTCGGGGTATTTTTTTATATGTTGTTTAAGGCCATCAAGTTGCTCTTTTAAGTGCCAAGGAAGCTCGTGATACACGTCGGTGACAATTTCATCCACATCGCAGATATCTGTTTTTTCGCACTTTTTCATAGATGCAAGTACATCAAGACGAGCTTGTTCTACTTTTTGTTTGTTCTTCGCTTCGTCAAACCACCCTTTACTATCGAGCCATTTTGCTAATCGAACGATTGGGTCTTTCGCACGCCACTTATCTTCTTCATCTTTAGAACGATACCCGGTTGGATCATCAGAGGTAGAATGGGCGGCTAAACGGTATGTCATGGCCTCAATTAATACAGGGCATTTTTGTGTAATGGCTATTTTCCTTGCTTCTTGCGTTGCACCATACACGGCTAATGGATCGTTACCATCTACGCGTATAGTTTTAACACCATAGCCTAATCCACGAGAGGCAATACCGTCCCCGGCGAACTGCTCTTCCGAAGGCGTTGAAATGGCGTAGCCGTTATTGCGGCAAAAGAAAATAACCGGGCAGTTGAGTACCGCAGCCATATTTAAACCTGCATGAAAGTCGCCTTCAGAAGCTGCGCCTTCGCCAAAATAACAAATAGTAATGGCATCTTTACCGGCCATCTTTTGGCCATATGCGTAGCCTGATGCTTGGGGAATTTGGGTACCAAGAGGAGACGAAATGGTCATAAAGTTAAGCGCTTTATCGCCATAATGAATGGGCATTTGCCTGCCCTTGTTAGGGTCAGCTTTATTGCTAAACATCTGGTTCATGAATTGATCGGTGGTGTATCCCCGATACGCGAGTGCACCTTGTTCGCGGTATTGCGACATAATTAAATCGTCATCACCCAACGCCGCGGCACTTGCCACTGCTGCAGCCTCTTCGCCCGTACTGGCTAAATAAAAGCTAATTCTACCTTGACGCTGCGCTGCAATCATTCGGTCATCTAATACCCGAATATATTCCATAGTGTCGTAAATTTTTAATGCTACTTCCTTTGATATTTCTGGGATAGTCGCCTCATCTACCAAGGCTCCATTTTCATCAAGAATTTGCAGCATGGGAATATCAATAATCCCATTTTCGATAATATTGACTCTATTTATTGTTTTAACTTGAGCCAGATGATTTCTGTCTTTCACGTTTTTCTCCCCGAAACATTGTGACGGTTTCTTTCAAAACTATGTAATAACTATGCTAGTAGAAATGTAGGGGCGTGACCTTGCTATTTAGTGTCGAGAACTCTGGGCTTTCGTGATAAATATTCTAACTTCTGTTTCTTACCGAGATAGGCGTCCTAAAACCGAACGTTTATGTTAATGACATGCTAAATTTAAGCGTATAAAAGGTTTGTCTTTTCATTCTTATGTAACCGCTATACTACGCTTAATTTAAACCTAATCATGTAATTAAATTACCAAAAATAGGGTTAATTTTGAACACGAATTGTTGAATAGAAATAAACGCACTATTTAAATAGTAAAGTGTGTCTAAATGTAACAAATTGTGTATTACATTTAATTCATTATAAGACATTACAAAGCCTAAAAAATTGTGCTAGAAATAGAAACAGCCCCGAAAAATCACTCTTCCTTATTACTATGGCAAAAAGAGTAAAAGGAAATTTAAATAATTATTCACGGGGTTCCAGGGAACTTTAACAAGAGAACAAAATATGAAAAAAACGCTATTAAGTACGGTAATTGCGGCATCATTAGCGGGCTCTGCTTTTGGTGCATATGCAGTTAATACGCAACTCAGCGGGCATTCTGTAGAGCAGCACAATGCGATAGAAGCAGCCTTTGATAAGAAGAATATCTTAGCGAATGCAATTGAAGTTTCTAACGATCAGGTGCGTGTCATCATACAATTGCAAGACGCCCCTATGGCGCAGTTTAGTGGTGTTAACCCAAGTATGAGCAGCATGGCTGCGCAAAAATCTAAAAAAGTTAATTTCCAGTCTAGTGCGGCGAAGGAATATGGCGCGTTTTTGAAAGCGCAACAGCAATCATTAATTTCAACTATACAATCGTTTGACCCTTCGTTCGCAGCGGATATGTCTTATACGGCATCATTTAACGGTATCGCCGGTTTAATCTCAAAAACGGCATTAGATAAGCTGTCCTCACTTTCAAACGTAAAAGCGGTTTACCCTGATACTATTCACCACGCACAAATGGATGCAAGCCTTGATCTAATTGGTGCTATTGAGACATGGGAACAATTAGGCGGAAAGGAAAACGCTGGCGCAGGTGTTAGAGTAGCGGTTGTAGATAGCGGTATTCGCCCAGAAAACCTATTGTTTAGTGGCGAAAATTTTGAAGCGCCTGACCCAGATACCCTGCCTACCGACGATTACTGTTCTGAAGTTGCTGATTTTTGTAATAACAAACTAATTGTTGCCAGAAGCGCCGAAATCGTGGCTGGCTTTGACGTAGTTGAAGGCGAATATGATAGCCCTCTTGGCTTTAATGGTCACGGTACTCACGTGGCGGGAACTGCTGTAGGTAACTATGGCGTGACAGCAGAGCGAGATGGCGCGACGGCTGAAATTTCAGGTGTAGCACCCGCGGCACAACTAATGGTTTATAAAGGCCTATTTGCAACACCGGCCGATCCGACCTCATCAAGTGGCGCCTCCTCTATGCTATTGTCTATGTTAGAAGCTTCATTGCTTGATGGCGCGGACATTGTTAATAACTCCTGGGGCGGCGGCCCAGGCGGCAGTCCCGAAGGCTCGGTGTATGAAGACGTATTTGCAGCAATGAAAGATGCGGGTGTTGTTACCGTTTTTGCTGCGGGCAATGACGGCCCAGTAGAAACCAGCATCGGGTGCCCGGGTTGCTCTGATGACGTACTTACGGTTGCTGCCACTACCACAGACCGTTTATTTGCCAACGAAGTTACCATTGAAGGTGACACCACTATTGGCAGTATTCCCGCCCTATTTTCTGTGGGCAACACTGCTGTAGTTATAGAATCAGCCATTACCGCACCGGTTATTTATGCCGGCGAAATTGATGCAGATAACTTCGAAGGTTGTTCAGCCTATGCAGATAACACAGTTTTCAACGGGGCTATTGCGTTAATTAGTCGTGGTACATGTGGATTTGTAGATAAGGTACAAAACGCACAAGATGCTGGTGCCACTGCAGTATTGGTTTTCAATTCAGAAGGTCGTGGTGAAGCGCCTATTTTAATGGGCGGCTTAAGCCCTGATCAAACAATTCCTTCGTTAATGCTACCGGCTACCCCTGGTATTGCACTTGCCAACCTTGCGGCAGAATCTGATGAACCGGTAAATGTAACCATTGGTTCAGAAATCGTTCGCACTACGTCGCCAGATTTAGCTGATATTATGGCCGATTTCAGTTCTCGTGGGCCGAATGGCGACCCTACGTTCTTAAAGCCTAATATTGCTGCCCCTGGTAATAATATCTTTTCTGGTGAATCTCCAGATGCGCCAGGGAATATAGATGAGAACTTCTCGTTCAAAAGTGGTACCTCTATGGCGTCGCCTCACGTAGCTGGCGCGGCTGCATTAATTAAACAAATGCACCCTGACTGGACAGCCGATCAAATTAAAAGTGCGTTGGTTACCTCTTCTATTCGCGATGTGTTAAAAGAAGATGCGCTAACCCCTGCAGATAATTTTGATATGGGAGCGGGTCGCTTAGATTTACCTCGTGCGAGCACAGTTGAGCTTACCTACAGTGACTTGTCTATGGTTGAAGCTGACTGTTTCCTTACCTGTGACATGTCAATTACTGTAACGAACACCAGTGATGCAGATGTGTCTGTTGATGCTACTGCAATGTTTAACGACCCGGCTATTTCTGCGTCGGTAACGCCTGACATGGCTACGCTAGCCGCCGGTGCTTCTGCGGAAATTACAGTTTCAGTAGATGTTACTACCGCTTCGACGGGAGAATGGTCGTTTGGAGGAATTAACTGGACAGACGGTGATGATACAACTACCGATTATTTCATCCCCATTGCAATATATCCAATCAGTAGTGATGACCCTACGTTATTTAATACTGCGGTAAGCGCTAGCGTGGCAAGTGAAGGTGAAACAGTGGTTACTGAGGCGTATGCAAGTAACCAAGACCTCACTGGCATGATCAGTATTACTGGCGAAATTGATAATAAGTACGAAATTAACCCTGCGTCAATCTCAGCGACTAAAAACGGTAATCAACAGCCGGTTAGTTACGATGCCGAAAGTAATAGTTTATATTGGGAAGGCGCACTTAATACAGCAACAATGTCACTAACCGAAGACGCGACAATATCGACAACGCTTACCGGTGGGTACTTGCCCATGGCGCTGCTAGGCGTAACGCCATTAACGTGTAGTGCCACTTGTGACGATACTTCTATTACCCTTACTGGCTTGCCGGCAATGGAATACCTTGGAACGACATATACGTCGATGCAAATTTCCTCCAACGGCTTTATTTCCATGGGTACTTCATCAGGAAGCGTATCTACACCATTCGCTGAGTTGCTACCTAACCGTAGTGAGCCCAATAATATTCTTGCGCCATACTGGACAGATTTCGATTTGGCCGGCACCGATGCCGGTGATGCAGGTGCTGGTAATATGTACGCTGCTCTATTAGGTGGTGGTACGTTACTTGTAATCGAATGGGCGGATGCGCAGTTATGGGATATCCCTGGTACCAGCTTTAACTTCCAAATTTGGTACGATTACACTACGCAAGACTTCTACTATGTATATGGAGAGATGAGTGACCCAGAATATGTGACAGTATCGGGGGCCGAAAATATCGCCGGCTCAGTAGGGGTTACCTTAGGTGCACTGACTGAAAACGGCCTGCAAGGTACACTACCTGTTGAAGGGGATGAGTTCGTACTTGGTTCTACCGCAGGTGAAGAACTGTCTATTAGCTATGAAGGTACAGTATTGCCAGTTAGCGAATATATGGATGATATGCTTAGCGTGAATGAAGATGCCAGCATCAACGCCAACGTTCTGGCTAACGATGAAGACAGCCTTATTATCAATAGCTTCACTATGTCGTCGCTGTCGGGTAACTACCGAAGCTTCACACCCATTACTATTGATAAAGAACCGTTAGACCCTGCTTCTATCGTTATTTCTCAAGAACCAGCTAACGGTAGTGTCGAGGTAAGTGAAGACGGTACTGTTACCTACTCACCTAACCCAGATTTCTTCGGTGAGGACAGCTTTAAATATACCGTAGCCACTGAAACTGTTGTTGTTGGTGAGGAAACCTCTGGTGGTGACGTTATCGGCGAGGCTACTGTAAATGTGGCTGTAGCAGGCGTTCAAGACGCTCCGGTAATTAGCGTGTCTGCTCCGTCCTCTGTGGATGAAGGTGAAGATTACTCTATTACTGCGTCGGCGACTGATGCAGATGGTGATGATGTAACCATCACTATTGAAGGTATGCAGACTACAAGCTATTCAGGCACCGCGCCTAGCCATGAAACCTCACCGTCAATTTCTCTTGTCGTTACCGCTACTGATGGTATCGATACCACAACAGAGACAGTGAATATTCAGGTGAAAGATAAGAATGGTGGCTCTATGGGTTGGTTAGCATTATTGCTAACGCCATTTGCGTTCTTACGCAGACGTAAAGCTAGCTAAGACATATAGCTTTTTAACAAAACGAAGAAAAAAGGCCGCTTAACTTTAAGCGGCCTTCTTATATAAGGGGGGCGAAAATAGAAGTATAGCTTCACAAAAACGTGCATGAAATTGCACAATGTATAGACAACGTGTAAATGTTATGCAAAAGTAATATGTTTTCACACAAATTTTACATACTCGTTTGGTTATGGACTGACTCAGGCTTTCTTACACGGAAATTACGATGGATTTGCTTTTAGTACCTAGTGTTAAGTTACTTAATGTAATAGCGCTTCTTGCAGGAGTAGCAACATTAACCTGGTCATTAATGGCTACCCCCCTACGGCTCTACCGCCTTGCCAGTAAGCGTTTTGCGTTGGCGAACGGGGTTATTTTTTGTTACTTTTTCGGCTATCAATGGCTTACCCCTTTCACAGGTGAGATAACTTGGCTTGTCAGTCACTTAGCGCTGTTTTTCTTTGCACTTTTATATCAAAGTGGCGTGCGAATATTGTTTCGTCATCAACGCAATAAAAGTGCGTTATGGTTAACCTTTATTTTTGCCGCTATTGCTATCTTTATTGCAAGCTATAACCCCCGTTCTTTGCCTATTGTTCTTGCCTTAGTGGCCTGTTTAACCGCGGCGGTGTTTTATAATGGAACCCGTATAAAACAGTTAGAGTTGAGAAAAGAATTTAGTCACGTGTCGTCTTTTTTATTGAGCCTTCCCGACTATGTGTTTATCGCTGTCGTGTTTTTTTCAAGCGCTGCATATATCGCCCATTTTTCAATGGAAAGTCATTCCTATTGCGCCCTTGACATAGGGCTTGATGTGTATTTATGGGTGGCAGTGGGATTAGTGGTGTTGATTAACGCTACCGCCATGACCGCGGCTATTATGCGTTTAGTATTAAAGATTACTTTTCTTGCTGAACATGACCAATTAACAGGGTTACTCAATCGCCGTGCTATTAAAAAAATGCTGCAAATTGAGTGGCGTAAATTTCAGCTACAACGGGAGCTGAAAAAAGTGAACGCGAAGAACAAAGCACAGCCTGAGGCTAATTTCAGCGTACTTATGGTAGATGTTGACCATTTCAAGCACATTAACGACGAATTCGGCCATGACGCTGGCGATGCCGCGCTAACCTTTGTTTCGAAAAACCTTGCACAGTTAGTAAGAGAGGATGATTATTGCGCGCGCTTCGGCGGTGAAGAGTTTATTATTATTTTAACCAATACTTGCCACGAAACTGCGCTGGAACGGGCTTCAGCCATTTGCCAACACTTTGCCCAAACCCCTTGGCGAGAGGGTGTAGCCCCATTAACGTTAAGCATAGGGTGTGAAACTGCCATGAACGCCACAAGTATCGATCAGTTACTTTCTCGGGCTGACCGCGCGCTCTATCACGCTAAGCGAAGTGGAAGAAATAGAACCATCGCCTACTCTGCTTCCTTTGCGTAGTTCTTAAGCCCAGTATTAGAAAGTCGCTTATTAGGCTGTACTCCCATCTCTCTGAACTTTTCAAGCTGCCGAACTATATTACCGCGCCCGCTTGTTAATTTGCTAATTGCCCCTTCATAGTGAGCATGTGCGGTATCTATAGATTTACCGAGTTTTTCAACATCACCCACAAAGCCAACGAATTTGTCGTAAAGTTTGGCTGCCTGCTCGGCTATGTGCTGTGCGTTTTGATGTTGATATTCGTATTGCCAAATATTATTAATTGTTCTTAGCGCCACAAGCAGATTAGTGGGGCTAACCAGCATAATATTTTGGTTTAGCGCCAATGAAACTAAGTCGGGCTCTTCTTCTATAGCCAATAAAAACGCGGCTTCAATAGGGATAAATAACAGCACATAATCTAGGGTTCTAAGACTAGCAATGGCTTGATAATCTTTGGCACCCAGCCCCTTAATATGGCCCTTTATGGAATTTACATGCTCTCGTAAATATTGCTTACGTAACTCACTGTCATCTTCATTATAATAGCGCTCATAGGCTGACAAACTTACCTTCGCATCAATAATGACATCTTTATCGTTGGGCAAATGTACCACGACGTCAGGTTGTAAACGCTTACCGTGTTCAGACTGTGCCGAAACCTGGGTTTCAAATTCGTGCCCTTCTCGAAGCCCCGATTCTTTTAGTATTCGCTCTAATATCACTTCACCCCAATTACCCTGCTTCTTATTGTCGCCCTTTAGCGCATTGGTGAGTGCAGCGGCTTCTTGCGTTATCTTCTGATTGAGCTCTTTTAAACCTAAAATCTCTGTTTTAAGCGACGCTCTTTCCTTCCCTTCACGAATATGTTGTTCAGAGATTTGCTGCTTAAAACCTTCTAATTGGGTTTTAAAGGGGGCTAATACTGCTTCGATATTTTGCTTACTCTGGGTGTGATAGGAGGCGTTTTTTTCTTCAAATATTTTATTTGCAAGATTTTCAAATTGGGATTGTAAGCGTTGTTCAGCACTGTTCATCAATGCCATCTTCTCTTCATGGTTTTGCATTAGTGCATCGAGTCGCGCGCTTTGCGCTTCACTTTTGGCCACCACTTTGGTGTAACTTTGCTGCAGTGCTTGATAGGTCTCGTTAAGGGCGTTTTTTTCTTCCACCAGTCTATTGTATTGGGCTGCCTTTTCGTTAAGCACACCAATGTGATGTTGCTGCGTAATCTCACGCTGCTTACTTTGCTCAATCGTGGCTTCGCACTCATTAAGTCGCTGGCGTAGTCTTGCTACGTTTCTGGTTTGGATAAATAATGCGCATAAAAGGAAGATAAAGCCCGAAAAGGTTACAAGAATATAGGGATTGGAAACGTCAAATATCATAAGGATCGCTGCACTGTTATTTTATACAGCACTATAAACAAAAACAGGTGCCATTGGCACCTGTTTTTACAACGAAATTATGATTATTTAGACAAGGTTGCGTCTAAATCTTCAATTTTTGCTTTCCAAATCGCCGGGCCGGTTTTATGTGCATTAGCACCTGTACTATCAACCGCAACCGTCACAGGCATATCTTCTACTTCAAATTCATAGATAGCTTCCATGCCTAAATCTTCAAACGCTACAACCCGCGACTTCTTAATTGCTTTAGATACTAAGTAGGCCGCGCCACCTACCGCCATTAAGTATACTGCCTTGTGTTTCGCAATAGATTCAACCGTCGCAGGGCCGCGTTCAGCTTTACCTATCATTCCAATAAGGCCAGTTTCTTCTAGCATCATATCAGTAAATTTGTCCATACGGGTTGCTGTAGTTGGCCCCGCTGGGCCCACTACTTCATCACCCACGGCATCTACCGGCCCAACGTAGTAGATAAAGCGGTTCGTTAAATCAACACCCTCGGGTAGCCCTTCACCATTGGCCATCATGGTTTGAATGCGCTTGTGGGCCGCATCACGGCCTGTGAGCATTTTACCCGATAGCAATACGGTTTCCCCAACCTTCCATTCTTGAATGTCTTCTTTAGTGACATCATCAAGATTTACGCGACGGGTGTTTTCACCCACTTCCCACGTAACTTCAGGCCAGTCTTCTAATTTAGGCGGCGTAAGTTCAGCAGGCCCAGAACCATCTAAATAGAAGTGCGCGTGACGGGTGGCTGCACAGTTAGGGATCATCGCAACTGGCTTAGAAGCAGCATGGGTTGGTAATGATTTAATTTTCACATCTACCACAGTGGTTAACCCACCTAAACCTTGCGCACCAATGCCAAGACGATTTACTTTATCAAAGATATCTAAACGAAGCTTTTCATCGGTCGTCTCTGCGCCACGCTCCATTAACTCTTGGATATCCACAGGGTCCATTAGGCTTTCTTTCGCCAACACGGCAGCTTTTTCTGCTGTGCCGCCAATGCCTATGCCCAGCATGCCTGGCGGGCACCAACCAGCCCCCATTGTGGGAAGCGTTTTTACTACCCATTCAGCAATATCATCGCTTGGATTTAGCATTACCATTTTAGATTTATTTTCAGAGCCACCGCCTTTTGCCGCAATCATGACTTCAATTTTATCACCTGGCACCATGTCTATATGTACAACAGCGGGCGTATTATCTTTGGTGTTTTTACGCGCGCCAGCAGGGTCTGCAACAATAGATGCCCGTAGGGGGTTGTCAGGGTTCAGGTAAGCACGACGAGTCCCCTCATCAACCATTTCCTGCACTGTCATATCGGTTTTATCCCAAGTAACGCCCATTCCCACTTTTACAAAGCAGGTAACGATACCTGTGTCTTGACATAAAGGGCGCTTACCTTCGGCCGACATTCTAGAATTAATAAGAATTTGAGCCATAGCATCTTTTGCCGCTTGGCTCTGCTCTCGGTTATACGCTTCTTCAACGGCTTTTACATAGTCGATGGGGTGATAATAAGAAATGAATTGTAGGGAATCTTCAATGCTGTCAATGAAGTCTTGTTGACGGATAACGGTCATGACATCCTCTTTTTATTTGGCTTTCGTGGTCTTAGCTTGCTAAAAAAGCGTATACTAGCGCATCTAAGTGCAACGCACCACGGAAAACCACCAGTCTTTAGCGCATTACAGGCGGTGTTGTAGTTTAGTTTGCGTTGTAATTGTTGTAATTAGAATAGCGAGTGTAGAGTCGAAATTAGCATGGCCCCCGCAAATCCCCTAACTATCACCATAAGCCATTATAAGCCGCGCGAGAAAGGCGTCGGTCTTGTTGATATATTTGCACGTATTGCAAATCAACCATGGTCCATGCTGCTTGATACATGTGGTTCCACAAAAAGTGATGGCCGTTTTAATATAATGTTGTGGTCGCCGGCTAAGGTTATTACCGCTAAAAGAGGTGAAACTCACTTACAATGTATGACCTCAGGCAATACAACACGTTTACCCCTCTCCCCCTTTGAAGCAACCAATGCGTATCTTCATAGTGAAGTAGCTGAACTAACTATTAGTAAGCAAAACCATAGCTTAAGTGAACAATTACCGTTTTTGGTAGGGGTAGCGGGCATGGCTGGTTACGATACTGGCCGCTATTATGAAGCGCTGCCGACAAATGCCATAGATGACTATGCAACCCCAGATTTTGCAGTAGGCCTCTATCTTCATTCACTTATCGAAGATTCTCACACAGGTGAGATATTCTATTGCTCCACCGACGGCACTCATGTTCCCAACCTAGATGCAGAAAACCACGCTAGACGGGATAAGCATGTCCCCTTTGCCCTCACATGTGGCTGGCAGTCTAACTTATCCCCAGCTGAATATTCGCAACGCCTCGATGCTATCAATAAATACTTAATTGCAGGCGATTGTTACCAAGTTAATATGGCGCAACGCTTCAGTGCAAAATTTAACGGTGACGTGTGGGATGCTTATGTGGCGTTACGAAACGCCAATCAAGCGCCCTTTTCAGCCTATATTCAGTTACCCCAAAGTACAGTTATTAGTATTTCTCCGGAAAGATTTATAAAAGTATCTGAGGGCCGGGTGGAAACAAAGCCCATAAAGGGCACGCGCCCACGCTTTACTGATCCGGCCGCTGACGCGGAAAGCGCCGCTGCGCTGTTGAGTGCGCAAAAAGACAGAGCGGAAAATCTTATGATTGTAGATTTGCTGCGCAACGATATATCGAAGCACTGCAAGCCTCATTCAGTAGACGTGCCCCATCTTTTTGCGTTAGAAAGTTATGAAGCGGTACATCATCTTGTAAGTACTGTTGTAGGCGAACTTAACGATAATGCTACACCGCTTGATTTGTTGGCTTCCGCTTTCCCTGGTGGTTCAATTACGGGGGCCCCGAAAATTCGCGCAATGGAAATTATTGATGAATTAGAAGTTCACAGGCGCAATATTTATTGTGGCAGTATTTTTTATATGGGCAGTCGTAGCGATCTTGACTCTAGCATTTGTATTCGCACACTATTGGCTGAAAACAACCAACTGCATTGCTGGGCTGGCGGGGGTATTGTGTTAGATTCAAAGGCCCATGAAGAATATCAAGAAACCCTAGATAAGGTATCTAAAATATTGCCGGTACTCGAAGATAAGTTTGGATAAATAGCGTGACCCGAAGTGAGTTTTTAGCACAGTTCCATCATTTAAGGCAACCTTACAGAGAGCCCGATTTCCCGCTAACGGCGGCAGGAAGGCCCGCCGCTGTGCTTATCCCTTTGCTCGACTATGGCAACAAACTATCGGTTTTATTGACCGAGCGTGCTCATCATCTTCGTCATCATCCTGGACAAATTAGTTTCCCAGGGGGCGCAGTAGATGAGGTAGATAACAACGTGTTTGACGCCGCCCTACGAGAAGCAAATGAAGAAATTGGTTTACCCTACGAAAATGTGGAGGTAGTAGGAATGCTTCCTTCGTATCGGACAATAAGTCGCTATAATATTGCGCCTGTTATTGGCTTTGTTAAACCTAATTTTCAAGTTGTTTTAGACGCTAATGAAGTAGAAAGTGCCTTTGAGGTCCCTTTAGCTCATGTACTTAACCGGAAAAACCACCTCATTCACACATCTCACCGCGGTAATGCATCCTTTCCTATTTATTTTATTCCTTGGCAGGACAAAATGATCTGGGGCGCTACCGCTGCCATATTACGAAACCTTTCTCATCATATTCATCCCTAGTTATGGGGCTTTCTCGCTTTTATGTTCCCAGCTACCAGTAACGCCACAGCGTCTTTAAATCTATCGCATGATTCTATTAGAGATAGATTTAAATCGACCAAAAACCATAATTAATAAACGTGAACTTAATAGGTTGCAATATCCGTAATCTGCCGACTGTTAGCTTAACAGCGGTCTATCACCAGTGCTAATTTCAGGTAAAAAACTACGGATTAGATCCATGCTTTCAGTATGTTTTAAACTGAATTCTTTCTATTATCATCGTAAATTGTCACAGGGCTTACATCATGATGTACTACGGTTAAAGATTGGTACATTGTTTCTGTTTTTGATGATGAGGAATTGATCGGCAAAATCCTCTGGGGCACTTGCGAAGAAGTTGAGACTTACCGATTTTCACCGGGCAGCTATATCAGTACATCAAAATCGGCACGGCTTTTCCCCTGCGCAGATCACCCAATTGAATTTGGCACCAAACGGATTTTTTCATTGAGGCGCTCAAATAGCCTTGAAAACAAAATTCCAATAGCCAGCAAAAAACAAAGCCCCGCGAGTGCGAGGCTTTGGATTCAAAAACTATTACTCAATTTATTCTTCAACCTTTTGCAAAGAAACAATAAACGCAGTGTGATCCACCATCCTTTGAACCGTAAACAAATGCGGGATCATTTCTACCTTTTCCATCAGGAGTCTTATTTGGTCTTCTATTATCAGTAGACTCACCTGTTGGCTCGGTGTTACCAACCAAGTCATTCACTTCATCTTCTGTCCAACCTCTGTCACCCAATTGATCTTTGATTTTATCGTCAATTTTAACATTACCGTCTGATGACTCATTAAAATGATTAATCGCTTGTATAGTTAGATATGAGCCACCTGATCCTACTGCCAATCCAGCAATCCCACCACAGACAGGACCACAAACAAATGTACCTGCAACAGCAGCTAAAGCCCAATTCTTACCATCAGGGTCAACATACTTATAAGGGTTATTAGCAGCATAAGCGTACCTGTTAAACCCTTGTATCTTTCCTTGCGAAATGAAAAATGCGGCATCAACAGGATCATTCGAATAAAAACGACCTATGACTGGATCATAGTATCGTGCCTGCATATAAAATAATCGGAAATACGATCCAGACTACTTTCTTGTGGAAAAACAATCGGTTCGCTTATGGAGAGAGCAATTCGTCCTTGGCTGCTTTTAAAAGATCTTCCCATCCCTCAGGAGGATGACCAGACGCTAACATCTTTTCGAACACTTTGTAAGCATCGGTCTTGCTACCGTATGCTCGTTTATTTTTCTCGTCATTAACCCAAGCATACACGATGACCTTCGACTCTAGGTGATAACGAAAAAACAAACGGTATTGTTGGAAGAACTTTGCCCTAAACCAGTGCTTGTTATCATCACCTAATGTATTTCCTTGGCGAAATTCAGCGCTGGTAGGGTCATGTGGTATTAATTCGAAGATTAGCCTTTGAATAGCAGCTAATCGTTTCGTGGCATTCTTTTTAAGGTAGCCTTTTGAATCTTTCTTACGTGAAGCCTCAACTTGTGATTTAAGACTAAGGTACTGCTCTTTAAACAATGGATGAGTGTAAAGTGTCCAACTATTTACGACCATTGGTATCGTTTTTTGCAAACTTACTCGTCCTCATCCAACAACGGAGCATCTAAGTCAATCTCAACACCTTGAACTAACGCATCAACGCTTTCACGCATACTTGCTGATAACGGTTCTAGCCTCTCTGGGTGAGCCTGCATATCACGTGCTATGAACGATAAGAATTCCCCAAGCACAGGGTCACTTTCTTGCGCTGCTACACGCGAAATAACAACACTGCCATCAGACTGTATCGCGTATTTAATTTTGTCTTTCTTACCTAAGTGCAATGCCTTACGAACAGGACTAGGCACGGTGGTTTGAAAACGGTCTGTCAATGTTGATTCAGTTTCTAAAGCAACTTGTGCCATAACAACCTCTACCTTTTACTTCTGTCATTAGTTTTGATTTTAGTATGAATGAAGAGGTAATGCAAATGCATTACCTACTCTGTGTTAGCTTGAAAATACTCATGTTGCTTAACGCGGAAGGATGGGACTTACCATAAACCTCAGCAAGCTTGGTGCGCGATTCATACTGCATTGAAACTACCTCCAAGTCCCCATTTTCCATTATCTGATAAGCCCGGAAAAGAAACCGTGGCACTTACATTGAAGCCCTCTGGAATTGTCACGCCCAGAGTGTCAGTTACAAAGCTAGAAGTATTTAGCATAGAAATAGCTGAAGGTAGGTTATACTCAATCTGAACCGAAACTGCATCTCGACCATCAGGCTCTGTATACTTATATGGCTTATTATTCGCATAAGCGTAACGGTTAAAGCTATGCACATCACGGAATCCAATAGGGTCATTGGAATAGAAACGACCGATAACTGGATCATAGTATCGTGCCTGCATATAAATCAACCCGATATCGGTATCTTGCTTATGCCCTGTGTAACCAATTTCGTCGTCAGGAGAACTTCCTCATGCGGCACCTTAAGGTCCATACCTATTGCGCTTTACGTTGCTATCCCAATGGTATTGGTTGTGCACTGCTACATTACCATTACTCTTTTTAGTATTGGGCAGACCGCTATTGTATAGAGATAAGGTGTTAATACCGCGCGAGTTTTTCCCATTGGTTCAAGTTGTATTGTATTGCTTCGTCTAATTTGGTTTTCGGTAGCACTTGCTGGACTGGTTTAGTTAGCCATGTGTAAAGCTGATTGATTAAAGGTAAGCTTTTTTCTTGCTTGGTGATGTAGCGCGCTGGACTCTACGGCAATAGTTATTTTATCGATGGCGGCCCAAAAAATAAACAAGCTTTACATCTCATTAGCATTTCTAATTTTAAGATTAGCATTTTTGTATTGAGACTTTGTCCATCTACATGCATCATCACCCTATTGTTGATTAACTATATGTAACCTTATGATTAGTGTTTTTGATATGTTCAGCGTAGGCATAGGCCCCTCAAGCTCCCACACGGTGGGCCCTATGCGTGCAGCAGCCGAATTTGCACACAATCTAGCAGCAGATAGCACGCAATTTTCTACCATCAGCAGGGTTAAAGTAGAATTGTTCGGCTCGCTAGGCCAAACTGGTATTGGACATGGAACGGGCAAAGCGGTGATTTTAGGTTTGTGTGGCGAACACCCTGAATCGGTGGATGTTGATAAAATTGAGCCGCTACTAGAAGAAATTAAAAACAGTGAACAGTTAGCGCTAAATGGCGAAAACGTCATTCCCTTTCCCAATAAAAACGCGATTATTTTCCATCGCAGAAAAACACTGCCTAAACATGCTAACGCCCTCACGTTTTATGCCTATGCAGGTGATGAGTTAGTTGCAGAGCAAACGTACTATAGCATTGGGGGCGGCTTCATCATCAAGGATGAAGAGTTTGACGCAGCGAAAACTCATGCCGCTGCGGTACAAGCTAACGTTCCTTTTCCATTTAAAACCGCTGCTGACCTGCTTGCCCAGTGTAAAAACAATGGGTTGAGCATTAGCGGAATTATGTTGAAAAACGAAGCCACGTTTAGACCCACCCACGAAGTCAAACAAAAACTTCACGAAATTTGGTTAGCAATGAAGGCATGCATTCAGCGAGGCATTGAAAGCGAAGGTATTTTGCCCGGCGGGTTAAAAGTTATCAGACGTGCGCCAGCTTTGTATCGACGCTTACAAACAGAACACACTAACGATCCTATGCAAACCATGGATTGGGTAAATCTTTTTGCGCTAGCGGTAAATGAAGAAAACGCCGCAGGCGGACGTGTGGTAACAGCTCCAACGAATGGCGCAGCCGGTATTCTGCCTGCGGTACTTCAATACGTAGATAAGTTTATCCGCCCTGTAGATGAAGAAGTTGCAAGCCGGTTCCTGTTAACCGCTGGTGCAATTGGTATTCTTTATAAAGAAAACGCGTCCATTTCAGGTGCTGAGGTGGGGTGTCAAGGCGAAGTTGGTGTTGCCTGCTCAATGGCCGCGGGTGCCCTTGCTGAAATTATGGGGGGAACTGTATTAGCGGTTGAAAACGCAGCTGAAATTGGCATGGAACACAATTTAGGGCTAACCTGCGATCCGGTGGGCGGTCTTGTTCAAGTGCCTTGCATTGAGCGAAATGCGATGGGGGCAATAAAAGCAATTAATGCTTCGCGTTTAGCGTTACGCGGTACCGGTGAGCACAAAGTATCTTTAGATAAAGTAATAAAAACCATGCGCGATACCGGTAACGATATGAAGACAAAATATAAAGAAACTGCCCGCGGGGGGTTAGCGGTAAACATTATCGAATGTTAGATGTGAACAAGGACGGGCAAGCCGTCCTTGTATTTAATGCTTAATAACGTGCAAAACACGGTGACGTTTTGCTACTTCACTGGCAAGGTTACGCCCTTGAACATTCTTTCTACTTCGTCGTTATTTTTGAGCATCATTGCCTTCTCAACCTTATCTTTTGTTAAGTGAGGCGCAAACCGCTCAATAAAATCAAACATGTAGCTACGCAGAAATGAGCCCTTACGAAAGCCTATTTTTGTCGTGCTGTATTCAAAAAGATGGCTAGCGTCTATTTTTACCAAATCGTCATCAAGTTCTTCATTCACTGCCATCGACGCAATAACGCCTATTCCCACGCCTAAGCGTACGTAAGTTTTAATAACATCAGCATCCGTAGCGGTAAAAACAATTTTTGGCGTTAAGTTAGCCCGTTCAAAGGCATGATCGAGTTCAGAGCGCCCGGTAAAACCAAACACATAAGTAACCAATGGATATTTGGCGATATCGCTAATATCAATTTTTCCCTTTTTAGACAGTGGGTGGTCTTTATTAACGATAACACTGCGGTTCCAGTGATAGCATGGAAGCATTACAAGGTCGTTGTATAGGTGAAGCGCTTCGGTGGCTATAGCAAAATCAGCTTCGCCTTTTGCTGCTAAGTCACTAATTTGCGAAGGAGTGCCTTGATGCATATGCAGTGAAACTTTAGGGTACTTTGTCATAAACCCTTGAATGACATCAGGCAATGCATAGCGGGCCTGCGTATGGGTAGTGGCAATATTAAGTTTACCTTGGTCGGGTAACGTATGCTCACGTGCTACCGCTTTAATGCTTTCCACTTTTGCTAAAATTTCGCGAGAAATATTGATAACGTCTTGCCCGGCATCAGTTACATGGGTGAGGTGTTTTCCGCTACGGCCAAAAATTTGAACGCCTAGTTCATCTTCTAACATACGAACTTGCTTGCTGATACCTGGCTGTGAAGTATATAAGCTTTCTGCCGTAGCAGAGACATTCAAATTATTAT
This sequence comes from Alteromonas profundi, assembly GCF_010500865.1. Classification (GTDB taxonomy): domain Bacteria; phylum Pseudomonadota; class Gammaproteobacteria; order Enterobacterales; family Alteromonadaceae; genus Alteromonas; species Alteromonas profundi. The sequence continues at coordinate 147,077 of NZ_JAAAWN010000009.1, forward strand.
TGAGTACTTCAACTATGTACCGTAACTGTTGTAATTTCATGTAAAACACCGTTCCTCGTTGTTAGCCCACTACTATACCCCTACCGTTATAACCAAAACCACTGATTTTTGCTACCTGCTATTACAAAAAGGCCATAATAATCGTGAAAATAGTGGGCATTTAGTGGCGAAATAAGTGATACTAACCTCTTATAAGATACCAAGTATTTGTTTTATTTAGAGGACTTACAATATCTCTCGTATATTGCTATGCCCCACTAATAAAAATGCAAGGCTCATAGAAAAATGACTGTAAAAAATAAACTCAGTTCACCGGTAGACTTTTCTTCGGTACTGGCTGCTGCTGTCCACGATATGAAAAATTCACTTTTTCTACTTATACAGTCAATCGAAAATCTTGCCCGCGAATTGCCTTCCCACAATAGTGAGGCCCGTGAGCAAGTAGCTAACGTGCATTATGAAGCGTCGCGGCTTAATACAAATTTAGTTCAAATTCTTTCGCTTTATCGCGCCGAATTAGAGCGCTTGCCGATTAATGTTGACGAATGTTTTGTGGCAGATTTACTGTCTGATGTGGTTGATTCAAATCGACTCTACGTTGAACAAAAACGGATTGACGTTACGGTTTGTGTAGCACCTGAACTTAGTTGGTATTTAGACAGAGAACTTATCTATTTGTTAGTTAACGATGTACTGGTAAACGCGCTTCGTTATGGTACGGCAAAAATTCATATAAGTGCCATTACTGAGGGCGATATTTTAAGCATAAAAATTGAAGACGATGGGAGCGGTTATCCGCCCGCCATGTTAGAAAAAAGCCATGAAGATTTGGCAGACTTTCAGCTAAGCCAAGGCCGCACTGGGTTAGGTTTATTCTTTGCTCGTCTTATTGCCGATGCACATTCGCAGGGCGATGAACGAGGTAGCATTTCTCTTTCTAATGGAGGATGTCTAGGTGGAAGTGTATTTGAAGTAAAAATACCGTAATATTGGCCAATCGCAGCGTGCGGATAGCTCGCGGTATTAGGTAGATGAAATAAACTCAGTTATAAATGGAACTACGCGCATGTACGTGACAATAATAATTCTCATAGTCGTATTACTTATCGCAGCAATTTTTATTAACGCGATACAGCAACAGCGTGAAAAAATAAACGCTGAACGACGTGCTGAACTTGCAAAACAACGGGCCATTGTAGAAGAAGCTGAAATCGTTATTATGGCGGCGGCGAATATCCCCACCTCTCCTCGACTCACAAAGATTTTGCACAACCGTGTGTTAAATGCGCTAAAAGTAATTTACGAACTAAACAGTACACCAGAAATAAAACAGCGCATTAGCGATTTAGAGCAACAAAGTAATGATGCGACTGACAATACGGGCCAAATAAACGAATTCGTACTTCCAGACAACGACAAGCAAATTATTCAATACATACAGGCCGTGAAGAAGCTACGTGTCTTGCTTCGCTCAGAGCATAGTCGCGGAAAAATAGATTCTAAAACCTTTATTGAAGAAGAAAAACAATTAGAACGCTTACAAATAAAGGTAAATGTTGAAACCTTAATTAAGCGCGGTCGTTCGGCGCACCAAACAAATATGTTAGGTTCGGCAAGACAGTACTATGAGAAAGCGAAAACGGCATTAGAAAACCAGGCACAAAAAGACGAATACGCTCAAGGGCGTTTAGCGTCAATAAACGAATGGTTAGAGGAAATTCAAAGTAACCTTAAAAATGTTAACGCTAAAGACCGAGCGAAAAAGCAAGAGGAAGAACGGGACGAACTAGATGAGTTGTTTGCTCCTAAGAAGAAGTGGTAACGCTTTTTCTTCGCCCCTTCGTACACCTATAAAAGGCGTTCTCTATCTCCTCTTAAATATATCTATAGCCTTCATCTGTGTCATTAATTCAAATACTTAGAGGAGGCTTCTTTCCATAAGTTTTGTAATTTTTGCGCCTTTCGCTGTTCATTTTTCACATTTCAAAATTACCGCCCTGTGCTAAATGCTACACATTAGTGGTTTTTTCTCGTCCGCTCTTTTATTGGTGCAAACTTAAATAATGCAATAATTTCAATAGCTTATTTTTTGTTATTGCGCTGGCACCAGTTTTGCTCCCTCGTTAGTATCAAGACTGATAAGGATTATGAGCCATGGATAAGATGCAAAAAATGTTTGAAAATCTTAGCGCTTACACGCTGCCTAAGAATGAAACAATTAAACGCACCTCGCTATCGAAGTTAGCAAAAAACGTTATGATGGCTGCCGGCCTGAGCTTGCCAATGTTGGGGGCCAATGCCGATCCTACTGCCTCATCACCAGCAGCAACCTCGCTGGCCTCACAAGCACAATCCGCCATTTCCTCTTATCAATACGCCCATATTGAAAGCCATATAGCGCAACTTCGAGAAGCGAAGTTGCGTTATGCAAACATCGCTGCAAAAGGTGGCTGGCAGCCCATCTTCCTTGAGGGGGCTTTTCGCAAAGGGGATAAAGGAGAAGCAGTGACGAAAATTATCACGCGTCTTCTATTTGAATACCCCGAACTAGTAAACAGCTGTAATGTTACTAACGAAAACACGCAAGCAGTATGTGAATACACGTCTGAGGTTGAAAAAGTAGTGAAAGATTTTCAACGTCGTCATGGCCTAAAAGTTGATGGTGTGGTGGGCACAAAAACGTTAGCGGCGATGAATATTAGTGCAGCACAAAAGCGTGACAAACTGGCGTTAAATATTGCGCGTATTCAAGATTTTAAATCTAAGCTTGGTGAATCTTTTGTGCTGGTAAACATTCCTGAATACCGCCTGCGTTTTATTGATAATGGCGAAGTGAAAGCAAGCAAAGGGGTTGTTGTAGGACGACCGAGTTGGAAAACCCCTTCTTTTAGCGACAAAATAGAAAAGTTTGTGGTTAATCCAGAGTGGCGTATACCGCTTTCTATTGCTACGAGGGAAATAGCGCCTAAAGTTGCTGCCGATCCTGACTATCTTACGAAAAATAATATTGTTATCCGAAAAAACAGTTTTGTGGATGATGAACTTATCGATCCTTCAACCATTGACTGGGCGTCTATTAAACCTTATGAATTCGAGCACTTTTTAGTAAAGCTTCCGAACGACAACAACCCTTTAGGAAAAGTAAAGTATCTATTTCCCAATCCCCATGCGGTGTACGTCCACGATACGCCTAATCAGGGTTGGTTTAATCAGCCCATGCGGGCTGCCTCCCATGGGTGCATCCGACTTGAAGACCCCTTTTCTCTGGTTGAAATTATCGCTGAGATCCAACGTGGAAGTAGCCTAGTTAAACAGGTAAGCATGGCCCGTGAAATGCAAAAGTCAAAAACCTTTCATTTGGATGACCCACTACCAATCCATCTGGTCTATTGGACAGCTTGGGCTGACGAAAAGGGGAAAATAAACTTTCGCGACGATATATACCAACGTGACGAAGCAGAACTCAATTCTATCGCTCAAGTGGCATCGCTATAACGATAAGGACGGCATTATGAAACGCTCCCTAACCCATAGATTAACTGCAAAAGGTTTCTTTTTTAACGCGAAACCCAACGTGCTTTCAACGTTTATAAAGGTAATGGTGTTTGGCGCAGGCCTTAGCGTGGTCGGTGCCTGTCACGGGCAAGACAAACTTCAAGGGGTCAAAAATACCCAGGTATCACACCCAGATAAGCGAAACCAAGTGAGCCCAGCCCCACACGAACCAGTGATTGTTGAAAACTATTCAGCGTTACCTGACGCGGGTATTAACATGAAAATTGGCGATATTGTTTCGCCTTATCGCGTATTTTCAATGTTTGTGCTACCGGGGGAAACCACTGAGCTAGAGGTTATTTACCCCCAGCCCAACACCCAGTATGCACTGTTCGCTGATAACCAGTCGGTAGCCCATGCTGAAAAAGGCACATGGAATTGGACTGCACCACAGAACCCCGGGGAAAAGCGTTTAGAAGTACGGGATGACAAAGGGAACGTCGAAATGGTGATTAACGCCTTTATTATGACCCCCGCAGATGAAGTTGAGGGTGGCCGACTTAAGTACTATCACATTGGCCCCTACCCTAAAGAAAGTGAAATTAAGAATAAGGATATGTATATAGAGCCAGAAGGGTTTATTGAAGTTAATGAAGACAATATGGAACTTAACTTGTCTCCCCATTTTAAATTAAAGGAATTTACCAGCAAACAAGGTACGCGTTTCCCTAAGTTTGTTTATCTACGTAGCCCCTTAATGCTGAAACTTGAAATGCTTCGGCGCGAATTGAATTTAAATGATATACCCGTGGATAACATGGTAGTTATGAGCGGTTACCGTACCCCGCAATATAACCGTGCTATTGGTAACGTTAAATTTAGCCGACACGTATATGGTGACGCCGCAGATATTTTTGTAGACAACGACGGAAATTACCGCATGGATGATTTGAACGGGGATGGAAACCACACGATAAAAGACGCCGATGTGATGGCCAAAATGATAAGCGAGTTAAATAAACGAAGCGTATATAAAGGCCTTATCGGTGGTCTTGGCGTATACGGGCCAAAATCTCATAGAGGCGCATTCATTCATATAGATACGCGGGGCGTTAAAGCCCGCTGGCGCAAGCCTTAAACCCCTATCTCTGTTACACCTGTGAACCAATTCGTATTTGATAAGCAGGGCTCTTCCTCTCTATCAAGTTATTTTGATCAGAGGGGGCGAGCCAAGGCTTCTTCCCATAGCTTCTGGGCAGCGACCGATAGATCCCGTTTTGATTGCTTTACAATTCCCACTCGCTTCATCAAAATATCATCGTTAAACGACATACACACCAAACCAATATTTTCCATATGTGAACGACAAAGCGACGGCATAATAGAAATGCCCAGCCCTTGGTTAATTAATTGGCCCAGCGTAGCTAACTGCCCAGTCTCAGCCACAATAATCGGCTCGCCATAGTGTTCAAGTTGCCGTTCAGTCCATTGTCGTACTGCCGAGCCTCTATTCATCATTACAAACGGATAGGCGATGCAAGAAGCCCAGTCGATAGAGTGCTTTTTAGCAAGCGGATGAGCGGGATTGACGACGAGCATGAACTCATCGTCAAACAGCGCTTCAAAGGTTAAGCCGTCTTTACGCTGAGGCTCAAAAGTGAACCCTATTTCCGCGCGGCCATTGCTCACATCATTGATTACCTGTTCCATTACAACATCAAGAATGCGCAAATTTATATTTGGTGCCATAGTGTGGTAACGAGATAGTAGTGTGGGTAGATAGCTTTCAGCAAAAGACGGCATAGCCGCAATTGTTAGACGCCCTTTCGCCATCGCAAATAAATTTTGAATGTCACCAAAAGTCTCCTCCCAATCCCGCATAATCCGGATAGCATTGGGCAATAGTGCCTCCCCTTCACGGGTTAACTCTACCCGCCGAGTGCTTCTTGAAAACAGCTTTCCGCCTAATTGTTCTTCCATTTTTTGTATCGATGAGGAAAGCGCAGGCTGAGTGATATGAAGCTTTAATGCAGCTTCTGCAAACGTCGCCGAGTGGGCAATATGAATAAACACTTGGAGATGGCGGTACGAGATATTCATTATTAATAAATAAAACTTATTAGTTGCATACTAAATTCAATTTTACATAACAAGTTACATTGGCGATACTTTTTATTAACAATAAAAGTGGATCGGAGAAGATGTTATGTCGGGTTTCGACAAGGTAGTAACAGATTACGCGAGCGCCTTACAGGGTTTAGAGGATGGTATGACCATTATTGCGGGCGGTTTTGGGCTATGTGGTATCCCAGAGGGGCTCATTTCACATATAAAAACCATGGCGGTGAAGGAATTAACCATAGTATCGAATAACTGCGGTGTGGATGGTTTTGGTTTAGGTATTTTACTCGAAGATAAGCAAATTAGAAAAATGGTGTCATCCTATGTGGGTGAAAATGCGTTGTTTGAAAGGCAGCTGTTAAACGGTGAGCTTGAGGTGGAGCTTACCCCGCAAGGTACACTTGCTGAAAAAATGCGAGCGGGTGGCGCAGGTATACCTGCCTTCTACACAGCTACCGGTTATGGTACGCCAGTAGGCGAAGGCAAAGAAGTTAAGGTATTTAACGATAGACCGTACATTTTAGAAGAATCGATAACCGGTGACTTCGCTATTGTTAAAGCATGGAAGGCCGACCGTTTTGGTAATTGTGTTTATCGCCACACAGCGCAAAATTTTAATCCAATGGCCGCGACAGCAGGCAAAATAACCGTGGTTGAAGCGGAGGAAATTGTTGAGCCTGGCGAGATTGCACCGAGCGAAATACATACCCCAGGTATTTATGTAAACCGTGTCATCAAGGGGACATTTGAAAAACGAATTGAGCGTCGGGTCGTGGCAAAGGAGAATGTATAATGGCGTTAACAAGAGACCAAATTGCTATGCGAGTGGCGCAAGAGTTTAAGGATGGCGATTATGTTAATTTAGGTATCGGCATACCTACCCTTGCGGCTAATTACGTACCCGATGACATTAGCGTTATGTTGCAGTCTGAAAATGGCCTTCTGGGCATGGGACGCTATCCCACAGAAGCGGAACTTGACCCTGATATGATAAATGCGGGTAAAGAAACGGTAACGGCGATTACAGGGGCATCTATTTTTGATTCGGCTGAAAGTTTTGCCATGATCAGAGGTGGTCATGTAGATTTCACCGTGCTCGGTGCCTTTGAAGTGGATGTAAATGGCAATATTGCTTCTTGGATGATTCCGGGCAAACTTGTTAAGGGTATGGGCGGCGCAATGGACCTTGTAGCGGGGGCTAAGAATATTATCGTTACTATGACCCACACCGATAAACATGGAAATTCTAAGTTGCTAGACGCGTGCACTTTACCGCTAACGGGCGTGAATTGTATTACCCGAATTATAACCGATTTAGCGGTACTTGAAGTATCTGACGGCGCCTTTATTCTGCGAGAGCGTGCGCCAGGGGTGTCTGTAGAAGAGATTAAACAGAAAACCAAAGGTAAACTTATTGTGCCTGAAACGGTTGCTGAAATGGTGGTGTAATAGGATATAGGCGCGGTAAGCGATACCGCGCTTTCATAATAACGAGGTTTAAGGGATAATAGCGCTTGCTATTAATCACGAGGCCCTATCTTGTTAGTTACCGACTTACCCGTTCATCATAAAATCATTACCAAACTCGAAAATAAAAATATTACCGAGTTGACTGAGATCCAGGAAAGAACCATATTACCTGCCCTTCAAGGTAAAGATATCATTGCGTCATCTAAAACAGGGTCAGGTAAAACCTTTGCGTTTCTCGTGCCGGCTATAAACCGTTTGATGTCACAAAAAGCGTTAAGCCGCCAAGATCCCCGTGCGTTAATTCTTGCCCCTACCCGTGAACTTGCCAAACAGGTTTTCATTGAAGCTAAAACGCTTTGTACGGGGTTAAATTTAAGCTGCTCTTTAGTAGTAGGCGGCGAAAACTATAATGATCAAGTGAAGGCATTAAGACGCAACCCACACATTATTGTCGGCACCGCTGGACGTATTGCCGATCATCTTGGTGATAAAAGTGTGTTCTTAAATGGTTTAGAACTGCTGATATTTGATGAAGCGGATCGTATGTTGGATTTAGGTTTCGCTCCCCAGCTATCAATGATTAATGAGTTTGCCAACCACAGAAAACGTCAAACTATGTTGTTTTCTGCCACATTAGATAGCGTTGAGCTTAATCATATGACGGGCAAACTAACCAAGTCTGCTGTTCGGGTTAGCGTTGGCAGCGCCACAGCAGAACATGGCGACATAAATCAGCAATGCTACTTCGCCGATAATGTAGCCCACAAAGACACGCTACTTTGCCATGAAATTAAGCAGCGTAGTTATAACCAAGCTATTGTATTTACCGCCACACGAGAAGATACCGATAGGCTAACCGCCTTATTAAACGAAGATAATTTAGAAGCCATCGCACTACGGGGCGATTTACCCCAAAACAAACGCGCTGCCATTATGAGCGAATTCGCTCGTGGTCAGTATTCAGTGTTAGTGACCACAGATGTGGCTTCTCGGGGTCTAGATCTTTCCAAAGTTGGCTTGGTGATAAACTTTGATTTACCCAAAAATGCCGATGAATATATCCATCGTATTGGCCGCACAGGGCGTGCAGGGCAAAAGGGCGAGGCCTTTTCATTAATAGGGCCACGAGATTGGAAAAGCTTTACCGCCTTAAAAGAGCACCTGCAATACGCACTAGCTTGTGAAGCGCATAGCGCTCATCCGGCGCAGTTTAAAGGCTTAAAGCCCGCAAAATTAAAGCCTAAAGACAATAAAGCAAAAAATGGCGAAAAGCATAACGGCCCGTCAAATCAAGCGGCAAAGAAAGTTAAGCGTGTAGATACCATGACGGGGCAAGATATTGGTATGGCCCCCATCAAGCGTAAACCCCGTATGACGCACACAGACGATGATGAATCACAGTCTGAAGAATAAATGGGTGTCGTTAATGGCAGATAGCTAAGTGTTATTTGTCGTCTCAACCGTATACTTATTCATCGTCTTTGCTGTAACAATTAGCACGTCGGCCTACATTTCCTATTAGTGTAGGCCGTGCATCATCGCCAGTTCAAACCGTTGGGCAAGCCCCATTACACATTATTGCTGAGACAACAGCGCGTTAAACGCTTGCTTACCTAAAGGCTTAGAAAATAAATACCCTTGACCAAATTGACAGCCCATGTTTTTAAGCATGTCATACTGACCTTTTGTTTCAATACCTTCGGCCACTACATTAATCCCTAGCTTTTGTGCCATTACAATAATGGCTTCGCACAACACTTTATCGTTAGTGACTTCAGTGACTGACTGAACAAACCCTTTGTCTATTTTTAAGTAGTCGGTAGGATACTTTTTAAGATAAGAGATAGAAGAATAGCCGGTACCAAAGTCGTCTAATGCTATCCCTACCCCATTCTTTTTAAAATGGAACAGTTTGTTTGATACGCTATCGTCGCCCGACATCAGAAGGCCTTCGGTAATTTCTAATAAGATAGCTTCTGCTGGAACCTGATGCGATTCCATATAGTCGATCCAATTAGTAATACACGAGTCTTGATCAGCATAATGAACTGGAGAAGTGTTAATACTAATTTGCAAATCGGCTGAATACTGTTTGCGCCAGTGGACTACATCTGCGCAAACTTGGCGGAATACCCAATTGCTAATATCGACAATTAGCCCTGACTCTTCGGAAATAGGGATAAACTCATCAGGACGAATAAGCCCGTCCTTAGGATGTTGCCAGCGTACTAATGCTTCCGCTTTGGTTATCTTCGACGTGGCTAAATCAACGATAGGTTGATACTCTACAAACAATTGCTGGTGACCAATAGCATAGCGCAAGTCCTTTAATAACGTCATTCGCTTTAACGCTTTGTCGCGCATGCTTTTGGTATAGTAGTGAAAACTATTTTTCCCCAGCGCTTTGGCGCCGTACATCGCTTGATCGGCATTTTTGAGCAAACTGGTAATATCTTTTGCATCGTCAGGATAAACAGTAATACCGATGCTGGCAGAGGTATGAACCTTATCTCTTTTTAGCGAATAAGGTTCAGATAATGTGGCCAGCATTTTTTGAACCACTTTTTCGACGCTGGTAAACTCAGTAAGGTTATCTAGAACGACCACAAACTCATCGCCGCCAAGCCTTGACACTTTAGCGTTGTCGCCTAGACACGCTTCTATTCGTCTGGCGCATTCAACAAGCAGTTCGTCGCCGGTATCATGGCCTAGGGTATCGTTGATATCTTTAAAGTTATCGAGATCTAAAAACATCACGACGACTTTAGTTTTGGTGCGCTCGGCAGCGTAAATAGCTTGCTTTAAATGCGCTTCCATTAAGCTACGGTTAGGCAGTTCTGTGAGGCCATCAAAATTGGCTTGACGCCATATAATTTCATTCGCCCTTTCGCGCTCAATAGCAATGCTCGCCATATGCGCGAGTTGCTGGATGCGCACAAGTTCGTCACGGGTCGGAATAGCGGGTTGTTCATGATAAATAGCGAAAGTACCTAAAACCTCACCGTTAGCACCTTGAATAGGCTGTGACCAGCACGCACGTAAGCTTGCATTTAGGGCAATATCTCGCCACGCGGCCCAATAAGGGTGACATGAAATATCTTCGACAATCGTGCGTTCATTAGTAAAGGCCGTGGTGCCACATGACCCCTTCCCTATACCAATCTCAAGCCCATCTATCGCTTCATTATAGAAATCAGGTAGCGAGGGCGCTGCGCCTAAACGCAGGTGGTTGCCCTCTAATAACAATATGGCGCATTTTTGGTGTAAGTATTCAACTTCAATGGCATGCACCATGTCGTCTAACACCGAGGAAAGAGATTTAAACTGGACGATTTTTTCAAGTATATCGCTGCGTAAATGAGTGAGCTTTTGCCCTTCTTCTAAGCGAGACTGGTTGTATTGCAATTCAGACGATAACTTTGTCAGTTCAGCATTTTTTAGCTCGCTTTCTACTAATTTAGCTAAATCCCGTAAACTGGATTTTTGCGCCTCGTTTATCGTGCTTGGGGCAGGATCGAATACACTTAAGGCGCCCACTGTCTGACCATCAATAACAATATTGATACCCGCGTAAAAGCGAATATAAGGGGCATCTATTACAAATGGGTTATGAAAAACCTCTGGATTACGCTGCGCATCTTCTATAATGCACACATCGTCACATTCAAAAATATGCGGGAAAATAGCCTCAACGTGTGGGATTTCTGTGGTGGTAATATTAACTTGCGATTTAAACCACTGACGCTTCGCATCGAAAAAACTAATTCCAGCGTGCTCACAGTTAAACAATTGCGCCGCAAGGCGCGTAATCCTATCAAAACGCTCTTCGCTAGGCGTATCTAATATGTTTAAGCGACGCAGAACGCGTAACCTTGCTTCCTCGTTATAATGTACTACGGCCGTTTTCAACTCAAGGTTCCTATTTATCAGCGCTTACAACGTTTCATTCCATGGATAGTAAGTATAGTGTGGTGGCAATATTTGCGCGTTAAATTTACTCGAAAGCATAAATCATATTTGCTAAACAATCTATGCCTGGCGCTTTTTCCAATATCACTTTTTACCCTTACACTTCACCTGTTATTAGCAATAAAATAAATCCGTGGGGCACACAAGATGCTTACTTTATTTAAATGTAACTAAATGTAATATTGTCACTTTTTGCTAAATTTATTAGTACCTTGATGACCTTTCCCTCTGCGCTGTAAAGACAGCTTTTCCTTCGCCGGTTGTGTTTGCACCGCTGGGTTTTTATTTAATGCGCTCGTTTCGTCTATTGTAGCCGTCTTAGAAGATGTTCTCACGGCTTCGTTTAGCGTAGATAACTCTTTTTCTGTGAGGTTTCGCCACTGACCAGGGGGTAATTTATCTAGCGACAAATGCATAATACGGGTGCGCTTAAGCTTGGTTACTTCATAGCCTAAAAATTCACACATACGACGAATTTGGCGGTTTAGGCCCTGGGTTAAAATTATGGTAAAGGAAAACTTTCCTCTCGCCTTTACTGTACATGGCTTTGTTACCGTGCCAAGAATAGGCACACCGCGCGCCATACGTTGTAAAAAACGCTCGCTAATAGGTTGGTTAACAGTGACTTCGTATTCTTTATCGTGAGCATTCTCAGCGCGTAAAATTTTATTCACGATGTCACCATCGCTGGTTAACAGGATTAACCCTTCCGAGGGTTTATCTAAACGACCTATTGGAAAAATGCGCTGTTTATGTTTTATGGCGTCAATGATGTTGCCTCTTACATGACGCTCGGTAGTACACGTAATGCCGATTGGTTTGTTATAGACGATGTAAACACGATCGGACTTATCCTTTGCCACGGCGTTCACGCGCTTCCCGTCTACCCGCACTTCGTCGTTAGGGCCAATTTTGGTACCCAACTCGGGCGGTTTATTGTTCACGGTAACCCGTTTTTGCTCTATTAGCTTGTCGGCTTCTCGGCGAGAGCATAATCCGGTGTCACTAATGTACTTGTTTAGTCGCTTACCGCTTTCTGCGCTCATGTATTACCTAGTATTGTGTGTTTATCGGTGACGTCTATTTTACGAAAATTTGACATATCGAGTAGGGTGAGGCGTTACCGCCTCATCCCTCTCACAGAACCGTACATACGGGCCTCGTATACGGCTCATGTACATAGCTATTTAGCGTAATTGCTGAACACATATCCCGTTGCAACATTTTCCAAGTTCATTAGTCCGAGTTCATCGAACCAACTGTTTGGCATCGCGTAGCTTGCTAAGGGACTTCGCGCACTGCACCAACTCGTCATGTTGATGTGAGCGAACTTACCTTTATAACCATGCTGTCTTAACCAGCGATGGAGGCGGCTCGCCTTCTTCCATAACTTAAGTTGGATGCTGCGCAAGCGGCGCCTTAGCCAGCTCGCTATTTGCTTAAATGCCCTGCTCGCATTGGCTATCTTGAAGTAGTGACTAAAC
>NZ_JAAAWN010000090.1 GCF_010500865.1 Alteromonas profundi
CTGGAGAATCGATGAGAAAACTAGACCAATCCGATCACTTAAGGTAAAACTGGCAAGGACGAAAAAGAAGAAGAAAAAGTGATCGGATAAAACCGAAACGACCGTTCGGATTCACCGAAATACGCAGCTCAGCCATTGTTTGACAGGTTTAAAAAAAACATAGAGCTAAAAGCAAGCAAATATGTTGGAAGTCCGATGGAAAGTCATATCGGTAAATACACCGGGTTAGTCCCCTCAGTCGCACTTGTGTGTGAGTTTTTATCTCAAATTACACCAAAACAAACGTCTCCTTTAGTTACTGAGATCTCCCTGTCTAGTTTGAAAATGGCAATAAGTTGGGCTAACTACCTAGAATCACATGCGAAAAAAGTATTTGGGCTGGAGGACCCTAATTTAGCTATAGCTCAACAGGTACTTGAGATGCGTAAACAGTTAGGTATGACATTTACTGTTCGTGATGTCTATTCGAAACTGCGCAAGCCGTACTATCGCAATAAGAACCTTACCCTAGAGTCACTCCGATACCCGCGGATTCAACCCCGAAGTGCACCACTCGTTAAATTAAGCTGCGTCTCTTAACTGTTTGAATACTAGAGCAGGCTGCTTAAATCCGAGACATTTTCTGGGTCTCGCATTCAACGCACGCTCA
>NZ_JAAAWN010000091.1 GCF_010500865.1 Alteromonas profundi
TGACACTCACCGCCTGCGTAGCGACATCGCTGAACGTACCGTCTTCATCTTCGAGACTTACCCTGATAGTAAAGTCACCGACTGTGGTATATGTGTGCGACACATCGCCCACACTGCTGTAGGTTTCAGTGGTGCCATCGCCCCAATACACGGTAATTCCATTCGCAACAATGGTATCGTCACCTGGGTCGATAATTGCTCCAAGGTTCAAGGTATACGCGGTGTTTTGGATACTGGTCGACGCGCCCGAGAGTGCTAATGTCGGCGCTACATTGTTGATGGTGACATCGACGGTCCCACCATCAAACGTGCCTTCGTCATTCACGATCTGCACACTGATAGTGGCACTGCTGTTACCATCTGCGAAGGTGTGCGTAACATCACCTAGCTCAGTAACCGACTGCACCGCTGAACCATCACCCCAGTCAATGAGATATTCGGTGACAGGATCATCACCGGGGTCTACCAAGTCAGCCAGCGTTAGTGTATAGACGCTGCCCTCGTCTGTCTCATTTGCGCCACTTACAGTTATAGATGGGGCTACGTCGTTCACTGCAACGCCAAGGCTTGCCGCCGTATACGTGCCATCTTCATCTGTCACTATCAAGCTAATAACTGGCGAGCTATCACCATCAGCAAA
>NZ_JAAAWN010000092.1 GCF_010500865.1 Alteromonas profundi
TATTAAGTGAAACACCCCTTATCTATGCATCTATCGGCCAACTATTTTGTGGTAGCACTTCACGCCCTGTTATCTCAATCGATTGGTCAGATTTAGATGACCGTAAAGCGCATTTTCTTTTACGCGCAGCAATATCTTTAAAAGGTAGGCCCATCACACTGTATCAAGAAGTGCACTGCAACAAGACGAAAGAGAAACCGGCTACGCACAAGACCTTCTTGAAGACGTTGCACGCGATATTACCTTCTCACTGTCAGCCCATTATCGTCACCGACGCAGGGTATAAATCGCCTTGGTTTAGAGAGGTTAAGGCGCTAGGATGGGACATTGTTGGGCGTATCCGCAAGCCACATTTTTACTCGCTTGATAGAGGAAATACGTGGCAATGTATTCGTCATCTTTACGCACAAGCAACCTGTCGACCGAAGCGTTTAGATAACAGCCAAATAGTAAGGAGCAACCCCTTTACCTGCACGCTAGTTCTGTTTAAACAGAAATCTAAAGGACGACATGCTTCAAATCCAGATGGTACACGCAAAGCCTCAAAGCGCTCAAAAGTGCATGCGCAAGG
>NZ_JAAAWN010000093.1 GCF_010500865.1 Alteromonas profundi
AAATAGTAAGGAGCAACCCCTTTACCTGCACGCTAGTTCTGTTTAAACAGAAATCTAAAGGACGACATGCTTCAAATCCAGATGGTACACGCAAAGCCTCAAAGCGCTCAAAAGTGCATGCGCAAGGGGCGAAAGACCCGTGGCTATTAGCCACATCACTGGCGTCTCACCGAAGCTTATCGAAACAGGTCGTTGCTATTTATCGCCAGCGCATGCAGATTGAAGAAGGCTTTAGAGACATGAAAAGTACCAAATTCGGGCTTGGCTATGAACAAAACAAAAGTGTTAAAAAGCAGCGTCTAACAACACTAGTATTGCTGACCACGTTAGCGTCACTAGTGGCTATATTATTGGGTATGGTGCTCGTCTCGTCAAACAAACATCGGCGCTTCCAAGCCAATACCGAAACCAGAAGCGTGCTGTCATTCCACTACCTCGGCCTCAGGGCTGTCGCTTGCCGAATACGATTCACTATGCGACAGTGGAAAGCTGCACTCAAATGGTACAGCTCTATAGTAGACGGGGCCTGGGCCGGATGTGCATGAAATTAAATTCGTGGGGATCCCTCAG
>NZ_JAAAWN010000094.1 GCF_010500865.1 Alteromonas profundi
CACAGATAGTCTTGTCTAGAAAATAAAGAACGACATAAGCTTATGGGGCTATAGCTCAGCTGGGAGAGCGCCTGCCTTGCACGCAGGAGGTCAGCAGTTCGATCCTGCTTAGCTCCACCATCTGCTTGAAACTGAGTTTATTAATCATAGGCGCAGTAAACTGAAGGCTTGTAGCTCAGCTGGTTAGAGCGCACCCCTGATAAGGGTGAGGTCGGCAGTTCAAGTCTGCCCAAGCCTACCAATTTCCTTCATGGTGAATTGGTTGTAGTTTGAAGCTACAAAATATGTCGAAATGGACAATAAATCCTAATGAATATTTACTGTTTCAGTAAGCATTGATTAGGGTTTTTTACTCTAAAGGAGCTCACGCACTACTCTTGAGAGTAATGTAGGTCCTCCTTGCGCAAAAGTCATGACAAAAAGCGTCATGATTTTGCACGATAGTTCTTTAACAATTTGGAAAGCTGATATTAATAGTAATCAATCAAAATTGAGTAACTGAGAAGTCGAAAGACGTACTTTTTACTCTACTTGACTTGAATTGCTTGTTATCGAAAAAGCGCTGAAAGG
>NZ_JAAAWN010000095.1 GCF_010500865.1 Alteromonas profundi
GAAACCTACAGCAGTGTGGGCGATGTGTCGCACACATATACCACAGTCGGTGACTTTACTATCAGGGTAAGTCTCGAAGATGAAGACGGTACGTTCAGCGATGTCGCTACGCAGGCGGTGAGTGTCAATGCGCCAGCGGATACGGTGGATGTAGCTGCACAGGCTAATGCTATAATTGATGAAGGCGATACCTTTACCCGCACCATTAACTTCACTGACGGTGAGGACAATGGAGCTGCAGGCTATACCGTAGATATCGACTGGGATAATGACGGTAGCGTTGATGAGTCCTTTGCTACAACGTCGACGAGCTTTGATGTGTCGAAGGTGTTTGCCGATGGTGCATCCGTGCAAACCGTGTCAATTACCGTGACCGATGAGGCGGGTGAGTCTGATACCGAAACCTTTGACGTCATAGTAAATAATGTAGCCCCTGTAAGCAGTATTACTGGGCCTATCGAAGTCAATGAAGGGGCTGAAGCGATTTACACCTTTGGTGACATACTTGACCCGGGTGACGATATTATCACGAGTGCGGTGATTGAATGGGGTGATGGCAC
>NZ_JAAAWN010000096.1 GCF_010500865.1 Alteromonas profundi
ATAACACTAAGCTAAGGGGCGCAGATGCGTGGGGCATAATGGCGAAGCCGCCCCGCGTATAGGCGTCCCAGCGACCGAAGGGAGTGGCTTAAGCGCTTTGTTAGAAGCAGAGCCTGTTCCTTTGGCCTAATTAAAAACTTATAAAGCCAGCATACGATTGATTACTAACACAAACAAGTAAAACGACAGCGCAGAGATGGTATTGATTTGACTGAGGTAAGCTGCCATTTGAGCTACCTAGTGCAATGGCGCTTGCTGAACTGAATTAATAACTTGGCGATAAATCGCCTATTGCGCGACCTTTGAATTTGATGCAGCGAAGTTAAAACCACCTAAAGCCGTAGCGATTTTTGAAACAGCAGGTAAGGGCGGTTGAATTGATATTTTTATACAGCCAAACGCAGTTTAGGCTGACGCCTTCTAACACTAAGCTTTGGGGCGCTAACATGGGGCTACAATCGCGAAGCGGCCCCGTGTTAGCGTCCCAGCGACCGGAGGGAGTGCCAACAGCGTTTTGTTAGGCGTACAACTGAAAGTACGCAGCTTTG
>NZ_JAAAWN010000097.1 GCF_010500865.1 Alteromonas profundi
GCGCGTTGCTAAAGCCATAAAAAATACCACAAAAGCAAGCTTTAAAAACTACCTAGCGAAATAACCTTGATGCTGGAATGTCACAACTGAACCAACATTTTAATGCTGTAAGTAAATGACGCCTAACTTTTAAATAAGGGGCGCACGCATGTGGGGCATAATGGCGAAGCCGCCCCGCATGTTTGCGTCCCAGCCCGCGCAGCGGGCGAGCTTAATTTTTTTGTTATAAGACATGTTACTTAAAACCCTGAATAGTGCCATTGGTGCCAACGATTAGGCATACGCTACCATAATATAAGCAATCATCTTTTATGAATGGTCGAGAGCCATAAATATCCAGTGGAACAATATTATCAACTTCGTTGACGCTTTTACCTATGAGATGCGCATTTGTTAGAACGAACAGTTGCTCCGATATTTTAGTTTGGGTTTCTAGGCTTGCTTCCATGTAAGTTAAAGAGACACCGTTATCCAAACTCTGATACAACCAAAACACGTTGGTTAGCAGGA
>NZ_JAAAWN010000098.1 GCF_010500865.1 Alteromonas profundi
CTTACTATGTACTTCCGCCCTTCGCCATCCTTATCCGCTTTTGACTGATAAGCACGCCATCAGACTCACTGCTGATGGTCAGTTCGGTTTTACCCTCCACACCATTACTGGCTTTCACAGGCCGAACCTTTCTCACTACTACGGCGTCATCTGCCACCTCACACCGATTAACATCTTGAGTCTCCCCTTGAACGTTAACCACTTACTCTAGGTAAGTTTAAGTGCCAGGCTTCCCCAGTTACTGCACTGACTCCCTGTTAGAAATTCCACCCTCAAACACAAAACAGGACTGACCGAGTATCGGGCTTCGCGCTATTTTGCACACTTACCCTCCTGCCTTGCCGAATCAGGTTCACTTTCGTTGTGTACCTCTAACTTCCTATGGCTTCCTTCAGACCCTGCCGTTAGCCAACAACGCCCTTGCCATTCGGATTGTCTTCCCCTCAGTCAGGGTGATTCAGGTTTCTTCCAACCTGACGGGATTGCCAGCTTCGCTGGGCAAACA
>NZ_JAAAWN010000099.1 GCF_010500865.1 Alteromonas profundi
CGCGGCATTACGGCTGCGCTATCGTTCCGGCAAGACCTTACAAACCGAAAGATAAAGCCAAAGCAGAAAATGCGGTACTGATTGTTGAACGCTGGATATTAATGCGATTACGACGGGAGTGTTTTTACACCTTAGCGGGCCTTAACGCACGTATCAAAGTGTTAATGGAAGAGCTAAATAATCGGCCGCAGCGCTTACATCCAGGCTCTCGCCGTGAGCAATTTGAACTGCTTGATAAGCCAGCCTTGATGGCACTGCCTGGCACTACGTATGAGTACATCGACAGTAAACGAGCAAAGGTGGGGCCGGATTACCATGTGCTGTACCAAAAGCACGCTTACTCTGTACCGCACACCTTAGTAGGCAACACGGTGACCATCGAGGCAAGTGGCAGTGTGGTCAGCATCTATCATCACAATCAACTGGTGACACAGCACGCTAAATCAGCAAACGACGGTGGCTTCTCAACCCAGAAAGAGCACATGCCGGACAGCCATGTAAAACA